>JBKQNU010000001.1:0-5599 GCA_052145815.1 Occallatibacter sp.
GCAGGCACAGGCGCGGGCAGCTGAGTTCGGCAACCCTGAGTTGCAGCCCGTCCACCTGTTGCTCGCACTTATCGAAGATCGCGAGGGTGTGATTCCCGCCGTCCTTGAAAAGATTGGTGTGCCCAACGAGCGCCTCGAGCACGACCTGCACCAAATTGAGGAGAAGCTGCCTCGCGTCTCTGGCGCGCCGGCGCACCCCAATGCCAGCGCCAACCTAAACCGTGCTCTGGAGCAGGCCTTCCGCGAAGCTGCAAACTTCAAAGACGAATACGTTTCAACGGAACATCTGCTGTTGGGTATCGCCCAACAGAAGGGTGACTCCGCGCGAGAAGCCCTGGCTGCCGCCGGCGCCACCCACGACGCGATCCTCAAAGCTCTCACTGCCGTACGCGGATCGCAGCGCGTCACCGACCAGAACCCGGAAGGCAAATTCCAGGCCCTCGAGAAATATGCCAAGGACCTCACGGAGCTCGCTCGCCGTGTCAAGCTCGATCCGGTCATCGGCCGCGACGAAGAGATTCGCCGCGTCATCCAGGTCCTCAGCCGCCGCACGAAGAACAATCCGGTGCTGATCGGCGAACCCGGTGTCGGCAAGACAGCCATCGTCGAAGGCTTGGCGCGCCGCATCGTGTCAGGGGATGTGCCTGAAAGCCTGAAAGACAAGCGCGTCATCTCCCTTGACCTGGGATCGATGCTTGCCGGCGCAAAGTATCGCGGCGAGTTCGAAGACCGCCTCAAAGCCATCCTCAAAGAAATCGAGGAGTCGAACGGCCAGATTGTCCTCTTCATCGACGAGTTGCACACGCTCGTCGGCGCCGGAGCGGCCGAAGGCGCTATCGACGCCAGCAACATGCTCAAGCCGGCTCTCGCGCGCGGCGAACTGCGGGCCATCGGCGCAACCACGCTGAACGAGTACCGCAAATACATTGAGAAGGACGCGGCCCTGGAGCGGCGTTTCCAGATTGTCTACGTGGGCGAGCCCAACGTGGAGGACACGATCGCCATTCTGCGCGGCCTGAAGGACCGCTACGAGGCGCACCACAACGTGCGCATCAAGGACTCGGCGATTGTGGCCGCGGCCACGCTTTCGCATCGCTACATAAGCGACCGGTTCCTGCCCGACAAGGCGATCGACCTGGTGGATGAAGCAGCGGCTTCGCTGGCCATTCAAATTGGTTCGGTGCCGACGGAGATCGATCAACTGGAACGCGAGAAGACATCGCTCGAAATTGAGCGTGAAGCCCTGAAGCGCGAGACCGACGCCAACAGCGTTGGCCGCCGCGACGAAGTTGAGCGCGAGCTTGCTGCTCTCACCGAGCAGATCACCGCTTTAAGGTCGCGCTGGACGCGTGAGCGCGAGGCCATCAGCCGCATCAGCGAATTGAAGAAACGCATCGAAGCGCTGCGCTTTGAAGCCGAGGAGCAGACGCGCAAAGGCATGCTGGAGCGGGCGGCGCAGATTCAATATGGAGAACTGCCCAAGCTGGAGGCGGAACTCAAGCGCCTCAGCGACGCGCAGGACGGCAACGCAGGCGTAGCGCGCATGTTGAAGGAAGAAGTCGACGAGGAAGACATAGCCAACATCGTGAGCAAGTGGACGGGGATTCCTGTGTCGCGAATGCTCGAAGGCGAAGTGAAAAAGCTTGTCGAGATGGAGACGCGGTTGCGCGAGCGCGTGGTGGGCCAGGATGCGGCGCTGACCGTGGTGGCCAATGCGATCCGGCGTTCGCGTGCCGGGCTGAGCGATCCAAAGCGACCGATCGGCAGCTTCATTTTTCTTGGACCGACGGGCGTCGGCAAGACCGAGACGGCGCGTGCCCTGGCAGAGTTCCTCTTCGACGATGAGCAGGCCATGGTGCGCATTGACATGAGCGAGTACATGGAGAAGCACGCCGTTGCCAGGCTGATTGGTGCGCCCCCCGGATACGTGGGCTACGACGAGGGCGGCCAGTTGACCGAGGCCGTGCATCGCAGGCCGTACGCGGTGATTCTGTTCGACGAGATCGAGAAGGCGCATCCGGATGTGTTCAACATTTTGCTTCAGGTGATGGACGACGGGCGGTTGACTGACTCCAAAGGGCGCACCATCGACTTCAAGAACACCGTGCTCATCATGACCTCGAACCTGGGCGCGGCAATGCTGGTAGGCGACGCGCTGAAGACCGATCACGACTACGACATGGCGCGCGAGAGCGTGATGCGGGTGTTGCGCGAGCACTTCCGTCCGGAGTTTCTGAATCGCGTGGACGACATTGTGATCTTCCGTCCGCTGGGCCACACGCAGATGGCGCATATTCTGGAACTGCGCCTGAACGAGGTGCGGAAGCTGCTCGAAGACCGGCAGATTTCGCTCGAGCTCACCGAACCGGCGCGGCAGCTGATTCTGGCTTCGGGCTCGGATTCGGCCTATGGCGCACGGCCGCTGAAGCGCGCTTTGCAGCGCATGGTGCAGGACCCGCTGGCCATCAAGATATTGAATGGCGAAATTCTGCACGGCGCGCATGTGCGTATCGACGTGGATCGCAAGTCGAACCAGTTGCACTTCGAGCCCATGGGGCGCGAGGCAATGGCGTAGGGAATTCGACAAATTGAAAAGCCGGGGCTGAGGCTCCGGCTTTTTTGTTGCTTCAGACAAGAAAAATTCCTGAGCAAGTCCGCAATATCGAAACAATTTCGCGAGTGAAATAAGATTTCTTGCACCCCGATCATTTTCAAGGCTAGACTTGTCCCCATGAAATTCGCCTGGCTTTCCTTTTGCAAACTCGCCCCCGCGCTTCTGCTGGTGTTGACGGCCGTTGTTTCACTTCATGCGCAGGACTGGGCCAAAGCCCGGCTTGAAGCCTCGCCCCGCCACCACGAATATGTGCCACTAAAGCATGGGAGCCGCACCGTGCAGGCCTTTGTGGTCTACCCTGAGGTGAAAACCAAGGCTCCTGTGGTGATTCTCATTCACGAAATCTTCGGCCTCACGGATTGGGCCAAGGAGATGGCCGACGAACTGGCGGGGCAGGGATTCATTGTGATAGCGCCTGACCTATTGAGCGGGTTTGGACCTGGCGGCGGAGGGTCGAGCGAGTTTCCCAGCCAGGATGCAACCGTCAAAGCTGTTTCCGGCCTGGACCCGGATGTCGTCAACGCCGACCTGGACGCCGCGGCCGATTACGGCAAGCATCTGCCGGCGGCCAACGGAAAGATTGCGGTGGTGGGCTTCTGCTGGGGCGGAGGAAAGTCGTTCGCTTTCGCTGCGCACCGCAAGGATCTATCGGCGGCTTTCGTGTTCTATGGTCCGGGGCCGGCGGATGTTTCCACCATTATTGCGCCGGTGTATGGGTTCTACGCTGGGAACGACGCGCGCATTGGAGCCACGGTTCCAGCAACGGTTGCGGCCATGAAAGCCGCTGGCAAGAAGTACGAACCCGTTACCTACGATGGCGCAGGACACGGTTTCATGCGTGCCGGCGAAGACCCGGCCAACACCGTTCCCGGCAACAAGGCGGCGCGCGAGCAGGGATTCGATCGCCTGGTCAAGCTGCTCCACGAGATGAAGAGCGCCCCTATGGCCGGCATCCTGCGTCAGAACAAATCAACCGCGGGCAAGGAAGTGGCTCATGCCGTCGAGTGCCACAGCCCGGCTCCTGCCTCCCTCTGATTACCGGATCAGCTTTAGCGCGCCGCGGAACAGACCATCGAAGTCTCCGGCCAGCGCCTTGTCCTTGGCAACGGCTTGCTCAATCGCCTTTTCTGCAGCCGGTCGCTGGTAGCCAAGATTCACCAGCGCGGAAAGCACATCGTCCACCGCAGCGCCCTGCACGGTGGTCTGCACCGGGGCAACCGCAAAGTCATCCAGCTTGTCTTTCAGCTCAACAACAAGGCGCTCCGCCAGCTTCTTGCCCACGCCCGGAATCCGCACCAGTTGCGCATGGTCCTGGCCGCGGATGGCCTGGACTGTTCTTTCCGACGACAGCCCGCTGAGAATCTTGATGGCCAGCTTGGGGCCGACGCCGCTGACCGTAATGAGCCTCTCAAACAGCCGCTTCTCTTCGCGATCGAGAAACCCGAACAGCGCAATCTGGTCCTCGCTCACCTGGGTATGAATGTGCAGCGAAGCCTCGGCTCCCACGCTGGGCAGCGCCGTAAACGTGGGCACGGAGATGGTCACGTCGTAGCCCACGCCCGCAGCCTCCACAATGGCCTGGCCCGGTTGTTTGAAGATCAATCTTCCGCGCAAGTGAGCGATCATGGGAGCCCCAGGGAGTGCGGCAAGGTCAGGAATCACAAATGCCGCCTGTCTTGTTTCCATACTACCGATAATCGGCATCCGTGCCGCGCGCGGTCCCTGGGGATTATCTCTTTTGTCAATAAGCTTGATTACTTGACGGCGGCGCGTTTCGCGCTATGCTTGCTGGGCCTTACTTCTCTTCCGTATCGCGGGTCTCTAATCTTGTCGACGCTTCCCGTGAACGCTTGCTTGTGCCGCTGCATCGCAGCCCAGTCGCTTTGCGATCGTATTTGCCTTGAGAATCGAGGTGTCCCATGAATGGATCAATGTCCGGTGAAAATGTCCCTGAAGAAGTTGAGAAAAAATCGGGTTTTCTTACCGAACTTGGCCGCTGGGCGCGGTATCTGTATTTTCTGCGCTTCAGTCTCATACTCTGGTTCTTCGCTCCCGTCCTGTGCCTGCTGAACTGGAAGGACCAGACGCTTACCAGCGGGATTCTCATTCCGGAATTCTGGCAGCAATACCTTTGCGTTGGATTCTTTCTGGTTTCTGCCGGGCTTGCCGCACTGGTTCTGGCGCGAATCGTGCTGATCAACGGACCGGAGCGTTGGGATCTGGATTACTGTCCCGGTTCAAACGGCAGCCGGCCAACCATCCTGACAACGCTGCTTGTCAACGACGACGGCAAGTGGGAGCGGTTCGCGGTTTGGGGTTCGCAGATTCCCAATCTTGGCGTCCTGATTTATTTGACATGGTATGGCGCAAGCCAGGGTGTTGCGTGGTGGAAAATCCTTTTCGGATTGCTGCTCGGGGCGGCGCTGTCCGCGGCTTTCTGGTGGCTGGCGAATGCCTGGTACTACCTGACCTACAGAGCGCCGAAATCGGATGACTCGCTGGCGAGATTCGTACTGGGAAAGAATGCGGCTCGCACCATTCTGTATCCGCGGCGATGGTTGTCGCTGAATCTGCCCAATGAAGACTGTCCCGGCTATCCCACCATCGAACAAGCCAAGACAGAATTGGATCGCGAAGGGCCGCTGGGCAAGATTGTGAGGCTGCCGGTCTTCCGCGGCGTCCATGACCTTCTCAGCACACAAGCTGGCTACGGCACCGCTCCGGGCTATGAAAAATCGGTCTATGAATCGCATAACTTCGCGTTCATCGCATTTGTCGCCTTCTTCGCGCTCTATCTCATCATCTGGCCGCTGACGGCTCCAGTGCGTGCGCCCATCCTGTTGTGGATCGCGATAGCGGCGCTGGTCGCATTCGCGGCCGGCATCCTCTATATCTTCTGGACGGCGAAACCCATGGAAGCACCGTTGACGGCGCGGCCGGGGCAGTCCGTGGAAAGCCTCGCAAAAAGGAGGCGGGAGAGGAAAG
>JBKQNU010000002.1:0-6733 GCA_052145815.1 Occallatibacter sp.
ATGTCCTGGATGCCTAGACAGTGAGTGCCGATCTTGACAATCTTGTCGACGAGGCTCATGTAGTAGTCTAGGTTATATTTCATATGCGGGTTCATACTCATTGTCACCATCCTGAGAGGGTGACAGAGTCTCGTTGCAGTTATGGGGTGACATTATCTTGGAGCATCTACACCTGACACCTAAACCCTGCCCTCCCGCCTCCCCGAAGTTTATAATCGTCCCTTCCCAACTTCGCTTCCCCCAAGGAGGACACCACCCATGAAACTCACCGGCCGCGTAGCCCTGGTCACTGGAGCCTCCCAAGGCATCGGTCACGCCTGCGCCCAAGCCTTGGCCCGCGAAGGCGCAACGGTCGCCCTGGCCGCGCGCAACCGCCAGAAGCTCGACGAACTCGCCGCCGCCATCGCAGCCGCCGGCGGCCAGTCCGCACCCTTCGTCATCGACGTCTCCGACGAAGAGCAAGTCAAGTCCGGCATCAAATCGGCGCTAGCCCAATTCGGCAAGATCGACATTCTGGTCAACAACGCCGGCATCACCCGCGACCAACTCGTCATGCGCATGAAGCGCGCCGATTGGGACGCCGTCCTCGCCACCAACCTCACCTCCGCCTACCTCTGCATCCAGCAAGTCATCGGCTCCATGCTCAAGCAGCGCTGGGGACGCATCGTTAACATCACCAGCATCTTCGGCCAGACCGGCCAGGCCGGACAAGCCAACTACGCCGCCTCCAAAGCCGGACTCATCGGCCTCACCATGGCCATGGCCCGCGAAGTCGCCTCGCGCAACATCACCTGCAACGCCGTCGCTCCCGGATTCATCGAGACCAGCATGACCGCCGTCCTCAGCGACGAACTCAAACAATCCGCGCTCAAGCAGATCCCGCTAGCCCGCGTCGGCACCCCCGAAGACATCGCCAACGCCGTCTGCTTCCTCGCCTCCGACGATGCCTCCTACATCACCGGCCACGTCCTCAACGTCAACGGAGGAATGCTGATGGGCTGAGCAGATTAACCGAAGGACCGGCCGTAGCCCATCTCATCAACCACAACTACTCTCAGGGATTTCAAGAGCAGGACGCAGTCCAACTCACCGTCCCCTAGCTAATTTCCTATGTCGCAGTGGTAGCTCAATAGTAATTACAGCTTAATTCCTTTTGAGTTTGACATCGCGCCGCATAAGTATTTTGATTGAAAAGTCGCATTGCCCAAAACGCCGCCGTATGCGGCCCAGATATCCATCCAGGAGCCTTTCCATGCCAGACCAGCGCCGAAGTTGGGCCGAACCCTTCAAGATCAAAGTGGTGGAGGCGGTAAAACTCACCACCCCCGAAGAACGCCAGCACGCCCTCCAAGCCGCCGGCTACAACACCTTTCTCCTGCGATCGGAAGACGTCTATATCGACCTGCTGACCGACTCCGGCACTTCCGCCATGAGCGACCGCCAGTGGGCCTCCATGATGCTCGGCGACGAAGCCTACGCCGGCAGCCGCAGCTTCTACCGCATGGAGCACGCCGTCCAGACCTACTATGGATACAAGCACGTCGTCCCCACCCACCAGGGACGCGGCGCCGAAAACCTCATCTCCAAAGTCCTCATCAAGCCCGGCGACGTCGTCCCCGGAAACATGTACTTCACCACCACCCGCCTGCATCAGGAGCTCGCCGGAGGCACCTTCGTCGATATCATCATCGACCAGGCCCACGACCCCGCCAGCACTCACCCCTTCAAAGGCGACGTCGATCTCCAAAAGCTAGCCGCCGTCATCCAGCAGCACGGAGCCGCCAAAATCCCCTACGTCAGCGTGGCCGCCACCGTCAACATGGCCGGAGGTCAGCCCATCTCCCTCGCCAACCTCAAGCAGGTCCGCGCCCTCTGCTCGCAGCACGGCATTCGCGTGATTCTCGATGCCGCCCGCGCCGTCGAAAACGCCTACTTCATCCAGCAACGTGAGCCCGGATACCGCGACCGCTCCATCCAATCCATCCTGCGCGAGATCTGCGATCAGACCGACGGTTGCACCATGAGCGCCAAAAAAGATGCGCTCGTCAATATCGGAGGCTTCCTCGCCGTCAACGACCAGACCATCTACGACGACGCCAGCAATCTCGCCGTAGTCTACGAAGGCCTCCACACCTACGGAGGCATGGCCGGACGCGACATGGAAGCCCTCGCCACCGGCATCGAGGAGTCCGTCCACGACGATCACATCCGCGCCCGCATCGGCCAGATCGAGTACCTCGGCAAGAAGCTCATGGAAGCCTCCGTCCCCATCGTCGTCCCCATCGGAGGCCACGGCATCTTCCTCGATGCCAAGGCATTCCTCCCCCACCTGCCGCAGTCGAGCTATCCCGCGCAAGCCCTCGCCGCCGCCATCTATCTCGATTCCGGAGTCCGTTCCATGGAGCGTGGCATCGTCTCCGCCGGGAGAAATCGCGACACCGGAGCCGACAACGCCCCCCGCCTCGAACTCGTCCGCCTCACCATTCCCCGCCGCGTCTACACTCAGGCCCACATGGATGTGGTTTCCGAATCCGTAGCCGCCGTCTACGCCGAACGTTCAAAAGTGAAGGGACTGCGCATGACCTACGAACCCAAATACCTCCGCTTCTTCCAAGCCCGCTTCACCCCGCTCCCGTGACTCGGCGAGCATGAATCGAGGAATGGTGCCGGGTGCCCCAAGTCTCGTGCTCCTAGTGTGGAGCGGGCGCCCTCGCCCGCTGCCTTTGACTTTGACTTTGATCTTGATTTTTTCTAACCAGGGAAATGCCGCGCGCCCCACGTCTCGCGCTTTTCGAGACAACCTGCCCTGAGCGGTAGCCGGAGCGTGGCCCGCCCCCGCCCGCCCCGCCGCCCGTGTACGGCGGACACTCTTGTCCGCCCAGCTCCCCCGCCGCAACTTTCCCGTAAGACGCTCTCCGTCTCCCCCTTCTCACTCTCAAGCACGGCTGAACTCATCCGGGCGTGATGAAGAAGGCCAGAGGCTGATGGGGTGACGGATGTTCGACCGATTGGCTTCGGGCATGGCCCGGTTCCATTTGATCGGCGGTCCACTTCGCCATAGAATCGGAACTAAGCCATAATGTTCGCCAAGAAGTTCTTTGAATGAGCGCAATCGGAAGAATACCAACAGGTATCGATCTGTTCGCCGGCGCTGGCGGGATGAGTCTCGGCTTCGAGCAGGCGGGATTCGACGTGGCTGCCGCTGTGGAATACGACCCGATCCATTGCGCGACCCACGAATTCAATTTTCCACGCTGCGCGGCCATTTGTCGAAGCGTTGCCGACATAGACGCGAAATATATACGCGACCGTTCCCGTATTGGCGATCGAACCGTGGATGTTGTGTTCGGTGGCGCGCCCTGCCAGGGTTTCAGCATGATCGGCAAACGCGCCCTCGACGACCCGCGAAATTCTCTCGTGTACCACTTTGTCCGCTTGGTCGTCGAGCTGAAGGCGTCTTACTTCGTCTTCGAAAACGTTCGTGGATTGACCGTCGGCACGCACAAGAAATTCCTTGAAGAGATCATTGAAGAATTCGGCAGGAACGGCTACCGGGTGCTGGAAGATTACCAGGTGCTTAACGCCGCCCATCACGGAGTGCCACAGAACCGGCAGCGTCTTTTCCTTATGGGAGCGCGCAAGGGATTTCCGCTGCCGAAATATCCCGAAGCCACCCACCAAGCGCCCAAGAACGGCAATGGCCGTGTGGGCAGTCTGTTTCTTCAACCCGCCCCGACCGTTTGGGACGCATTGCGAGACCTTCCCGAAGCGGACGATTTCGAAGAGCTGTTACATCGCGATTGGGTCAAGGCGAAGTTCAAACGGCCCACCAAATACAGCGCCCCCTTGCGCGGAGATGCGGACGATCCCGAAGACTACTCCGAACCTCGCGAATTCGATGGAAGCTTGCTGACCTCTAGTCTGCGCACCGTGCATACCGATCTGTCGAAAAGGCGTTTTCTAGAAACGCGGCCCGGCGACACTGAACCCGTCAGCCGTTTTCATAAACTCGATCCCAATGGCATCTGCAACACGATTCGCGCCGGGACCGCCAGCGATCACGGCGCGTTTACTTCGCCACGGCCCATCCATCCCTTTTCCGCGCGCTGCATCACCGTCCGCGAGGCAGCGCGCTTGCACTCCTATCCCGACTGGTTTCGTTTTCATGTGACCAAGTGGCACGGCTTCCGGCAAATCGGCAACTCCGTCCCGCCGCTGCTCGCAAGAGCGGTCGCATCAAAGGTCCGCGAGGCGTTCTCCGTCCCCAAGAAGGCGGGACGTCCTACCATCCAGGGCAACGAGCACCTCCTGTCGCTCGACATGTCCGCCGCCGCCCGGCACTATGGCGTGCCGTCCGACGTCGTCCCGAAGCGCATCCGAATCGAACAGAGGACCGAAGCGCATGGCTGAAAAGAGTTCCACTGAGAGCCGAAAGAAGCCGAATCGCTACTCTGCGATCGTCGGGACTATCTTCAAGAATCATTACAAGCCCGGCAAGACGCACTTCGAGTTTTCCCGCGACGAGTTCGTTGAGATCGCGAGTTCACTGGGCATCGATCTGCCTAAGAACTTGGGCGACACCATCTACTCTTTTCGTTTCAGAACGGCCTTACCGCCCGAGATCCTTTGCACGGCTCCAAAGGGTATGGAGTGGGTCATCGAATTGGCAGGCCGCGCCCTGTATCGTTTCAGACTAACGAAGCTTGCGAACATCGTTCCCAATCCGAACATGATCGCAATCAAGATTCCCGATGCAACACCCGAGATCATTTCGACGTACGCCCTGAGTGACGAACAGGCGTTGCTTGCCAAGGTGCGCTACAACCGCCTGATCGATACCTTTCTGGGACTGACGACGTATTCGCTCCAAAACCATCTCCGAACGACGGTCAAGGCCATGGGAGACTCCCAGATCGAGATCGACGAAATCTACGTCGGTGTGAACAAGAACGGACAGCAATTTGCACTTCCAGTCCAAGCAAAAGGTGGGAACGACCGCCTCAGTGTTGTTCAAACCGCACAAGATCTCGCATGCTGTCGCGAGAAATTTTCCGGTCTCACGTGCCGCCCCATCGCCGCGCAGTTCATGGCGGACGAAGTGATCGCCATGTTCGAGTTGGCGCTGGACGGCGAAGATGTGAAGCTCGTGGAGGAGAAGCACTATCGGCTCGTGCCGTCCGACCAAATCAGTGCCGATGACCTCAAGCTTTACGCAAAGCGGTAGGCACGCCCCGTGGATCACGTCTCAAAGAAAATCCGGTCCAAGATTATGGCGGCGATTCACTCCCGCGGCAATACAACGACCGAGTTGCCGCTCGGGAGATTACTCTGGGACGCTAATCTAAGGGGCTACCGCAAGCACTGGCCGGTCGTCGGGAAACCCGACTTCGCTTGGCCAGGACGCAAAGTGGCCGTCTTCGTGGACGGGTGCTTTTGGCATGGCTGCCGCTGCAAATACCTACCGCGCACCAACACCAAGTTCTGGCGCAACAAGATCGAGACCAACAAACGCAGGGACCGCCGCGTATCACAATCTCTCAGACGCGACGGATGGATCGTCGTAAGGGTGAAGGAATGCCGCGTTAGCAAGCCAGCGACGCTGGAGCGAATAAAGGCTGCCGTCTTAAGGTAGCAGTCGGCCCGACGTTTGTTCTTCCCACCCAAACCGCGACCGGCGGGCGCCCAATCAACCTTCTCTTGCGTGAGCGGGCCAGTTCCAACCTCAGAGCCAAAAAGCCATCACGCAAGAAAAGACCCCCCCTCTCCCGGCCCCGGTTTTGTCAAGCTTGACTTTTTGGCGGGTGGCCCAGGCTTTTGATCTCGCCGACATAAGCAACACCGTGGGTGGGCGGCAGTGAGATCACCCTATGAAACCTGCGCGATTAGGTTGCGCACGATAGAAACGAAGTGCATCGGCTGCATTCGCGGTCCACGCTTGCAAAGAACGCAAGGATGAGGCACCCAAGTTTGGTTTTGGGAAAAGAAGAACAGAGCGCGGGGAAGGCTGGGCCACCTGCCTGCGATTATTTCAGCCAGTGAATTTTTATTTCCTTTTCGAGCGCCCTGAATTCCAGGTCGCCGGTGACGAGTTCAGCCTTCCTTTCCTTTGCCAGCGCAGCGCCAAAGGCGTCGGCCAAACTCATTTTGAAACGCGCCTTGAAATCGGCCGCGGTGTCGGCCAGCGCGCGGGTCGTCGAATGAAAATCAATCGGCAGGCCCGGAAGGACCTTCGCGGCCTCCGCCCACGCCGCCGCGCCGTCTTTCTTCACGATGGAGTACTTCACCTCGGCGTAGTTCACATCGCTCATCAGGAGCGGGCTGTCCTTCTTTCCGGCGGAGATGAGCAGATCTTCAATCGTCTCCGCGCCCGGCTCGTCGCGGAAGTAGGCGATCAGCGCGAAGCTGTCGAGCACCTTAGCCGGCATGGCGCTCCTCGAGTGCCCGTTCCTGCTTCTTGTGCTCGGCCCAGTCCTCCGTCAGCGGCTTGCCTCCTGGTGTGCGCTTGAGGATGCCGCGCCCGCGCTTGATCAGCGCAGCGGTCATTGGCTTGAGAAGGATTCCCTCCGGTGTGGCTTGAACCACGGCCTTTGTCCCGTCCTCGATGTCGAATTGTTTGCGCAGGCGAAATGGGATGACGACCTGCCCCTTCGTCGTGAACCATACGGTCTCGATCTTCTCAGTCATACTCATATGTGACAGTATGACAGAGCTTGTAAAGTCCGTCAACACATGA
>JBKQNU010000003.1:0-3025 GCA_052145815.1 Occallatibacter sp.
TTGCCATGTGGCTCTTCCTGGTGACGGAAGTCATGTTCTTCGGCGGCCTGTTTACCGCTTACCTGATTTACCGCAACTGGTACTTCCCGGCGTTTGTTTCCGCCTCGCACCAGTTGGATATCCGCTGGGGTACGCTGAACACGCTGGTGCTGATCCTCTCCAGCTTCACCATGGCCATGGGCGTGTGGTGTTCGGAGACGCGGCGCAGGAAAGGCCTGGTTCTGTGCCTTTCGCTCACCTTGGTCCTGGGCCTGGCCTTTTTGGGCATCAAGACCATCGAGTACTCGGAGAAGATCGAGAAGCACCACGTTCCCGGCTTCCACTACAGCCTGCAATCGTTTCTCGATCCGGATTCCGACGCCGCCGCCAAGGCCGCCGGCGACAAGCCGCTGCCGCTGGACATGGCGCGCCACACCGAGGTTTACTTCTCGCTCTATTTCGCCATGACCGGCATGCACGCCCTGCACATGATCATCGGCATCGCCATTCTCGGATACATGATCTTCCGTGCGCGGGCCGGGGCTTACACCACCGGGCACGTAACGTTTGTTGAGAACTTCGGCCTCTACTGGCACTTTGTCGACATCGTCTGGATCTATCTCTTCGCCCTGCTGTATCTGATCAGCAGACATCAGTAAAGGAAAACGCCATGACCGAACAAAAAGAAATGGAAGCAGCGAGCCATCACGTTGTAAGCCCGACGATTTACATCATTGTCCTCTTCGCGCTGATCCTGGGCACGGCAGCCACCGTGTGGGCGTCGTTTCTGGAACTGGGGCCATGGAATCCGATCATCGCGCTGGCCATCGCCACTGGCAAAGCGCTTCTGGTAGTCCTGTTCTTCATGCACGTGAAGTACGCAAGCTGACCAAGCTCACCGTCTTCTGCGGCCTGTTCACCTTGCTTGCGCTGATCGGCATGACGCTGGCCGACTACATCAGCCGGGCGTGGGGGCGGTGGTAGGAAAGCAGGGATCAGGGATCAGGGATCAGGGATCAGGGATCAGGGATGGATGCGAGTTTGTGCGTAGGGGCTGCCCGGTGGGTGGCCCCCTTGCAATTGGGCTGATTGACGCGGGGATCAAGGCGATGGAGGACATGGGATGGGGCGCGAGGCGGTTTGCACATGCGACTGGGCGGGGACGGTTACCGAGGTCAAGGCGCTGCTTGAGACCGGCGAACTGATTCTGCGCGGGGAGATTCGAAAGCGGGTGACCTTCAACGAGATCAGGGACGTGCAAGTCCGGTCGGGCAGCCTTTATTTCAAGGCAGGCGGCGAGGCGGTGGAGCTTGTAATTGGGGCTGCCTTGGCCGGGAAATGGTCGGCGACGATTACGAGCCCGCCTGTGTCGCTCGCCCGGAAACTTGGCATTACGGACAAGACGGTTGTGCGCATGATCGGCGGGGTTGGCGATGAAAACCTGAAAGCAGCGGTTGCGGAGGCGGCGCGGGTTTCATCCCGGGGCGCCGATCTGATTGTGGCTTGTGTCGATACGCCTGAATCGCTGCAAGCGGCGCTGAAACAGGCTGGGGCGGCGCTGGCCGAAAGGGTACCCATCTGGGTCGTCTATGCCAAGGGTCCGGGACATGGACTGAACGAAACGGCGATCCGGTCGCTTCTGCGCGGCAATGGGCTGATGGATACCAAGGTGGCTTCGGTGTCCAGCGCGCTTACGGCGCTGCGGTTCTCCCGCTCAAATTCCGATTGAAACGAATTCGTTGGCCGTTGGGTTTTGATCCGGTCCACACGGCTTGCCTTTGCAAGACGAGAGCACTGCGCTGAAGATGGAGAATGAAAGTTGCGACTCGTTTTGCATGAATTCATCAACGGAAGAATCCCTCATCGCTGAAGATCTGGAGCGGCTGACCACGCAACCGCGCGTGCTGATTCGCCGCGATGGCGAACCGCGTAACGATGGCAAGTGCGTTGTCTACTGGATGCAGCGGGCGGTGCGCATCATAGACAATCCGGCGCTCGATTTGGCCATCGAGGCGGGAAACCTGCTGGGCCTGCCGGTGGTGGTGTACTTCCAGGTGATTCCGAATTATCCCAATGCCAATCTGCGGCACTATCACTTTCTTCAGCAGGGATTGCGGGACGTGACTTCAGATGCAGCGGAGCGCGGCGTGGGATTCGTGGTGCGGAGGTCGCCGGAGAGTTCGCTTGAGGCGTTTCTTGAGGAAGTGAAGGCGGTGCTTCTAATTGGGGACGAGAATCCCTGCCGCGAGCCGGAGCGGTGGCGCAGGGTGCTGGCCAAGCGGCTGAAGCTGCCTTTCTGGACCGTCGATGCGGATGTGGTGGCGCCGTCGCGGGTCTTCGATCGCAGCTTTGTGCTGCTGCATCACTTTCGTCCGCATTTGAAAGCAGAGTTGCCGAAGTACCTGGTAGAGGCGAAGAATGCTTTGCCACGGCACGAGTGGAAAACGGCAAAGAAGCTGGAAAGCTATTCGCCGGATCGGGACCTTACTACCGGGTTCAGCAAACTCGACCGCACGGTGGGACCGGTGGACAGCTTTACGGGAGGCACACATGCGGCGCTCAAACGGCTCAAGGAATTTGTCACCCTGGAATTGAAGGACTACGAGGAGACACGGAATCATCCCGAGGTGAAGGGAACGAGCCGGCTGTCGCCTTACCTGCATTTCGGCAATATCGGGCCGATCACGATTGCGCTGGCGGTGAAGAAGGCGGTGGCCGAGGGGAAGGCGACGGAGGCGGCGGGCGAGAAATATCTCGACGAGCTGATCGGCTGGCGGGAGCTGGCCGTTTTGTTTGTGCGCCACGAGCCCAACTACGACAACTGGGAGTGCGCTGCACCGTGGGCGCGCAAAACATTGCTCGAACATGTCGCTGACCCGCGTCCCTACCGCTATTCCTTCGATCAACTTGAGCGCGCCGAGACTCACGACGACCTGTGGAACGCGGCGCAGCTCCAAATGACCGCAACCGGCTGGATGCACAACTACATGCGCATGTACTGGGCAAAGAAGATCCTGGAGTGGTCGCCTGACCCCGCGAGGGCATT
>JBKQNU010000004.1:0-39517 GCA_052145815.1 Occallatibacter sp.
ACATCGGGCCAATAGATCACGCGGAAGCCCTTTTCTTTCATGCGGAGGCAGAGATCGACTTCCTCGCAATAGAGAAAGAATCGGGGATCGAAGAGCCCGGTTTTCACCAGCGCTTCGCGGCGCATGATGGAGAATGCGCCCGGAACCCAATCGACTTCGGCCTGGAAATCGGGGCTGGCCCAGGTGCGATCGAATGCGCCAAATATGCGGGACTTCGGAAAGCGGGAAGCTAGCCCCGAGAAAACCACAAAAACGTGCCAGAGTGTGGGGAATGCGCGGGCTGAGGGCTGCCACTCGCCTTGCGGGCCAACCAGGCGCGCGCCTCCCACGCCCACGGTGGTGTTGGCGTTCATGTGCTGAACGGCAAGGCGCAGGGCGCCGGGACGGAAGAAAGCGTCGGAGTTGAGCAGCACCAGGTAGCGGCCGCGCGCCGCTTCCATGGCCAGGTTGTTGGCGGAGGCGAAACCCAGGTTCACTTCGCTGCGAATGAGCCGGACAGGCGAGTGGGGCGCGACGAACTCGTCCTCAATCATCTTTTCGACCATCTCCGGGGAGCCATCGGTGGACGCGTTGTCGACGATCAGAACTTCGGCTGCCTGACCGACCGGAAGCTGGCCACATTCATCGAGAATGGATTGGATACAGTCGCGCAGCAGATCGCGGGTGTTGAAGGACACAACGATCACAGACACGGCGAATTCGTAGGAGGGCAGCAATTTCACCGTTGGGCAGCTCCCCGCTGCTCCCGGCACAGGCGGCGGAGTTTGTGGCGGATGCAGGATTGCAGTGGGTGAATTCATCGCTCTGGCTCAAGTATAGAGTGGCTCTTGCTTGGAATGCGTAAACACGCGGAGCAGGAAAGTGGCAGCCCGCATGGCATGTTTTGGTCATGCGCTCCGTGCTACGAATGAGCGGAACCTCGGCCTCAGCCGACTATGCTTGAGACAAGCTGTTCCTTCTATTTGCGGAGCGGTTCTGGCGGAGGAATGCGGCACGAAGGATGCGAATGCGCGGACAGAATCGGAGCGTTGCGCTGTCTTTCCTTGTGGATGCGGGGATGGCGGTGGCCGGGCTGGCGCTTCTTGCCTCGCTGGCTGCAGGGCCGCAGAGTCGATTGCAGGCGGCGGGTGGTGGTGTTACGCATCTGCGCGTCACCGGCCAGGTGATTCTTCCCGGCGTCACGCGGTTGGGGATCAACCTGGGCGAGCAGACCTACTACGATTCCGGCCAGATGACGCGCAACCTGCTCTATCGCAATCCCGGGTTCGAAGGGATGGCTTACCGCAGCATTCTGCACTGCTTGTCGAGCGGCCCGTCGAATTGCACCGACACGCGCCACTCGTTTACCTGGCCGGCCGGGTTTTGGGACGGGGCCAGCTTTGAAGTGCTGGATGGCGCGGCGGCGGGGCGCAAAGGAAGCGTCAAAGCAAGTGGGCCAAGTGGCGGCGGGTATGGGCTGACGCTGGACACGGGCGAGCCATCGATCGGCATCGGGGATTGGCTTGCGGTGAGCAAGGAGTTTCCCGGCGATCCGGCGGCGGGCTGGTGGCCAAAAACGGAAGGCGGAGCGCGCCTTGAGGCAGAGCGCAGGGATCTCTCGCCCCGGACTGAGGGCCGCCAGGCTTTGAGAATTGAGGCGGCCGGGGCGGGGCAGTCGGTGGAACTGAAGTCCTACTTCGATACCACGGAAGGGTTCACCTTTGTGCGCTTGCACGGAAGATACAGGCTGGGTTTCAGGGCCAAGGCGCTGACTGGATCCAGGATTCTGCACGCTCACGTGAAGCGGATCGTCAACGGAAGGCTCGATTATCTTGAGCAGGATTTTCAACTTACGCCTTCCTGGGCGGACTACCATGCGGAGTTTACGGCGAATGAAGGAGCCGGCCCGGTGGGGCCGGTGGAGGCCGGGTTCGGTGTGGTGGGTGGTTCGCTCTTGCTGGACGATGTCGATCTGGAACAAACTGGCGGCGATCCAACCAACCGGACAGCGTTTCGCGACGAGGTGGTGCAGACCCTCAGGCTTTTGCGGCCCGGGGTTCTGCGGTTGATGTCGAGCCATGCGCAATTGGGCAGCACGGTCGGCAATCTGCTTGCGGAGCCGATGGCTCGGCAACGACCTGGGTTCTCCACCTGGCAGACGACCATGGAAGACATTCCGATCGGGATTCCGGAGTTTCTGGAGCTTTGCCGGGAGGTGGGCGCTGAACCATGGATCGTTGCGCCGACGGCGATGAGCGCGGACGAAGCGCGCTTGCTGGCCGAATACTTGTCGGGAGATGCGGCGACGGCGGGCGGAACTATGCGGGCTGCCACGGGGCAGCGGGAGCCGTGGACGCGAAGCTTCAAGACCATCCATATTGAGCTGGGCAACGAAACCTGGAATGGAATCTTTCAGGGCGAGTCGATGGACGATCCGGCTTCTTACGGCAGGCGGGCGGACAGGATCTTCCGAGTGATCCGCGGCGCGGCCGGCCCAGACGCCGCAAAGTTTGACCTGGTGGTTGGCAGCCAGGCTGCGAACCCCTGGCGAAGCGGAGAAGTGCTGCGCACTGCGCATGCGGCCAACTCGCTGGCCATTGCGCCGTACCTGATGGACTCTGTGACGCACTGGGGTAATGACGATGAACTCTATGGGCCGCTGATGGCGCAGCCGGAGCAGATGTCGCGGGATGGGATTGTGCAGGCAACGCAGGCTGCGACGGGCGGGCGGCAACTGGCGGTCTATGAGGTGAACCTGCACACTACGGAGGGGTCAGTGACACAGGCGGTGCTTGACCGGTTTACGCCCTCAGCCGCGGCGGGCGTTGCGGTTACCGGACACATGCTGCGCATGATGCGGGATCACGAGGTGCGCGATGAGATGCTGTTCAGTTTGCCGCAGTTCCAGTTCAAGCGGGCGGACGGAACGCCGGTGCGTCTGTGGGGCAGCGTGGTGCAGATGGGCGCCGGCGGACGGGCTCGGCCGCAGTTGCTGGCAGAGAGCCTGGCCAACCGGGTGATTCGCGGAAACATGGTGAGAGTGGAAGTGAGCGGGGAAAATCCGACACACGATCAGCCGGAGGGCAATGACGGCGTACGCTTGAACGGGGTGCACGAAATCGATGCGTATGGATTCCAGGACGGGCGAGTTCACGGGCTTATCGTCTTCAACTACGGACTGCACCAGGCGAGGCGCATCAGCATAGAGGCTGCCGGTCTGAGCCTGAATTCGGATGCAAAGGTCTGGAGACTGGTGAGTTCAGGGCCAGGATCGAATAACGAGCAGGAAGTTCAGGTTACGGTAAATGAGGAGCGGCTGAGCGGTACGGAGTTGGACTTGGCTCCTTGCTCAATCGTGGCTGTGGAGTGGTCGGAGTAGTTCTGGAAGCAAAGGTTTTTCGCAAAACAACTTAACAGTAAGACCCATGAAGGGTAACTCGCCACAGGTTCAAAGGTAATCTAATTATGTTACTTAATAAGTCCTTTCAGTCACTACGTAACTTAACATTGTTACTGAATCCCCGTGTAATATCTATCCAAAGCAGCATGCGTTTTGATTCTGGCTTCCACCTTTGGGCCATTGCTCCGAGCAGCATGCGCGGATAGGTTCTAAGCATCAGTCCACTCGGGCCGATGATGCAAAAACACTCTGGGGACCCCGGTTTTGTTGGCCTTTAGCGCACCGGGTTGAGTTGATTGCAGCGATTTTCATTCCTGAGTGAGGCAAGCGATTTCCCGATTGAGCGGAGTCGCCAGCGAGCACAAATCCTCCCTGGTTGAGCGGAGGCACAGCAGGCACGCGTAAGGCACCGATTCAACGATCGAGAGATAGTTGGACGGAGAGTGACCGCAGCGCGCCAGGCGGGTTAGCTGATTGGGGTGATGTGTGCAAGCAGGAAATGGAAGTTCAAGATTGAAGGGGAAGGTAAAGCACCCGATCGCGGTGTTGGGTCTGCCTCTGGATAGCCTGACGGCAAGCGGGGCCGTTGAGGCGATCGATGGCTTGATTCGGTCGGGTGGAACACATCAGATAGCGACCGCGAATCTTGACTTCTGGTTGAACTCACTTACCGATCACCATTTGCACAGAATCATTGCGGGCTGCAGCCTGGTATTACCGGATGGCATGCCTTTGGTATGGGTGTCGGAGCTGTTGGGCTGCCCGCTCGCCGAGAGAGTGACGGGCGTTGACCTGGTGCCCAGGCTCGCCGAACTTTCAGTGCAAAAGGGATACGGGATCTATCTGCTGGGCGGCAAAGGGGACGTGGCCGAGCGGGCGGGGAAGCTGCTCGAGGCGAAGTTTCCCGGGGCCAGGATTGTCGGCACCTATGCTCCAACCGAAGAGCAGATGGAGCAGTTGGACCACAGCGAGATTGTGGACCGTATTCAGTCTGCCAAGCCCGATATTCTGTTGGTTGCGCTGGGCAATCCCAAGCAGGAAAAGTGGATCTGGATGCACCGCAAGCGCCTGGGCGTGCCGGTGGCCATGGGGGTTGGCGGCAGCTTTGAAATTATGGTGGGCGACATGTGCCGGGCGCCCAAATGGATTCAGAGATGCGGCCTGGAGTGGGCGATGCGTTTTGTGCAGGAGCCCAGCCGGCTGGGCCCGCGGTATTTGCGCGACTTTGCCGGTCTGGGACGCAAGTTGCCCATGACTTTGCTGGCAGCCTGGCTACAGCGGCCGTACCTGGGTGCATCGCATGTGACTACGGTGATGTCGCCGCAGGTGCTGCATGTGTATTTGCATGGCAAGCTTTCCTCGAAAACCGCTTCTGAATTGCAGGATGCCGCGGCCCAGGCCATCGCCGCTGGAGTTGTGATGGTGGTCCATCTTCAGGGAGTCAGACAGGTTACCGCGGCAGGTTTGGGGGCGCTGATGGGAGTGCGGCGCACACTGCTGGATGCAGGCCTGACCCTGTCGCTGGCCGATCTGAAATTGATGCATCGGTTTCTGCTTCATGCATGGTGTGCCCAGCCGTTGTTCGATGAATGGGAATCGACCTCTGCTCGCGGCCAGTCGAAGGTCAAGGGTCTGGAGAAAACGAGTGGCGTGGACTTGAACCGGGAGCACAAGGTGGTCCCGGCAGAGACGCGCGCACGTGGATAGCTTTACGCATGCCTGCGCCTTTTTTGGAGCGGGCGCTTTCTGGGGAACGGACCCTTGTTGGGGGAAAGACCCTTCCCGGGTGACAGAATGGACCTGATCATCCTGCTCCCCGCCATCGCCTGCTGGGTGGCGCTCGCCAAAGGACCGATACGCAGGGCGCTCTTGAATGTTTATTTGCCGGCAGTTCTTCTGCTGCCGCAGTACTACAGTTTGCGGTTTCCGCATTTGCCGCCGTTGACCTTTGCCGACGCGGCAGTTTTGCCTTTAGGCGCGGCGCTCTGGGTAACGGAGATGCGGCGCTGGCGGTTTGACTTGATGGATGTGTGGGTGCTGCTGCTGGCGGTGAGCGCTGGATTATCCGAAGGAATGAGCACGGCGTTGGCGGATGGAACCTGGAAGCAGCTGTTCTCAGTGAATACGCCGCCGCTCGAAGGCAATTTGGCAAATGGGGGGCTGCAGCTTTTTCAGGGACTTTGCGCCATGGTGCTGCCCTACATGCTGGGCAAGCTGTTGATTGAGCAGCAAGGGGCGGAAGGACATCCGGCGCGCAAACGGGTGATTCGGCGCATGGTGGTTTTGCTGGCCATCGTGGCGGGAATCAGCGTGTTCGATTTTCTGACCGGAAAGAGCATCTGGCAGATGGTCTTCCGGCATTTCTTCGTCGGGCAGCAGGTAGGTTGGATGGTGCAGATGAGGTGGGGATTCGGACGCGCGGCCGGACCGTTTGCACATGCGATTCTTGCCGGAATGATTTTCCTGATGGGGTTGATTTATTGCCTGTGGCTGTGGGTTTTTGCTCCGAAGTGGGGAACGAGAAAGATATTCAACGGGCTCCCGTTGACGGTTCGCGGCCTGGTGCTGGGAGCGATTGTCGGCGGCCTGCTGATGACGCAGTCGCGCGGGCCGTGGATCGGTGTGGGACTGGCACTGGTGTTCGCGCTGCTGATGTGGAAGCTTCCGCTGGGCAAGGCGACTCTGGCGTTTGTGCTGGTGCTGGCGGTGTTTTCGGTTGTGGCGTACTACTACGGGGAGCGCTATACAAACGTGGATATCAATCGCGCCAGGAGCGAGGAACAGAGGAACGCAGTTTACCGCAGGGAACTGATCCGCACTTTCATGCCGATCATCAAGGAGCGCAAGGCATTTGGCTGGGGCATTACGACTCTGCCGACGTTGAACGGGCAACGGTCGATCGACAACGAATATCTGCTGTTGGCGGCTACGCAGGGATTGACCGGGCTGGGACTGTTCCTGTTGATCCTGCTGGGCAGCATCACAAGGCTCTACCGGCTGGCTCGTCGTCCGTTGGCGACGGAGGACAAGGCTCTGGTGTTTGCCCACCTGACCGTGCTCATGGGATTGATGACCTCGCTGACCACGGTTTACCTGGGCGAGCAGGCATTGCTGCTTCTGTTTTTCGTTGTTGGCTGGATTCATGGGATGAACCCGGCAGGCGCAACGACGAAGATTGGAAATGCGAGGACGGAGGAGTTCCGGTTTCAGACTGTGTTGACCTGACGCACAATCCTTCCTGCCGGAATGTGGCGTGGATGGAGATTTGAATGCCGCCAGCGAGCGGAAGCGATAGACGAGACGGCCAGAGCCGAGGATAGTTAAAGAAAGCAGAGAGCATAGATGGAGCGGGTTCTAATCTCGGTGTTGGCTGGGCTGATGGCGTTGTTTGCCACGCCGCTGTTTTTGGATTTGGCGTTTTGCATGGCTGGCAATCTTTTCAATCCGCGCCGGCCGCGGGCTCGGGTTTGGCGGACAATCCGATTGGCTGTGGTGGTGCCGGCGCATGATGAGGAAGGGTTGATTGCGCGGACGGTGCGGTCGCTGAAGGCGGCGGATGCCGGAACCGAAGTTTACGTTGTTGCGCATAATTGCTCGGACGGGACGGCGAAAGCGGCTGCCGCTGCCGGGGCGCGCGTGGTGGAATTGAACAATCGCAAGCTGCGCGGCAAAGGCGCTGCGCTGCGCGAGGGGTTTACCGCGGCGCTCGCTGGAGGCGCGAATTCTGTGCTTGTGGTGGACGCCGATACGGTCGTAAGCGCCAACTTGATTGCCGCAACGAGCGAGACGCTGGAGCAAGGCGCGGACGCTACGCAATGCCGGTATGAATTGGAATTGCCCGCCTCGCGATCAGGGCATCCGCTGGCGCGGCTGCGGGCGCTGGCTTTCCGCGGAATGAACGTGTTGCGCGCGCGTGGACGGGCCGGGCTGGGGTTTTCGACAGGCCTGTTTGGGAATGGCTTTGCCGTGACGGCGGCGACGCTGGAGCGTGTGCCTTTCACCGTCAACAGCATTGCAGAAGATGTGGAGTACCACACCAGGCTGGTGCGGGCAGGCATTCCTGTGTATTGGGTCGAAGACGCTTTCGTCCATGCGCATTCTCCCGCCTCGGGCGCGGCACAGGCGACGCAGGAAGCTCGCTGGGAAGGCGGCCGCTTCTACGTTGCCGGCCGCGTGACGGGCGGCTTGATAACGGCAATGCTACGCGGACGGTGGCGCGCATTTGAGACACTGGCCGACGTGTGGAGCCTTCCTTTGTCGCGCGGAATTCTTACGCTGCTGCTCACTCTGTTTCTTGCGGTGCATTGGCTGCATGTCTTCTCGCTGGTGTGCGCCGGCGTTGCGGTGCTCTACGTGTTCCAGGCTGCTCTTTTGGGCGACGAGCCCTTGCGGGATTTGGCTGCGTTGGTGGCCGCGCCGCTCTACCTGGCTTGGAAAGCGCTCATCACGCCGCTGGTGCTGCGCCAGTCGCGCAGCCGCGCGGAGTGGGCACGGACCAAGCGGGAGGCGCCGCAGCCATGACCGATTCGCCCTTGATTGCCGATGCTCCGGTTAGGGAGATGGAATGGGCCATGGATCCCGAAGCGGCCGTTGCTCTCGGCAGCCCGGACGCCGCACGCGAGCCGCTGGGCGAGGTGAATCAGCAATTCGGCCGCAACGTAGCGGCAACGATCATTGCCCGCATCGTGAACATGGCCCGGGGCGTTTGCCTGGTGCCCTTTCTGCTGTCGCGCATCGGGCTCGAAGCTTACGGCATCTGGACGACGATCTTCATCCTGGTCACGTATGTGGGCCTGACCACGATGGGCGTGTCGAACGTGTACATCAAGTACGTGGCGGAGTTCCATGCAAAACGCGAGTACGACAAGGCCAATGCGCTGCTGTCGACGGGGCTCGCGGTCACTATCCCGCTGTGCGCGGTGATTTTCTTTTGTTTCTTTTTCGGCTGGAACTGGTTCGCTCCCTGGCTTCACCTGCCGCCCGCCCATGCCAGCGACGGTAAGGAAGCTGTGCTGATTGTGCTGGGCGTATTTCTGTCCAGCATTGCCTTCAATGCATTCGGCGATATGCTGACCGGAACGCAGCAGATTGCATCAACGCAGGTGTTCCAAACCATAAGCATTCTGGTCGAGTTTGCGCTGATTGTTTGGCTGGTAAGCGCCGGGCGCGGCATCCGCGGGCTTGCCGAAGCATACCTTGCACGAATTGTCATCAACGACGGACTCACGTGGTGGTGGGCGCATCGCACCATCAAGTGGCTCCGTCTTTCGCCGCGCCGGGTGCAGCGCCAGTCGCTCAGATACGTGGTCCACTTCGGCGGGCTCGTCCAGTTGCAAAGCATGCTGGGCATCTTTCAGGTATCGGTAGATCGGCTGGCGGCGCTGACGCTGATCAACGCGTCGGCCGCGGGCTTGCTCGATGTGGCCAAGAAATGGCCAACGTCGGTTTCGTCAATTCCCACGGCGTTTTTCGCGGCTCTGTTGCCGGCAGCTTCGCATGTAGATGCGGCTTCCGACCGGTCGATGTGGCTCAAGAATCTACAGACGCTTTATCTCAACGGCGCGCGCTACTCGAACCTCTGTACCGCGGCGTTTGCCTCGGCCATGGCCTTTTGGTCAGCACCGATTATGCACGTTTGGTTAGGTCCGGCGTTACCGATGAGGGATACTTTGATTCCCCTGTTTGTGATATTCAGTATTTCCATGCAGTTCCATATGCTTACAGGGCCGGGCACGTCGATTTTTCGCGGCATGGGCCGCGTCTACGAGGAGTTCAACTACTCCATCCCCAACCTGATCCTGCTCGCGATCACCATACCGCTTTCCCATTGGATCGAAGGCCGCTGGACGCCGATCGGCATTGGCGTGGCTGCGAGCGTGGCCACGGCCGGTTCTGCGTGCGTGCTGATGGGCAGAGTGCTCTTTGTTCTGGATTTGAAACTGACCAGATTTCTGCGCGTCGTGGTTCTGCCCGGATTCGCGTGCTACGCGGTGGCGGGGTTGCTGGCCTGGCCTGCGGCGGCGATGGTGGCTGCGCTCAATCGCTGGCAGGGCGCGGGTGTTCTGCTCGCCGTCGGCGTCCTCTACTTGGCGGGATTGACTGCGGTGCTGCACCGGTGGGTATTGACGGACGAAGAGAAACAAAAAGGATACGGGATGGTATCCCGCAGCCTGGGCGTATTCCGCGGCCGGGAGGCGACGGCATGAAGATTCGAAGCAGTACGCGCGTTGTTCTTACCAGCCTGCGGCGAAGGTCGTGCGTTCAGAAAATATATCCCTCAGGGGCTAAAGCCCGCCTCTCTTTTCATCTTCTTGCGGCACGACTGAAGTCGTGCCCTTTCAAAACCGGACTTCTACCACAGGCTGTTGTGCTTGCTGCGGTCATCTGCGTGAGCGGATTGGTCGCGGCGAAGTTGGTCGCCCAGGAACCGCCTGACCCAAAGCTGAAAGCGAACCCGCTCCAGACGCTGCGCGACTTTGAGCCTGCCGTGGATGAAGAGTACCGCCTCGGCAAGGGAGACGAAATCACGGTGGACTTTGCCGGCCGCCCGGACCTGACGGCCAAGCTCGTTATAGGGCCCGATGGCCGCGTCACCATGCCTCTCGCCGGGGATGTGATGCTGGCCGGGCGAACCCGCGAAGAGGCAGCCAAAGACATTGTGAATCCGCTGTCGCCGTATTACACAAATCTATCCGCACAAGTCACAGTGACCAAGTACACGGCCAACAAGGTGCTGGTGCTGGGAGCGGTGGAGAAGCCTGGCGTGGTGACGTTCGACGGCACTCCGACGCTGCTCGAAGCGCTCTCACGCGGGGGCCTGGAGACCGGGCCGAACAAGGCCGCGCAGATACCCGAGCGATGCGCCATTTATCGCGGCCGTAACGAGGTGGTGTGGGTCGATCTGAAGACGCTGATTGACTCCGGTAACGCTCTTGCCGATCTGCGCCTGCGCCGCGACGATGTGGTGTACGTTCCCAACGGCGGCGAACGCTTCGTTTCCGTGCTCGGGCAAGTGCAGCATCCGGGGGCGGTTCTGCTTACGGGGACTTCGACGCTGGCCAGCGTGCTTGCCGGGGCAGGCGGGTTTACCGATGCGGCGGGCAACAAGCCGCACATTCAGATTGTGGATCCTGACACCGGCACTTCGCGCATTATTTCCTTCAACGATCTGTTGAATCCTGACAAGGCGCTGGAGATTACGCCGAAGCCGGGCGAGATCATCTTTGTGCCGCAGACCGGCTTTTACCGCGCTACTTACGTGGTGGAGCGGCTGGGTCCGCTGATCACGGCAGGAGCGCTGATCGGGGTGGGATTGCCATGAGCCAACACATCGAAGAAATGGCTCCCGTACATCCGGATCGCGGCGACGCCGAGCTGGCGCCTTCAACAGGCTTGCGAGCCTTACCTGTGCCGCCCGCCGCGGAGCAGGCGTTTTTCAACCTGGACATCAAGCGAAGCCTGCAACTGCATTGGCGGCTGGCGCGGGCAGTGGCGATTGCCTTCTTTGCGCTGGCAGTATTGTATTTTCTCGTCCAGGCTTTTTGGCTAAAGTCGTGGCCTTCCTACATGGCCGTGAGCACGATGTATGTTCAGCCAACGCCTGCGAAGGTTCTGCCCAATCAGGGCGGGTCGCCGCGCTGGCCGTTCGACAGCAACACCTATGAGACTTATATCCAGCAGCAGATGATGAACGTGAGCCGCCAGGATGTGCTGATCGCGGCGCTGCACAAGCTCGTCGGATACCAACGTCGGGGAGAAAATGACCAGGCTGCAGCGGAGCGGCTGGTGAAGGCGCTGGAAGTGACGCGGGTGGGCGAGGCCTATCAATTCACAATCAGCGCGCGCGCGAGCGATCCTGCCATGGCGGCGCAGATTGCCAATGCCGTAACAGCAGCCTACATTACGAGCGCTTCGCGGGACGAGCAGACCGGCAATGCGCAGCGGTTGTCGATGCTGAAGGAAGAGAAGGACCGCATCCAGAATGCGCTTGAAGCGGACCACACAGAGCAGGATGAACTGAACAAGGAATTGGGCGTGGCGTCAGTGGGCACGGCCATTCCCGACCATTACGACGAAGACATTACGCAGATTCGCACGGAACTGGCCAAGGCGCGCACCGACCACGACGCAGCGGAATCGAAGTTTGCCGCACTGGGCGGAGGGCACGGGCCTTCATCGGCGGCTATTGACGCCGAGGCAGATGAGATGATTGCGACCGATGCGGGCCTGGTGAGCATGAAGACGGCGCTGAATGCGCGCCGCGCCGTTCTGATTTCGCAGATGGCCAACCTGACGCCGCTCAATCCGCAATACAAACAGGATGAAGCAGAACTGACCAAGATCAACGGCACGCTGGATGCAATGATGAAGGACCTTCGCGCCAAGGCCGCGGCGCGAATCCAACTGCAACTGAATGCGGAATTGCACCGGACTGGCGGAGTGGAATCGCAATTGAACGGCCAACTGCGACAGCTGGTGAGCGCGGCCACGAGCGCTACGCCGAAGATGCAGCGGGCCAGCGACCTGGCGGCCGACATTACCCGCTTGCAGGCTCGCTACGCAACCGTCGACGAGCAAATCCACAACCTAATGCTGGAAGACAACGCGCCTGCTGCGGCCTACCAGGTGATGTCCGCGCTGCCCCCGCTAGGCCGCTCAAAATCCGGCGTATTGCGCAACGTCTTGCTGATCGCGATTGCCGGCCTGGTCTTCGGCATTCTGGCGGCGGTTGCTGCGCACAAGCTCGATCCCAGAATTTACATCGCTGCGGATGTGGAGCGGGTGCTCGGATTCACCCCTCTGGCTCAGTTGCCCAACTTCAACGAGGTCTCGACGGGAGCGGCAGAGGAGTATATGCTCCGCCTGGGATCGGCCATTGAGCATGGCCGCAAAGAGGGCAACCTGAAGAACTGCATCTTCACCGGAACCGGCTCGGGCACAGGTGTGACCACGCTCGTGAATCGCGTGGGTGAGATGCTTGAGGCCATGGGCAGGCCTACCGTGCTGGTGGATGCGACCGGCGCGCAGGCTCCGTCTCCGCGCTCGAGTGCCAACCGCCCTGAAAGCTCGCAAAGCCTGGTCCCGGTGGAGCGAGTGATTCGTCCGACCGCACTTCTGCAAAGGATGACTGAGGAGACCGAGACCGAGGACGATAGCCTGGTGCTTACAGACACAGCGCCGCTGGCTGTTTCAGCGGAGACGGAGTACCTGGCACGCTACGTGGATTGCGCGATTGTGGTGATCGAGTCTGGAGTTACGACAGGGGAGGAGCTGCGCGAGGCGGCTCGGACATTGCAGCGGCTGAAAGTGGGCGCAGTTGGGTTTGTGTTGAATCGGGTAGGACTGGCCAAGGCCGATCCGGCCTTCCGGACCTCAGTGGAAGCGGTCGAGAAGCATCTGCGCGCGCTGAGCAGCCATTCTGAAAGGCGCGGCGAGAGAGCCAGTTCGTTTGCGCAGAAAGCAGCAAGGAGCAGAGAGACGCTGCCTCAGGCGCCTTCCGCAAGATCGATGTTTGAACCCGAGTTGGCGGCAGCAGCGGCCGCAGTCGCGCGGTTCTCGCCGGCCCCCGTTCCCAGGCCTGCCCCGGGACCGCCCGTTTGCCTCTCTTCGCCTATGGCTTTTGTGCCCGCTGCCGAGGTTGCCAAAAGATTCTCGGTGCCACTGGCGGTTGCGGCAGCTACCGAGACGTCGCAGCCTACCCCGCCGGCGAAAGCTGCAGAGCCGGTGGCTCCAGCCCCGCCTTCGGTGGTTGCTGAACCAGCGTTTGAAGCTGCAATGACCGACGTACCGCCAGTGCATTCTGATCCGGTTTCCGATTCAGCGGCAAAGACTTCTGCACCGTTTATTGAAGCGGCAAAGCACTTCTCCTCGACAACGGCGGTGGAAACAGAGATTCCATTCTCACCTCCCGTAGTTGCACCTGCGGCTTCAGGCCCGCTGCCCGCCGTGAAGGAGGAGCCTTCGGTCGCAGCCGCTGCCGAGTCGGCTCCCGCGAACGTATCAGAGCCAGCGAAAGCACCGGAACGCGTGCCGTCTGTGGCGAATCCGGCGCCGGAGATGCCTTGGTGGCTCAGCGATACGCCTCGCAACGCGGAGCCGGTGCGTCCGCCGGTGCTTTGGCAGCCGGCAAAGGTGTGGACGTCTCGCGCGCCAACTGCGGTAGATGAAGCATTGCCGGTTGAACCGGTGGCGAGCCCGGCGCAACAGCAATCCTGGGCCAGCCCGGAACCATCGTGGGAGCGGACCATCCCTGCGCAGGAAAAGCCGAGGGTGCAAGCTGAAGCCGTACCCGCCGCGGAGGAGACGGCCGCAAATCGAAATTCGCGGCTAAGCGGACTCAGAAATCTGCTTTTTGTCCTGGGCGTGAAGGATGCGCATAGCGGGGAAGATGCGAGTGAGGATCATACCGGCGGACGATCGAACCTCGATCCCGGAAGCGAACGGACGAGTGTAGAGAATTCGGCTGGTGGAGCAGCGAGCGCTTCACCGCGTCGGGTGACTGCGCCGCCGGAATTCCTTCCACCCAAACCTGTGGTGATTGAGTTCGACGAGGCAGAGGCGCGCGTGGGAGAATCCTCTACGCGTCTAGATCGCCGGCCTGCGGCGGACAGGATCGAGATTCTGCCCTCGAAGCGGGGACAGTACAAGAAGATCTAACAAAGAACAAGTTTGCGATTTGGCTGGTGACTGGGCAAACTAAATTGAAGGAAAACAGAGGGTTCCAGAAGAAATACAGCGAGTCAGCGCCCGCTTCGCGGGGTTGGCGAGTTAGCAAGTTAGCGGGCGCGATGCCCAACAAGGGTTTCAAGCCTCCGCGGGCTTTCAAGCGGCAGTGAAGGACTAGAGCGGAACCGGGCCCGATCCGGCTTATGAGGGCCGGATCAGCTCAATGCGTTCGCGGGTGCGGGCCCAGGTGTTGCCGGCCATGCGGCCCACGGCGTCAAGGCCGGCCGGATCGACGCGGAAGTTGTCCACAAGATCCGCGCGCACGTGAAATCGAACGATCTCACCCAGCACAACTACACCACCGCCGGGCTCGTGGCTGGTGTAGACGACCTGAAGGAGCTTGCATTCCATCTGCGCGGGAGACTCAGCCACGCGTGGGGGCCGAACAACCTCGCTGGCCTGGGGCGTAAGGCCGGATAAAACAAATTCGTCCACTTCCGGCGGCACTTCCGCGGCGGTGGCATTGGCCGCGGCAGCTATGTCGTCACTCACCGCATTGATAACGAATTCGCCCGTCTCTTCCACGTTGCGCAAGGTGTCTTTGCGGACATCTGCTGCGCTGCCGCGTGCACGCACGCTGGGGCAGAACAAGACCGTCGGAGGGTTGGAGCCAACGCCTGTGAAAAAACTGAACGGGGCAAGGTTAGGAATTCCATGAATGTCCAGAGTTGATACCAGCGCCACAGGACGCGGAACAATGATGCCGGTCATAAGCTTGTAAACCTGGCGCGGTTCGTAGTGGGCAGGGTTGAAGGAGACAATTGCATTGTCCTGAGTGTTTCGAGAGTCCATCCAGTTAGCCTAGAGCATCCTCCCGGCCTCAGTCTCGTCTAACACCACGGGTTCTCAATCGGGAACGCTGCCACTTTGGTAATGACTCCGGGATGTAACAAACATGGTGCAGATGCTGAAATTTGCCCTGCAGTAACATTGATTGATGCACAATCGTCTATGAGGGAGAATCAGGCGTGCCGCGTATACATTTTCAACAGCAACTCGCCGAGCTCAAGGACAAGCTCCTTGCCATGGCTGCCCTGGCGCAGCAGGCCGTCGAGTCCGCGGTGGACGCCTACCTGCAGCGGGACAAGGGTCTGTGCCAGTATGTGAAGCAGAATGAGGCGGCTATCAATACCGCGCAGCGGGAACTGGATGAGATGGCGTACGAATTGCTCGCTAAAGAGCAGCCCATGGCCATCGATCTGCGCTTCATTCTTGCAGTAATCAAGATCAACGGCGACCTGGAGCGGATCGGCGATCAGTCAATGGGGATTGCGCGGCGCACCAAAGAGATTCTGAAGCAGGGCGAAGTCGACCTGCCTGTGGATTTCGCGGCCATGGGCGAGTTTGCGGGGCGCATGATCCGCTCGGCGGTGCAATCGCTGCTGGAAGGCGACGCACGCCTGGCCGAATCCGTACGCGAGATGGACGACGAGATCGACCGCATGAACCGCCGCGCGCACGGGGATCTGCTGCAACTGATCCAGGAGAAGCCGCAGTATACGCAACAGGCGATGAACGGAATCCTGGTTTCGCGCAACCTGGAGCGGATCGCGGACCACGCGTCGAATATCGCTACCGATGTGATCTTCTGGATTCGCGGCGCGGATGTACGCCACCAATTAAGCATGTCGATGGACTGAGCCTGAACGGTCCGAGAAGAGACGCGGTCTGCCACCCTTGGCGCAAAAACAAGAACGTGCGGCCTCGACCCAGAGGGTGCCCCGGCACCCCGATGGGGCACCCGCGGATTGTAGCTCAACTGGAGAGAGTGACTGACCTTCCTACGCGGGTGAGCCACTTCTTCCGGAACTCCTCAAGCGGTAGCGGGCGGCCGAAAAGAAAGCCCTGGAATGCGTGGCAGCCCATGCGCGTGAGGCATTCGCGCTGTTCCTCGGTCTCCACGCCTTCGGCAATGACCGGCAATCCCATGGCCCTGCTGAGGGAAATGATGGTCTGGGCGATGGCGGCGCTGCTTTCCTCGGTGAGAATATCGCGGACGAAGGAGCGATCGATTTTGACCTGGTCGAGGGGCAACTTCTTCAGGTAAGCCAGCGACGAATAGCCAGTGCCAAAGTCGTCGAGCGAGAACCTCAAGCGGTGGGACTTGAGCTCCTTCATCTTGTCGATGATGTCTTGCACGTTCTCAACCAAAATGCTTTCCGTGAGTTCGAGGCGCAGATTGGCGGGGTTCGCCTTGGCGCGATCGAGGGCAGCCAAAACCTGCTCGACAAATTCAGGCTGGTGGAACTGACGTGCGCTGATGTTGATTGAGACCGTCAGCCGGGCGGTCTGCTTGTTGCCGGCCCAGGCGGCAATCTGCGCGCAGGCGCAATCGAGAACCCATTTTCCCAACGGCAGGATCAAGCCGGTCTCCTCAGCCAGCGGAATGAACTCGCCCGGCGGCAATATTTTGCGCCGAGGATGATTCCAGCGAAGCAGGGCTTCGGCCCCGATCAAGCGATTGCGGTCAACCTGGGGCTGATAATAGAGGGCAAGCTGACCGGTGTTTATGCTTTCGCGCAGATCTTCCTCGAGCGCGGCGCGGGCATTGACGGCTGCCTGCAAGGCGGGGGCAAAGAAGCGCATGGTGTTACGGCCGGCCGCCTTGGCCTGGTACATGGCGATATCAGCCTGCTGCAGGATCTCGTTTGAATTCTCGCGGCGGCCTCCGAAGACGGAGATGCCGATACTGGCGCTGCTGCGGCATTCGCGGCCGTTGAGCATGTAGGGCTGGGCAACGACGGAGAGGATTTTTTCGCCTACTGCTTTTGCCTGCGCGGCGGCATCCTCAGGGAGATCGCTCAGGTCCTCGAGCATCAGCACGAATTCATCGCCGCCAAGGCGGCCCACGGTGTCGGCTTCGCGAACGCAGGCTGCCAGGCGCCTGGCCGCTTCCTGCAGCAACAGGTCGCCGGTCTGGTGGCCGAGAGTATCGTTCAAAGTCTTGAAATTGTCCAGATCGACGAACAACACGGCGCGCAGGCGGCCGGTTCTGGAACTGGACGCCAGCGTAAGGTGGAGCCGTTCCATCAGCAGGCGGCGATTGGGCAAGCCGGTCAGCGGATCATAGAATGCGAGGCTGCGGATTTCGTCTTCAGCTGCCTTGGCACTTGAAATATCCCGGGTGATGGTCAACACGCACGGAACCCCATCAATCTCAACGCATGACGACGACATCAGCCCCCACAGTGTCTCCCCATTCTTCTTGCGGAACTGAATCTCCACATTGCGGCATTGGAGGGTCTGCTTGAGAATTTCATCCACGTTTTCCAGATCCCGCGGATCGGCCCAGAGATTGAGTTCGAGGGAGGTCCGTCCTATGACTTCGTCGCGCTCGAATCCCATCACATCGAGAAAGGCCTGATTCACATCAATGAAGCGGCGGTCGCTGGTCCTGTTGATCAGGATGGCGTCAAGGCTGGTCTGGAATACGGTGCGGTAGCGTTCTTCGCTCACCCGGAGGGCTTCGGCGGCCTGAGTCAGAAGCTGCTCTGCAGCCTTGGCAGCGGAGATATCGCGGGTGATGGTCAGGACGCAGGGAACGCTCTCAATCTCAATCAACGATGCGGACATCAATCCCCAGAAAATCTCGCCATTCTTTCTCCTGAATCGCGCTTCCAGGTCCCGGCAAAAGGAGTCTTTGCTGACCTGCTCAACCATGCGCTTCCTGTCTGCGAGGTCATACCAGATTCCCAGTTCGATCGAGCTCCTGCCGATGACTTCGTCGTGGGAGAAGCCCACGATTTCAAGGAAGGCCTTGTTGACATCGATGAAGACGCCGTCGCTCAGGCGATTGATATTGATGGCGTCGATGCTGGTCTGGAATGCGGTGCGATAGCGCTGCTCGCTGGCGGTCAGCGCGAGTTCAATCTGCTTTCGCTCGGTGATGTCTCTGATAATGCCGCACAGCTTGAGAGGCTTTCCGTGGGCATCGAATTCCAGTTTGCCCATTCCGTGCAGCCAGCGCTCGGCTTTATCGTTGGCGCGGACGATGCGGTATTCCCGGTTGAACGGCTTTCCTTTTCCAAGTACTTCAGTTACGAAGTACTCTTCAACCGCGTCGCGGTCCTCCGGGTGTGCGAGCTTGCTCCAGATATTGACAATGTCAGTTTCCTTGTCGAGGCCCAAAAGCTCGTTCAAGGTGTCAGAGGATGTACACACGCCAGCCTGAAGATCGTAGACATAAGAGCCGAGCGCACCGATTCTCTGCGATTCTTTCAGGAACTCAGCGGTTTCACGAAGCTCCTTTTCGTAACGGTTGCGCTCCGTAACGTCTTTTCCGAACATCGAGAGTCCGGTCGCCTTGCCATCGACGACGATGGGGTTGAAGGACATCTCCACGATCCGGCCATTCGGAAAAGGGATTTCGGTTCGAAACGGACCATGGGTCAGCGCTCGTTGAAAAAGAGGGGGCCAGATCGTCGCCCTTTCCGCCGGGAGCAGATCCTGGGGACGCTTGCCTACCGCTGCTTGCGTGCCCCAGGTGAGCTCGATGTGGCGCTGCAATGCGGAATTGAAGGTGAGGAGGCCGAAATTGAGGTCAACGGACCAGATGAGGTCTTCCGTGCTCTCAATCAGGGCGGTGAGGTTTGCCGCTGCCTGGTGGCCGGTCGCGGTGATTGCTGGCTCGGTTAAGACGTCTTTCAACATGGCAAATTCTCTTATACCAGTGTGCACCGACCAAACCATCCCTCCGCATCACGAGAAATGCAGAGAAATGGTGGGGATTGTCTTACATCGGTAAAAGCAGCAAATAACTTCAGTGGAACCGGGGAGAATGCCTATGAGTGTACGACGGGAGCGGAGAAGGTGCACGCTTTTCGTTGTGTGGGAAAACCAGCGCGCAAAGAAACGGGCGCCACGGTATCAATGGAGACCGAGGCGCCCGTGGCTCCTGGCTCCCCGCAGTGAAGGCTGGGGAACGGCGGCTAGAGCGAATTGAGAGAATGCACTGGTTCTTTTGGATGGTTCAGCGAGTGGCCTCGAAGAGGAACCAGGCACGGCGTTCGGCTTCATCGATCCAGACTTCGATGAGGCTGGTGGTGGCATAATCATTGGCTTTGGAGGCGACTTCGTGAGCGGATCGCAGGCTTTCAACGAAGGCCTTGTTGTCGCCATGAAGTTCGAGGAGCATGTCGCGGGCGGGCACGAATTCCTGGTCGTTGTCGCTGATTCGCTGCAGCTTGGCGATGTGGCCGATGGAGCGGATGGTGGCGCCGCCGATTTTGCGGACGCGTTCGGCGATATCGTCGGCGATTGCAAAAATCTGGTCTCCCTGCTCGTCGAGCAGCAGGTGGTAGTCGCGGAAATGGGGTCCGCTCATGTGCCAGTGGAAGTTCTTGGTTTTGAGGTAGAGGGCGTAGACATCGGCGAGCAGGGCGTTGAGCACGCTGGAAAGGTTCTTGATTTGTTCCGGGTCAAAACCGTCTGGAACGTTGGTTTTAGCGGCCTTTGAATCTTCATGGGTATGGCTGGACATGGGGCAAGCTCCTTTGCCGGAAGGGTTGTTGGGGCGCGCCGGAATGGAACGCCCGCAGCCTCCCCGCAGTAGCTTGGATGCCGGGAACGCTGTGGAAGCCTGGGGAGTTTTTCGATGAATCGAGATTTGCTTCAAGGGTTGTGGTTGAGGCGCGAAAGTTCGCTTGGAGAGTTGCGAAAAACCGCGTTTGGTAACCACGAATGGTGCCGACTATTGCGGGAAGTTTGTTTGAAGAGTTGCGATTTCTTGGGAAAGTCCGCATATAGGGTCGGGAAGTGGTGTTGTATAAGTAATGTCCTAGGCAGAGGCGAAGAAGGAGGGTGGTGAAGAGGGCATTTTGCTCGGACCGGATGATGGAAGAGAGGGCCGTCGCAGGGGCTAAAGCCCACGCTGCTTCCGGGTGCTACGGCAAAACAGGGATACTGTGTCCTGATTGGCTTCGTTGAAGGTCGCCGCTCGCTGTTGGTCGCGTCGACTTGAGAGTCTTGGCCTCGGGATACATCGTCCCTGGTTTTGCTATAGCGGCACGACTGAAGTCATGCCCTGACACTTCCGGGCTCACTCGTGAGTTGTTCGAAGACAGGAGCATGCCTCAGGGCCTGAAGGCCGGCGTGTTTTGCAGCTCTTAATGTCAGGGCTGAAGCCCTGACCTACCGCTCCCGATTTGCCAGAGGTGTCAGGGATTAGGCCCAGCCTACCACTCCTGATTCGGGCGGACAAGGGCGGGGACGTCGGCGGGGATGGGGGCGACGGCGTCGGCCTGGGCGCACTCTGCGGGAGGGCCGTAGCCCCAGCCGGCGGCTAGGCAGAGGATGTGGTTGGCGTGGGCGGCCTGGATGTCGAAGATGCGGTCGCCGATCATCCACGTGCTGGCGGGGTCGAGCCCGTGCTGGCGGATCAGGCTGGCGAGCAGGTCGACTTTGCTGTGGCTGGCGTATTCGGCTTTGTCGCCGTAGATGGCGGTGAAGAGGCTGGAGAGCTCGAACATATCGAGGATGCGGACGGCGAAGTGCTGCTGCTTGGAGGTGCAGACGTAGAGGGGAAAGCCCTCGTTGTGCAGCTGCAAAAGCAATTCGCGGACACCGGGGAAGACGGAGTTGTTCTGCCAGCCTTCGCGGTCGTAGCAGGCGCGGTAGTCGCGGGCGAGCTCGGCGCGGCCTTCTTGGGGTGAGTCGGGGAGCAGTTCGGCGGTCCACTCTTCGACAGGCGGGCCGACGAAGCGCTCCAGCGGTCCCTGGTCGCCCAGATTGCGGGCATCGAGAACTTTGCGCAGGCAGCCGACGATGCCGGGCATGGAATCGGTAAGGGTTCCGTCGAGGTCGAAGATCAGGGCGGGCATTGCGAGGGGCACGGATTTAGTTTCGCAGAGTTGGGGGCGAGGGGCCGGTGGGGCTTTGAGGTTTCCCAAGTTTTCCGCTGGCGGGTGGCCCGCATCTCAATCTACCTCAGATGCGCGGGTGCCCCAGGTCTCGCTTTTGAGACCTGGGAGGGGGGAGGCCTCAACCAGCGTTTTCGGGGTAGCGCAGATATTGTGGGAGTTCGTTTCCGCGTCGAATAGCGGTCCAATGGCTCTCGATCTCGACGCTTCCGTCCACGCCGGTAGCGTAGTGCCGGAAACTTGACCACGGCCAGTCTTCAGGCTTTTCAACGAGGCCTCGCTTGACTGGATTGCGATGCATATAGCGCAGCTTCTCCACCCGCTTCTCTTCGTTATGCACGTTGAAGTCGTAATAGCGGGCTTGCCAAAAGGGCCGCTCCCTGCTTTGAACAGATACCGATAACTTGAGCGCCTGAATTGCCTTGGAGAGGAGCGTCTTGTTCGGCTCGCTGACCAGCAAATGGATGTGCTCCGGCATCACCACGTAGCCGCAGACGACGAAGTCATACCGCTTTCGCATTGCCTCAAGGGACCGCTCAAACAAGCACCGCGCCGCCGCCGTGCCGAAATACACGAGACGGCGATAGCAACTGAAGGTGACGAAGTGAAAACATCCGGCTTGGTGATATCGGACCAATCCCTTCGTCATGGCAACATCCTACATGGTCGCAGGAATCGGGGAAGACGAAAAGCGGCGCATTCGGGTTTGTCGCCTCCCAGGTCTCAAAAGCGAGACCTGGGGCACCCATGCTTTTTTGGGGGGTGAGCTTGGGGCACCCTGGGGCTACCTTGGCCGTCCGAAGAACAAGACGTAGCCGTCGGGATCGGAAATCTCGAAGCCGCGCAGGCCGTCGTGGGTGTCTTGGAGCTGTTTGCTGAAGATCGCGCCATGATCGGCGAATTCGGCGGCGAGCGCGTCGGGGTCGGACACGTAGACGAAGGCGTCCAAACGAAGGTGGGCGTGACGGGTGTGGTTGGGGACCGGCAGCACGTCTCTTTCGGATTTGATGAAAATCTGCGCTCCGTCGCGGCCGATGATGGCGAAGAAGGGATCCTCATCCGGCGCCAGGAATCTGGTTTCGAAGCCGAGCTTATCGCGGTAGAAAGCGATGGTTCCTTCGACGTCGGTGACGATGAAGGACGGGGAAATTGCTCCGATGGTGGGTCGTGTCATGGGCGGGGACGCTCCTGCGGCGGATCGATTGCAGGATATCAGCGTGGCCATGCCGAGGCTACCCGCATCCGGCGCGCGCAAGTGAGATTCGTCTAGCCGCGCTATTTCGGCATTGCAAATACAGCGGGGTCGATGGTCTTGTTCAGTTCCACTTTCTTCACCGCAATGGTCAGTTCGAATTGGCCGCCAAAATCCACGTCGATGGCATAAGGAATCACGTAGCCAAGGTCCGTCTTCCGGTAATCGGAAACCCTGGTGGTGATGGGCACGTCCTGATCCTGCATCTTGCCCTTCGACATCACCGTGGTAACCAAATATGAAGTCGAGTCGATGAGGTAGGTCGTTTCGACATTCTCCTTCGAAATCAATTTGATCTTGTAGGCGCTTCCCTCTTTCCCCAGCAACTCGACTTTGCTGCCTTTGGCTGCATAGTCATAAAGCGCGCCGCCCACTCTGATTTGAGATTTGCCCGCGCTGTAGGCGTCATCGGGCATGGGCGTGGCAGTAACGGACCCAGCCATGGGATTGAGGATCCAGCCGCCTTTTTCGGTATAGCACTGCACGATCTTCGTGCCGTTGACGTCGGTCTCGTTCTTGAAGCCGACACCGTCCACGAGCATCGTGGTGCTGGGACTCTCGCCCCCCATCATGGTGACGGAGCTTTCCGAATATACCGATTTCACCTGGCTAATCGCGTCTTTGCCACCAATGGCTGCCACATACTTGCCGACGATTTCGTCGGCAGTCTGCGCACTCAATGAAACCGCGCCTGCCAGCGCTGAAACAACCAATATGCCGCGGATGAAATTCTTCATTTTTATTCATACACCTTTCGCTTGCTCAAAAAGCACGGTCGCTCATGCAGCACCAGTGTAGCCCAGGAAGCCCGCTGGTTCATTATGGCGGTGCACCCTTGCGTGGTGTCTCCGAAGTTCTTGGCACTTGTTTTGCACTACCTGGTTTGCCGCGAGCTTCCCGAAAAGCAGGTCCCCTTCGACTACGCTCAGGGCAGGCTTTCGGCTCCGCTGAAGAACGCTTCGCTCAGGATGACAGGTCTTTTTTTGATATGAACATTGGAGACAGGACACTAGACTTGGAAATGCGCATGAAGATCTTTCGTCGACCGGCGATGCTTCACTCGGGTTTGATGAGCAGCTTTCTTGCGCTTCTCTGCGTATCAACCATTTCTCTATCCGCTCAGAGTCCTTCCGGCGCCCCTCCCGCGGCCGGCACCGCTATCAGTTCCCCATCATCCCGGATCCACGGCACCATGGTTCTCGATGCGCCGTGGCGTTTTCAGGTGGGAGACGACCCCCGCTGGGCCGATCCGGCACTCGACGATTCTGCGTGGCCCACCGTAACCCTCAGCCAGGCGTTGTCAGAGCAAGGGTTCGATGCGTATTCCGGTTATGGCTGGTACCGCTTGAAGTTGCAGCCGCAGCAATTCTCTCAATTCGATCTTTCCGGCATCAAGACCCTGGACCTTCTGGTTACGGCCGACGGAATCGGGCAGGCTGCGGTATATGTGAACGGGGTCGAATCCGGCCACACGCAAGGCATGACCGATCAGCCGTCGATGTATCAATCACCGCCATTGATCGTGCACCTGTCCCGGCCTGCCGCGGACGGTTCAATCGTGCTTGCCATTCGCACCTGGGCCGGCTCCAGTATGACCATCCACCGCGGCCTGATTGACAAAGTCGAGCTGGGCGCGCCGGACGATATTGCCGACAAGCTCACCGCGAGCACCGACCGCCGCTGGGATGAACACCTGATGGCCGGAATTGGCGTGAGCTTCCTGTTTTTCTGCGTCGCCGTGCTGGGCTTCACGCTCTTTATGGCTCAGCGCAAGCATGCGGAATACCTGTGGCTGGCATTGCTTTGCCTTTCGGTGGGCTTCATGGGCGCAAGCGAAACCGCATACGGACTGGCGCTGCTGCCGCTCTCCGTTTTCCGTGTGCTCGCCCTGTGGGGCAGCCGAATTTTCATGGCTTGCACTTTGGAGTTCATCCTGCGTTTTACCGGGAACCAGAACCGCAGGGTTGTCCGCATCTTTCAGGTATTTGTTCTCGTTCTCCCAATAACCGCACTTATCCAACTGCAGCAGATCTACGAATACCTGGCTGTCTCCACTGAAGTGGCGTTCACCGTCCTCGTGTCGGTATTGCTCTTCCGTGCATGGCGCCATGGACGCCCTGATGCGGGCGTGATGCTGGTGCCATTCTTCATGGCGGCTACGGCAGATTCGCTCGACACGGTTCTGGATTACGCTGTCAGCAAGCACTGGCTCTCAGAACAATTCGCGCTGCACGAATTCCACTTGGGCCCGATTGCATTCCCCATCAGCACCGTCAGCTATGCGGTGTTTCTGGGCAGCCTGCTGGCGGTCATTTTCTATCGCTTCATCCATGTCAGCCAGGAGGAGCAGCGTTCTTCCGCCGAGATTGAAGCCGCGCGCAGCGTGCAGGCCATGCTTATTCCCACGCAGTTGCCGTCCAACCACAACTTCATGCTGGAAAGCGCATATCTTCCCGCCAACGGCGTCGGCGGAGATTTCTTCCAGGTGCTTCCGCTCAAAGACGATTCCATGCTGATTGTGGTGGGCGACGTGAGCGGCAAAGGCCTGCAGGCAGCCATGAACGCAAGCACGCTGGTGGGCGCTCTGCGCAACGAGATTTCGCACGATCCGGCCACCGTGCTGAACCGTCTCAACAACGTGCTGCTGGGCGCGGAAGCAAACCCCGGCGCGGCGATGAACCAGAAGGCGGCAAGCTTCGCCACCTGCGTATGCGCCCGCGTCTATCCCGACGGAACCATGGTGGTGGCAAACGCCGGGCACCTGCACCCTTACCGCGACGGCCGCGAGATGGAGCTGGCAGCGGATCTGCCCCTGGGCGTCATCCCCAACATTCAATATGAGCAGGCCACTTTCCAACTCGAAGTGGGCGACCGGCTTATCTTCCTCTCCGACGGTGTTGTCGAGGCCGCTAATGCTCACGGCGAGTTGTTTGGATTTGAGCGGACGCAGCAGGTGAGCAACGAGAGCGCGCGTTACATTGCCCAAACCGCCAAGCGTTTCGGCCAGACCGACGACATCACCGTCGTGTCCATGTATTTCGCCGCGCGCTCCACGCATCGCGTTCCGCACAAGGTGCCGCAGGAAGTTTGAGCGCTGCGGGCAACTCCCGGGACATGAGCAGAGTTCTTGGAATTTCCTCACGCCCCGCGCACGTGGCCGCGGCCATGGGTTTTTGCCGCATACATGCGCGCATCGGCGGCACCGATGACAGCATGCACGGTAAAGCCATCGGCAGGTGCGGTGGATACACCGACGCTGGCACTGACTCTCAGCCTCAATCCGGGCCGAATCGGAAAGCGAGTCTCCATCAGCGCCAGGAGCAATTCTGTGCAATGCAACTGCGCGGTTTCTGCGCTGGTCTCCGGCATCAGGACGACAAACTCGTCACCGCCATATCGGAAGCAGAGGCTGCCCACGCTGGACAGTTCCTGTAACCTGCGGCCGGTATGCGCCAGCAGGTCGCTGCCCACCAGGTGCCCGTGGGCGTCGTTGACCAGCTTGAAACAATCCAGGTCGAGAAAAGCCAGGCTTACCGGCAGCTCCTTATGCAAGCAGCGTTCCAGTTCCCGGCCCAGTACGTCGTAGAGATGGCGTGCGTTGTAGAGGCCGGTGCAATCGTCGGTGATGCTCAGCTGCTGGATGCGCGCCACGTCGCGCGCGTTTTCGATAGCAATGGCTGCGTGGTCGGCCAGAATGTGCAGGAAAGCAATGGTGTAGTTGGTCATGCGATCGGCGCGCGGGTTGAAGATCTGGATGACGCCGTGGGTTCCCTTGCGGCCTCGCAGCGGCATCGCGATGACCGAGCGGACGCGTTGCGGCTTGGCGCCCGGTTCGCGGTTTAGCCGCGGATCGCTCTCGGATTCGGGTACGATGAGCGTCTCGCCGTGCTCCACCACCCAGCCGGCCACACCCTCGCCCACCATCACGCGCAGGTCGCGCAGGTTTTCCTGCTCTCCGCCCGCAGCGATGGCGTAGTAGAGCTCCTGCTTGGCTTCGTCCAGCATCAACAGCGTCCAAAGTTCCGCCTCGATGGTGCGCTCCATGTGTTCCAGGATGGTGCGCAAAATGGTGTCGAGATCGAAGCTCGAAGTGAGCGAACGCGTTAATTGGTGAAAGACAAGCAGATCTGCGAGCGGGATTCGGTTTTCCGTCTCGTTCGTCATTCAGGGAACCAGGGGCGGGGGAGACTTGAGTGCATTTTGCCACATCAGGCGGGGATGGCGATAGATGGCGCCGGACATAACGCTTTTGCGGGCTATATTTCGGATTTGCGCGAGCAGACTGGCGTCTCAGCCGCCGATATGCACCATGGATCGCGAGGGCTTCAGGAATCCCGGCTCGCCGATGTGATGGCGCGCTTCCTTTCCCTGAACGGTACGGTGAATGTAGGAGCGCAGTTCCGCGTCCGACTCCCCGGCGCGAAGGCGCCCATAGAGGTCGTGCTCTACCTGGGAGAAAAGGCAGGTGCGGATTTTGCCATCCGAGGTGAGGCGGACCCGGCTGCAGGCTCCGCAGAATGCCTGGGTGACGGGCGCGATAATACCGATCTCGCCTTTTCCGTCCGCAAAGCTGTAGCGGCACGCCGTTTCGCTCATCTCCCGCGGGGGCAGTTTGACCAGGGTGAGAACCCGCCCGATTCGTTCAACAATCTCCTTGAGCGGGACCACGATCTCCGGCGTCCACAGCCGGCCCTCTTCGAGCGGCATGAACTCGATGAAGCGGACCACGACGTCTTCTTCCCGTGCAAAATGGGCGAAACCTTCAATCTGGCCGTCGTTGAAGCCGCGCAGCAAAACGCAGTTGACCTTGAGAGGGGTGAGGCCCGCTGCCCGCGCGGCACGAATGCCGCCGAGGACCTTTTTGAAACTGCCGGGAACACGCGTAATGCGCTCGAAGGTGGGCGCGTCCACGGCGTCCATGCTTACTGTCACGCGGTTCAATCCGGCTGCCTTGAGCGGGCTTGCGAGCGAGTCCAGCAAGTGGCCGTTGGTGGTGAGCGCAAGATCCAGCGGCTCTCCCGCGAGGGTGCGCATGCGGGCCAGTTCCTGAACCAACTCAACCACGCCGCGACGAAGCAGCGGTTCGCCGCCCGTCAGGCGTACCTTGGTGATGCCGAGATCGACAAACAGCCGGATCAGGCGCAGATACTCTTCAATACCGAGTTCCGGATACTGCGCCCCGACTTCGCCCGTGCGGCAATACACGCATTTGTAATTGCAACTGTCGGTGATGGAAACGCGCAGATCGTGTATGACGCGGCCATGGCTATCAGTGAGGCGCGCATCCTTGGCGACGGAGGGGCTCTGAGTTGGGGAAACAGTAGCCATCATCTAGTTTGAGGCTATACCGTTGCGCGCGGTTGCGCCACGGCGATCCCAAAATCCTTGTCGATGGACGACCGCGCTGACCGGCATATCAGTCGATGCGCGGCGTGCCTTTGCGCAGCACCAGTCCGGTAATGCCGAAGACCACGATGATTCCCACCGCGATGGCGAAGTAGTAGGCCATGGGATGCGCCCAGCCGGGCGAGTAGGTCAGATCCTGGCCAACCCACAAGAGCAGGACGGTAGCAATCACGGCAAACTGTCCGGCAATCACCAGGAATGTATGGCCCAGGTCGCGCCGCTTATCCAGCGCCTCCACCTGGTCGGGGGTCAGGTTGCGCTCTTCGGGGGGAAGCAGGGAATTTGCCATTGTGTCTCTCCGTTCGTTGGGCGGGCTGCGCCTTGCTTTGCCTGGCCTCCGGACCCGGCCCTTTACCTCTTCGATTCAATCATAGAATGCGCGCCAGGCGCCAGTGGCGGGCGGGGAGGGGCGAAGCGATCATCGGGGCGGGTAACCAACCGACTGGGCATACAGGGGGCGCTTGTCGGAGGGCAGATTGAGCGCAGCGGCCACCGACGCGACCTCCTGCGGGCCGTGCATCGAATAGAACCACGCGTTCAATCCCTCTGAGGCAGCAAAGAGGTACACGTTCTGACCGATGAAGCCGACATCGACCTGGGCCCAATCATCCTTGACGGAGGCGACATAGACCAGCGTGACGGCGGCGCGGGCGGCTGGGGACGTGCCGATTTTGCCGCGCAGGTCGCCCGCAACGACCGGGCGCAGGCGATTGTGCTCGGCCTCGTAGACGAAGACGCCGTCCGGGGTGACCACGTCAAGCTCGATGTCCTGGCTATTCATGGCCGAGGGCGCGGTGCGGCCCAGGCCGGCTTTGACTTCGCGAGGGCGGTTGACGCCGAAGGCAGCCCAGAGCAGGTTGGAGAGGGTTTGCAGCGGCAGCGGCTTGTCTTCGAAGGCACGGGTAGTCTGACGATGGGCCAGTGCCTGCATCAGGGGCATGCCGCCGGCGATCTGCGGGCTGGGCAACTGAATGGGGGCCTGCTGACCGAGGGCGGGCAGAACCAGTGACAGGAAAGCAAACAGGACGGCGAAGCGGCAGACCGGCGCCGGACAGCGGTGTTGAAGGTCCATGGTTCCTCCTCGATGGACGTTGGGCACGCCTGCCTCCGAGGGTGTGCGGAATGGGGAAGGAACGGTGCGGGCTGTGAAAAAAAAGCTACTCTACGTCGGGCTACTCCGAAAGAAAGGCCAGCGTCTGCAGCTGCGTAATCTCAAACGGCTTGCGGCAGCGGATGTTGGCGCAGGACACCTTGTCGTCGCTGCGCACCATATACGACTGTGCCTTGGCGAACTTGGCCCGGTCTCGCTCGTCGGCGCCGCGCGGCAGTTGCGCCCGCTTGCGGCGGACGACCCAGGTGACTTTATATTCGCCCGCCTGGCCGCACTTGGGGCAAGTCAGGGTGTGGCTGCGCAGTTCCGTGGTCTCGTTGAAAAAATCCCGCTCTTCCATGGTCTCCGGCTCTTCCCTTTAACCCGATTCTATTCCATACTCGTGCTTGTCCCTAACCGAACTCGAAGCCGGAACCCGGAGCCCAAACCCGAAGCAGGACAGATGCCGAAGCGGAAGCCAGGAAAATTCTCCGTCACCAAGGCCGTCAAAGCCAACGCCCGGGAGCGCGTGGGCCAGCCCAAGCCGGCGCGCGTGGTGGATACGGAGCCGCGCACTGGGCGCGAAACCAAACACAAACCGAAGCTCGAACAGATCATTCAGCGGGAGGAGTAGGATGGCGAAGGCAGTTGGTGTAGGCGGAGTTTTCTTGAAGGCGAACGACCCAAAGGCACTATCTGCCTGGTACGCAGCACATCTCGGAATCCCAACGCAGGATGGAGGGTCCCTGGCTTTCGACGGCCCCGAATCCGCCGGGATGACCGTCTTTGCCCATTTTCCCCAGGACACGCGCTACTTCGGCGACGGCCCTCAGCAAACTATGATCAACTTCCGCGTGGACAATCTGGATCAACTGCTGGCCCAGTTAGCTGCTGCCGGAGTCCGAATCGACCCCAAACGTGAGGATGCCGACTACGGCCGTTTCGCCTGGATATGGGATCCGGAGGGTAACCGCGTAGAATTATGGGAACTGCCACCGGCCGAGTAAGGGGATGCCCTATTTGGCGGGCTGAGCATCAAGCCATGCGGCCAGATCCGCATGACCCCGTTCGCGCGCAAAGTCGGAAGCCGTCTTGCCTGCGTCGCTCTTGCAGCCTGGATCGGCGCCATAGGCAAGAAGCAGCTCCACAAGGTCTTTGCGGTTCGCAATCGCCGCGGAAAACAAGGGCGTAAACCCGCCAGCCTGCGCAGCGTTGACCGGTGCGCCGTGTTCCAGCAACAGCTTCACTGTTTCCGCATTCTTGCCCAGCGCCAGCGCAGCATGGAGCGGCTGATTCTTCTGTGGATTCTGGCTCACCGCGTCCACCGATGCGCCAGCTGTGAGCAGCGCCGAAACAGCCGCCGGCGTTCCGAAAGCTGCTGCGAGATGCAGCGCCGTCCATCCATCGCCAGAGAAGGCGCCTGCAAGTTCGGAGTCTCCTTCGAGCAAACTCCGCAGCCGCGCTTCGTCGCCGACGGCTGCCGCCTCAAAGACGTCGAGCGCAATGCCATCGGCTGCCAATCGAGCGAGAAGAAAATCACGCACCAGCGACTGGCCGCAATACACGGCCCAAAGCAGCGCGGAGACTCCCTGCGGGTCGCGCCAGCTGGCAAGCGCCGGGTCGGCCTGGACCTGATCGGCCACCTCGGCCGTGGCGCCGGTTTGGATCAATTTGAGGAAAGGCGAGCTCATGGTGGAACGAAACAGGTTCAGTTAATGATGCGCCACGCTGTACGGTCCGGGCAACACCGGGGTTCCCGGCTTGTCCTTGTCCGCGGTCTCGGGCGAGCTTTGGACGGCTGTTCGTTTGGAGAAGATGCGGAACTGCACCACCAAGTCGAGCATGACCGGGACGGGTTTTCCGTCTTTGATCGCGGGTGAAAACTTGGCCTTGCGTATCGCCGCAACGGCGTTCTCGTCGAGGCCGAAGCCGATGGGGCGCGCGACCGCGATCTCGCCCGGCTTGCCGTCGGCGCCGATCACCGTGTGATAGAGGGCCATGCCGGCCACGCCCGCGTTCTGCGCAAATTCGTTCGAGTCCGGCTCGAAGCTGGTGAGCAGATGCGCCTTCTCATCCACGGTGTTCTGGCGAAGGATCGAGGGGTCGGAGGGCCGGTAATCGGCCTTGGCGGCGACGGCCTGGTAATAGAGCTTCCAGAAGTCGGGCATGGCGGCCATCATGCGCTGGTCGAGCCCCGGCGCGAAGATGGTATCGAGAGCGTCGCGCAGCATGCGGTTGGCGTGCGCCTGCGAGGTAGTAGTGGTCACGCTGGATGGGTCGGCGGGGCGCTCGGCCTCGGGCGTTTCGGCGATGGAGGCCTTGAGCTGTTCGGCCTCGCTCATTTCAGCAGGCTGGGAAGCCGCTGCAGTTTCCGCGGGTGCGGACGCTGCTTCAGCAGTGACCGGGGGCGCAGCAGGAGAAGGCGCATGAGCCGGATTCGCGGCCTGGGCCGGTACGGCCGGAACGGGCAAAGGTCCCGACTTCGGTGCTTTTGCCTTCTCCTTGGCCGACTCTTTCTTCTTCTTGGGGTTCACCACCATCTCGCGGTCGATGGTGATCTTGACGACCTTCTTCTTGGGCGTGATGCGAACCTTGTCGTAGGAAGTCGATGAGTCTTCATAGGCAAGCTGCTCGTTGAAATGCAGTCCGAAGCGTGTGCCTTCCAGATCCACCTTGTGCTTGGTCAGACGGACACGGTCGATCTGGATAACGCTGAGCGTGTAAGAACCTTGCGGCGAGTGGCCGACGATGTGGCCGTGCTCGTCGAAGTTGAGCGTATCTCCCAGGTAACCGCCGCGCAGATAGATCTGTTTGCCCACCAGCATCTGTTTCAGCTCTTCCTCGCTGATACTGGCTGGCTGGGTTGGGCTGGCCGATGAGGCCGCCGGCGCCGTCTGCGTCTCGGCCGAGCTTTCCGGAGTCGAGGCCGCGGGAACAGTCGAGTGCTGCACAAGTGCTGGTGGCGCGGAGCCCGTGGCCGGTGTCTGCACAGCGTCAGGAGCCGGCGTCTGCGACGGGGCTGGTGCAGGGCTATTTTGGGCTGGCGGCTGACCTGGAGCGTCGGGTGCGGGCACTGGTGCGGGCGTCGCCGGAGCCGGACTTTGCGCTGAGTCTGCAGGCGGAGCCGCCGGATTGGCGTTCTGGGCGGGCGGCTGGGTCGTCTCCGGCTGCGGCTGTTGCGCACGGGCGGTGAGCGGCAGAACCAGCAGCGCGCAGAGGGCAGCCGCGGCGCGGCACCGTGAGAAATCCGGGGCAAATCGGAAGCAACCGGGAGCCAGGAACATGGGGGAGCCTTTGACGCCCACTTTATCAGGATTTGATCTCTTTGCGTCTCTCTTTCGGCGGGAATGACCCTTTAGTTGCAGGCCAGGTTTTCATCGTGGTTAATTTCATTTCGGGCCATCCTGCAATCGCCAGAGAATTCGCCGGAAGAGCCCCAGAATGCGTCGTGTGTCGCGCTCCGTGGGCGCCAATCTGCGCAGCATCAGGCGCAGGTCGTGCCGGTTGGCCGCATGCATCGACGCCGGAGAGTAATGTGCCGCGACCATGGTCTCCTCAATCACTCCTGCCAGCAGGTCAAGCCTGCCGGAAGGAGCTGCAGGGGTGCTCGATTCGGGGGAGAGGACAGACTCCGGCCCAGGCAGCGATCGATTTGGATTCGCCGCCGAAAAAGCCCTCGAAGACAATTCGTAAAGGCAAACCGCAACCGCCTGTCCCAGGTTCATCGAGGGCTGCTGCGGATCGGTAGGAATCTCCACAAACAAATGGCACCAGGAGAGGTCTTCGCGCGTGAGGCCGTGCTTTTCCGGCCCAAAGACGAGCGCCAACCGCCCGCCTTTACGCAACTCATCAAAAACAACAGGCGCCAGTTGGGGAAGAGGAACCACCCTTTGCTCAGGCTTGCGGCAGGCCAGGGTTCCGGTGCCGGCGACAAGCGTACACTCCGCCACAGCTTCCGAGAGCGTTTCGCACTCTCTTGCGTTCCGCAGCAAATCAGGCGCACCGACCGCCGAGCGGGCCTCGCGCCAATGGGGTGCATAAGGCGCCACCACCGTCAGGTTCTTAAAGCCGAAGTTGGCCATGGTTCGCGCCACCGCTCCAATATTGAGCGGGTTGCGCGGCGAGACCAGCACGACCTCGACGGATTGGGCGTCAACGGCCAAGAGATGATTGTAGTGCTGCGCTCGCGGCCGGGGTAGGTATTACCCATGCAAGGCCCATGAATGAAGTCTGCCGCCGGAGGGAACAAGTCAGCCTTTTCCGGTGTCTAAGCCGATATGTTCGAGGCAGCCACTTCGGGAGAACCGCACAACAAGATCACTGACTGGGTTGTCCGCGGAGGAATCGGGTTCGTTTTCATCCTATTCGGCGTCGACAAATTCCCATCCAATCCAGACGCCGAGTGGGTCAAGCTATTTCAACAGATCGGCGCTGGCCAATGGTTCCGCTACTTCACCGGCGTCGTCGAAATCCTGGGCGGTGTTCTGGTGCTGATTCCCTGGACCGCAAGAGCCGGTCTGGCGCTTCTGGCAGTGACCATGGCGTCCGCAGCCCTTATTCTCGATTTCGTACTCAAGCGCCCAGGGGCCAGCGTGATTTCAACCGCCTTCTTCCTGTTCCTCGCGACCTTCTGGTGGACGCGCCGAGGACGCTGACGCCACGCCGGATATATTCAAGCCGCGCCTGCGGAGCCCGTCCGGTCTCGCGATCCCAGCCTTGTTACACTGCCTTTACGTATGCTTCCCGATGAGGATTCTCTTTCGATCGCCGCTGAGTTGCTGTGCGAAACGGCGCGCTGGTGCTACACGCGGGGCTGGGTGCCTGCCACCAGCGGCAACTTCAGCGTGCGCGAGGGGGGGCGAATTCTGATCACCGCAAGCGGCCTGGACAAGGGCACGCTCACACCTGCGGTTCTGCTTGAAGTTGATCGCGAAGGCCGCGTACTGAGTGGCGATGGCAAACCCTCTGCCGAGACTGGACTCCACCTGGCGCTCTACCAAGCGCGACCGGCGGCCGGCGCCATCCTGCATGTTCACACGGTGTGGAATACGCTTCTCTCCGGCTTCCATGAGGCGGCGGGCTATGTGGCCCTCAGCGGCTACGAGCTGCTCAAGGGACTGTCGAATGTGGCTACCCACGAGCACGCTGAGCAAGTGCCGATCCTCGGCAATTCGCAGAACTACGCCGATCTGACTGCGCAATTGGCTACTGCGCTCGACAAGTACCCCGACGCGCACGGTGTCCTGCTCAGCAGCCATGGGCTTTATACTTGGGGGGAATCGATAGCCGAGGCGCGGCGGCATCTTGAGGCGCTCGAATTCCTCTTCGAGGTGGAAGGCCGTAAGGCTCTGGCCGGGTAGTTGTAATTCTGACTGCGGGTGCCCCAGACCTCGCGTTTGAGACCTGGGTATCACGCATCACTCAAGTCTGGCATTTCGATTCCTGGCATTTCGCTTCAAGGAGCACCTATGGCTGTTCTCCGATTTCCGAGCGAAGATCGCGTCATTGACGACGAATCCGAAATCCACCGCAGCCTGGCCGCGCTGGGCATCGACTACGAGCGCTGGGATCTGTCGCGCGTGCCCGCGGACGCACCGGCCGGCGCAGTGCTGGCAGCCTACTCCGAGGAGATCGACGACCTGAAAGCACGCGGCGGCTATGTGACAGCGGACGTCATCGACGTGAACCCCGAAACGCCCAACCTCGATGCCATGCTGGCCCGCTTCGACAAGGAGCATACGCACTCCGAAGATGAGGTCCGCTTCATCCTTGCCGGCCGTGGAATCTTCTTCCTGCATTTGGGCGAGAGGGTAGTTTCCGTCGAGGTCGGCCCCGGCGACCTGCTGCGCGTCCCTCGCGGTACCACGCACTGGTTTACGCTCTGCGAAGATCGCCGCATCCGCGCCATTCGCTGGTTCCAGGACACCTCGGGCTGGACTCCGCAGTACACCGGCTCGGGCGTCGATCGCGAGTTTCAGCCCCTCTGCTTCGGCCCCGCCTACTTCGGCCCGGCGGCGACCGGCAGCTTGCGCGCATGAGCACGGACTCGCCTCGCGTCTATCTGCTCGACGTTGAAGGCACCGTCGCACCGATCGCATTCGTCTACGAGCAGTTGTTCCCGTATGCGCGGGCGCGTTTCGAGGAATTCCTCGAACAGAACCAGTCGAATCCGTCCGTCGCCGCCGATCTGACCCTCCTCGCCCGCGAAAACCGCGCCGAAACCGATCCGGACGCTCCACGCATGGCCACGGTACTCTCGCACAAATTCGATCCTGTCATCCTGAGCGAAGCGAACTTCAGCGCAGTCGAAGGAACTGCTTTTCGAGGTGCTGCGCTCGCCTATATCTACTGGCTCATGGACCACGACCGCAAATCCACAGCGTTGAAGAGCCTTCAAGGCAAGATATGGAAGTCCGGATTCGAGTCCGGCGAGTTGAAGGGAGATCTTTTCGCCGATGTGCCCGATACCCTGCGCCGCTGGTCAGCAAACTCCCGCGTGGCCATCTACTCTTCGGGGTCGGTGGAGGCGCAGCAGTTGCTGTTTCGCTACTCTATCTTCGGCGACCTAACGACGTTGATCGCTGCATATTTCGACACGCGTACGGGAGCGAAGGCGGACAGCGCGAGTTATGCAGCCATTGCGGCGGAGATGGGCGTCAGGCTATGGGATGTCGTGTTCTTCTCCGATGTGGTGCGGGAGCTGGATGCGGCGCGGGAGGCCGGCTGCGAGACGCGCCTGGTGGTGCGGGAAGGCAATGCGCCTGTTGATGACGCGCACGGGCACGCTGCGATTGATACGTTCGACGGGATGATTTGATCGCGGATGGAAGCAGCTTTCAATTGGGCTTTGAGGTTGCATCGGCCGCTCCATGCGCGGACGCGGACTGGCCCGGCGCCGCGGCGGGATGCAGAGCAACCTCCAGCGTGCCCGCCTTGCCTGTGGCCCAGTCGTAGACGCCGGTTTCGAGAAAGAGCTCGGTGTTGGGAAGATCGATTTCCATGTGGGAGGGAACGCCGGACTTTTGGAATGAGGTGTACACCTCGGGTGGCAGATTCATTCCCTGGATGGCCCCGGCCCAGTTCACGGCATTGCCGTCGCGGTCATAGGCCATGAGGCCGACGGAGATTTTACCGGCATAGATCCCTTTTGCGTCCGGGTCCAGCTTCCGGTCAGCCTCGCGGACAACGTTCTCGTACTTCACATCGGACCAGCGGATCATGAAGTCGATGCTGTAGCGGGTGCAGGGGCAGACGAGCTTGGGGTTCTTGCCGGCATGCGCATCGGTAGGCTTGGGCTGCGGGTTCATGGCAACCACGCGCATGCCATAGAGAAGTTGCGTGGAACTAGGAAGGCCGCGCATCAGCATGGGCCGCAGCGGGTCGGACTCGGAGGGCGGCGCGATTTTGGCCTCGTCGTCGGCGTTGTAACCGCGCCGGTAGGCCAGCTTGTACTTGCCGGTGTTTAGCTTGACCTGAATGCTGCGGTATTTGCCGTCCATCTTCTTGTTGGTGGGTGAGTAGACGAGCGTGTAGTAGTGGGAGCCGTCGTTGATGGCGCGGGCCATGGCCGTGTTCAGGTCGTTGGTGTTGTAGAAGGCCTTGCCGCCGGTGTCGGCGGCGAGCTCTTCCATGGCAAATATCCTGTCGGCGCGCGCCGCATCCCCGCCGGCATATGGGGCCATCTTGCCGCCTCCGCGCCCGCCCCCGGCGTTGCCAACGCCGAGATTCTCGTTGTCGCTCGGGCCCGCTTCATTTGCTTCGAGGATGTGTTCCTCCATGACTCCTTCCGCGCTCACCGGATACACGGCCACCTTCGACACGGTGAGCAGGTCAGCGGTTCGCTTAACCGCACTCGAATACACGCGCAGCTCGCTCATGGCCTGGCGCTGCGAGGGCGTGGGGAAGACGGTGACAGGAAATGAACTGGCAAACCAGATCAGATTCTTGCGCCCAGGAACGCCGCTGAGATAGCGCGCCAGATAGTCGAGCGCTTCGAGCGTCATGGCCGCGCGGTCGCCGTACTGGAAGTCGGCAAACTCGCGTTGTGAAGCTGCGACCGCCTCAACGCCGCTGGTTACGTGGCCGCCGTTCATCGCGATCATCCGGGCGATGTGCTCGTTGTCATCCTGGTTCTCGTCGCGCGAGCGCGAGGACGGGTCGCTTTGCGGCGCGAGGCTGTTCCGCTTGTCGTTCAGTGCGGCCAGCAGCAGCGATGTGTCGGCGGTGAATCCCTGCACGAACCGCAGCTTCGACCCGAGCAGAAAAATCGCCACGCGCGTGCCCGGCTGCATGCCCTTGAGGAAGTCGAGAATCTGCTTGTGGACGAAGATCTGGTCCTGCTTGCGCGTGTTCAGGCTGTCGAGCAGCAGGACGTTGACGGCGTCGGACTCGGGCGCGGGAGGGACGTTGGTGTAGACGTTGGGCGGCATGGGCGGCAGCGGCTTGAGAGCGCCGGGAGGAAGGACTTTGGCGGTGTGCTCCTCAAAGAAATCGATGCTCTGTGGTTTGCCATCTTCTGTGACCTGAAAGAGATCTTTGGTGAGCGCGGTGACCGGCTCGTCATTTCCCTTGGTGACGACAACATCCACAACAACGGCGTTGGCGTTGGTCTTGAAGACGGGAGCCGGGTCCTGGCCCGCGGGCGTGGATTGCGCCGCGAGGGCCGCCGCGCAAAAAAAGGCAAGGGCGGCCAGGCAGAGAGTTGAGATTGGCAGTCGCAATGAGATCTCCTTGATTTGCGAGACAAAAAGCCGTGAGAGATGGAACCGTGAAAGATGGAGCCGTGAGAGATGCGCGTCGGCGATGCGCAGGGCGCGGCGAACAGGTGCGCTTGTTTGACGTTCCGATTCTAGTCGCGGTTAGGGACGACTGGCTTGGTGAGGTCTTGATTCGGGGACTCGGATGTAAAGCAGAAGGTTGGCGGGCTGAGGGGAACTGTTCTAGGCTCAGGAAGTGATCTTGACCAACCCAGCCGAGGCGGCGTTAACAGAATTGAGCCGGGTACCGTGGGTGCACTTTGCGGTGCTGGCGCTGAGCTCAATCTTTTTCCTGGTTGACCCCTTCGCCGCCATCCCGTCCTTTCTGGCAATTACCGAGAGCGCCGATCCGGCTCGCCGCAAGCGCATGGCGCGCAAGGCATGCCTCACCTGCTTCATCGTGCTTACCAGCTTTGCCCTGGGCGGGCAACTCATCTTCAGAATGTTCGGGATCACACTGCCGGCGTTTGAGATTGCCGGAGGGCTGATTCTGCTGCTCATCGGCCTGGACATGCTGGAAGCCAAGCGTTCCCCCACCCAAGAGGCCTCGGGAGACACGGAGGAAGCCTCGCTCAAGGAAGACGCCGGCATCGTGCCGCTCGGCATTCCCATGCTGGCCGGCCCGGGTGCGATCTCTTCGGTCATGGTGCTGGTGGGCCAGGTACCCACGCTCCTGAACTGGGAGATGGGCGCCATTCTTGGGTCGATTGCCCTCACCAGCCTGGTCAGCTACTGGGTCCTGGCCGGCGCCGGACGGGTGCGCCAGGTGATGGGCGAGACCGGCATCCGCATTCTGGTGCGAATCATGGGCCTGCTGCTGGTTGCCCTCGCCATGCAGTTCTTCGTCAATGGGCTCACGGACTTGGGCGTGATTCAGCGCCAGTGAGGGCGCTTTTCCCACAGAAACCGCGGCTTTCCACAGGCCGTTCGCTTGCGTTCCGGCAGGTGGGTTGCTATTCTCGGGAGGTTGCAAAGAGATAAACACCGTGTCTGTGTGCGAATCTCGTTGCAAGGGTTGCAATACGGGGTAGCGTGTGCTACTCTTTGGGAGTTGTTGTTCAGCAGTAAAGCCTCCCGGTGGCCGTGTGGCCTGCCCGTTAGGGAAGTGGGAAGCCAGCAAATGGAACTAGTTCGTTGGGTCAGGTGAGGCAAGTGCCCCTGAACCCCTGTAGGTAATCCCTAGAGAGAACAAGCCATTGCACGACCCAGGAGTTTTCTCCTGCGAGCCTTAGTGGCTCGGGCGATTTTTGCGCTGGTCGATCTTTGATATTTTGCGCAGTGCGATGCCTTCGGGGAGGGGATTCATTCCTTCTCGGCTGGTCTTGAATTCACGGCAAGGAACAACCGCTGACAGTAAGTTGGAACGGCCTTGAGCGAAGAAAAAGATTAGCTTGACATGAAGTTGAAACTCCGATAGCCTTAAAAGGTTCGCGCAAAAACGCCGTCTATTGCTTTCAGAGGCAATATCTTCTGGGTAAATGCGGCCAGCGCAACAAGTTCGAGGACACCCTGGCGTAACAGCCTGGGCCTCGATCCAAAGAGCCCGCTTAGGCGGTCAACTCTAACGGATCTTTGACAAATTGGTTGAACATGCCAGTCGTGAGAAGGGGTCGAGTTTGGCTTGATCATTCTCACAAGGTAAGAGTGCCTGCGTGCACCCTGTTCTTCTCGAGCAATCGAGAGACAGATGCGCAGGCATCGGTCGCACCTCTCTGACCTCCGTCAGAAAAGGACGACATCAGGTTTCAAACGAGAGTTTGATCCTGGCTCAGAATCAACGCTGGCGGCGTGCCTAACACATGCAAGTCGAACGAGAAAGTGGAGCAATCCATGAGTAAAGTGGCGCACGGGTGAGTAACACGTGACTAACCTACCCTGGAGTGGGGGATAACTGAGGGAAACCTTAGCTAATACCGCATAATACCTACGGGTCAAAGGAGCAATTCGCTTTGGGAGGGGGTCGCGGCCGATTAGTTAGTTGGCGGGGTAATGGCCCACCAAGACTATGATCGGTATCCGGCCTGAGAGGGCGCACGGACACACTGGAACTGA
>JBKQNU010000005.1:0-4840 GCA_052145815.1 Occallatibacter sp.
TTGAAGAGCGCGCGGAACAGTTGGTGGGAGAAGGGATGGGCCCGAAGGAAGCCGTACGGCAGGCGCGCCTGGCCTTTGGCAATCGAACCCTCCTTGAGGAACGCAGCCGCGAGGTGTGGCAGTGGCCCACGCTGGAATCGATCTGGGCCGATCTGCGATTCGCGTTGCGCCAGTTACGCCGCTCTCCCGGATTCGCCATCTCCGCCGTTTTGACCCTGGCTCTAGCCATCGGCGCCAACGCAGTGGTCTTTGCCGTCTTTGACGGCCTGATCTTGCGCCCGCTGCATGTGCCCCAGTCCGAGAGCCTCTACGGAACTCCGTACGGCGACAATCCCGGCTGGCAATCGTATCCCAACTATCTGGACCTGCGCGACCGCAACCACAGCTTTGAATCTCTGGCGGCTTATAACATTGTTTGGACAGCCTTCGACAAAGGCAAGGATGTGGATTCGTCGACAATCGGCTTTGCCACCAGCGGCAACTACTTCGACGTGTTGCGGATTCAGCCGTATCTGGGGCGCTTCTATCACGCTGCCGACGAACGCGGACCCAACAGCGCCCCTTATGTCGTGCTCGCCTACAAGTATTGGCACAGCTTTTTCCAGGACGATTGCAATGTGGTGGGGCGCGCGGTTCTGCTCAACAGGCATCCGTACACCATCATCGGCGTGGCGCCGCCGGATTTCAGCGGAACGCTGGCCTTTTCCCAAACCAATTTCTTCATGCCCATCGTCAATGAGGAGCAGATTGTCGGCGGCGATCTGTTGAACGCGCGCGGCAGCACCGCGGCGGTTTACGAGATCTTTGGACACTTGAGGCCTGGTGTAACACCGGAGCAAGCGACCGCCGATGTCAACGCGGTGGGCGCATATCTGGAAAACACCTACCCCAAGAACTTTGGCCATCGAACTTCGACCATCTCCCGCCAGGGTCTCGCTTCGTATGGCGGCAAGGCGGAGGCATTCATCGGCGGGCTGATGCTGCTTTCTGGCCTGATTCTGCTGGCCGCCTGTGCCAATCTGGGCAGCCTCTTTGCTGCGCGCACCGCCGACCGCTCGCGCGAAGTGGCCTTGCGGCTGGCGCTAGGTTCGAGCCGCAGACGCATTCTGCGGCAGCTTTTTACCGAGGCCGTGCTCATCTCGCTCTGCGGCGCCGCCGTCGGGCTCATGGGCAGCATCGTTCTGTTGCGCCGCCTGAGCCTGTGGCGTCCCGTTTCCGGTGCTCCGTTTCATCTGCCGGTCACGCTGGATGCACACCTCTATCTGGTTGCTCTGATTTTGGCGCTGATCAGCGGATTCCTCTTCGGAATGGTTCCGGCGCGTCAGGTGCTCAGAACCAATCCCTATGGAATTGTTAAAGCCGGCGCGAGCGCACGGCTGGGACGGCGGATCACGGTGCGAGACACACTGTTGATGGTGCAGATTGCCATCTGCGCCGTGCTGGTGACCGCGTCCCTGGTGGCGGTGCGCGGCCTGGTACGCACTCTGCATGGCAATTTCGGCTTTGAGCCGCGCAATACCATGCTGGTCTATACGGATCTGGCCAAGACCGGTTACGACCCGAATCATGCGATCGCCATGCAGCAACGCATGATGGACGCCATCGAGAGCGTTCCCGGCGTCGAGCGCGTGGGACTGGTGAACGACTATCCTCCCCTGGCTTACGACTCCAACTTGAGGATGAATATCTTCAAGGACGAAACCGTCGACCTGCGGCAATCGAACGCCGCAGCCATGCCTTTTTTTTACGGCGTCTCGACCGATTACTTCGCCGCGGCCGGCACCAGCCTGCTGACCGGCCGCAGTTTTACCCGAAGCGACGACAAGAACGCGCCGCGCGTAGCCGTCATCAACCGCGAGTTTGCCACCAAGGTCTTTGGCTCGGTCGCCGCGGCGGTTGAAGGCCATTACAAGCTGCAGGATGGAACCCATGTGCAGGTGGTTGGGATTGCCGAAGACGGAAAGTATCTTAGCCTCACCGAAGAACAACAGCCAGCCATGTTTCTGCCCAACCTGCAGTCGTCTTCGAGTGCGTCCTTCATCATTGTGCGCTCGCACCGCGACCCGCATCAGTTGGCCACAGCCATCCGGGCCAAACTGCACGAGTTGGACGAAAGCATGTGGGCTTATTACAGCCCGTGGTACGAGATCATGGATACCGCGCTGTTTCCCTCGCGCGTGGCGACGCTGGCGCTGGGCGTGCTGGGCCTGATGGGCGCCGTGCTGTCAATCACCGGCATCTTTGGAATGGCGGCGTACTCGGTGAGCAAGCGGCTGCGGGAATTTGGCATTCGCATCGCCCTCGGCGCGAAACGGACGGAAGTGTTGCAGGCAGCGTTGGGACGGTCATTGAAGTTGCTGGCTTTCGGTTCAGGCGCAGGAGTGCTCCTCGGAATTCTGGCCGGCCGGGTGCTGGCTTTGATTGTGTATCAGGCCACGCCCCGCGATCCGTTGGTATTGGCTGGCGTTGTTCTGGCGATGTCCTTGTTGGGGCTGGTGGCCACGTGGCTTCCAGCGCAGCGCGCGCTGTCGGTCAATCCTGTGAACCTGCTGCGCGAGGAATAAGTCTTTGGACGAAAATGGATTGGGAAGGGTGAGGCCGAGTCCTTGCCTGACGCAAAATGGCCTATTGAAGACAACTTTAGCTATTCCGTGCCATGTGCAAGCCACGCGCGTTCATACTTATCAAGGCTCGCGCTGACATAACGCCAATATTCTGGCGACGTATCCATATGAGCGACTTCGTCCACAATGGTTCGAAAATATCCGAAGCTGGCAATCGGTCCGCTGGCCTGTCCATTCAGCCAGGAGACATACTTTCTCGTGCACCCCAACAGAAATGCATGTTCAATGTCTTCAATCGGAACATGATCAGAAAAGAGGGACCGGGCCAGTTTTTCGTCTGCTGGCGCAAAGGTGAGGCGAACGCACCTGCGGGTCTCCAAGAGTGCCCGAATGCGTTTCATGTAGTTGTCAGCGCTCTCGGTGTTTTCCACGGGGGTGGGTATCACATAAGGCCAGAATGCATCGCAGATCTGCACCACGCCTCGAGTATGCTGGTTGGCCGCGAATCTCACCTCGCACACGCCTCGTTGCTTTAACTCTTCGAAATAGACGATAACGGATCGTCGGCTTTTCGCGAGAGACTTCGCAACGTTTGTCTGATCGATCTCCAGACGGGCACTGTTGCGGTCTGCACGCAGGCACAGGAAGACGTAGAGCTTGAACGCTCCGTCCGAGAGCAACGCCATCGCGGAAGCAACTTCCCTCCCGGCTGCAAACCATCCGGTGGGGTGCTTCAACCTTGTTCGCGTTGGTATGGAATCGACCAGGACTCAGCCTTTCGATCCGATTGCGCGAGAGAAGCGGTATACGAGTTTGTTGCCCACCGCCTCAGGACCTTCGACGGAAGCGGTCACGATTTCCGGGTATGCTGCGGCGTAGGTCTCGCGAACCTGGTCCACGGAAAGCTGGGAGCCTGGGTCAGGCAGCCGTACACCGTTGTAGGTAAACTCTCTTTCCATTTGCTCAACTTGCATGATGTCTCCTTCGTTAATCAGAATTTGGTTCCGTTCTTGCGCGACGTTTGCCAAGATGAGCTTTTCTCGCAACCTGTTCGTCACATCCATCTGCTCTGTCAGCGACTCCTCGACGCGCATGAGGCGCACGATAAGATCGTCTTTTGGGTGTCGTCGCAGCCGCGCTACCCGTGCCTGAATAGCTGCCTTGTTCGCTGGCTCCGCCCGCGCATACAATTCGAGAATCAACTGGCGCTTGACTTGCGGCGTCCTTGGTGCACTCCTGTTAGCGAGGTACAGCTGATGCGCGCCTTCGTTCCGTTTGATCGTATTCATTGATAGGGAACGGCCGAAGAGGAGGAGCGCTTCCTTTCTGATGGACGCCAAGGTCACAGGTTGATTCGCTTCCCGCAGCACGCGAATGGCGGCCTCAACACAGCTTGCCGTCTCCTTCTTTCTGATCTCCCATGCTGCCGTGAGCCAGACTGGGGCCACGCGTTTGCGATTGCCTTGGATCATGCAGCGCCCGATTCGCAGCCCTCGATCTGAACCTCCTGCAAGGAGTCTTCCTGACATTGCTCGATAAGGCGCATCTCTTCGAGCATCAATTCACAATCCTGCACGAGCTGATTCAGCCGCCTCTCTTCAGGGAATAGCTTTTCTCGAGTGGACCAGAGCGCATGCTCCTTGGCCCATGTCATCTTTTGCTCGATTTGATAGCGCTTCTCCGGATCCGGAGCGTTGCCGGCACAACCAATGCAGGCAAACTTGGCGGGACAAAGATTCGCTACCACGCACGTGCCTCCGATCACCTCCGTAAGCGCGCCCACTTTCCCTTCCGCCTCAGTGAGCATGCGGCCGATTTCCGCCGGACTCCGAAGAGCCTCCGCGGCGACATCTATCCGGTCAACGAACACCATTTCGGCCGCTTCCATCACCTGTGTTTGTGTAGGCTGGGAATAGTACTTCGTCACGGACGTATCCCGCTGATGCAGCATGGCGGCAATTACGTCCACAGATACCTTCATGCCTGCCATCTCAGTGGCAAACGCGTGGCGCAGAATATGCGAGGTCAAATGAACTCCTTGCCCGTCTGCGGTGCGAACAATCGCTCCGTGCAGCAGAAACCGGATCACGCTGTTCAGGTTGCATTGATTCAGCAGCCTCCCGCCCCATTGAAACACGTACCGATCGGGAAGGGTTTTGTCATATTGTGGGGCGACGACAGGTATCTTCTTCGCTTCTGTTCGGTCGCGCAGAAACGAGATGACCTCCATCAGGTCGTCCTTGGTGTGCTCATCTATGAAGTAGTTTTGCCGTTCC
>JBKQNU010000006.1:0-29282 GCA_052145815.1 Occallatibacter sp.
CTTCCAACGCTTCTGCGCTGCCAGCCAATAGTGCTTCCGCTCGCTCTCTTGAGTTCCGCACTTCGGGCAGACGGGCTTGCCATGCGGCCAACGGAGCGCGGCAACGGTATCTATGCAGACTTGCTCATTTTTGTAGTATTCGATGGCTTCTTTGAGGGTTTTCGGCATGTACATGGCAGCACCTTGACTAACCCAAGTGTGCCACAAGTCGATGGGTTAGTCAAGGTATTTATTGCCGGATAAAAGCTCAAGTTTCGCTTAAAGCTTTTCTTAGAACTCGCAAACGGAGCACGAAATATATACTCCGCCCGGAACGCCTCGTTCGCGGTCCTTCACCCGTTTAACGATGCGTGTCGGCTTGCCGCATTTGGGGCAGTCGGTCGACTTCGTGGTGTCCATTACCTTCTTGCGGTCACCTGTTTTTGCAATCTTGGCCATCGGCGGGGTGTTTCTCCTTTTGGGGTTGTCTCTGCACACACCCGCTCTTGCGGGCGGCTTCAACGTCGCGGTCATTTACCCGGCTTTCAAGATGAAGAAACGGCCTGAAAGAGAGTGACTCGCTCCCCTCAGTTTACATCAAGGGACACCACTGCCGATTCGAAGGCCGGCTTGCAATTCCCATCCATATAGAGATCAGCCGAGACTGCCAACCAACTGATTGCCAGCGGGCGGTTGCGGAGCGGGCGTCGCCGGCTGCGACCCGCCCGAAGGTTGGCCATTTGAAGCGGGCTGAGCTGGGGCAGAAGCGGGGGCCGACGGCGTAGAAGCATCCGGCTCTCCATCCGGATTTGCTCCCGGCTGCGGGTCTGCTTTCGGCTTGGGGAACTGTACCGGCTTCATCGCTCCGGCCTCTCTGTTCCTGGGATCGTCGCTGGGCAGCGTTTCTCCCGGATTCCGCAGACTTGGAGGCGCAGCGGGAGCCTCCTTGTTCGGGTCGCGCTCCACGTCGCCCACCTTGGCAACCCTGGTGGAATCAGGCTCGAGTGGCGTGCCGTCGGTGCGCATCAGGCCCTCGACTTCGTCCTTGGTAAACACCACCGGCGTCTCGCCCATCTTGGCCACTTCCACGCGAATCACACGGTTGCCATTGATGCGGACAAAGTCCACCTCATTGGGCGGCTTGCCGTAGATCCACTCCTCAAACGGCATCTGCCCATCCATCTCGCGCGACTTGTTGTCCGGTGCGCCCTTGGCATACAGCACCATGTCGGTGCTCATGCCCACCAGCACATGGTGGTTCAGAATCGCATCCTTCAGCTTGGTCGGCAGCGTGTCAGTGAAGGCCTGCACAGGTGTCTTCACATCGAAGGAGATCAGCGGCGCAAGCAGCGCCTTGACATCGGCCCCGGTAAGCTCGGGAACATGGTTTTGGAAGCTCAGCGTGAGACGCGAGCCCACCGGTTGCTGTCCGTCGTCCTGAACCACAGGGTTCATCATTGGGCCGGTGCCGATTTCCACGTGACGCAGCAGGCGATGCTTGGGATCGGGCCCGCCATTGAAATCGAAAACGATCTTCGACCGATCGATCTTGACATCAGTGATCACCACCCGGTCGCCAGGTTTGGCGGAGAGCCCCTGGGAAGTGACCATGTTCAGGTATTGTTCGCCCGCCGGTTCCAGTTTCCCATTTGCTTCGAGTGTCAGCCCCTTGTGTCCGCGCGGAAATGGGCGCATGGCAAATCCCTGCTCCGCCTGCATCAGCCGGATCAATTCCAGGCGCGTCTTCGCGTCCAGTTCGGTTTTCGTAAGCGGAACCTTGGTGGGCGTAATCTGCTGATAGCGCCTGTCCACGGTGTTGACGGTGTTGCCATTCGAGTCGTTGGTCACCACGCCGGTGTGGGTGTTGATGGTAATCTGCGCCGTGGTCGTGGACGCGAGACCCAGCAAAGCGAGAACGCAGAGAACGGCCGTGGCGCGGGGACCGGTTTTGGAGGCGGTGTTCGCGACTACCGCCAAGGTCTTCTTATTTTCCTGGAGCAGAATCGACCGGATCATGGGGAGCCTCCCATGCATGCGAACTGCACTGGCCAAACGATAGCCCGGATTCGACACAAAGGTCAAATCTGCTCCGAGTCGGGGATGCAATCGCATTCCACGATCTCGGCCATGTGTCTCTGCAATCCTTACGAAGTGGTCGAACGCCCATTTAACTTATTGATAAAATATATACATTGGCTCCTCAGGTAGGACTCGAACAGTCCCACTTCATCCAGCCCCTTGCGCAAGTCCACAATCATTTTGGCACAAATACTGGAAAAGGCAAGGGCTACGCCATTTCTACTTTGGCACCGACCACATCCTCTGAAATCGCCAAAATCGCGCGAATGGGCATCCCGGCGGTACAAAAGCAGTACATTTTTGGGAGCTCGCTCCGTACTGGCTGGGATGCCATCGTCGGCCTGGCGAACGATGCGGTGCAAGCTTTGTTTGGGGATTCAAGGCCTCCTTTGGCCCCCTCCATGCGGTGGCGTTTTCCGAATCCCGACGACGCCGGCTCAGTCTGAAAATCCTTCAACACTCGGCTGAACCGCCCCCCACGCACCGCTCGGAGGCCCAAACGAAAATATTTTTCATATGGTTGTCGCGAAAAGGCTGTCGTCCTTCCCACTATTCGTATGGAGTCGTTTGAGGATTCACCAGATGCTGACCGTCATGGTGGATATTCGATCCTGCGATAGCTGGTGGCAAAGGAATGGAGAAGCCGTCTATTGCACCCACGAAGCCGCCTCTTCCTCTGCGAGCTGCAGAAAGCAACAATGCTCCGATCGAGCCGTGACGTTACTTCGAGTATACGTTTTACCGAGTTCCCGAGCACGCAATCGAATGTAGGCACACTTCGTTCGACCAAAGATCTCTGCCGTCTCCTCCCAATTCCCGGTCTCACCAAACAATTCAATGACCTCCCGCAGACTAGGAATCCTGGCCTCCCCAATGCGCATGAACTCGTCGAGGCGAAATCTCTGCTCCTCTCGTTCTCGACGCCGAGATCCGGCCTGCCGAAGATACTCTGAGTTCGAATGACAGAACTCGTCGGAAGCCCCATGTTCTCCGTCGACGTCGAATGGAAGATTTCTCGGATTTGAGAGCGGTCGCTTTCGCCATTTTGCGTATAGCGTGCTGTGCCGGTTCCCGAGGCACTGATTGATGAAGCTCCAGAATCTCGCCTCGTTCGCCCCGTGCATCCGCTCAGGAGCAAACGTCTGGATCACATCCTCCTTGCCATCTTCACGATGTTTCGAAGTCGAGGGCAAGGACGCTAGGTGCATGAGAAGTTCCTGCGTCCAATCCTCAGCCTCAGACGCCGAAACACAACCACGAACCCGCCTTCTCACCCCGTCCGCTACGTAGTTCGGGAACCGCTGGTAGAACTCGCCGAAGCTGTTCGGAAGGATGAATCCGTCGTGGCCTACGAAGTGCCCGTCTTGGAAGGTGAATGCGTCACCGCAGAGGGTGCAGTGTTCCGCGGAAACTTTTTCTGAAACTGCTCCAAGGTTGCCGGTATTTGACATAGGAACCCCCTTGAAAGGGGACCGTAGCAAAGGAGGCATTCCAATGACGACGAAAGCACGTGCAGGAATAGAAGAATTGGCATTGCGGGTTCAGGCTGCACTCCATTTGGTTACGAAGAAGGAAGCAGACTGCCTTGTCAACGTGTTCATCTCGTGTCTGGAGGACACGCTCGTTGAGCATCTCGCGGAGGGCGGGTACTACATCAAGCTGAACGGCTTTGGGAAGTTCATCGTCCACCACCGCCCAGCGATTCGACGGAGAATAGGCTTCACCGGGGAAACCCGCGATGTGCCCGTGAAACGCAAGGTGAAGTTCACCGGCCTTGGAAAGCTCCGACAACTGGAATAAGGGTGAAGCGTGTTGTCTCCTAACGGAGTCGGTATTGGACTCGCCAATATTCGACCATCATGATGGCTTCGATTTTGCCGCTAGGCGGTTGTAAAGCCATCCGAAGATGGTTCCTCCAATGAGGCCGTCCGCCACCGCGTAGAGAGTCACGATTACAACTTCACCAATGCTGCGGGTTGCATGATATCCGGGGTAAAACGAGGCCAATGTCTGCAAGAAATGCTGAGCATAGCCGCCCCAAATCAGATTGGCTAAGCCCACCAGCAGAATTGCCGCTCCCCAGAAGATTGCACACGATAGAGCCAGAGCTTTGACGTCGAATTTCATGATAAATCTCCTTTCTCAGCGCAGACTCGCTTGAATTCTACGTCGTTTTCTTCTGCCGAACCAAGGAACAACGCGCAGTAGCCACGAACCCCTCAGAGTTCTGCGAGGAATGGGTTTCCTCTTCGATCAGAATCACCATCTTTCTACACTTTGGTTTCAAGAGAGTCAGCTTCGGCGCCGACCGGCAGGCAATCCGGAACATCGAGGCGTGCCACACCAATGCGACTGTCGGCCATCCCGTAATAGACGTCGAAGCGGTCGGGTGCACCAAGATCGTCGCGGCGGTCGATTCCGGTGGGGAACACTACATTGGCAATGGTCCCGTGTAGCTCTTGCGGTAGCACTGGCGTAAGCACCGGCTCAGCCGAACGATAGCGAATCACGCGCGGATGCTTCATGGAGAGCACCATTACCCCGGCCGAGTAGCATAGGTGTTGTCCGGCGTTGCCGGTAACGTTCGATTCACTAACTCCGTGATAAATGATTAGCCAGCCGTGCTTGGTAAGGATCGGAGGAGTTCCGCAGCCAATCTTAAGCCGCTCCCAGGGAGAGTCTGGAGTCGCCAAGCGGTGATGAGAGGTGAATTGGCGAAGGCGCAATGTCTCTCGATCCTTCAATGCTCCGCCACAGTACGAAATCCAGATGCTCTCCTTTTCAATATCCGGCAAGCGTTTCCCTCTGAACCTGACAATCTCTTCGGGGCGCGTGCCGGGAAAAAGCGGGCGATGGAGCATACCCAACTCCAGTTGTCCGGAGGAGCTTGGTATCGCGACCGGGAACAGGCTTGCATCTTTGTCATCCACGTTGCCCAGTTCAATGCCCTGCCAATGAGCGTAGGTCGCGAGCCCAAGCCGTTCCCACTTGTACAGATTTGCCGATTGAGCGAAGGCGATTCGCGGACCAGCCGGCGAAAAGGCAGTGTAGGACATGATGTAGCGCTGAAGTGGCTCGACATAGGCCACGCGTGGATCTTCGCAGCCACCGCTGCCATCGGGCCGCAGTTCATAGTCGGTTTCAGGCTCCAGTGCGATACCGACCCTCTCTACGCCGATCGGATCCCCGGCATCATTAAATTTCACTCGCGCGATGCCGATGCGGGAGTAATTTGCTTTTGCCACTAATCTCGGGAAGAGATAGAGCGCTCCATCCGGGCCACGAGCCGCCGCAGGATTCAGGACACCCTCGACTTCATTGGGATTGCCGGGCTCCGGTTCCATGACCATACCGAGCCGACGCAGCTTGAAGTCTTCCATCAATCCACCTCGAAGGTTCGGGCTTGTCCTTCGTCACCAAGGCAAGCGATGATCGCTTCGATAACTCGCTTGGTTTCAGGGGGGCTTTTAACAGGAATCGAAATCACACCTGCTTGTTCGGCGGGGTAGTCATTCCCGCCTGGGAACAAGGCGTCCCCAACATAAATCATCTCTTGCACCGAGATCCCGAGAATGTCACGCAGCTTCCTGATGCCGTATGCCTTGTCAATGCCAGGCTTGGTAACGTCGATGGATGTCGCGCCGCCGACGCGGACCGAAAACTCGGGAATGAGAGTGTCGAGAATTGCCTTGATCTTCTTCCGCTTGGCAAAATCAGCATCCCACTTCACTTTTTCTTCCAGCGGAGCCTGCTGGCCCAAAGCGGAGTAAGTCATCTGGCTTCCCCTGTCTTCAATGGTTTCTCCCCAGGTCTTCTCGACAGCGAAACCCGCAGTCTCTACGGCTTTGTTCAGGGAGCTGACGATCTTTTCTTTTTCGTCCGCCGTGAAATCTTCCGCATAGAGCCTTTTCCATTCTCCGACGTATTGGAAGAATTGTGTTCCGCAGGTAGGTAGAATCGACAGCCTTGTCAGCCGTTCATCTTGCGGAAGATGGGAGAGTACTTGCTTTTCAAACTGAAGCCACGCGCCGCCGGAGATGACGGCAACCCTGGCGACGCTGAGCAAGTCGTGCAGGAGTGAGGCCATTTCGGGATCGAGGGATGATTTACTTGGCGCGAGGGTTCCGTCCAGATCGAACACAATCAGCTTTTTCATTCATCACCAAAATTGAGGTTCAATAAGTTCTTGCTTTCGTTTCGGCGCTTTGGCGCAATGCGAATGTTCCAAATTTCCAACTATCGGGGAATCGCGATCTCGAGCAATTTCACTTCCCCGCTTGGTCGAAACGCACACACTCCTGCTTCTGCCGGCAAAAGCCATACGTCGCCCTTGCTTACCGAGTAAGGAGTATTGTCGTGATCAATTGTTCCTGCGCCGTCAATGCAAACAAGCACACGTGGCTCGGCAGCGGCTCCGACGGTAAATGGAACTTTACAGAACAACCGCCATAGCCGGAACGCTTCGCAATCAAAAAGCCTTTCCCGCTCGACTGGCGTTGTGGTCTCCACCCGAGGCGTCACAAGACCTCCGGCATTTCCGCCGAAGTTTATGCAGGCAAAAGCCTGATCGACCTGCAACGGACGAGGCGCGCCTGTCTTCTCGTCAATGTGTTCCCAGTCGTAAAGTCGGAACGTTACATCGCTGTTCTGTTGAACCTCAAAAACAACAATGCCTTCCCCTAATGTATGAATCGTTCCTGCGGGGATAAACACGGCGTCGTCCGGCCGGGGGACGATGCTGTTCAAGTGGTCTGCGATTGTGCCGTCGCTGAGCGAGTGGCGAAGCTCGGCTTTCGTTGTGCCTGGCTTCAGGCCGGCGTAAATACGGCTTCCATTCCCAGCCTCCATCACAACCCACGCTTCGGTCTTGCCCATCTCCCCAGGTGGAAGAAGTTCCGGATGCGCATCGCTGGGATGAACCTGAACAGAGAGCATTTGCTGTGCATCGAGAAACTTGAGCAGCAAAGGAAAACGCTGGAAGCGCGGAGCGAGCTCGCCCATGATCTGGCTCCGATACTGCGCCATCAATGGACCTAAGGTTTGCCCCTTGAGGGATCCATTCGCCACCTTGCTTTGATAATCGCCGCGGTCGCTGAGTACCCACGCTTCTCCGATGGGTCCATCGCCCGGCAACGGCGCCGCGAGCATTCCCGACAAGCGTCTGCCGCCCCATAGCCGGTATTGATATATCGGCTCGAACCTTAGCGGATACAAAGTTGTCGAGCCCATTGATTGCCACCCGGATCATATGACTGAGACTTGACGCCCGATCGATGCCAACATCGGCCAGGCAAATTCGCTTGCGTTTGCTTACGGAAGCCGGTGCCCGTGTGGTACCCATGCCAGGTCGCCACTCATCACATAAACAGCAAGCGCCGCTGCCATAAGAATGGCGCCGACCCAGAAACGCCAGTCGCGATGCATCCGCGTCCAATAGGGACCAGGACCTGGCTCACCTTTGTCGCTGCTGTTTCCTTCATGATTGTGCTTGCTTCCCGTCATCTCTTCTCCATCTCCGGTGAGTATTCGCCCCGGCGAGCGGCCCGGTTGCCGCATGCGCGGTGGTACAAAGCCTGCTGCGCTGCGGGTACATTGGCGTCCAGGCCCTTCCACAGATCCAGTGCCGGCTGCTGGATCGCTCGGGCATAGGAGAATGCCACCGCCCAGGGCAGACGCGATTTGAATCTCACATTCATCGCATTCAAACGAGCAGAGGCCAACTCGGCCGACTGACCGCCGGACAGGAAAGCGATCGCCGGAACTGCAGCGGGGACGGCCCGCAAGAGACATTTGATCGTTGCGTCGGCCACCTCATCCACACCTTCTTGCGTGGGACAGGTCAATCCTGGAAGAACCATGTTCGGTTTGAGGATCATCCCTTCCAGCGTTACGCTTTGCGCATGGAGCTGGCAGAAGACAACGCGAAGAACTTCCTCGGTGACTTCGAAGCTACGCCGCAAGCTATGGTCGCCCACCATAAGAACCTCCGGCTCGACGATCGGAACAAGTCCGGCTTCCTGGCAGAGCGCCGCATATCGGGCCAATGCGTGCGCATTGGCTTCGATGCAGCCCGGGCTCGGAATGGCCTTGCCGATCGCGATCACTGCGCGCCATTTGGCAAATCGCGCGCCCAGGCGGGAGTATTCAGCCAGTCGGTCGCGCAGTCCGTCCAGGCCTTCGGTTACATTTTCACCGGGATGGCCCGCTAATTCTTTGGCGCCCAAGTCCACTTTGATTCCAGGAACGATTCCCGCATCCTCGAGAACCTTAACAAATGGGACCCCGTCCAGTGTTTGTTGACGGATTGTTTCGTCGCAAAGAATGGCGCCGCCAATGCATTCACTTAGCCCTGGAGTTGTCACAATCATTTCCCGATAAGTGCGCCGCGCCTCCTCGGTCTGAGGAATTCCCAAACTGGCGAATCGTTTGTTGCAAGTCGGATTGCTCTCGTCCATCGCGAGCAAACCTTTGCTATCTGCGAAGAGCATCGCTACTGTATCGCTAAGTCCCTGCGATTTCATTTGTGCCTGCTTTGCTTGCTAGTCCGGTATTGAACTCTGACGCCAATCAGCGTCAGAGTTCAGCGCTGCCAAAGAATCTGCCCCGTTTCCAAAGGAACAGAAACATTTGCGTGATAAGGAATGATGCGCGCCGTGTAGTCGCTTGAGGCGCGAGTTGCGGAAACCTGAGCCGAATAAGTGAGCATACCTCGGGAATTCGCACCGGGTTCCAGAGCCTTCATGGATTCAATCGACGATTTACATCCGTCATTTGAGTTTGCATAGAGTTCGACACATACTTGATCGGGATTGAGTGTGCCCAGAGAAACCTCGACTTCAAAGAAGTGCTGGCCGTCATGAGTCTCGACGCGCACCGCGCCAAAGCCTACCGCATTCCAATGCCGATCTAACTCTTGTCTCCAATGGAGCATGCCCAAACCCTCTTTGCTGTCTTTCGCCGCACGTTGCTGGTAATTTGAGGCGGCCGGCAGATAGTGCTTCTCGGTGTACTCGCGGATGGCACGGGTTGCAGAAAACTCTGGAGTGAGCCGAGCCATGCTCTCGCGGATATGCCCCAGCCAATTTGACGGCATATTTGTCTCGTCCCGTTCGTAGAACTCCGGCACCACCTCATGTTCCAGCAGGGAATACAAAGCTTCTGCTTCCTGAGCATCCCATGCTGGATCGTCGCCATGTTCTTTACCGTCCCCAATGGCCCAGCCAACCTCCGGAGAATAAGCTTCAGCCCACCAGCCATCGAGCTCGGAAAGATTCAGGCCCCCGTTGACGAGGACCTTCATTCCACTCGTCCCACAGGCTTCCCACGGCCGCCGAGGAGTGTTGATCCAAAGATCGATGCCCTGGACCAGTTCCTGAGCCAGCAACATGTCGTAGTCATTCAAGAAAACAACACGACCTTGAACCTCTGGACGTTTGATGAAGTCCTTCCATTGTCTGATCAGCGCTTGCCCAGGCACGTCCTGTGGATGAGCCTTGCCGGCAAGGATCAACTGCACAGGGGATTGCGGATTGGAGAGAAGGCGAATCAGCCTTTCAGGATCGTGCAAGAGAAGATTCGGTCGTTTGTACGTGGCAAAGCGCCGTGCGAATCCTATCGTGAGCACATTCTCGTCAAAGATGCCGCTCGCATCCAACGATCCTTGACCTTCCGCGGCAAGCTGAGACGCGTAGCGTTCACGCATACAGCCGATCAACGTTCTGCGTCCTGCTGTACGAAGTTGCCACAGCGCCGCGTTGGTGAGATGGCGGACATCGTCTTCGGCTGGACGGTCCCCGCGCCAACGTTTCTCACCACAAGCCGAGGTCCAGAGCGCATCTGCCGCTGCTGAATCCCACGTGGGCACATGAATTCCATTGGTAACCGAGCCGATTGGAAATTCGTCTTGCGGCCATCGCGGAAAGAGCTGCGCGAAGATTTGCCGGCTCACTTGTCCATGCAGCTTGCTTACGCCATTCACTTGGCCGCTGGCACGGAGTGCAAGGTAGGCCATGTTGAAGGGCTCTGAAGCGTCTCTCGCGTTCTGCCGCCCCATCGCGAGCAGATCCTCAACCGGAATGGCGAGTTCATCCAGAGCATAATGGCTTAGATATTGGCGAATCAGGTCGGGATGGAAGCGGTCAAATCCTGCGCTGACCGCTGTGTGCGTAGTAAACAGATTTCCAGCCCGGGTAACATTCAGGGCAACATCGAACGGTTTTTTGCAATCCTCCATGTAGGCGCGGGCGCGCTCAAGCGTGGCGAACGCCGCATGGCCCTCGTTGAGGTGACATACCTCGGGCCGTAAGCCTAACGCTCGCAGCATGCGCCAGCCACCGACTCCAAGAACGATCTCCTGCTTCAGACGCATCTCTGCGTCGCCACCGTAGAGTTCGCTGGTTATGCCACGGTGAGCCGCCGAGTTCGAAAAGTCGTTGGTATCCAGCAGGTACAGCTTTGTTCTCCCAACGGATACCTCCCAACAACGGAGCCAGATCTTCCCTTCGGGCAGTTGGATCTGCAGCCGCAGCCATTCACCATTAGGCTGTCGCAATGGGCGAATAGGCAATTGACCTGGATCGTTGACTGGATAAAGTGCCTGCTGGCGGCCAACCGAATCGAAGTCCTGGCGGAAATATCCCTGGCCGTAGAGCAAGCCGACCCCGACTACCGGAACTCCCAGATCGCTGGCCGCCTTCAATTGGTCGCCTGCTACGTTACCGAGGCCGCCGGAGTAAATGGGAAGCGCTTCGCTCAACATGAATTCCATGCTGAAGTAGGCAATCAAAGTGAGCGCGGGACCAGGATGCTTGTGCTGGAACCAAGCGTCCGAACTGTACGATGCCCGATTGTGACTTAGCAAAGACTCCACATGCTGGCGAAACTCCGGGGCGCTCAGTGCGGCTTTGATCTTTTCTTTGGAAACCGTCCGCAAAATGACCCAGGGATTTTGTGTCGCGGCCCAGAGTTCTTTGTCGAGCCTTTCCCAAAGTTCGTCCGCCGCATGGTTCCACGACCAGTGCAGATTGAGCGCCAATTCAACCAGGGCATCGATTCCATCGATCTTTAACCAATCGGCAGGTGCTTTCGGATCATTCAATGTATCTCCCCATCTTGCGGATTCCAGAATGCGGAAACTGCTGTCGCAGATGCCCGGTTGGCTTGGCCCGCCTCCGTCTCAATTTCAAAAGCTCGTCGCTTAGCTGTCAGTGAACATTGCTTTCTGCGGATGTCCCTTCGCCAGCGGAGCGGGTGCAGTCGAATCGCTGAAGTCTGCCGTCCACTGCCAGTTCCTGATTTCAGGCATATCTTCAAGGTGCTCGCGAATGTAGTCGTGATGTTCATTGAGTTTCTTGCCGAATAGCTGGATTGCATCCGTAGCCTGCACGCGAAGCCGGGGGATGTGCTTTAGCGCATCCAGCGCGAGCTGGAAGCGGCTCATCTCATTCAGTACCACCATGTCAAACGGCGTCGTCGTCGTGCCCCGATCAATATAACCGTGCACATGGAAGCGGCCCTCATTGGCGCGACCATGAACCAGCGTATGAATGAGCCAGCGATTGTTGTGGAAAGCGAAAATCACGGGTGCCTTTTCGGTGAAGAGCGCGTTGAACGACATTTCGTCCATACCGTGAGGATGTTTGTCTGGATACATCAGTGTCATCAGGTCAACGACATTGACGACCCGCACCTTGATCCCAGGAACATGTTTCTGCAGAAGCCACGAAGTTGCGCAGATTTCAATCGTTGGCACGTCGCCGGCGCACGCCAGTACGACATCCGGCTCCCCGCCCTCGTCGTTGGTTGCAAACTTCCATGTTGAAGCGCCTCTCGAGCAATGCTCCAGGGCTTCGTCCATGTTCAGCCACTGAAGTTGCGGCTGCTTCCCGCAAGTGACAATGTTGACGTAGTTGCGGCTCCGCAGGCAATGGTCGAAGACGCTCAGAAGGCAATTGCTGTCCGGCGGGTAATAGACGCGAATGGTGTCGCTTCTGCGTGCCAAGGCGTTGTCCACAAAGCCGGTGGCCTGATGGCTGAATCCGTTGTGATCGTTCCGCCATGCATGGCTTGTAAGCAAAACATTCAAAGACGCTATCGGCTTGCGCCACGGATAATCGCGGCATTGCTCAAGCCACTTTGCATGCTGTGTGAGCATGGAATCGACCACCTGCGCGAAGGCTTCATAGGAGGACCACATGCCATGCCGTCCAGTGAGCAGGTAGCCTTCCAGCCATCCCTCGCACAGATGCTCGCTCAATACTTCCAATACGCGGCCATCGGGACCCAGTTCGTCATCGATCGAGACCAGCTCTGCCATGGAGCAACGTTTTGTCGCCTCGAAGATGGAATTCAGCCGATTGGAGTTTGTTTCATCGGGACAAAACATGCGAAAGTTCGTTAGATTCATCCTGAAAATGTCACGGAAGAATTCTCCAAGTTTGCGCGGAGCCTCAGCTAGAACCTTACCCGGCCCGGGGATTTCGAGCGCATAATCTGTAAAATCAGGCAGGGCAAGCGTAATCAGTGATCGACCGCCATTCACATGGGGACTTCCACCCATGCGCCGGTTGCCGCGAGGCGCGAGGATCGCTAATTCTTGAATGAACTTGCCATTCGCGTCAAAAAGTTCCTGGGGCTTGTAGCTTCTCATCCAGGCTTCAAGAACTTTGAGATGCTCGGGATTCTCGCGAACGGTTGCAAGCGGGACCTGGTGTGCACGGAAGGTGCCTTCGATCGGAATTCCATCCACTTCTTTAGGGCAAGTCCATCCCTTTGGCGTGCGCAGAATGATCATGGGCCAGACTGGCTGCTTCTTGAATCCGTCCTTGCGGGCTACCTGTTGAATCGACCTAATCTCGGCGTAGCAATCGTCCATCGCCTGAGCCAGAAGTTGATGAACAACCTCAGGATCGTCGCCCTCGACGAAGTAAGGCTTGTATCCGCGGCCGGTGTACAGCGCCTTCAGATCTCCGTCGCTGGTGCGCCCCTGGGCCGTCGGACCCGATATCTTGTAGCCGTTGAGATGCAGAATCGGAAGAACCGCGCCATCCCGCGTTGGGTTAAGAAAGTTGACCGACTTCCAGCTTCCCTCAAGGGGACAGGTCTCGGATTCACCGTCACCAATGACACAAGCAACAATCAGATCAGGATTGTCGAATGCCGCGCCGAACGCGTGAACCAGCGAATAGCCAAGCTCACCACCCTCATGCATGGAGTTCGGCACATGTGGTCCGCAATGGCTGGGAACTCCGCCGGGAGTTGAGAATTTGCGGAACATGAGCCGCATGCCATCTTCATTGGCTGCAATCTCAGGATGGACTTCTGTGTAAGAGCCTTCGAGATAAGAACACGCGTTCAGCGACGGGCCGCCGTGTCCCGGACCGGAGATATAGATGATGTCGGCATCATGTTCTTTGATGAGGCGATTGAGATGGATGTAAATGAGGTTCTGCCCCGGCGAAGTTCCCCAGTGACCGAGTAGCCTCGGTTTAATCTGTTCCGCCTTGAGCGGTTCGCGAAGCAGCGGGTTTTCGAACAGGTAGATCTGTCCTATGCACAGATAGTTCGCTGCACGCCAGTAGCGATTCATTCTGTCAAGCATTTCAGGCGAAAGCGGCCCTTTGGGGGCCAGCGCACGCACCTCTGTTTTGCCATTTGCCGCAATCGCGGTGGATAAAGACACATCGAAGATGAACTCGGAAGATTTCGCAGCTGGGTCAGTGCTTAGAGGGAGTTCTGTAATGGCCATATTGATTTACCTTTTCTACTTCTCCGCGGCGGTAAGAGAGAAGCGGCGGTTTGTAACGTTAATTCCTGATGCGCCCCCAGATGCTGTCTGACGTTATTTCGTCAACTGCTTCTTAATCGCCAGCAGTTCGAGACGGCGCTTCGCCGTGGTCTTGGGATATGCCATCTTGAGTCCACCAAGCGCATCAAGGACGATTTGGGAGACGATCAGTCGTGCATTCTCCTTGTCGTCGGCGGGCACGACGTACCAAGGCGCATGGTGAGTGCTTGTCGAGTGCATGCACTCTTCGTAGGCGCTCATGTAGTGCTTCCAATACTTCCTCTCATGAATGTCGGCGGAGCTGAACTTCCAGTTTTTGTCTGGCTCATCGATGCGCGCCAGGAATCGCTTTCGTTGCTCCTTGTAAGACAGGTGCAGAAAAATCTTGACGGTCTGTGTGCCGTTGCGATGGAGATGCTTCTCAAGATCGCGGATCGATTCATACCTTTCGGACCAGATGTCTTTCTGATCACGCAGCTCTTCGGGCAATCCCTGGCTTTGTAAAAGCTCCGGATGAACCCGAACGACCAGCACGTCCTCGTAATAAGAGCGGTTGAAGATGCCGATTCGGCCGCGCTCGGGAAGCCGGCACGTCGTGCGCCAGAGAAAATCATGTTCGAGTTCTTCGGCACTCGGCTGCTTGAAGCTGAATACCTCGCAGCCTTCTGGATTGACTCCGGACATGACATGCCGAATGGCTCCGTCTTTGCCGGCGCCATCCATCCCCTGGAAGATCAAGAGCAACGCATGCCGATTGGAGGCGTAGTGGAGGTCCTGCAGCGAGCTCAGCTTCTCCATGTGCTGCTGCAGAAGGTCTTTGTACTGCTCCTTTGAATCGTAATAAGGGTCGACAATCGTCGGCCATTTGCTGAGGTTGACTTTTTTGTCTGGCGGTACTCGAAAGCTTTCCGAATCGATCTTCATCCTGCCCCTCCGTCGGCACACCGGCTTCTAAGCAATCTTCTTCTTGGATGCCGTCTCGTCGAGTGTTTCGCGCTCCGCTTCAAGCCAGTCCTGGTCCTGCTGACTCTCGCCATGGACCCGCTGCTGGTAAAGCTCGTAGGCGCGGGCTGCGATCTCGGAAGTGCGATCGACAGGCTTCCGGGCGAGCAGTGCAGGCTTGGCCGGATCAAAGATGCGGTAAGCCAGCAGCTTTACCCGGTCATTGACGAGAGCCCAGAGCAGAGCATAAGCCCAAACGAAGCCTGCCCACTTCCAGCCGAGCGGCGCCATAAAGACGCCATAGACTGCGATCAGCGTCGCTATTGTTTGGGTGCCAAGCACCGCGATCAATAGAATCCGCGCGGGGCGTATGGACCAGAAGGGTCCGCGCGTGCGCGTGAGGAAGATGGTCAGATGGCCGGCTATCGAAAGCTTCAGGTACATCAGTGTCTGGATGTGCAAGCGGTCCATGTGGAAGACTCGCTCACCGAGATAAAACAGAAGAAAGGCGGCGGCAACTCCAACGACTCCGAGCACAGTAGAGATCGAAAGCACAAGCCGCATATTCCAGGACTCGGGCTTGTTTTTATAGAGGACGTTGTCATAAGCGATGGACAGGATGGCTCCATCGTTGAGCAGCGCCAGCATCACGATCATGACGGCAGTGAGCGGATAGAAGTTGAACACCAGGATTGCGAGCGTCATGAAAAACAGTACGCGCAACGTTTCGGCGATGCGGTAAATCGCGTAGCTGTTCATCCGCTGGAAAATGCGGCGGCTCTCCTTGATTGCATCGATGATGACCGACAAGCCCGACGTGAGGAGTACGATCGATGCGGCTGCCCGCGCAGCGTCTGTCGCGCCCGAGACGGCGATTCCACAATCGGCCTTCTTGAGCGCGGGAGCGTCGTTGACACCATCGCCAGTCATGCCCACGATGTGGCCACGCCGCTGAAGAATATCGACAATGTGATACTTGTGCTCGGGAAATACTTGCGCGAATCCGTCGGCCTTTTCGATGGCTTCTTCGGTTTGGGTCGATTCTTGTTTCTTCGTGTCGCCCAAAGCACCAGCATCCAGTATGTTGGTGCCCAATCCGAGTTGTTTTGAAGTCTCCCGGGCGATGGCGATCTGATCGCCGGTAACCATCTTGACGTCCACGCCCATCTGCCGGGCGCTCGCAATGGTCGCTTTGGCCTGCTCGCGCGGCGGATCGAACAGCGGCAACATGCCCGCAAATATCCACTTGCCTTCTTCATCGGCTCTCGCAACGCCCAGCGAGCGGAAGCCGCGGCCCGCAAATTCATTGATGGCGTTCTCGACTGCGACCTTGACCTCATCTGCGTTGGTCGCCAGTTGCAAAATCGCCTGCGGAGCTCCCTTGGTCACAAAGAATTGTTTGCCGTCAGTTCCTTTAACGGTGGCTTCGGTGCGTTTATGCACCGGATCGAAGGGTTGAAAGTGAAGTACCGTGAAGCTCTTCAGCGTCTTGTCGTCCTTCACTCCACCGATCACTGCCAGGTCGATCGTGTCCTTGTCTTCGGCTCGCGAAGCAAGCGCAGCCCAGAGGATAACGTTGTCCGGAGTAATGCCATTCAGGGTGAAGGGATCGCCCAGCGTCAGTTTGTTTTGCGTGAGCGTACCGGTCTTGTCCGAACACAAGACATCCACGCCTGCGAGTTCTTCAATCGCCGACAATCGAGTGACGATCGCTTCTTTCTTCGCCAGCAGGCGGGCTCCCACGGCCATAGTTACAGAGAGCACCGTGGGCATGGCTACCGGGATTGCGGCAACCAGGAGCACCAGGCAGAATTCCAGCGTGGTCAGGACCTTGTCGCCTCGGAAGAGAGCGACTATCAGAATTAACACCACGAGAGCTACGGCAAGGACGATAAGATAGTCACCTATCTTGAGCACGGCCTTTTGAAAATGGCTTACCGTATTTGCATCTTGCACCATCTGAGCGGTCTTGCCGAAGTAGGTGTTGGTTCCGGTGGCGTACACCATCGCATCGATTTCGCCCTGTCGGACGATCGATCCCGAAAACACAGCGGCGCCTGGCTTTGCGGTTACAGGCAATGACTCGCCTGTCAATGCGGATTGATCTACCTCGATCGGGTCGCCATCAAGCAAGCGCGCGTCAGCCGGTACGATGTCGCCCAAACGGAGTCGGACCACGTCTCCAGGCACGAGTTCACTTGCCTTGGGGTTCTGCCACTTGCCATCTCGCTTAACTTTGGCCAGGATTGCCAGGCGTGCTTTTAGAGCTGCAATGGCGTTGCCGGCCTGGTGCTCTTCCCAGAATCCAACCACAGCATTCGAACAAAGCAATAGAAGAATGATGAAGAAATCAAGCCAATGCTGAACCAGCGCCGACAAGATGACGGCGCCCTCAATCATCCACGGTATGGGTCCCCAGAAATAGGAGAGAAACTTTAGAAGCTGATTGGTCTTCTTCTCAGTAATCTCGTTGGGACCGTATTGAGCCAGCCGTTTTTCGGCCTCGGCCTGGCTCAGTCCATCCGGGGTCGACCCCAACTTCTTCTGCAACTCCGGCATCGGGAGGGTCTTGAGATCGTCCTGGGACGCTGGGTTGGAGTCGTGCTTTAATTCAGGCTTCGACTCGGGCTTCTCTGCAATCGCTGTCACGATGGATGCTCTCCTTGTTCTTGCTCCTGCCAGCGTGCTTCAGGGGGAGGCGTATAAGGCCTTTGAATAGTGAGTATGTACTACCGATCCTGCGCCCGAGCGTGGAAAGTTGTGCACATATGACGGACGAATCACAGGAGAGATGCTTCGAGGGGCAAGTTACTTCGAAAAGATATTGTGATCTTTGTCATACCGCTGTTCGGTTGTCGTCGATTTCTCCGCGGCTTTATCCGCCACGCGTTCAATCCTTTTCTCTGCAGTTGCGTCCGAGATCGTCTGGTCTTCTAGTTTCGTCACTTCTGAGTTTTCAAATTGTTCCGGCATGGCGATTTTCTCCTGTTATCACCATGAACCTTCGCTCGTTCAAGAATCTGTTCTTTTTTGCTCTCAAGGTCAGACTTCCAATTGGTATGAATATTCGCTTTTTCCCCGTGTTGGGGACAGTGTTGAAATCAGGTGGCAAGTACCAGTAGCAGCAATTCCTCAAAACGGTCTCTGCCGGATCGATAGCGTGCCATTGCTCCGCCTGACGCGGTAGGCAGAGCAGTATCAGCAACAGTGTCGATTCTTCCGGCGTCCTGCTGACCATGTCGTTGTAGGTCTTGGCTTCAAGGTCATAGATGATTTGTCCGTCCCGCTCCAGCCAGCAAACCGTCGACTTTGCCTGATACGCCATTGAGAAACCAGTTTCCGCCCGTCGCCCGTCGCGGATTTGGACCAAACGGAAATCTCCATCGACACCGTAGTCAAAGATAGGCCTTGCGCTGAAGTTCAAGCCCGCAGAGCCGCCCAGAGCAGTTATATGCGCGATGCAAAGGCATTCTTTTGTGTGCTGGATCGTTATGGACACAGTTGTGCTCGTCGTTCTTGTCTTGTCTTGCCATCCTAATGACCCGGTGGTGGCAATGTCGAGCAAATGTCCAACGCCGCACCATTCGACACAACAAACCAAAAATGCCGTGTTGATCAAAGGGCTCAAACCCGTAGAATTGCGCATGGGACACCGCCGATTTTCGGCAATCCGCAACTGGGGGGGGGGGGCCGAAGGCGCGGCCCGTCTACAGCTCGATAGAAGCGTTCCGCTCCAAACTCGATTGGTAACGGCAAGTCGGCCGGTGTCCTGGATCCCGGCAACTCGACTTGGCGGCCGATTTCCGGCAGAATGGGCGTTTCTGCAGACTTATTCATGCCTGGAACCGAGCGCAGGGTTGTGACAGTCAGTGGGGAGCAACCGGCCGATCGACTTGCTTCGGCCGCAACTCCGGGTCGATGAGCCAATTAATCCGAGAGCGCTCGGATTCCCACAGTAAGAGCCAGATTTCCCACAGCACGCTTTGCCTGCCACCGGTTGCGGGGACCTCCGATGATTGCGAAACCGCCAGAAATTGAATCACTTAAGAGGTGAACTTCACTTGACGACCAGCCTCCAAAGCCCAGATCAAGGCGCTCGGAATCTGTCTGCAGACATGGCGCAGAGAGGGGTACAATGAAGGTCACCACGAGAGCGTCATCGGCCCATTCGGTTTGGAGGCACTGTGGAGTTCTTAACTAATCTCCGTCCTAAGATCCTTCGCACTCGACTCTACGGCGATCAAGATTTCAGCCGATTCGAGCTGGAGATTCTCCATGTTCCGGCTATGCAGCGCCTCTACAACCTCAAGCAGCTTGGCTTTACAGATCGCATTTTCCCTGACGCAATTCATAGCCGGTTCAATCACGTGCTCGGGGCTACTGAGGTTGTAGGAAAGATGGGCCAGAAGCTCATCGCTTGGCTAGGGGCGCATGGGGAAAAAGAATATGAATACTACGCCCCAGCGTCTGGCGGTCCCGGCCAGAGCATCAAGATCCGCGCGGAGCAGCTCCGAACGCACCTGGATCGCAACATGCCCGTCTTGCGCCTGATGGGACTGCTTCATGATCTGACGCACGCGGCATTTGGCCATACGCTCGAAGATGAGGTGAACGTATTTCAGGAGAAGCACGATAACCCGCTTCGGCAAAAGCGCTTCTTCGACGGCCTTATCGCGCAACTCCTTTACATGTGGTGCAGCGAAGAACGAATCCAACCATTTCGGGGAGAAGTTCTTGAGGAGCTCTCCGACTTGAGCTTGAGCCCGGGCTTCAAGCGAGAGCTTGACTGGGCCGAGGAGCTCGCCGAGTACCTGAAAAACGACCCAAAGCAACGGGCGTCACTCGCCGGCCATCTGCGTGAGCTCGAGCTCACATTCCGACTTCTCTTGCATCTAGATTTCGCACACAGCGCTGACCATCAGTTCCATGAGCCAGACCTTCTTGTGAGCAAGTTGGCGAATGCGATTGATGCCAGCCAGCATGCCCGGGAATTTGTATTGCACCGAGACATGTTCATGATTGACTTGGTTGGCAACACGATGTGCGCGGACCTCTTGGACTATGCACGCCGTGATGCCGAAAATGCCGGGCTGCGAGTACAGTTCGACGATCGATTTCTTAGGTATCTTTGCCTCGCCAGCGTGGAAGGTCCGCTGTCGCCGGACAAGCGCACGTGTATCCGAACTGCGGTTCAAATTTTTACGGACAAAATGCGCTACGACGTGCTCTCCGAGATGAGCGGCATCCTAAAGGCCCGCTATCTGATAAATGAACGAGTTCTGTTTCACCCAACGAAATGCGCTGCTGGGGCAATGCTGGGGACTGCGGTGCAACTCTTGGGACTGCATGACCTGCCGCCCTGGATGCAGGTGCTCGGGGACCAAGAGTTCATCCGGGCCCTAATGCAGATATCTGAAAATCTGGCCCGTCTGGTACCGCGGCTTTCCGCCGAGTCGGCTTCTCCCAAGCCGGCTTCGTGGCTGGAGGTTCTGCACAACGCCGGATCGTTGAACCCCCGAATTGCGGACGTCCTGGCAAAGTGCATTGAGTCTATCCTCCCGGAAATCCCGACTGGCGACGTCTTGAGCACTGCTCAGATTTCGACGCTTTTGTCGCGGGCTCAAAGTGCGCAGAATGTGATCTGGCGTCTAACTGCTCGCCGCTATCCAAAACTAGCCTTCCGCCTACGCGAAGCTCACCATACCGGCGGGGATACTGAGGAGCAAATTGCGAATCGCTATTCCCAACCTGGAAATCGCTATGAACTTGAGCGAAAAATTGAGAGTGTTTGCAAACTCCCTCTAGGTTCCATTTTTGTTCATTGTCCTCGGAGGAGGACATCGCTGAAAGTGGCCGAAGTTCTTGTCGTAGGCTCCGACTTCTCCAAGGTCGCGCAGTTGAAAGATCTCACCCAAGTTACCCCAGAGGGACTCAAGCCGTATCAAGACGAGATATTGGCCGTTCAGGAAATGTATCGTTCAATCTGGCAGTTCGCTGCATATCTGGACCTCGCATATTGGGAGAAGCAGCCCGTTGTCGAGTGGGCGTTGGAAAGTGAACTCCACTTTCCCAACGATCAATTGCTTGCTGAAGAGTTGGCCCGTGACGACCGCGGAGTATATGGCCTGCTGGCGGGGCCGCTGAAGGGTGATATTGCTCCGAACCGACTATCGGCTGTGATCGATCGCATCGACGCCGAGGTGCCGGCAAGGATGCGCCTGAGCGACCCAAAAGAAGATCTTACTTCGAGGCTCCGGAGGATTATCAACGAGGTGTCGGCCGCTTCGGCGAACCAAGACGATCATCAACTCAAACTCCCGGGGATGGATCCGCCGAAATGAGTTCGCTGACCTTTTTACAGTCGTCGCTGGACCCGCTGGATCCGCGATTGCGGCCCCTCATCGGTGAAGCGTGGGATCCAAATAACACCTCGCTAGCCGTGAGGAGATTTGTCCGCGAGATTGGAATGGACTGTCCAAGCAAGGCCATGAAGATGGCTACCGACATCCTTTTGTTTAGGTATTGGAATCAGAAGGATCGACAAGCTGCTCCAATTGTTGTCGAGAAACTATGCGAAATCTATGGTGCAACCGTAACCGGAATTCGCGCGAAATCTAGAGATGCGAACGTCTACTCTACTGACAGCTGGGAGTCGCGTCAGGGGCATACCGGGAGGGTGTCGTTCAAGGGCTCCCGGGCTCTTATTACGATTCCTGATTCAGTCGATTATCCCACCGCCCGGCTTTCAGTTGCCCACGAACTTGGTCATCTGCTGATTCACAGGCGAGGCGAAGAACATGACGAAGTGACCCTCCGATTGGGATCAAGCCCGGCGGAGGAGGCGCTTGCCGAATATGCGGCTAGAATGCTCCTCATTCCTTCGGGCTGTTGCAAGGCGGCGGCCGAAGCGAACTTGGCGGAGTTCGCCATTACACAGGCGAGCCGTTTGCGGGTCACTATTCATTGCTTTGTTGAGCGTCTTGGCGACCCGGATGTAGCCTCGACTTCAATACAGGGTGCGATTCTCTGGAGGATGCGTCCGGATGTGGCGGCCTCTGAACCGCTCTATTCCCGCCTGACGCCCCAATGGCACTTATGCCGTGACGCCTTTATTCCAATCCGAAAATGTAAGGCACGTCCGGGGTCTCTGGTGTCGCATCTCGCAGCAGTGGGAGCCTCCGCGGCCATGTCTAGGCGAGAAGATGTAAGCATCGGGTCATTTGCAGGGCATTTCCAGGTTGACGCCTTTGCTTGGGGTTCCGTGGATGACGGTACGCGGCTGATCTTATCCGTATTCAGAGACGCCCCCCCGTCCGGCTAGGAAGCGGGCTACTTCCATCTTGCCGGCAAGCTTGGCCGATCAGTCCCGAAGCGTTGGCATCTCGAACTTCTTCCGAGACTTTGGCGGAGTGCTAAGCGGACTACCGGCAGTGCAGCGGTTATCGCCTGGGAAACGACGGCTGGCCCCCCCCCCCTGAGCGCGAACTCGCTGCGGTCCGCCTCGATGATCGCCTTCAGTTGACGCTGTTGCTCAGGAAGATCGGTAATCCCTTGCCTACTTCAGGGTAGCGATCTGCGGTCCTTTGGCGCTAACGAAGAATGACCCACTTGTGCTCGTTTAGAGTGACCCACACCAAGAACACGTTGTGACCAGGGCGAGAACCAAGAAAGTATCATCCGCGCCGAAGGCGTGCGGGGTTTGCCCTCGACTCATCCACGCCGGAGGCGTGTAAGGCCCTTCGAGGAGCGGAAAAGTAGCCGAAAACGTCCGAGAGTGTCTTCCCGAACAGGTTGGCGCGCGCCAAATCCGGCCAAATGATCATCCTGTCATCCCCAACAACATCGACGTCAACGATGCCGGCAACAAGCTGGTGGGTCACTTTTGGTGAGCAAACCCGGGTCAATTCTCGCGAGCGCCGAAGGCGGTCTACCAGCGTCTCGGCAATTCTGCCGCAATGATAGATCCGTAGCCCGCATGGTTCCGCTCCTTTTACTTCAGTGGGGTTTCGAGTGCCGCGTTGATTAATTCAAGGTCGCGGAACCGGGACCGGGGAATCAAGATCCGCTGGATACTTCCCATTTGAGACATAGATAGGCAACCTGCCAATGGGCAAGAGCACCTACTCGAACGGATGGACAACGCTCGGGCGAGCGCTTGATTCCTGGCCACAATGTAGCATGTAGAGATGCCTTTAAGAAACTTCTGCCCAGGCCGAAAGCAACTGCAATCCGCGGAAACAGACGGCCCTTCCTTCCCTTCGAGGATTTCGATGGGACTGGAAACAAAAACGGCGTGAGTGTGACCGCGAGGATCTAATCGACAGGGACTCGCGCGTGAAACCGGCGAGACCGTTCAGTTCTGCTCCCGCAACGTTTCCGGCGACTGTTGGCCGAGTTACGGTTGACCCAGAGATTTCGATTCCCGGCTTTTGCCAGCAGACCAAATAGGTGAATCATTGAATCTTTCTGGTCACAAATGCCCGATTCGTCTGAAGAGGACTGACAAACGCCGTAGGGTCCGTTTTCCTGCCCCGAGCTGCTCCTGAGATCTCGGTACATTGGCCGACTTGAACGAAGTCGCTGTATCAGAAGCGCCCTTGCCCAGAGCACTCGCACTCAAGCTGTCCGTGGGGGCGCTCTAGATACAGCACTAAGACTTCGCATTACCGATCGCCTAGAGCCGGCTTTCGGATTTCGAGACCACATTACACGCTGATGGGGGTTTTAACTTGACGGATTGGAGTTGGAATACTCGCCTGACGCCATGACAGAACCGATCCTCAGCCCCCCGGTGCTAATGCGAACGCGGGTTGCGCCGCATATTGAACCCCGATACATTGAGGAATCCGCGCGGAGGGGAGATTCAGGTGAGGAGTAGAATGAGAATCCGCTAAACGCCGCCCTAGGAATCAATGCCCAGAAGTCATCAGCTGGTCAGGCTAATGATCCCATCGGGCGGCTATGAGGAGGAAAAATGGCGATAAATGGAGGAGGAGAGCAAAAGAGCCATCGTGATCTCAGAGAATGGGCTCTATTCTGCATCCTAGCGTCATTTCTGCTTGGCTTGCTAGTGATTCTAACCTTTGCCATCTCAACGGCACAACCCTTGAGTGTTTTTGGCGTTGCGTCGATGATTGGGGCGGCTTCTACGCTTGTCGGTGCGTTTCTAGGATTCTTATTTGGCGTGCCAAGGACCACGCAGGGAGAACCTGACCCTGCGGACCAACAAGCTAAACCGGCGCCGGCTGAAGGCCGTGACCGTTCAAGCGTGCGCCCCAACACAAACCTTGAACAGATTTCTGATTGGCTCACCAAGATCCTCGTAGGGGCGGGGCTCACACAGATAGGTGCAATTTGCACATGGGTTCGTGATCTCGGTGCCTCGCTTGCGCCTGGATTTGGCGGTCTCGCCAACGCCGGTGCTTTTGCCACTGGCTCGATCATCTATTTCGCCTTCGATGGGTTCTTTCTCGCCTTCCTTTGGACTCGACTTTACTTAGGTGGACTAATGACAGTTGCAGACTTCGAGGCGCTTACGAATCGAATTCAAGAAGTGAAGGAGCAGAGCGAACTGGATGCAAGGGCGTTGAATCTGGTTATAAAGCAGCTTAACCCATCCACTGGTTCGCCTCCCGACCAAACCGAGCTTTTCGACGCAATCAAGAAGGCCTCAGGTCCATTCAAAGCTCAAATCTTCTATCAGGCCGAGGAAGCGCGGAGAAACAATTGGGAAGATCGGGATACTAAACCAAGAATGGAAAGGGCAATTCCGATTTTTCGTGCACTAATTGCGTGCGACGTTGACGGAATATACCATGCTAATCATGGACAACTGGGCTTCGCGCTGAAGGATCAAAGAAATCCTAATCTAGACGAGGCGATAGCGGAACTTACAACGGCGATTGAGATTCGGGGTTCTGCTCGGGATCGCGGTTTCGAATTCTATGAATTCGCGCGAGCGTTTTGTTGGATTCTGGAGGATCAGGATTTCAAACTGAATCAGAAGTCTGCTACAGCTGTACGAGACCGGATCGTCCAAGATCTTACGACTGCGGGAAGACAGGATTACGTTGCCGCTGTCATAAGAAAACATGAGGTTATTGCAGCATGGTTGAAACTGAACAATGTGGCCGTTTAGCCGGAAGTCCTTGACTAGACGGCGTAAAGCCATGAAAGAGGTTTAGGGCGATGTTTGCATGGCCGATGTGCTTTCTCCAGAAAAGGTAGAGATCATTTGGTCCCGACAAAACGCCGATGTCGCCAGGAGCATTTCTCGATTTACGCAAAAAACCCGTCAACGCTCTCGACGAGCTTCGATCGCAGAAGCCCGCATTAGGTCAGTGAAGTTCCGTCTTCGGCAAAATCCCAATGGGCCTCGATGGGGATTGGCGGATTTGCGTTATTTCACCGTCAACTTATCGATGACGCGCTCATAAACAGCGCGGGGAATGCGGATGCTTCGCTTGGCGGCACGCTTTCGATCCTTCCGTGCGGGAGCCGTCAAGATGATGACGCCGCGCTCATTCTCAAACAAACGCGCAACGGTGGTCCGTGAGAAGCCCATCAACCCCGCAACCTCCCGGATGGTGTAAATCTGCTTTTCCAATTTGGCCGCCGTGGTTTTGCCCCATCCTACGTCACCACCCGAATTCAAGAGCGACATTCTACCGCTTTCGAGTTTGAACCCGCGCCTTAACCTTAATGACCCATTCCCGCTCGCGTTTGACGCCCACTTCTTCCGCGATTTTTACTATCATTTTTTGGATGGAGAGGTCCAGGTTGGTGCGGATCAGGGCTTCTGCCTGCTTTAGTCGGTTCCGATACTCACGTTTCGTGTTTGCGCGTTCACAAAGCGCGTCACAGAACTTGCTCCCGCCCCCCGTGTATTCAATCCCGCACTTCGGATTTTGGCATATTTTGCACTCGCGCCCCGAGATGATGTCCATCCAAGCCAAAGCTGTGAGCAGCTCCGTGCCGGTAATTGGCTGAATCACTGCGTGCGGATGGCTGTCCCTCCACTCTAGATGAACGGGCAAGGTGTTGCTCATCAATGTGAACCAATCGCTGTCCGTGGGTGCGGCCCCGAACGCGGCACGCAACTTAGCGCGGTCTCGGCACAATTCGCGCCAGTATCTCCGCTCCCCGACTAAATACTCGACGTTTATCACTTGCGCGCGCCCGTTGAAATAACGATGCCCGAACGCACCCTGGAAACGCATTGCCCGCACGCGGGGTTCAATTATTTCATCCATCCGCCCCCGCATATCGCTCACCGCGAGCCACACGCCTACGGAGTTTAGAAACTCCAAGGCGGAATCCTCGACGTCCCCCATCCTGAAGAATTGGTTCCGAATCTCTTCGGGGTCACGGACCTTCGCAAGCCTTCCCTTATCCTGCTGACTCACGGCGGGGAAGAGGGCACGTTGACCGTCGCTGGTTTCTCCCGGCGTCCATGTTGTGTGAATCGCCCGAAACTGCAGCTCAACCGGCAGAGAGAATTGGGTATGTTTTTTCGGTACGGTGTTCATACCCAAATTCTAGTGTATTTGAGAAAGTTTCAAGACAGGAATCTTTGTCTGCCGGAAAGATTCCGAAACTGCAGCTCAACCGGCGGTCAGAAATGGGTATGTTTTTTAGGTACTGTTTCCATGCCCATATCGTAGTGTACTGAATTAAGGCACGGCAGCAACCTTGAGCTGCCGGGAAGGAATTGTCAATGATACGTGAGCGCAAGATATCGGACCGGATGCCCCAAGTTGTCCGGGATGTGCGGGACAATCCCGAGTACCGGCGTAAGGCGATCGTCGGGACTGAGGGCGGATGGGTGTACCAGCGTTGCGAGACCACGGTGGGCTCAAGAACAGGCGAAGGCAGACGCTGTATGCTTTGCAACGCGCCGATGCGTTTTGGGCACACAGTCACCTACCCCAAGGAGCTAAGGCGTTTCCCCGGAATCTTTGAAAACCAGCTCAGTGTCGGCGTTGACTGCGCGGTTAAGTTGATTCCACCAGACGAAGCAGGCATTCCGCGCCTCGCTGAAAACGAGACGGCGCGAAAAGAGCGTTGGCGCCGGGATGTTTTCGGGACGCCGGGCACCTGCAAAACCACAGTCGATGACCTGATCGAGAAGGGGAAGCTATGATTCTTTGCGGGACACACGAAGTAAGGCTGCTTCGCGACAAGAGCGTGTTTGCGGGGTACTTCACCGATTGGGACGCCGCTCTCCGGGCGGTAGCGAACGAGACGAAGGAATACAAGGCGTGCTATTTCACCCTCAATCCTTTGAAACTGCCGGAGGGCTTTCACGCAACTATTAACCCGACATCGCTGACACTCACGGGCAACACAGCCGGTGACGCAGATATTGAGCGCCGCGTGCGTTTGCTCATTGACTTAGACCCCGAACGTCCCGCAGGAACCAACACCACGGCAGCGGAGAAGCAAACAGCGCGGGACCAAGCGGAAGCTGTCCGGGAGTACCTCAATAGCCGGGGATGGCCGGAGCCAATGCTCTGCGATTCCGCGAACGGCTGGCATTTGCTCTACGGCCTGGATCTCCCCAATGACGCGGTCTCAACGGAGTTGGTGCGGAATGTCCTGTCCCGCTTAAAGCAGCTCTTCCCTCTTGTGGACGGCGGGAATTTCAATGCATCCCGCATCTGCAAACTTTACGGCTCCATCGCGCGCAAGGGTCAGGACAGCGCAGAGCGGCCTTGGAGGCGTTCGGCAATCGTGGAGACTGCTCCGCTCAAACCGGTGTCTTCAGAACTGTTGAGCGCGCTGGCGCCCAAGGGGCTGCCCGTCCATGCGCATAAGCAATCAGACGATGTGAAGCTGGTTAGCTTGCTCGGATTCCTGGATTACTACGGCGTGGCTTTGCGCTCTGAGCCGCGTGAGGTCGCGGGCGGATGGCAAGTCGAGATTGAGTGCCCATGGAGCCAAGAGCATAGCGACGAATCGCGCCGCGATACTGTAGTCAGTTTCATCGCCGGACTTGGGAACGGCTTCAAATGTTTTCACTCGCATTGCGTCCGTTGTCATTGGCGCGAGTTGCGTGATGAACTAGAGCGGCGGAATCCCGGTTTGGCTCCGTACTTCGGGAAGCTGCCACCGATGACACACAGTGACATTGCCCGCGCCTTCATTGAAGCGCATGACGGCTTTGTCCGCATCTACGACCTGGAGAACGCGACCGGAGTCTGGATTCCGGGCAAGCGTTGGGCGTTGGGAGACCCTGGAGACGCATTGCTGCGTATGGCAATCCGGCGTTACCTAGACGAACTATTTGACCGCTATCCCGCGCCGGAGGCGGGACAACGGGACCCCCGGAAACAGCTTAAGCAAGCCGCCTTCTTGGGCGGGGTTTTGTGCGAGGTCAAGCCGTGGCTTCCGCCGAAGTCAAGCGGGGACTTTGATGCTAAGGGCGCGCTCTTGAGGTTGCTGGAGAAGATTATTGGCCGGGACCTATCCGCCGCGCTGAGGCCGGAGGACATTCAACACAATAAAGGCTCTGAGGACCGCAACAAACGGCTTATGGGGCGGCTCAAGGGGAGGCGCCTTGCCTTCACCGGAGAGACGGTAAGCGGTCATCTGGACTGGACTCTGCTTAAAGCCTTGACGGGCGGCGATTCATTGGCCGGGGCCGATTTGTACAAGAACACCGAAGGGTTTAAGCCGTCGCACACGCTGATCCTCACGACGAATGACCGGGCCGTGATACCGGCAACCATGGCGTTTAAGCGGCGGCTTCGGCAGGTCGATTTCAACGGGGATTTTAGCAAGTGCGTGGACCTCACGTTGGAAGACGCACTTGAGAGCGAAGCGCCGGGGGTTTTATGGAAGCTAATCCAGGCTGCGCCGGATGTGTTTGTCAACGGGGATTCGCCGCCGCCCGCTGTCCTTGTCCGATTGAGTTTCCTCGCTACTTCTTCGATCGATCGCTTCACAAGTTCCTCGCGAACGATCTCAAACTCGGTCTCGGTCCATCGCCGATGGTCTTGCTGTCCTTTGATTCCGTACTGGATGATGAACCGCCAGCAGGCTTCCTTTGGACGCCCGCTGTGGCGCTGTAGGCGGACCACAAGTTGCTCAAGTTTGGATCCAGAAAGCACTTTGGCCTGAGAAGCCATGGCTATCGCTTCTGCACTCCACTCTTGGGAGCGCTCCGGCAATTTGGGGAGAGTTGCCATACGCGCCTCGATAGGGATCTTCCCAAGGCCAAGAAGTTCGTATTCAAACGTGGTTGAAGGTGCGGCACTTTCAGACCGGAGAGTCCCCGCTCGTTCCGCCGACGTCTCATCCCGCTAGCATCGACAAATACTTCCTGTGGAGCAGACGTCACTTCTGTCGCGTTGAGAATCAATCCGTGCCGTCGGATCCTGAGGAATCTTGTACTGCTCCCCTGCGGTTCCGCATAAGAGGTCCTATATCTACTAAAGGCACTCCAGAAGGAGTTTTGTGGCAAAGACGCGACATTTTTTCACGACTTAACGCAGAA
>JBKQNU010000007.1:0-28382 GCA_052145815.1 Occallatibacter sp.
ATTTCCATGGTCAGGCCATGCGGCAAAGCGGCCCGCAGGTCGTCCAGCGGCTGACCGGGCCGCGACGCGACGATCATCGGAGCCACAAAGGGGATCTCCGCCGACCGGTGCCAGCGTTTCAAACCCAAAAACGAGTCTGCCCCCATCAGGAAAAACAGCGCCCCGCCGGGCGCCATTTCCGCACGCAACTGGAGGAGGGTTTCAAACGTATAGTTCGGTGCGGCGGAGGGCTTGGGGGCGTCAATGAGCGAAACTTCGAAGCCCGGAATGCCGTCGACGGCCAGGCGGGTCATCTCCACGCGGTCCTCAAAGCTGGCTGTTGATCCCAAAGGCTTGAGCGGCTGCGCGCCCACCGGAGCGAAGAGCACCGTATCCAGTGCCAGCGCCGCACGGGCAGCGCGCGCTACTGCCAGGTGAGCCTGGTGGGGTGGGTCAAAACTGCCGCCGAAGAAGGCGACGCGTTGGCCGCCGCGCGATTGCTGCTCCATCTACCTATCCTACCCTGCGGCGTTCTGCCGCATCCGGTCCCGCCGAACCCCTCTGATAGCATCGAAACCAAGAGACGATGCGCTACTTACTCGCAATTCTTGCCCTGGCTGGCGTGGTGGTGTCCGCGCTGGCATTGCAGGTTCACTACTCGACCGCGACTGAGCCGTGCGACATCAATGCCAAGTGGGATTGCGGCATCGTGAACCACAGCCCGTTTGCGGAGATATTGCACATTCCGGTAGCGGCGCTCGGGATTGCCGGTTACATGGCAATGATTGGGCTGGCGTTCTTCGGGCGTCGCCGCCTGTTGGCCGGGCTGGCGATTGGTGCGCTGGGATTCTCGCTCTACCTAACCTATATCGAGAAATACGTGCTCGAGGTCTATTGCATCTACTGCGTGAGCTCGCTGGGAATCATCGTCCTGATCACGGTTCTCAGCTTCTGGTGGGCGATAGCAGACTGGCGCGCAACCCGGCCGGCATAAGGCAGAAAGCGCAATTGTGACGCCCGCCACACCCCTGCCGGCGCCCGGCCTCCGCGCGCTTCCCAGACTGATAAACTTGAAGTTGAGACATGTTCAAGAAGAAATACGCGCGCTGGATGTATGAATGGGAAACGCGGCTGACCACTCGCGACGAGAACCGCGTGGTGCGCCCGCTGGAGTGGGGCTTCGAGTGGATCGAGCCCTTCCTTGAGGCCCACGGACTTGGCGCGGCGTTGCCGAGAGCGGAGATAGTGCGCGACCCGGCAGCGGCGGAAGCTGCCATGGTGCGCATCAATGAATTGCTGATCCGCCATGGCGACAAGTTCTTCGGCTACGAACGGCCGACGGATTTCCGCCTGGAAGAACGCCATCCGGAACTCTATCCAACCAATGTGCGGCCGGAAACCCTGGCCCAGGAAGCAGCGATCCGGCAGCAGGCCGCCGAGGGCAAGCTGGCTCCCGCGCAGTTTCTGCGCTTTACCTCGCCGGAGCGGTCGCCTTATCCCGAGAACGACCAAGTCAACGCGCGCTGGTACCCGGCTCCTGCGCACAAAGATCCCAAGCGGCCCAAGCAGGCCATCGTGGTGCTGCCGCAGTGGAATTCGGATGGGTTCAGCCACAACTCCTTGTGCGCCATCTTCAACCGCATGGGAGTTTCCGCGCTGCGGCTGTCGATGCCCTACCACGATATTCGCCGGCCGTCGGAGCTGGAGCGGTCAGACTACTCGGTGAGCGCCAACATCGGGCGGACGCTAGCGGCCTGCAGGCAGGCAGTGGTGGATATCCGCTGCTGCCTTGACTGGCTTGAGGAGCAGGGCTACGAGCATTTCGGCGTGCTGGGCACCAGTCTCGGCTCCTGCTATGCCTTTCTGGCCAGCACCTTTGACAAGCGCATCCGCGTGAATGCCTTCAACCACGCGTCTACGGCGTTTGGCGATGTGACCTGGGCCGGCCAGAGTACGCGCCACGTGAAGCAGGCTCTCGAAGAAGCCGGCCTGACCCAGGACCGCGTGCGCGCGCTATGGTCCGCGGTGAGCCCGTGCAGCTACTACGAGCGCTTTGCCGGTCTCGAAGCCGGCGGACCGGACAAGCGTGTGCTTCTGGTTTACGCCGACTACGACCTGACATTCCCCCGGGAGTACTCGTTGCAGGTCGTCGAAGCATTCAAGCGCTACGGCCTGAACTTCGAGCCGCGAGTGCTGCCGTGCGGGCACTACACCACCGGCGAACCCCCCTACAAGTTCATTGACGGCTGGTACTTGGGCTGGTTTGTGTATCGCGCGTTCAAGGCGCTTCGGGAAGAGAAGGCAGCCGCGGAGATTTCTTCTATCGAGCCCGGAGGTCCTGCTCGGGGCGTCGAAGAAGAAGCCGTCTCGCGCTAGCGGACCGAGCTCAGGTCAAGCCGCAACAGCTTGGCGGGGTCGAGATAGGCGCCCTGCCAGCGGACGGCCCAATGCAGATGCGGGCCGGTCACGCGGCCTGTCGCTCCGCTGAGGCCGAGTTGGTCGCCAACCGCAACGCGTTGTCCCTCATGCACGTCGATGCGGCTGAAGTGCATGGAGAGCGTGTACAGGCCGAGGCCATGGTCGATGATGACGCAGTTGCCTTCGAAGTAAAGCGGACGAGCCAGCACCACCACACCGCTGTTGCCGGCGCGGACAGGCGTGCCCATCGCCGCGCGATAATCCATCCCTTTATGAATGCTGGCCAGCTTGCCGTTGAACATGCGGCGGGTACCAAAGCTGTCTGTCGGCTGAGCGGTTACAGGTGCGCGAAAGCTGGATGTCCACAACGGCTCCGCTGCACTGGCGGCAAAGACTTTTGCCTTTAGCTTTGATTCCTCCTCGATCTGCTTCAGCGCCTCCGGCCCCGGCGAGACGAATTTGGGCGGAACGGTGAGCTTGCCCGTGAGGTAATGCGCTGTGTGGACTTCGACGGTCCGTGTCAGGTCGTGGACTTCGCCGTTGGCGAGTCGCACACTGATCTTGAGATTCGAAGGGCCCACGGCCCCTTCCACATCCACTCCTTCCAGCGCAAACCATGCCTGGCTGTTTCGTCCGCGAAAAAACTCGAGCTTGCGGCCCATCCAATCGCCGTCAAGCGTCGCTGTTGCCGGAGCGTCAACGCGAATCAACTCCGGCGAGCCAGCTTCGACCAGCGCAGGCGTGAGCGTCACGGCGCCGGCCTGGGCGCGCGCAATGCGCGCAGCCGGAGTTGCCGCCAGCACGCAAAGGAAAAGGAAAATGCGCAGGCGCGGCGAGGTGACGGCGGAGAATTGCATCCAGCTTAGGATAGCGGACGGGGCATCCGCAACCTCGCTTACTCGGTTCTCAACGCGCGCATGGGGTCAGTGGAAGCAGCGCGGCGCGCGGGAATGAGGCCCGCCGCCGCCGCGCAGACTGCCAACACCAGCACCGCGCCGGCAATGGCGCCGGCATCCAGCGGCTGCACGTCATAGAGAAGGCTGCTGAGAAAACGCGTCAGCCCGGCGGAAGCAATCAAACCCACTGCGATGCCCACCCCGGCCAGCGCGAGTGCGTTGCGCAACGTTCCCCAAAGCACTTGCTGGCGCGTTGCTCCCAGGGCCATGCGGATAGCAATCTCCCGAACCCGCTGGTTAACGGAGTACGCGAGCACGCCATAGATGCCCAGCAACGCAAGCGCAAGAGCGATGCTTGCAAACGCCGTGAGAATGCCGGTGCTGAATCGCCGCGATGTTTCAGTGTTCGCGACCACCTCCTGCATGGTGTACATGTCCGATACGGCAAGCAAGGGATCGAGCTGATGCACCGTCTTTTCAAGTGTTGTTTCCAGCGCCAATGGATTCCCCGACGTATTCAGCACAATGTGCAGGTCGCGAGACGGAGAGATTTCATGCTGAGCCTCAGTCTCCCACTGCCGGCGGCTCTGCTGGAGCGGCTCATACATCTGCGGATAGACGGCTTGATCGAGCGCACCCTGGCGCACATCGCCCACAACACCGACGACGGTAATCAAAGACCGGGTGCTGTTCGGACTGCCGCCCATTCTGAAGCGCCGGCCCACGGCATCCATGCCGGGCCAATGCTGGCGCGCCGTCGTCTGGCTGACAATCGCTACTAGAGGGGCATCGGGCCGATCGTCGGCAGCGGTGAAGTAGCGCCCCTCTAACAGGGGAATGCGCATGGCGCGCAAGTAGTCGCCGAGCACAAAGTAATTTGAAACACTGAGCCAGTTGTGGCCGTCTCGAGGGGAATATCCTTCGGGAATAAATGCGCGATCGGAGTTCATGCCGATGACGGGAATGTTGGTGGCCGCGCCCACTGAGCTTACCTCGGGAAGGGTGCCGAGCTGCTGCAATAGATCCCGATAGAATTCGTTCACCTTCTGCTCCGATGGATAATCGTGCTCGGGCAGCGTGAGCGAGGCGCTCAGCACATGCTTGGGCTCAAACCCAGGATCGGTGGCAAGCATCTTTGCGAAGCTGCGCAGCAGCAGGCCGGAAGCAACCAGCAACAGCATGGCCAGTGCGATCTCCAACGCGGCAAGGGTCGCGCGCATTCTATTTTGCGAACGGCCCTGGCCTGCGCTCTGGCCGCCGTCGCGCAGCGAGTGCATCACATCTGCCTTGATGCCGGTCAGCGCCGGAGCCCATCCGCACAACACCCCTGTGGCGCACGTCAATCCCAATGCAAGCAGTAATACCGGCCATCGCACAGCGATTTCATTGAGTCGTGGCAGCGTGCCTGGCAGCGTGGCTGCCGCGATGTGCACTAATCCCACGGCAAGCGCAATCCCCAGCACGCCGCCGATGGCGGCGAGAAGCAGGCTCTCCGTGAATAGCTGTCGCAAAATGGTTTTACGCGCTGCGCCCAGGGCAACGCGCACGCCAAACTCGCGGCGGCGGCCTGCGGAGCGCACCAGCAAAAGGTTGGCGAGATTCGCGCAGGCGATCAGCAGGATCAGACCGGCCGCGGCCAGCAGTGCATTCAACAACGGTCGCGCGCCATGCACCGTTTCCTCTTGCAGAGACTGAACGTTGCTGGTGAGATGAATTCCATATTGCGGAGGGATCGCCGCTTCAACGCTCGCCACCATGCGGCGGAGATCGCCTTGCGCCTGAACGAACGTCACTCCGGGCTTGAGGCGCGCGATGGCGCCGTACTGAAAGTCGTCCGTCTCATCCTGCTTTTCATTGGGAGTAAAACTCATCGGCACCCACATATCGCGATGGCTCAAGCGGCCGCCGTCGAGAGGAAACTCAAAGCCGCGCCGCATGACGCCGATGATGGTGTAGGGGCGGCGATCGAGATCGATGGTTGCGCCAATCACGTTGGGATTGAAAAGAAAGCGCTCGCGCCACACGGCGTAACTGATCACTGCAACCGGCGCCGAATTATCGTCCTCGCTCTGAGTGAAGCCGCGGCCCAGCATGGGCTGCATGCCCAACAGCGGAAGCAGAGAAGCAGTAATGCGTTCAGCCTTTGCCTGAAACGGCTTGCCTGCGCCGCTCACTTCGAATCCCGCCGAAACAAAGCCGCCGACCTGCGTAAAGGCCTTGTTGTCGCGGGCGAATCGAATCACGTCGGGCGCAGGCAGATCGGCCTGGTCGAACTGGTGTTCGACGCCCTCATGCAGACGAACCAGGCGGTCCGGCTGATAAAAGGGCAGAGGTCGAAGCAGCACTGCCTCGACAACTGAATAGACCGCGGCAACTCCGCCAATGCCAACGGCCAGCGTCAGCACCGCGGTCAGCGTGAAGCCCGGCGACTTGCGCAGTTGGCGCAGCGCATAGCGAACATCGCGGCCGAGCGTTTCGACGAAGGGCAGGCCCCGCTGCAAGCGATAGCGCTCTTTGGTTTGCGTGAATCCGCCGAACCCGCGCAGCGCCGCGTTGCGCGCCTCAGCTTCAGTCATTCCCCGTTTGCGGTTTTCTTCCACGGCTAAGTCAAGATGAGCTTGCAACTCTTCGTCGAGGTCTGCGTCAAGCGTTCCTCTCCGGAAGAGCGCCGTGCATCGGCTGATGAAAATGCGTAGGAAGTCCACGTTCCGCTCCTATTCTGTTCGCAGCGCGCGCATGGGGTCGATGGATGCGGCTCGGTGCGCAGGCAAATAGCCGGACAAAACGCTGATGGCAGCAACACCCGCCAGCGCGGCGACGCCCGCGAATGGATCGTAGGGTTGGAGCCCGAACAGCATCGAGCTCATGAAGTGGCCGGCAACCAGCGCGAGGGGGATTCCGGCCGCGATTCCAACGGCGGCGATCATGAAGGTTTCGCGAAACACCATGGCGAGAACCTGCCGGCGCTGCGCGCCCAATGCCATGCGCACGCCGATCTCCGTGCTCCTGCGGCTGACGCGGTACGACAGAGTGCCGTAAAGGCCGATGCCGACGAGCAGAGCGGCAAGCAGCCCGAAAAACATCGCCAGACGTGCGAACAGTCGCTGCTGCGCATACGAGTCCTCGAAAACGGCGGCCTGAGTCATGGGTTTTTCCAGCGGAATGGCCGGGTCCAATTCATGCACGGCTCTCTCAGCGGACGGAAGAAGAGCAAGCGGATTGCCGGCAGTGCGCAGTTCAACCTGCAGTGTTTCCGCGGCATCGCCGTTCTGGGTGTAGGGATAATAGGCCATGGCGCGCGGCTTCTCGTCGACGCTGCGATACTTGCTGTCTTTGGCGACGCCGACGATGGTGTACGGATGGCTCTTGCGATTGCCCAGATGATGGCCGATGGGATTGGTATTCGGCAGAAGCTGTTTCACAAACGTCTCATTCACGATGGCGACTCGCTCAGATGTCGGCGCATCCCGATCTTCAATGTCGCGGCCCTCGAGCAGTGGAATGCCGAGCGTATGGAGAAAGTCCGGCCCAACGTTGTTGGTGCGCAGCGGAATCTGGCCGAATGGGTAGGACACGCCGTCGACGATCGGCTCGTCGTTGTTGGCCCAGCCGCTTCCCAGGCGGTTATCCAGAAGGGTTGCGGACTCCACGCCGGGAAGAACGCGCATGCGGTCAATAAGCGCGCGATAAAACGCGAACCTGGCTTCGTTGGTGGTCGACTTTTGCGGCGTAATACCGAAGACCAGCAACTTCTGTGCATCCATGCCAAGATTCGTGTGCTCGTAGTTGAGCAGCGTTCGCACCAGTAACCCGGCCGCCACCAATAGCGTGAAGCAGAGCGCCACCTGAAGCATAAGCACCGCGCTGCCGCCGCGATTGCGTTGGTAGCTGGTGGAAGCCGATGCACGCAAGGCCGAGTTGACCGGAGCACTGGTAGCTGTTCGCAATGGAGCGAGGCCGAATGCAAATGCGGAAAGAATGGAAACCGTGCAGGCGAAGAGCAGGATGGTGCCGTCCGGCGCGAGATTCACTTGCAGTTGCGCCCAGGCCGCCAGTGCGCGTGCCGCGCTGAACGCAAACAGCCAGCCCAGCACTGTTCCCGATACAACCAGCAAGCCGCTTTCCGTCATCAATTGACGCAGCAGCGTGCTGCGTTGAGCTCCGAGAGCCATGCGCAGGCTGAAGTCGCGTTGCCTCGACGCGTTGCGGGCCACAATCAGCATGACCACGTTGCTGCACGCGATCAGCAGGACAAGGATAACCAGCGCCATCAATATCGTGATTGGCTCGCGGTAGTTATCGCCCAGGCCTTCAGTGCCTTTTGCCGGCGCAAGTGCGAGCTTCACCTTCGGATGCTGCGGGTCGGGCGTGCCGAGACTCGCGTAAGCAGCCGCCTGGAATCCCAGAGTGGCTTCGGCCACGGCCTGCTGCGCAGTCACGCCCGGCGCAAGGCGCGCGATCAATCGCAGACACCACCAGTTCGGCGAGGTGTAGACCGTCTGGTCCGGAGAGTTGCCCCACGCGTTCAGCTCCGTGCGGCGCTGTAGAGGTATCCATAAATCGGTGAGCGCGCCGGGCTCGACGCCGGGGAATCCCCCCGCCGCAATGCCTACGATCGTGAACGGAGTTCCTTTCACATAGATGGTCTGTCCCAGCACCGCCGGGTTGCGCGCGAAACCACGCGTCCAATACGCGTAGCTGAGAACGGCGACGGGAGCATTCTGTTTTTCATCGTCAAGGGAAAAGCCTCTGCCGCGCGCCATGGACACGCCCAGCCCGGAGAAAAAGTTCCCGCTGACCATTTCCGATGAGATTTGTTCCGGCTCGCCGTCGTCCACTCTGACTGCAACCTTTCCGTCATCGCTCAGCGGAACGAAGGCCATCACGTCGGAGAACGCATGTCGATCCGAGCGCATTGCATCGAAGACCGGCAGCGAAAACGAAGTCTCGCTATCGCCGGTATTGAACGCTCCATAGGGCTGCCCATCCGGTACGTGAAGATAGACCAGTTGCTGTGGATTTGGCACCGGAAGCGACCGCAACAACACCGCATTCATCATCGTGAAGATCGCTGTAGTCGCTCCGATCCCCAGCGCGAGCGTAAGAATGGCTGTGACGGCAAATATCGGAGACTTGAGCAACTGGCGCACCGCATATTGCGTATCGCGAGCCAGACTCTCGAAGAACGGGAAACCCTGCTGCGAGCGGTAGGCTTCCCGGGTCTGCGTCACCCCGCCGAACATTTGCAGCGCCTTGGTGCGTGCATCTCGTTCGCGCATGCCGCGCTTGCGATTCTCCTCGATGGCGAATTCGATGTGCGCCCGCAACTCCTCGTCGAGATCGGCGTCAAGTTTCCGTTTGCGGAACAGCGCCGTGCATCGGGTGAATAGAACGCGCATCCAATCCATCGCCGCCTCCTACTCTGTTCTCAGCGCGCGCATGGGATCGGTGGATGCCGCGCGGCGCGCAGGTACGATTGCTGCGATTGCGGCGGCCGTCAAAATCAGCAGCACGCTTCCGCCAATTGCAAGCGGATCCATGACGGGCGTCTGGTAGAGCAGGCTGCGCACCCAGCGCAAGGCGATCAATGCCATGGCAAGTCCGGCGGCTGTGCCGAGCAGAACCGGATAGGCGGCCTGGCGCAGCACCAGCCCGATGAGAGCACCCTTGTCCGAGCCCAGCGCGATGCGAATACCGAATTCCTGCCGGCGCAGCGAGACCGAGTACGCAAGCACACCGTAGACGCCCAGTAGAGCCAACAACAACGCGGCTGCGCCGAAGCTGCCCAGCACCATGGCCTGGAAGTGATCGGTGGCCACCGATTCCATCACCTGGTCGTCCATCGATTTGAGCGTGGGGATGGCGACCTGCGGATCGATCTGCCAAAGGGCGCGCCGCATCTCCGGAATCAGCGCATCGCTGGGCCGCGTGCTGCGCACCAGAAACGAGAGCGTAAACGGCGTGTAGGCAAAGTAGGGCAAATAGACCATGGCGGCATTGTCCTTGAGGCCGTTGATGCGGGCGTCGGCCACCACTCCGACAACGGTCAGGGGATGGTTGTCGTCCGGAACAATGCCGGCGAATGTGCGCCCAATGGGATTCTCGCCGGGAAAGCCTTCGCGCGCGGTCCTCTCCGAGATCAGCGCAACATAGGGGTTGGCGCGATCGGCGGCCGTGAAGTTGCGGCCGGCGACCAGTGAACCCTGCATGGTGGGCAGATAGCCGGGATTGATCCAGCGCACGTTGATGGGCGGCTCCTGCCCGGCCGGCACCGGGTGGTCAGGACGGGAAAGTGTATCCACCCAGGTTTCTCCGGTGAGCGGCGTCACGCTGGTCATCGCCACCGATTGCACGCCGGGGAGTCGACCGAGGGCGGTGAGGGCGCGATCCGCGAATGCGAGCCTGGTGGTATCCCGTTTGGCGGGGCCATCGTCGTCATACTGCGGCGCGAACAGGTCGGCCTGCGCCAGCGTGAGATGGCTTGCGTCAAAGCCTCGATTCTGCCGCAGCAGGCCGGAAAAGCTGCGCAACGCCAGCGCAGTGACTATAAGCAGAACCACGGTGCAAGCCACCTGCGCCGCAACCATTGAACTTCGAATGCGGCGGCCTTCCTGAGTGTTGGCTGTGCGCGATGAGTTGGCTTGCAGCGCCGCCTGCGGGTGGACACGAAGCGAACGCAGCGCCGGCAGGGTGCCAAAGGCGACAGCGGCCACAATCGATAACCCCGCGGCAAACAGCAGCACGGGCAGGCTGACGTGCACTTCGTCCAGGCGCGGAACGTTGGCAGGCACAAAGGCCAGCAGCACCCGCACCCCAATAAACGCCAGCGCCACGCCGGCCGCGCCCCCCACCAGCGCCAGCACCAGGCTTTCGCTCAGCCGCGAACCAGCCAGTTGGCCGCGGCTTGCGCCCAGCGCGGCGCGCACGGCGGTTTCGCGTTCCGCATTGACGGCGCGCGCCATTTGCAGATTGGCCAGGTTCACGCAGGCGATCAGCAGCACCGCGCCCACTGCGGCAAACAACATCCACAGCGCGCCACTGACGCCTGATGCGACGTCTTTTTTCAGCGGCGTGAGCGCGATGCCGAAATGAAGCGGCAAGTGCGCTGAAAGCGTGTATGCCTTCTGCATGGCCTCCAGTTCGGCGTTCGCCTGGGCAACCGTCACTCCGGGCTTGAGCCGCGCTATTGCTTTGTAGTTGAAGTTGCCCATGTCCGCGGTCAGGTCGCGCTCGGTGGGCGCAAGCGGCTCAAACAGCAGAGTGGCGTCCTCGGTTTCCTGAAAGACGGTACCCGGCGCAAATACGATTCGCGGAAAACGCACGCCCGGCGGCAGCACGCCAATGACCGCAACGGGATGGCCTTCGATCCGCAGCGTCTTGCCGATCACGGCCGGGTCGCGCGCAAAAAACGACTGCCAGCCTTCGTAGCTCAGGATCGCGGCGCTTTCCGGGCCTGGCCGCGCGTCGTCTTCCACAAAGTCGCGGCCCAGCATAGGCTGAATGCCGAGTAACCGGAATATGTTGGGTGAAGCGATCACCGCGCCGGCGATGCGAGGGTGATCGCCATTCGCTGAGACGCTCTTTCCGCGTTGCGCAAAAATCGCGGCGTCTTCCAGGGTCCGCGCGCCGCTCTTCAGGCGCAGGAAATGGCGGTAATTGTCGGGAATTGCCGACCGCTGGCCCTGCGCCTCATCTTCCACCGCTTCGCGCATGACCACCAGGCTGTCTGGATTGCGAAAAGCGAACGGCTGCAGCAAGACTGCATTGACCACGCTGAACACCGACGTGACCGCGCCAATTCCCAGAGCCAGCGTAAGGATGGCGGTAAGCGTGAACCCGGGCGATTTGCGCAACCGGCGCACGGCATAGCGCAGCTCGCGGAGCAGCGTTGCAACGAACGGCAGTCCGCGCTGCACGCGGTATCGTTCCCTGGTCTGCGCCATGCCGCCGAATCTCCGCAGCGCGACCGTGCGGGCCTCTGCTGCGCCTAACCCGTGGCTGAGGTTCTCTCCGACGGCAAATTCGATATGTGCGCGCAACTCCTCGTCGAGATCGGCGTCGAGCTTCTGCCTGCGGAAGAGCGCCGCGCATCGGCTCAGCAGAATGCGAATCCAGTCCATGGCAGGGCTCCTAGTTGGAGGGGGCTAGAAAACGAGACATGGTGGCGGCAATGCGCTCCCAGTTTTCCGTTTCCTCTTCGATCTGCCGGTGGCCGCGGGGGCTGAGGGTATAGAACTTGGCGCGGCGGTTGGACTCCGACGTGCCCCATGCGGACTTGATCCAGCCGCGCTGCTCCAGGCGCAGAAGCGCAGGGTAGATGGTGCCCTGGTTCAAGACGAGGGCATCGCCGCTCACCTGCTCAATGCGGCGGGCTATGCCATAGCCGTGAAGCGGGCCCATCGATTCAAGGGTTTTGAGGACCATCAGGTCCAGGGTGCCTTGCAGCACATCCGATTTCTCGCCCAATGTGTGCTCCTGTTGACTTTCTACACATACGGTGCACCCGTATAGGCAGAATGTCAACAGGAAAGTTTCGTTCACAGTCGGGTGGCCCATCCTCGGAGTTGCCAATGAGGCATGGGTGCACCATCCTTCCGTAGTTTTATCGCGGAATGGTGAGCGGCCATGGACCTCGGATTGCGGCTGCGACCTACGTGCTCTGATCCTGCGCTTCGCCAAGAATCAGCTTCAGCGTCATCTCCCGCCGTCCGCGATAGAACGTCACGCTGATCGTGTCGCCGGCCTGGTGCTTGTTCATAAGCGAATTGATATCCTGCGGATCGTTTACTGCCTGGCCATCGACGGCCACAATCAGGTCGCCGCCCAGCAAGATGGGCATGTTACCCACGTAGGCCTGCTGGTTCCCGCCGTGCAACCCGGCCCTATCCGCGGCACCGCCCGGAATCACCTTCTGAATCAGCACGCCGGAGTCCACCGCCAGCCCCATCTGCGACGCCAGGTCGGGGCCGATCCCGTACGAAATAATCCCCAGCGACGGCCGCTTGACCCGCCCATACCGGGTCAGATCTGCCAAAACCGCCTTGGCCGTGTTGATGGGAATGGCAAACCCGATCCCCGAGCTCTGCTCCGCTCCGTTGGACGCAATCATGGTGTTGATTCCGATCACCTCTCCGTGCGAATTCAGGAGCGGCCCCCCGGAGTTGCCGGGATTGATGGCCGCGTCGGTCTGAATGGCGTCCTCGATCGGCGCGCCTTCCGATCCGCGAATGGAACGAATGGAGCTGATGATGCCTCTGGTCATGGTGCCGTTCAAGCCGAAGGGATTGCCGATGGCGTAAACTTTCTGTCCCACCGCCAATTGCGAGGAGTCGGCCAGCGTTACCGGCTCCAGGTCGGGCGCGTTGATTTGCAGCAGCGCCAGGTCGTGCATCTTGTCAGTGCCCACCACTTTGGCCGCGTAGCGATGCTTGTTGCTCAGCAGCACCTCGATGCCGCGGTTGGCGTTCTCTACCACATGGTAGTTGGTCAGCACGTGGCCCGCCTTGTCGAGCACAAATCCCGACCCCTGCCCGCGCTGTGGAACCGGCCCATTGAAGAAGTCGAACACCAGCGTGGTCGAGGTGATGTTCACCACCGAAGGCAGAACCCGTTTGTAGACAGCAATATTGTTCTGCTCCTCGGCGTCGTATGCCGGCGCAGCTTCAGCCTCTGTCAGCTCCAGCGGAGAGCCGGCGTCGTGCCCGCCAAATACCGCCGTGCGGGCCGCGGAAAGCGGTGCAATGTGGCTGGGCCAATGCGTGGTAAGAAACCAAAATCCGCCCACCAGCAGAACAATCAGAAAAACACTGCGCAGTCTCATGGCTTGTCGACCTTGATTACCTTCCTCAAACCTATACGGCGAGCGGGATGCACAGTTCCATGCGGAAGCCAACCGCCGCCAGCTTTTCGAGTCCCACCCCTATTTTAAGACTCAACCTAAGCAGATTGGTTGCTCTCCGCCCACAGGCGCTGCCACAGCTCCACCACCTGAGAGTGGAGTGCGGCCAGATCGCCTGTGTTTTCGAGAACATAATCAGCCCGCGCCGCCTTTTGCGCGTCCGGGATCTGGTGCGCCAGGCGGATGCGCGCATCGGCAGCGGCAGCCTCGCGGCCTGGCCCGTCAGCGCTCATCCGTGCGGCAAAGCGGGCAACCTTAACTTCATCCGGAGCGGTAACTACCACCACGCGGTCAAAGCGCCGCCGCCAGTCGCCCAGCAGGCTCTCCATTTCGCCGCGCGCCCGCGCATCCCGCTCCACCTCAAAAATCAACGCCGACTCTACAACCGCCACCGCCGCCGGATCGCGCCGAAAGACTTCTTCCATCCAGGACCGCTGCGCCGCGATCACCGCTGGATGCACAATCGCATTCAACTCGTTGATGCGCCCGCCCTGAAAAACCATCTCTGCCAGCCGCGCCCGGTTCAGCTGCCCATCCGCCCCCACCGCCTCAGGCCCGAACACCCGTACAATCTCGGCAAAAACAGCTTGCCCCGGCTCCATCAGCTCCCGCCCCAGCGCGTCGGCCTCAATCACCTCGGCGCCCAGTTCGCGCAGGCCCTCGGCAACGGTGCTCTTGCCGCTGCCCAATCCGCCGGTAAGTCCCACTCGAAGCATGATGCATCAACCTGGCGTGGAGAGCGCGCAAGCCCGATCCGGCCTGCAATCCACTCCGTCTGTCGCTGATCGAAGTATAGGCGATCAACTGAAATCTGCCGTAGAATGAGAGCACGTCGGGAGGCGCTCCGGTCTATGCACGCCCTGAATCCCCGAATCACGGTCGAAGCCGGCAAGATGGGGGGAAAGCCCTGCATCCGCGGCCTGCGCTTCAGCGTCTACGATCTGGCCTCGTACCTTGCCTCTGGAATGACCGAGGAGCAAATCCTCAGCGAGTTTCCTTACCTCGAGAAGGAAGACTTCCAGGCCGTTTACGAGTTCTTCGCCAGCATCCCGGAAAGGATCGCAGTCCTTGAAGCTTCTCGTTGATGAGAACCTTCCGCCCCGGCTTGCGCGCGATCTGGCCGATCTCTTTCCCGACTCAGTACATGTCCAATCGGTCGGATTGGGCAGCATACCCGATGGGCTCATCTGGGAATATGCGCAAGCGCATGGATTCGTTTTTCTCACCAAAGACAAGGACTTCGCCAGCCTTAGCCTCGCCAGAGGCGCACCGCCCAAGGTGATCTTGCTCCAAACCGGCAATTGCTCCACCGATGAGATCCTGACCATTGCTCGCAGGAACGCAATTCTACTAGCGGAGTTCGGACGGGATGCACAACGAGCTTTGCTGATCTTGCGTTGAGCGCAGCAGGCGCGAACCACAGATTCAAAAGAGGATAAAGCAAATCAACACAATACAACCGGGGCCAATCCGATCATTCGACGTTTGGCAGATCGATAGCAAAAACGGACTGAAGCGTTACCGGTGCTTCGAGAACTGTTCGACGCAGCGATTCTGTGTTCAAAGTGCAGACTTCTATAGGAAGCCAGTTTCCGAGGAGGGAATGCTCCAGTTGGAGAAGCAATTCATTGAGCTTCTCATAGAGGAATCACCGTTTGCCCGCTCCGGATCGTTCGCGTCCATCCAGGAAGCCATCACGAATTTCGACGCGTCCTTCGAACAGGGCGATTGAAGCCCCTCTACAGTCCTCGCCGCATTTTGGCCGCTCTGACCGTATTCGACATCAGCATGGCGATGGTCAGCGGACCCACCCCGCCCGGCACCGGCGTATACGCTCCGGCCACCTCGAAGGCCTTCGGATGCACATCCCCTACGATCGTCGAGCCCCGCTTTTGAAAGGCAGCCTCGCGCTTGGCATTTCCCGCAAAATAGCGCTCGAACTCCTCCCGCTCCGTGATGCGGTTAATACCAACATCGATGATCGTTGCCCCCGGCTTCACCATCTCCGCCGTGATGAACCCCGGCCGCCCGATCGCAGCCACCAGGATGTCCGCCTCCCGCACCACCGCGCTCAGGTCCCGGGTCTTCGAGTGGCAGATGGTCACGGTCGCATTCTGATGCAGCAGCAGCATGGCCACCGGCTTGCCCACAATGTCGCTGCGCCCCACCACCACCGCGTTCTGCCCCGACATCTGAATCCCGCTGCGCTTGAGAATCTCAATCACCCCCGCCGGCGTGCATGGCGCCAGCGCCGGCCTTCCCGCCTGCAGCCGCCCCACATTCACAGGATGAAACCCGTCCACATCCTTCCCCGGATCAACCGCATCCAGCAGCGCCTTGGTGTCAACCTGGCTGGGCAGCGGCAACTGGATCAGGATCCCGTCAATCTCGTCCCGGCTGTTCAGGCTCATCACCAGGTCCATCATCTCTTCCGTTGTCACTGACTCGTCCGGCGTAATCAGTTCGCTGTACAAGCCCAGATCGGCGCACGTCTGCACCTTGCTCCGGACATAAATTTCTGAAGCGGGCACGTGCCCCACCAACACCGCCGCCAGCCCCGGCCGAACGCCCTTGCCGGCGAGCGCGCGCACTTCCGCCGCCACTTCTTCCTTGATTTCCGCGGCAATCGCCGTCCCGTCCAGAATTCGACCCATTGTTCGCTCCCACCTCATCCTATCGCCTTCTGCCGCCGCATCCAGATGCGTGCCTGCGAACTCCCGCGCCGGCCAGTCGCACCCCCCACGTTGGAAGGCTCTTATCTGTCGAAGAACGTCTCAGTTGCCGACAAACTCCCTGCGGGTTTCAACGCATTTCCAGCCTGCGAGACCACTCCGTTCGCCGATCTGCAAGCCGAGCTGCCCATCCGCGAGCGCAGCGCATTCCATGCCGGCCTGGAATCCCTGGCCCAGGACGTGACTGACAAGATCGACACCCTCGAGTCTCTCTGCGTCGGTTCCCCGGACAATCCCCCATTTCCGACAAGCCGCCCATCCTTGGCGTGTTTTTTGCTTTTGTGCCAAGGGTGGGATAGATTTGCGTCTACCGAGGGTTTTTTCCGCGGCCAGCTCAACCCCCGATTCAATGCAGCATCGTTGAAAGTTGACAACCGGTCACAGCCATCGAATCTCCATGAAGATTCTCCTCGCCATCATCGCAGTCATCGTGGTCGCCGCCTCCCTCTTCGCCGACTACAAATGGCGTAAATGGATCGCCGATCGGCGTCGCGACCGGCAATAGCACCCTCGCTCCCGCTCATCTCCCGTTACAATGGCGGTTAGGGAGCCACCTAACCACCATGTCTCGCTTCTTGCGCCTTTCAGCCTCAGTTCGCCCCAGCCGCGTCTGCCTTCTGCCGGTCCTCGCCTCCGCGGCATTCTTCATGGCCGCCGCAACCGGCTCCGCTCAGTTCGCTCCTCCGGCGAAGGGAACCCCGGTTCACGATCCCGCCGCGTTGCGTCCACCCGCCGGCGCCAAAGTTGCCATCGTGGAATTCGAAGACCTCGAGTGCCCTGATTGCGCTCATGCCAATCCCCTCCTCAAAGAAGCAACCGGTAAGTACAGGATTCCCTGGGTGCGCCACGATTTCCCGCTCCCCTTCCACAACTGGAGCTTTACCGCGGCGGTCAATGCCCGCTGGTTCGACCTCAAAGGCAAGGCACTCGGCGACGAGTACCGCGACGCTGTCTTCGCCAACCAGCCCGCCATCACCAGCCCTGAAGTCCTGCGCGATTTCACCGACAAGTTCGCCCAGAGCCATGGATTTGCCCTGCCTTTCGCCATCGATCCGCAAGCCAGGCTGGCGGCCGAGGTGAAAGCTGACTACGCCCTCGGCCAGCGCATCGGCATTGAGCACACTCCCACCATCTGGGTGGTCACCGCCAGCAGCAAAGGCGCTCCGTTTGTCGAGGTCCTCGACCGCAGCAAGCTCTTTCAGATGATCGACCAGGCAATTGCCGATACGCGCTCGCACTGAGCTCCCTCGCGGACAGCCGGAAGTTACTCTGGTGCCGAGCGGCGCTCGCAGCGCCGCGGTATGAAGTTGATAAAACGGCTGCCCCCTTTTAAACTCGCTGAATTAAACTCGCTGGATTAGACTCGCTGAACCAGCAACTCCCAGGAAATCGCTGACCGCTGCAGACGGACGACCACTCCCCCCATGGCTCGTGGCCAATCCCGCGAATCTGTCCGAATGGCCCTCGACACGCTGAGGACGAACAAGCTGCGTTCCGGGCTCACCATCCTGGGCATCGTCATCGGTGTCACCACGGTCATCACCATCTCCTCCATCATCAGCGGTTTCAATCACCGCATCCAGGACTACGTCGCCTCCCTCGGCTCCAATGTTCTCTACGTCACTCGCCTGCCGCTGATCAACATTAACCCTACGACCGAAATGCTGACGCGCAAGATGCTCACCATCGACGACGTTCTGGCGCTTCGTCAACTGCCGCACGTCATCGCCTCCGACGGAGAGCTCGACTACATCAAGGGATTTGAGGTCGGCCAGGTGAGCGCCAAGTACAAAGGGAAAAAGATCGCTGGAACGCTTATCGAAGGCAGCACGTCGCAAATGGCCGAAGTCGCCGAACTGGCGCTGATCGAAGGCCGCATGTTCACCGACGATGAAGATCAGCGCGCCGCCCACGTCTGTATCCTGGGCCACGACACCTGGGAAGAGCTTTTCGATGGCCGCCCTGCGGTTGGCGAGCAGATCGCCGTCAGTACCGGGCTCTATACCGTCATCGGCGTTCTCGACCACGAAAAACAGCCGGTGGGCAGCGGCAAGAACCCCAACGACAACGCCATCCATTTTCCCCTCACGACATTCCACCACCTTCATCCTGAAGTCAAGGACATGCGCATCGCCGTCAAGTACGACGACCCGAAGTTCAAAGACCTTGTCCAGGAAGAAATGCGTGAGCTCATGCGCGTCCGCCGCAAGGTTCCTGTGCAGGCGGAAGACAACTTCGAAATCTTCGGACCCGACCTGCTCTCGCGCCTGTGGGATCAGCTCACCGGCCCGCTGGTCATCTTCATGATCGCCGTCTCTTCAGTGGGACTCATGGTGGGCGGCGTCGGGGTGATGAACATCATGCTGGTCTGCGTGACCGAGCGGACCCGCGAAATCGGCATCCGCAAGGCCCTGGGAGCCACCAAACGCAATATACTCACCCAATTCACCACGGAAGCCGTCACGCTCTGCGCCGTCGGCGGTATCGTGGGCGTGGCAGCCGGTGCGCTTATCACGTGGATTGTCTATCTGCTCCCCATCGGCCTGCCGGCCGCGCTCTCCCCCCTGTGGGTCTCGATCGGCTTCGGCGTCTCCTGCGCAATCGGGCTGGTCTTCGGCATTTACCCCGCCTGGAAAGCCTCCAATCTCGACCCCATCGAAGCCCTGCGTTACGAGTAGCAACGCGCTGGTGCCGAGGCAGTCGAGCGTGGTTCGGATAACTGACCTGCGTCAACCGTCACAGCGGCAGTTGATGAATGGGGCTTAAAATCACCGCAGGCGAAACCCGCAACTGATAAGCGAAAACAGGACATTCCATGTCCAAGGGTCACAGTCACGACTCCGTAAAAATGGCGCTGGAAACCCTGCGCGCAAACAAGCTGCGCTCCGGGCTCACTGTCCTCGGCATCGTCATCGGCGTGACCACCGTAATCACCATCTCCTCGGTCATCAATGGGCTGAATTCGCGGGTCTCCGACTACATCACCTCCATGGGAACCAATGTCTTCTGGGTATTCCACATGCCGATCATGAATTTCAATCCGACCACGGAGATGCTCACCCGCAAGAAGCTCACACTGGACGACGCGCTGGCCTTGCGCAGCTTGCCGCACGTGGTGGCCTCGGACGCCGAGATGCGCCACATCAACGAGCAATACCGCATCGGCGATGTCAGCGTGAAATACAACGGGAAGAAGGTTTCCGGGGCATTCCTGTTCGGGTCCACCGACGCGCTCGAATCGGTTTCAGATCTCAACATTGTCGGAGGCCGCATCTGGAACGACGCCGACGACGCACGTCACGCCCATGTCTGCATGCTCGGCCACGACACGGCTGCGTTGTTGTTCGAGAATGAGGATCCCATCGGTAAGGATGTGAACGTGGCCACGGGCCTCTACACGGTGATCGGCGTGGTTGATAAGCGCAAGCAGCCCTTCGGGACAGGTACGAATCCGGCCGACAACGGCATCTACTTTCCGCTGAGCACGTTTCACGACCTCTACCCGGAGATCAAGGACATGTTCATCGCCGTGAGGTACGACGACCAGCGGAACAAGGACCTGGTCGAAGAAGAGATTCGCGAGATGCTGCGCATTCGCCGCAAGGTAAGGGTGGAAGCCGAAGACAACTTCGACATCATGAGCCCCGATTCGATCAGCAAGCTCTGGTCCCAGCTCACCGGCGGGCTGGTCGGCTTCATGATTGCCGTTTCCAGCGTGGGGCTCATGGTGGGCGGCGTCGGCGTGATGAACATCATGCTGGTTTCGGTTACCGAGCGCACTCGGGAGATCGGCATCCGCAAGGCCCTGGGCGCAACCAGGCGCAACATCCTCACGCAGTTCACTACGGAAGCAGTGACCCTCTGCGCCGCCGGCGGCATCATTGGCGTGCTGGCTGGAGCCGTCATCACCTGGGTCGTTTATCTTCTTCCCATCGGCCTGCCCGCCACTCTCTCCACTTTGTGGGTCTGCACCGGATTCGCCGTGTCCTGCGGAATAGGACTGGTGTTCGGCATTTACCCCGCCTGGAAAGCCGCTCATCTGGACCCCATTGAAGCTCTGCGCTATGAATAACCCAGGTTCGAACCGAGAGTTTCAGAACCAGGAGTTTCACGAAACCGGAACCTGGCCGTCCAATGCTGCGTATCACTGCCATAGGTCAGGGAGTGGCGGGAGGATCGAGCTGACTTCGTCTCCAGGATTGCCATGCAATATATTGAAGCCCTCAAACTCGCGCTCCAATCCCTTTGGGCAAACCGGCTTCGCACCATTCTCACGCTTCTCGGCGTGGTCATCGGAGTGGCGTCAGTGATTACCGTTGTCACCTTGACCAACGGCGCAAAGCAATTTGTGACGAGCAAGATCAACACCTATGGCGCCAGCGTGATCACGGTCAGAAAAATGCCTCAAACCTTCATGACTGTCGACGAGTATCTCGAATTCCAGAAACGGAAAGATGTTCGATACGACGATTACAAGGCGATCGCCTCCGATTGCAGATCCTGTGTTTCGGTGGGCGCTGACCGCTCCAGCGTTGGCAAGGTCGTCTACCAGACCAAATCCACCACGGATACCACCATCCGCGGAATTACCTGGACCATGCCCGCCCTGGCAAACCTCAACGTCGTCGAAGGGCGCTCCTTCACCGAGATGGAGGACGAACACAGCACCCACGTCGCCATCGTGGGCGCCGACATTGTCGAAAACGTGCTCGGCGGTGTGGACCCGCTGGGCAAGGAGATTCGTGTCGATGGCGCTCCCTACACGGTGATCGGGGTTGCCGAAAGCCAGGGCAAGATGATGGGCAACAGCATGGACAACTGGGTTGGCATTCCCCTTCCTGCATTTCTCCAGGCATACGGTACCCAGGCCACTCTGGATATCTATGTCGACGCCGGGGGTGGTGGCCTGGTAATGGATAATGTGTCCGACGAAGTGCGCACCATCATGCGCACCAGACGCCACCTGGCGCCGGGCACACCGGACAGCTTTACCGTCGATTCCAGCGCAACGTTCGGGGATATGCTGGGCAAGATTCTGAATAACTTCGGAGCCGTCGTGGTAGCCATTGCCGGCATCTCGTTGATCATCGGCGGAATCGTGATCATGAACATCATGCTGGTGTCCGTCACCGAGCGCACCCGCGAGATTGGCGTCCGCAAGGCCCTTGGCGCGCGCCGCAGCGATATCCTTCTGCAGTTCCTCATCGAGTCCGCAACCATGTCTCTGCTGGGCGGCGTGATCGGCGTGATCGCCGGCATCAGCCTGGCCAAGACCATTACTGCGATCATCGCCTTTCCCTCGGAAGTAGAACTGTGGTCCATCGCGGTCAGCTTGTTCGTCGCCACCGCCGTGGGACTGTTCTTCGGAGTGTACCCCGCGCACAAGGCCGCTCAGCTCGATCCCATCACTGCCCTGAGAGCGGAACTGTGAGAAGCAGGGATCAGGGATTAGGGGGTAGGGTTTAGTTCCGAGATTAGAGATATGGGATGGTTCAGTCATTTCGAGACTTGCAAGTGTAGCGACCCCGAAATGCTTCAGGAAGTTGAAGGCCTATCGTTCGAAGTTGGAAAGATGATCTCAGGGATACTCAATGCGATCAAGGATAAGGCAGCGGTCAAGCGGCTAACCCCTAATCCCTAGCCCCTAATCCCTGATCCCTCGGAGCTACCATCATGAGGCTGAGCGACTCAAACGAATCGGTGAAGATGGCGCTCGATACCTTGCGCACGAACAAGCTGCGCTCCGGTCTCACCGTGCTGGGAATCACCATCGGGGTGGCCACGGTGATTCTCATCTCATCGGCCATCAACGGACTCAACGGCAATATCGATCAGTTCGTCCGTGCCCTGGGAACCAACAACCTGTGGGTCTTCCGCTTCGACCCGTTTGGCCGCCGCGTCAGCACCGAAGAACTCAATCGCAAACAGCTCACTTACGAAGACGGCGTAGCCATGCGCAGCCTGCCCCACGTGGTTGCCGTCGATCCTGCGCTCACCTATCAGAACTTCGAATTGGGCATTGGAAACGTGTCTCTCAAAGCCGGCACGCACAAGGTTGAGAACACCATCATCTACGGCGACACCACCGAGGGAAAGAAGACCAACGACGTTGAGTTGATGGAAGGCCGCATGTGGACCGATTCGGAAGAACTGCACAACTCCAGTGTGGTTGTTCTGGGCCACGATGCCGCGGAAGATCTTTTTCCCAGCGAGTCTCCCATCGGCAAGGATGTCGAATGCACAGGCGATGTATTCACGGTCATCGGCGTACTCGACAAGCAGCCGCAGCCCTTTGGAACCGGACGCAATACCGCGGACAACTCCGCTTACTTCCCGCTCGGGGCGTTCCACAAAATCCATCCGGAGATCAAAGACTTCTGGATCACTGTCAAATACGACAATCCGGCGAACAAGGCGCTGGTCACGGAGGAAATTCGCGAGCTTCTGCGCATCCGCCGCGGCGTACGAACCGAACAGGATGACAACTTCGATATCTTTGGCCCCGACACGCTGACCCGCCTCTGGAATCAGCTGACCGGCGGGCTGTTTTTATTCATGGCCGCCGTCTCTTCGGTGGGTCTGATGGTGGGCGGCGTGGGGGTGATGAACATCATGCTCGTCTCGGTCACGGAGCGGACCAGGGAAATCGGAGTCCGCAAGGCCATTGGAGCAACCAAGAAGAACATCCTGCTGCAGTTCACCCTGGAAGCCGTGACCCTCTGCCTGGTCGGGGGACTGCTTGGCATCGCTGCCGGAGCGCTGTTCACTCTCATCCTGCATTTCGCGGTCTCCTTTCTCCATGCGTCTCTATCTCTTACCTGGGTTCTGATCGCCCTGGCGGTCTCCTGCGCCATCGGCCTCGTCTTCGGCATTTATCCCGCCTGGAAAGCCGCCAACCTGGATCCCATTGAAGCGCTGCGGTACGAGTAGCGAGCCAGCAAGTCAGCATGCCAGCAAGTCAGCCTGTTCCTGCCGCAACCCAGACAGAAATCGCAGGATGGGCCTTCTCTCACCGCCGTTCTCAAGTGAATAGACCCCGCTTGAGGCCGCGCACGCCGACCTGCCGACTTGCTGACTCGCTGACCTGCTGACTCGCTGACTTGCTAAACTAGCCCCATCCATGCCGCACGCCATCGCCCAATCCGTGGAGATTTTCACCACGGTGCTTACCCTCGCCGGTATGGGCTACTTCCTGGCCGCCCTGCTCGCTGCAAACGTTTTTCTCTCCGCCCGCCGCGCCCCGTTGCCCGCCTTCACGCCCGGCGTCAGCATCCTCAAGTCTCTCAAGGGCCTCGACCCCAACATGCTCGACGCCTTCCGCAGCCACTGCCGGCAAACCTACGCCGGCGAGTACGAACTCCTCTTCGGCTATTCCTCGCCCGACGACCCGGCAATTGCAGCCGTCGAGCAGCTCAAGCAGGAATTCCCGTCTCACTGCATCCAGCTCATCGAGTGCCCGCTCAGCCTCGGCGCCAACGGCAAAGTCAGCACCCTGGTCCAGCTCATTCCCCATGCAAGTCACGGCTACCTGCTCATCAACGACTCCGACATTACTGTCTCGCCGCACTACCTCGAGCGCGTGATGGCCCACTTCGCCCCGCGCCACTCCGCACCGAGCGAATCCGCACTGTATCAGGGCACGACTTCAGTCGTGCCGCAAATGGCCCAAAACGAACCGGGGGCTTTAGCCCCTGCGGACGCTCCCCTCGCATCCGTCCGGCACGCGCCGGAAACAGGCCTGGTCACCGCTCTTTACCGTGGCCGCGCCCAGGCCACGCCTGCCCGCCGCGGAGGGCTGCCATCGCGCCTCGAATCGCTCGGCATCGCCACCGACTTCCAGGCCGGCGTTCTGCTCTCCCGCATGATTGAAGGTGGATTGCACTACGGCCTGGGCTCCACGCTCGCCGTCAGCCGCGCAGCCCTGAATCGCATCGGCGGCCTGGAAACCTTAGTCGATCACCTGGCCGACGACTACGAGCTGGGCGCACGCGTCTCCCAGGCCGGATACCGCGTCGCCCTCAGCGCCGAAGTTGTCGAGACCGCCATCCCCGCCTACCGGTGGCAAGGCTTCATCGACCACCAGCTCCGCTGGGCTCGCACCGTTCGCGACGCGCGCCCCTGGGGCTACGTGGGACTCATCTTCACCCATGGCCTCGCCTGGGCCATGCTCAACGTGATCGCCAGCGGCCTCAGCCCGCTCAGCCTGTGGCTCTTCGCTTTGAGTTTCTTCCTCCGCCTCAGCGTAGCCATGACGGTCGGCGCACAGGTGCTCGCCGACCATCAGGTTCTGCCCAATCTCTGGCTGCTGCCCTTTCGCGATCTCGTTGCACTTGCTCTGTGGGCATTCGGTTTCGCCGGCAACACCATCGTCTGGCGCGGGCAACGCTTCCAGCTTGACCACGGAAAGCTCCTCCCGGACCCCAAAACGCAAAACTGACCCTCCGATTTTCGGAACCATTTAACACGCCGAGCGTATCATTCTGTGTGGTCATCCGCGCATCCCCAAGGGGTGCGTGGAGTCGCGGAAAGAGCCATGCGATGAAACGGCCCATCAAAACCTGGCAAGAGGTGAGTGCCGGCGTCTCCCTGATCGATGCCGAAGCATCTACTGGCCCATCTCCTGTGCCGCCCGCCGACAAACCAGCAACCGCCCTTGTCTATGACCTTCGCCGGTCCAACGGATCGTCCGACCGTTTCTACGCGGACGTCGCCGCATTCTCCGATCGGCTGCTGGCCCATATCGACCTTGAAGCCGGCGCCACCGTCCGCGCCTACGCTCAATATGTGCAGTCTGAACTAAACGAATCTCCGCGGACCCTGGGCGATTATTCCATTGAATTGTTGACCCTGGGGCTCGCTTTTGCCGTTTACCTAGGCGCTGCCGAAAATACTCCGGTCTCGGATGTGCATCTGGCGCGCATGCTTTTTCGGCTCCGCCGCCTGTCGCTTCTCAAGCCCGCCGCCGACTTCCTTCGCGCCATGGTCACCCGATTTCTTCTTTTGCCGCAATTCGGCCGCGCGCCGGCTGCTCAAGGGTATTCGCTCCGCCGCTTGCCCGCCCTCATCGCATTTCTCCAGGCCACCGGGGAGTTCGAGCAGGAGACTGCGCGCCTCAACAACTGGCGCAGCTTTCTCTCCACTCTTGCGGAGAACGAATCGGCCCGCGTTCTCGATGCAGCGGTAGACCTCTTTCACTGGTTCGAGGCCGAAGCGAATCGAGCCCTGGGAGCCTACACCAGCGGCGTGCCGGCCTTTCTCGCCGGCCCATACACCCAGCGCGGTTGCCGTGAAGACCAGGTCTTCTGCGGCCGTCAGCCGGTCGAGTACCACCTCAATATGGTTGCGGCGGAGATCATGAACCGTGGCCTTCAAGAGCAATTTGAAACCCGGCGCAGCCGTGTCGTCCTGGTGCCAACCTGCATGAGAGGTGCGCACGCCGCAACCTGCCGTGCGCGCACCGTCGGCCTGGATATCGTTTGCACCCGCTGCGATCCGGACTGCAGCGTGAATCGAATCAGCCGTCGCATGCGCAGCCTGGGCGCCAAGGTCTACCTGATTCCTCACTCCACCGGGTTCAGCCGCTGGCTCGACCGCTGGCAGCGCGCACCGGAGGTCGGCGTGGTTGCGGTCGCCTGCATGTTGAACATCCTGCCGGGCGGATTCGAAATGAGGACGCGAGGCATCGCTTCGCAGTGCGTGCCGCTCGATTATCCCGGCTGCAGGAAACATTGGAGCCGGACGGGAATCTCCACCGGCGTCAACCAGGATCGCCTGGTGCAGATCGTGCTTGGCAGCGGCGGATAGCTCCGGTTGCAAAGTCCAACGGCTTATCCGTTACGACACTTTCTCTCGCGCGAGTTTCTTATCCATGTACATCAGCTCGTCAGCCTCGGCCATCAAGTGAGCCATGGTCTGACCTTCGCGCCACTGGGCAACTCCAATCGAAGCGCCCACCTCAAGGACAATGGGGGCCTTGCTCCCGCTGTGCAGCGTGTACTTGCCGAACACCCACTGCTGCACCCGTTCAACGGCAGCTTTGGCGGATTTCAGATCGCATGAAAGGACGACGACGAACTCGTCCCCACCCCACCGGCCCACCAGGTCGCCTGACCGCGTGTTCAACTGCAACTCCGTCCCGAACTGCTTGAGAAGATCGTCGCCTGCCAGGTGTCCGTACTGGTCGTTGACCTGCTTGAACTGGTCGAGGTCGATCATCGCCACGCAGAACTCTTCGGCGTTCTCAATGTTCCATTTGATTCGCTCTTCAATGCTGCGGCGGTTGGCCAGGTTGGTGAGCTGATCCTTCAAGGCCAGGTGTTCGACAGACTTGAGCCTGGTCTCGTAGATCGAGACCTCTGCCCTCAACTGCGCAACCAGTTGCTGATTCTCCTTGGTCATCTGATCGACATTGCTCTTCAGTTCCGCCACCCGTTCCACCAGAGATGACCGGATCTGGGTCAGATCCTTGAGGTGGGCAACCTTTTCCAGGCGGCCAGTGAGTTCGCTGAACTTGGTGGAATAGCCTTTATCGCGGCTTCCCACAGATTCCGCGGTCTTGGCCAGGGCGAGCAGCAGTTCCTTCACCTCGTCGGCCTGCGCCTTGAATTGTGCTGAGGCCCGCGTTCCCCATTCGCTGAGCTGGACTTCGACCTGCTTTTCAGTCCGCTTCAGCGATTCCGTAGAATAACTGACCGACAATCGATTCTCCAGGCCGCGCAGATTCACTTCCAGTTCCGCGCCGTGATCGGGGCTGACTTGAATCGCGGTTTTGCCAATGGCCAGGAGCGCGGCCCGATAAGCGTCCATCGTCGCGGCTGAAAGATCGTCGGGTTCTGGTGCGGGAGTGGACTTTGAAGGCTGGTCAGAATCGAGGTACTTCTTGATTGAAATCATTCCGGTGTCTACCTTTCAGGCATCGGCGCATGAATCGTCGATTTGGATTTGTTCAATGAGAAACAAAGGGATGTCTCCGGCTCGTGGCGGCCATGTCCGGGCCACGCCGAGACCCAGACAAGCTGCTGCATGGAACGCGAGTACTATCGGCATGTCGCTTTTGAACTTCTAGTCAACTACAACGAATTGATCATCTTGTCGAAAAAAAACTGCCTGAATGTAATATTGTGAAGGCCTATTGCAGCTTTGAACCCCGAATCGGGTCGCCGGTCATGGATTTCGAGGATCGGGCGGGTTGGCGCCCCAGTCGCCGGTAGTGCTATCGTGAGTCCCAAATGCCCTTCGTTACGACCACCGAAGCCGGTGTCCCCATTCAGGGCCCTACCGCCACGCTCCTCCACGACGACTGGTACCCGGCGCTGCGCACCGACTCCCTTCGCCCCAACAAACTCACCACCGCCATGCTGCTCGACATCCCCCTGGTGCTTGGCCGCCGCGCCGATGGCCGCATCTTCGCCATGCGCGACAGTTGCCCTCACCGCGGCATTCCCCTCAGCTACGGCTGGTTCGACGGCAAACACGTCACCTGCAGGTATCATGGGTGGGAGTTCGAGCCCTGCGGCGGCCAGTGCGCCCTGATCCCGTCCCTCTCCACCTACGACCACCTGGACGCCACCCGCATCTACGCCACCGCGTTTCCCTGCGAAGAGCGCGACGGACACGCCTGGGTCTTTATCCCTTCCACCGGAGCAGGAAGAAAGATCAAAAGCGCGGAGCGCCCGGTTCCGGAACTGGCCAAATTCGGCCCGCGTTATCGCACTGCTTTTCTGACAGCCGACCTGCCCTGCAACGTCGATCACGGCATCATCGGCCTGATGGACCCGGCGCATGGGCCCTTTGTCCACCAGGCCTGGTGGTGGCGCACCCGCGGTTCCATCCGGCAGAAGACCAAGCGTTTCGAACCCATCCCGGAGGGTTTCCGCATGAGCGCCCACGCGCCCAGCGGCAACTCCGCGCCTTACAAGCTGCTTGGCGTTTACGGCCAGCCCATTGAAACGACCATCGACTTCACGCTGCCCAACCGCCGCACGGAAGTTATCCGCGCCGGCGACAAGTGGTTCTCCTCGCTCACCACGGTCACGCCCGTCACCTCGTCCACCTGCCGCATCGACGTAATTGCAGCCTGGAATGTCTTCTACCGCGTCCCTTTCGTGACGCCGATTGCGAAATTCTTCGGCGCCAAATTCGTCCGCCAGGACCAGGTGACGATGATCCAGCAAGCCGAAGGACTGCGCCACAACCCGAGTTTGATGTTGATCGACGACGCCGACAAGCCCGCCAAGTGGTACTTCGCCCTGAAGCAGGCGCGCCTTGATTCCGCCGCCACCGGCGCCGCGCCGAAGCACCCGATGGACGGCCCGCTCGATCTGCATTGGCGCAGCTAGAGCGTTTTCGATTTAAGTGTTTACATATCCGCATGAGGCAAAGAAGTTCGAGCATTCGTCTGGCGTAACGGCATTGAGGAGGTCACCGATTTCCTTCCACAGGGCATCGATGGATCGTTTG
>JBKQNU010000008.1:0-47457 GCA_052145815.1 Occallatibacter sp.
GTTCCCACATTCACGTGCGGCTTCGAACGGTCAAACTTCTCCTTCGCCATTTTCCTGAATCCCTTTCGTAGCTCCTACTGCACGTTACTAACTGGGGCGCCGGCATTCCGGCTCCAGCCCCAAAACCTAGAAAACCCAGCCTTCATTCACTCAGTAATATGCGTACGCCTTCAAATACCTTTGCCGCAGCTCTGCAGGCACCTTCTCAACCAACCTCAAATAGCGCTCCCGCGTCAACGCCTGATCCGACACCGGCAGCGCCGCATACAACGCCGGAGCATCCTTGCCCAGAAATCCGCGCTTTAGAATCGTCTCGAAATCGCGGATCCGCAGCCTGGCGCGCTTGACGCGGTTCAGCAGCACTTCCACATCCCGCACATCGAACGCTGCGTCAAACAGCGAGTGAAGCTTCGCGTATCCCTTTTCATCCTGAACCGCGATAGCTGCCTGCTCGAACATCTTTCTTCTGGCCTCAAAACAAACTTCGCAGATCTTTAGTCTCTGGTCTTCAAACTTTGGAGCGGGAGACGAGGATCGAACTCGCGACCAACAGCTTGGAAGGCTGTGACTCTACCACTGAGTTACTCCCGCCTGTGAAGCAGTTGACGGTTCACAGTTCGTAGTTCACGGCCGCGTTCCAGCCGAGCCAGACATTTCAGCCGCTTCGCCAGCGATCTGAGAACTACGAACTAAGAACTGTGAACTGCACTTCAATTTCTGGAGCTGATGACCAGGATTGAACTGGTGACCTCTCCCTTACCAAGGGAGTGCTCTACCAACTGAGCTACATCAGCCCTGCTTACAAACCTGCACTGCCACTTCCATCCCCGCTGCGGCTGCGAATCCGCTCCGCGTGTCGGGCCAAAACCGTTCTCAATGCCAGCCCGCCGATCACGATCAGCGGAACCAGCCTCAACTCCACCGGCCTGCCATGGACGAGAACCTTACCCTCGCCCATCGTGAACCAGACCAGCAAAGCCAAAACCGCGTACAACCCGAGAGCGATGGGGAATCTCCGCTCCAGCTCCGAATTCGCGCCTTCCAAACCCTTGCGCTCACCCGGCTGCGGTCCACTTCCCATTCCAGCCCTCACAACCGTGGTGCACAGGGGAGGATTCGAACCTCCGTAGCTCCAAGGAGCGGCAGATTTACAGTCTGCTGCCATTAACCGCTCGGCCACCTGTGCATTACCAGCCCGCTGACAATCACCCGTCCGCAGGGAACCCAATCGACTTTTCCCGCCCTTCCGGCAACCCGCGCGCTTCTCACGAAGCACCCAATCCGCGCATCGGCTCCCGTCCGGAAAGACCTCCGGCACTTCGGAGCATGCACCTCTCAGGGATTACCGCGGAGGACAGGTCCGGCGCTCAAAAAACCGCTCACCGGCCAAAATTACCAATTCAGGTCCCGCTTCCTGGTTTCCTTTAAGTGGAGCTGGCGAAGGGATTTGAACCCCCGACCCTCTGATTACAAATCAGATGCTCTACCAGCTGAGCTACGCCAGCCCTTCCCACCCGGAAAATACCCTGAAAACCAAAACGAACGCCTGAAACCAATCCCGAAGATGCGCACGGACACACTCCCGCTCCGCACGTTCAACGGCACAGAAATCAAGGTTAGCACACCCCGGTGAGCGGAGCAAACCACCGGCGGTGGAGTGGACGCCGCTTGCCCGGAAAGCCGGTGCAACGGTCCTTGCGTTTGCGGCTCTCTTGGAGGGAGCAGGGGCATTTATGCCCCTGAATGGGGTTCTTGATCGAGGGTGGCCTTCAGGCCCGGCTTCCGCGGGAAACGGAAGACGGCCCTGTTCCCTCCGACAAGAAAACGAGCAAATGGCAACAGGCAACAAAAAGGCCGCAACCGGGTCCGTACCGGGATGAGGTCGGTCTCCCACTCAGGATTCATGCCCAACCCTGAGCCAGAGTGTGGTCATTTAGCCGAAACCTGCATCCAACGCAACATGGTGCCCGGCGCAAGGAGTGTCCTAGCTCACAGAAAAGCAATCATGCAGCTCGCAAGTGCCCTGTTTTCATTGTTTGCAACACAGTGCGTCGGGCATGCCTCCGCAGCGCTGCTGATGGAGGAGCCCTTTGGCGCGTTCGGGGCGATGAATCCGACCGGGCACGCGGCCGTCTACCTGAACCACGTCTGCGCCGACTCGCCCACCGTTCTTCGCGCCTGCCACGACGGCGAATACGGCGTCGTCATCAGCCGCTATCACAAGATCGATGGATACGATTGGATCGCCATTCCGCTCGTGCCCTATCTCTATGCAGTCGATTCCGTCAGCGACATCCCCGCCACGGTGGACAAGGAACAGGTGGCCGCGCTCCGCGACGCCTATCGCCGGGCGCATCTGCTTGACCTGGCTCCGGATAACAAAAAGGGTGACCCGCCCAACGGGGAGTGGACACAACTGGTCGGCGCTTCGTTCGACCGCAAGATTCACGGCTTCCAGGTCGACAGCACCCCGGAGCAGGATGCGCAGTTCATCGCCCTCTTCAACGACCGCAGAAACGTGGGGCATTTCAACCTGCTCTTCCACAATTGCGCGGACTTCTCCCGCGTGGTACTCGACATCTATCTGCCGCACGCCGTTCACCGCAACTTCATCGCCGACGTTGGCTTGATGACGCCCAAGCAGGTGGCGCGGTCGCTGGTGGCCTACGGCAAGAAGCATCCCGAGACCCACATGACGGCCTTCGTCATCCCCCAGGTACCCGGTTCGGTGCCCAGGAGCCATTCGGTCGATGGTGTTGCGGAATCCCTTGTCAAGAGCAAGAAATACCTGATTCCGGTGGCAGTTTTCGCTCCTGAGGTCACGGGCGGGGTGGTCGTGGCCTACCTGATGGACGGCCGGTTGAAGCTGCCGAAAGGCGCGGAAGTCTTCGACATCGGCGACGAAGAGACCACCGGAACGCCCTCGCCTGAACCCGAGCCAGTGCGTGAACGGCTCCCTCTGCCCCCTGCTCCGGCCAGTCCATCTTCATCTCCAACAGGGATACCTGAGTCATGACACTCCGGTAGCGCCGTCAACGAGACGGACGCCGGAAAGCTGACGTATCCGCAATTCGTCAGTGCCCAGGCGTTGCGCGAAAAGCACGCTGCCGCGGGCTCTGCGTGGATTTGGCTTGACAGAGCGCTCAGGACAGTAAACCCTGTTTGCGTCCCTCTATTTCTCCCCGAGGTGTAATTATGCGAACCAAAAGAATCCTGGTCGCCCTCCTGGCGCTCCTCGCGCTTGGCGCCGGCGTGGCTGATCGTACGGCTAAGGCCCAGGCAGCGACCGGGCGGAAACCGCGCCTGGCCATCCTGGATTTCGACTACGCCACCGTGCAGACGTGGTCTTCAGCGCTCTTCGGGTCCAATGTGGATATAGGTAAAGGCATTACTGACATGCTGGTCACAGACCTGGTGAAGGACGGTACTTATTCCATCATTGAGCGCAAGGCCCTGGACAAGATCATGACCGAGCAGAACTTCTCCAACTCCAACCGCGCCGATCCCAACAGCGCTGCGAAGATCGGCAAATTATTGGGGGTGGACGCGATTGTGGTGGGGAGCATTACCCAGTTTGGCAATGAGACCAAAAAAACCGGCATCGGCGGAAACGGCGGCACCTGGGGCGGGTTCGGCTTGGGAGGCATCGGCCATTCCAACTCCAAGGCCAACGTCAGCATCACGGCGCGCATTGTGAACGTGGACACGGGCGAGATCCTGGGCGTGGCTGAGGGTACGGGTCAATCTTCCCGCTCCAGCACCTCGCTGCTTGGCGGAGGAGGCCACAACTGGAGCTCGGGCGGCGGCAACGTGGACTTCGGCAGCAGCAACTTCCAGAACACCATCATCGGCGAGGCCACCAAGGCCGCAGTAGACAAGCTGAGCCTGGATGTTGTGGCCGACTCCCCGAAAATTGCCGTGCGCACCATCACGATTGACGGCCTGGTGGCAGCAGTGGATGGCGGGCAGATTGTGCTGAATGTGGGAGCCCGGGCAGGCGTCCACGTGGGAGATCAGCTGGAAGTGGTGCGGGTGACCAAGGAGATCAAGGACCCGGCCACAGGCGCCGTAATCCGCCGGCTCAGTTCCACCATTGGGGTGGTTAAAGCGACCGACGTCGACGACGCCTCGGCAGTGTGCAGTGTGGTTTCCGGCGCCGGATTCAAGACCGGCGACAGCGTGCGAGCGGTCTCGCAATAATCGAGCCTTCCGGGATATAAAAACGCCCTCCGCTAATCATGGCCGAGGGCGTTTCTGTTTCTCGTCGATTCAGGTTCGCTACCGCCCGAGGAACTTCTCCAATTGGGAGGTTGCCTGGTCGGCCCGGTCCATGTAGGCGGTGGCGGCCTGCAGGTCATGCACGGAGAGAGCAACTTGCGCCTCGTGCAAGTTGCTGTTCATGCGGTTCTGAGCGGCGAGTATATCCCCGCGAATATCCAGGCCCTGCGCCTGCTGCTGGCTGCGAATACTTTGAATGCCGGAGCGCGCTGCGTCGGCTCTGGATTCGAGATTCATGAGGCGGTCTTTCAGTTCGCGAACCTCAGCCGGCGAGGGCCCGGCCGCGGAAGTCCCAGTCGTTCCTCCATCCGGTGCTCCGGCGGTCACGGGCGGAACGTAGTCGGGCCGCGGCGGAGCGCCGCCCGAGGTCGAGGCTCGCTGGCCGCCGTTGCCGGTTCCCTGTGTCCGGACCGGGGGTTTGCCCTGCTGACCTGGGATGGCCACCGGGATCTGGGACGTGGTGGTGGCTGCCCCCCCGGACGGGCTGGACGGCGGGTTGTTTACCGGCGCCTGCGCACCTGGGGGCGGCGACATCTGAGCGGTGCCGGCAGAGTTCGTGTCCGCCACGGGTGTTGGCGGCGGGTAGGTCAAGTTCTGCTTGGCGCTGGTGGAAAAGACGTGGGGCAGCACAACGGCGATCGCGACCAGGGCGAGGACGGCTGCCAACGCGCCCAGGCCGATCCACAGCCCACGGTGGCTCTTGCTGGCCGGCGGCGCAATTGGCTGTGCCGAGGGTACGGGAGCGAAAGGCGGCGGGGCGGCGGCGACGGGCTGGAAAGGCGCAGGCGCTGCAGGTGCGGCGGCGGGCGGGAATCCCGCAGAGGTTGGGGAGAACTTGCCTGGATCAACGGCTGTGGACGCAAAGGCCGGTGCCGGCACCGATACCGGGATAGGGACAGGGGACTGGGCGGCCGAGCCGGCGGCCAACTGGACCTGGAGCGCCTTCAGAGCATCGTGGAACTCCTGGGCCGTCTGGAAGCGGGCGTCGGGGCTCTTCTCCAGGGCATGGAGAACGATGGCGTTCAATTCCGGCGGCAGGGCCGGATTGACCTGGATGGGAGGAATGGGAGCTTCATTGAGCTGCGCATTGAGGACGCTGTAAGAGGTATCGGCCTGGAATGGCTTGCGCCCGGTGAGCGACTCGTAAAGGGTAATGCCGAAGGAATAGAGGTCCGAGCGAGCGTCCACTGTACCGCCGCGCACCTGCTCGGGCGACATGTAATAGACAGAACCGATGGTCATGCCGGGGCGGGTGAGATGCATCTCGTCGGCATTCTTGGCGATGCCGAAATCCATCAGCTTGACCTGGCCGTGGGTAGTGATCATGATGTTGGCCGGCTTGATGTCGCGATGGATAACGCCGTGCGTGTGCGCGAAGCTCAGGGCCGAGAGCGCCTGGGTAGCGTAATCGAGCATGCGGTCCAGAGGAATTTGTATCTCCGAGCCCAGCTTCTCCAGCGTGACGCCTTCCACAAATTCCATGATCATAACCAGCTGGTTCTGGAACTGGAAGGCGGTGCGCAGTTGCGCGATGTTGGGATGATCGAGCCCGGCGAGGGTGCGGATCTCCATCATGAAACGCGCCGCCAGGTCGCGCTCCGAGGTCAGGTCGGGAAGAAGAACCTTCATGGCCTCTTCGCGGTTGGAGATGATGTTGCGCGCCTTGTATACGCGGCCCATGCCGCCCGCGCCGATCAGTCCAACTATTTCGTAATCGCCGACTCGCTCGCCAACTTCTAGTGCCATGGGGTGCCTCCAAAGGACCGAGAGTTTTTCACCATGAGGGGAAAAGCTTCACTACCGAACGCCGCGAGTTTATCGCATTTAGATGAGTGTTTCCCACTAAAATCGAGAGGGCCAGTGTGACCCAAGTTCACCGGTTGGTCCAGAACTCTCGAGGTCTCGGGGGTTCGGTTCATCTGAATGCAGAGTCGGGGCTGGAACTGGCCAACCACTAACAGGGGCAGATGTTGAGTTTTGAGGCACCTAAAATTGACATCAGTTGATGCTATAATTGATGCATGGAGGGACCATGCGGACAACAATTGCCCTTGACGATGACCTCGTTAGCACCGCCCAGGAGTTCACGGGAATCACGGAGAAGACGGCACTGGTCAGGGAGGCATTGAAATCTCTCATCGAGCGTGAAGCCTCACGCCGGTTGGCCGCCCTGGGAGGCACAATGCCGGACCTCGAAGATATTCCGCAAAGGCGCTTTGATTAGCGGAATTGCGATGATTCTTGCCGACACGACGATATGGATCGACCATTTCCGCTCTGCGAACAAGGAAATGCGCCGCCTGCTCGATGGAAAGATGATTGCGATCCATCCTTTCGTTGTGGCGGAACTGGCGTTGGGCTCGCTCCGGGATCGGCTGAACACACTCGCGTGGCTGGGTTTTTTGCCGCAGATACGCGTCGCGCAGGCTGCGGAGGTGCGAAGGATGATTGAGGCGCGCTCCCTCTATTGCCGAGGCATCGGCCTGACCGACGCACATTTGATCGCCTCTTGCCTCATTGAACCTCCCACCTTGCTTTGGACCAAGGATCTGGCGCTTTCGAAGGTGGCAGAGTCGCTCGGCATTGCCGCGAATATCCCCTGAGTGGGCAGGCCGCATCGGCAGGGTAATCCACGTCAGGTGATACGGTATTCCTGACGGCATTCATGCATCGACGCACGCGCAGAACGCTCATTATCCTAGCCGCGGTCCTGGTTTTCCTGGCCGTGGTCATCTTCCTCCGCTCCAAGGCTCCGCCCGAGGCGGCTCGGCTGCTTCCGGAGTCCGAAGGGATTATCTACATCAATCTCAAGCCAGTGCGAATCTTCCTGCACAAGGACCTGCAACCGCCTCACCGTGTTCCCGAGTACCAGCAGTTTGTTGACGCTACGGGCGTGGACTGGGAACGCGATCTGGACCAGGTGGCGATCGCCCTGACCCGTATGCAGGACCCCAAGGGGCCCAATGGGCCTGTCGCTTACTCGATGGTGCTGGTGGGCAAGCTTACGGGCAAGCGCCTCAACAGCTGGCTTGAGGCCCATGCCGCTTCCAGCGAGTCCTATGCGGGGCACACCATCTACTCGATCCCGTCAGAAGGCCGCACGGTGCGCGTGGCGCAGATCGGGTACGACATGGTGGCTGTGTCCAACACGCCGACGCCGGAGCAGATCCACTCCATGCTCGACCGGCATCGCACCGCCGCACTGCCCTTTGCGGGATCCACGCTGCTTACGCACCACTATCACGAGGTGCCGCTGCTTTCGCTCGCTTGGGGCGTAGGGCAGATCGGCTTGCCCTTCTCAGAGAGCGGCGCCATCCACATCTTCGGCCTCTCGCTGCCGCTTGAGGACGACTCCACCATCGTGGCCAGCGTGACCCCGGCGCTGTCTCTGGGCAGTTCGCTCAATGTGAAGTTGGAGGAGATTGCGGCTACGGAGGATGTGGCGGCCAGACAGGCGGCTTCTCTTGCTACTTTAGTCACCCTGACGCGCGGATTGGCCGCTCCCCTTTCCGCCAACGCGGCGAATAACGGACTGAGAGAGCTTCTAGAGACTGCCGAAGTGAGCCAGAAGCGCAACCGCGTGGTCGTCACCGCCAGGCTTTCTCCAGCTCTGCTCGCAAATCTGGCGCAGGATAAGGATTCTGCGATCACTGCGGGCCAGGCAGCTTCCCATTGATTTAATTACGCTTGCGTGTCAACCGTAGGCCTGCATTGTCCCTCCCTTGGACTAGGACTTAATCCCTTCCGAAGCTGGACGGCCGAGAATGGAGGCCAAAAATCTGCATCCCAGACCGAGCCGGAGCCGTCCAAACTTGCAGGGCGTTTCCCCGAGCTTGTTAGAATTCCGATTTTGTTTGAGCTTCGGCGCTAATCCAATTCAAACCCCATGCGAGGTCAAATGAGACTTTTCCTGCACCGCCTTCTGACGTCCCAATCGCTTTCGTTTGCCTGCTCTCTTCTGCTGCTGTCGAGCTTGATGGCCCGTGCAGCCGACACACCTTCCGGGACGCAGCACCCTGTGCGTACCGGTCAAGCTGCCTTCACGGACGCACTACACGAGTCGCCCGGCATCCGACGCCACCTGACCTGGGCCGACCTGCCCGCCCCCGCGCCCGAGCAGTCTGTCGACAACGGGCCCACCGTTGTCGCCCGGCCCCCGACCGCGTGGCCCATCGCTCCCAGGGGATTCAAGGTCGACCTCTACGCCACCGAACTCGATAATCCGCGGCTGCTGCGCGTGGCCCCGAACGGCGACCTGTTTCTGGCGGAAAGCGCCAGCGGTCAGATCAAGGTCTTCCGCGGCGTGGGCACCGACTGCAAAGCGCTGCAAACCTCTGTCTTCGCTACCGGCTTGCATCAGCCCTTCGGAATCGCCTTCTACCCGAGCGGCCCGAATCCCAGGTACGTTTTCGTGGGCGACACCGATGCGATTGTGCGCTTTCCATACCAGAACGGCGATCTGCAGGCGCGCGGGCCGATGGAAAACATCGACGAGCTGCCGGGCGGCGGACGGTTGCGCGGCGGCGGGCACTGGACGCGCGACCTGGTGTTCTCGCAGGACGGCACAAAGCTGTTCGCCTCGGTCGGGTCACACTCGAATGTCGACGATACCGATACCCACCCTGAGGAATTTCACCGCGCCGATGTGCTCGAGTTCACGCCTACGGGCCAGTTCATCAAGGTATATGCATGGGGCCTGCGCAATTGCGTGGGCGAGGCAATCAACCCGACGACCGGGGAGCTGTGGTGCTCCACCAACGAGCGTGACGGCCTGGGCAACAACCTGGTTCCCGACTACGTAACCCACGTGCAGGAGGACGGCTTCTACGGCTGGCCCTGGTTCTACTTCCACGGCCCCAACGGCGGCCTGCAGGACCCGCGTCACCTCGGCAAGCATCCCGAACTGCAGGCCAAGGTGATCACGCCCGACATCCTGGTAAACCCGCACTTCGCTTCGCTGGAAATGTTCTTTTACACCGGCTCGCAGTTCCCTGCCGAGTTCAAAGGAGACGGCTTTGCGGCCGAGCACGGATCGTGGAATCGCGCCCAGCGCTCGGGCTACGAGGTGATCCGGCTGCCCATGAAGAACGGCCGCGCGACGGGCGAATATGAGGACTTCCTGACCGGATTTGTTCTACCCGACGGGACAGTCTGGGGACGGCCCGTGGGCGTGGCGCAGGCGAGCGATGGGTCGCTGTTTGTGTCAGACGATGGGTCGAGGTCGATCTGGCATGTGACGTATACGGGCAAGTAAAAGCGCAGCCCGGGGAAGTTCCTGCTTCCCAGGTCTCATCCGACGCGGTCCGCCACGGCGGAAGGCCTGGGGCGCAGTGGGGACCGGCTTGCGGTTGGGGAGCTCTCCGCGGCTACTCAGCCCCAGTGAATCTGTCGTCTTCGCTATCAAATCCGTGTTCGTCTGGCAGCATGGCTCGGTGCAGAATCCGGGAAATCAGGATACCGTCCACCGTTTGCCGATAGAAGACGACATGCCGCCCCTTTTCAAATCGGCGGAGACCAGGACGAATCCACGCGCAGTCCCGGCCAAGTGCTGGACTGCCGGCAAGCATCTTCGCGCGTTGCTCAAGTCCGTCAAGATATCGCTCCGCCTGAGCCGCGCCCCAGTTTTCGAGAGTAAAGGCACCGATGCGCAGCAAGTCGGATTTGGCGCCCTTTGAGAACTGAACTGTGGCCATTGCTACTTCGAATTCGGAGTGAGTTTAAGAGCCTCGCGAACCTGCGTAAACACATCTCCCTCGGCGATACCACTTCGATCGCCTTCGTCGATAGCCGCACGGAGTGCTTCCAGCTTTGCCTCATAGACCCGCTCCTCGCGTTCCAGAGTCCGCAGTGCCGCGCGCACAACCTCGCTGGCGTTTTCATATCGCCCGCTTTGCACCCGTGCCAGTAAGAAGCTATCGAGTTCCTGGGTCAGATTGACGTTACGCGTCGGCATCGCTTTCCTCCTCGGTTCCCGCGCAGGAGAACAGAACTGGAGACCAGCCTAGCATGATTAGCAATCTTTGCCAATCCCCTGATCAAGGAGCAATCGACGACATCGCCGTGGCTGAAAGCTCATTTGCAAGGGCCTGAACAGGCGGCGGAGATGGCCATGTTGGTGATGGCGTCCCATTCTTCCTGGTTGATTGCCGGCTGCGGGTAGACGTCGATGTAGACCTTGTGAATCAGCACCATGTCTTTCGCGGGGAGAATGGTGATGTACTGTCCTGCCGTGCCGCGTGCCTCGTAGGCCCCCTGAAATGGCGTGATGTAGATGTTGCCGGGAAAAACGCCGGCGTCCCAGGTCCACCACATGGCGCCAAAGCCCCAGCGCTCGGGGGCGCCGAGCGAGCGTAAGTAGGGCGGGTTCATCTCCTCGAAGGGCGTGACCGGAACGGCTGACATCTGAATCCACATGGCGGGAATCAGCTGCTTGCCGGCCCAGTTGCCGTTACGCAGCATGAGCAGTCCGATGCGGGCCATGTCGCGCGTGGAAAGGTACATGGCGTACTCAGGATGCACCTGGCCCTCGTGGGTGATCTTCTTCTGCAGGCTGCGGTCGAAGTCCTGCATGCCGATGGGCTGGGCAAGATCGGTTTGCAGCGCCTCGTAGATGTTCTTGCCGGTAAGCTTCTCAAAAGCCGTGCCCGCCGCGTTGAAGTCCCAGTCGTTGTAGTGGAAGTACATGCCGGGCAGCTCTGACCCGCGCTGCGGCTGCGAGGCCTGGATCAGGTCTTTGCTTGGAGCCACCCCGGTAGGCAGCAGATAGATGCCGGAGCGGCCGGCGAGCAGCTGCTCGAGCGTCGCGTTTTTCTCGCTGGGCAGGAAAGGTCGATCCGGCTCGGCCAGGCCCAACTGCTCCACCGTCTTGTTCAGGTCGATGGTGTTGTCCGCGACGTATTTCCCATACAACATCGACAGGATGCTTTTGCGCACCGAGGCAATCTTGCTGACCTTGGCCGTGTCGCCGTAGCTGAAGATCATGTGCCCGTGGACCACGATGACCATGGCCGTGGTAGGTCCTGCGGCAAGCCAGGCGCGCAGGGCTTCGAGCTTGGCGGAGGAGTAGCCTTCTGACTCCGGCTTGACAAGCTGCCAGTCTTTGCCGGGGAAGTCGGGTGCAGATTGCGCAGAGATAGATTTCTGGGATGCGCATGCGATGAGAACTGCAATGAGGAAAATACGGAAAGCAGCGGTTGCAAAGCGCGTTCCTTCGAATGCTTCCTTCAGAATCATCCGGTCTAACCTCCGTCAACCGAAGATCTCGATGAGATCCTCACTTTTCCAGGCCAAGCGCCTGAACCACCTTCTCATCCACCTTGGCAGCTTGTCCGTCTTGTTTCCATACGACGCCGAAGCCGCCGCGATAGTCCCACATGGCCCAGCCGATGCCGTCCGCTTCGAACGCGGCGCGCACATCGCGAATCCAGTTCATGCGCGACTGCTCATCGCTATGCTCGCGGTAGACGCCGAACTCGTTGCAGATAAGGGGTGCGTCGTGCTCGCGGCCCCAGGCGGCTGCCGCGTCGATTTGCAGCACGATGCGGTGATTGTCCCAGTGGTCGAGCCAGTAATGCTCCAGCGTGTAGCGGTTGGCCGGGTCGGGGACTTGATTGAGCGCAACGGCCATGGAGCTTTCGTCGGCAGGATAGGGAATGTTGTGCGTATAGCCCCACCAGGCCGCGCCCCAGCCTGCGCCCTGGTGGGTGAACTCGTGCGGCTCGTAGAAATGAAAGTTGTAAATCACGTTGCCATCGGGGAGCGGCTGCTGGGTGAGCAGGTCGGCGATGCCGGACCAATTTGGTCCCGTGGCGATGATGGTGTTGCGCGGGGCAGACTCGCGTACCGCCGCGGCGACGCGCGCCTGGATACCGGCCCAGCGGTAAGGGTCGCTGACTTCGGGCTCGTTCATGATCTCGAAGAAGACGCGCTCGGGGTCGCGCGAGGCATAGTGGAATGCCAGGCGGCGCCAGAGCATGATGAGCCGGTCGACGCCGTCGCTGCTGGTGCGGACTTTTTCTTTGTAGCTCGACTCGGGATGGATGTCGATGGTGACGGCAAGGCCATCGGCGAGCATGGTGTCGACAGCTTTGTCGAGGCGGCCAACGAAGTCTGCGTTCAGCCCGTCGGCGCCGCGCGGCCAGCCTTCGAGAGGCGTTGGATCGATGCTCAGGCGCACGTTGTCAAAGCCGAGTTTCGCCATGAGCGCGATGTCGGCCGCGTCGGTGTAGCGATTGGTGCGGGCGGCTGAGTAATCTGTCGCACTTTGTGCGAACCACTCCGACGCATTGATGCCGTGCTTCAAATGCTGCGCGCGGGCAAACGCGGTACGCACGCCGGAGGCGCGGCTTTGAGCATCCTGATCCTGAGCAGCGGAAACAAGCGCAACCGAAAGCAAAGCGATGAGGCAACAAAGTTTTCTAAACAAGACCCACTCTCCTCTGGAAGTCTCAAGAAAATTCCCGAGGCAACGATACCACGCTGGAGGGCCTCGCGATGTGGTCTCGCCCACATCGCACCTTGCCCAAGGGCAGATGGAATCGTGACAATACAGTTGGAAGCAGGTTGGCCTCATGGGAAGATTTCCGCTCGGTTTGCCCGCATACGCCGCGATTGCGCTGCTGGGCTTTTCCTGCCTGATGATTTGCGCGCAAAATCCACCCGCCGCGCCGCCTGCGCCCGCGGCTCCTCTGCAGCCGGCTGCCGCTGCGAGCCTGAACGACGCCCTCCTGGCCAGAGCCACAGCGCTCTACGCTTCCACTGCAAAATCAGGGCTGCGCAGCTTCGATTGCAGCGTTCATCCTGACTGGGAAAGAATCATGACCAGCTCCCGCAAGGGCGGTCCCGCGACCGGCGGCGATTCTGAGATCGCCCTGCTCAACAGTGTGAAGATCGTGCTCCACACCCGCATGGATGGCGATTCAACCGTGGATTGGGTGGTTCCTTCCGACCATCCCGTCGACGCAGCCGCAACCGCGATGCTCGACAGAGCGCATCGAGGCATTGAGCAAACCCTGACCGGCGCTCTCAAGCTGTGGATTCCGATGGTGAATGGCTCGGTGGCTGAATCGCTCGGCGCGGAGGATGTGGACGTTGCGCAAACTGGAAGCGGCTATAGCGTGCGTTCGAAGGGCAAGCAGCATTCGCTCACTGAAGAGTTCGATCGCAATCTGCTGCTCACGCGCTATGTGATTGCCGATTCCGGTTCCGTCGTGGACATTGCGCCCACGTTTCAATCCACCAGCGAGGGACTGCTGCTGAGCAGTTTTGTGGCGCGCGTTCAAGCGTTGGGTGCGCCGGCGGGAAAGGCGCAAGAGCTGAACATTTCTGTCGAATACCAAACTGTGTCCGGCGCACAGATACCGGCCAGGCTCGCGGTCGACGTGCCCAATGTGGTGACGATGGATTTTGCGTTGGATGGCTGCACGGTGAACCAACCTCCGAATTGAAAGCGATAGAAAACTCAAGCGGCTCCCAAACGGGAGCCGCTTTCATTTTCCGCCAGCAATGATCTCTCGATGCTAAGAGCCGCTTTGATCGCCGTCCAGCTTGGCAACTTGGGCATAGGTAGTGCGCAGATATTTGTGCGGATTCACCGGCACGTTGTGTACGCGCACTTCGTAGTGAAGATGCGGCCCAGTCGATCGGCCGGATTGTCCGACATAACCAACCACCTGGCCTTGCGTTACGTGCTGGCCGGGAAGCACGGCAATGGCGGAAAGATGGCCGTATACCGTCATCACGTCGTGACCGTGATTGAGAACCACCTCGCGTCCGTAGCCGGCGCCCATGGAGGCGTCGCTTACTTCTCCGTCCGCAGTGGCGCGAACCGGCGTGCCGAAGGGCGCGCTGATGTCAATGCCGGAGTGGAAGGCGCCTTCACCGTTGAACGGGTCCATGCGCTCGCCGAAGCTCGAGGTTACCGGACCCTCGATGGGCCACATGGAAGGTGCATCCGCCAGTTGCGTCCAATCGCCGGAGAAGCCGGGGGTCAGCCCACCTTCCAATGCGCGCGATACGCGGCCGCTCAGCGCCTGCGCCCGCAGTGCATAAAACTGGTCGATGGAGAGCTTGACCTGCTGCTGGTTCACGTCGTCGCTTAGCGCAATGGTGGCCGGAGTCGGCGCTGCCGCCGCGCTTGCCGCCGCAGTCTTGGAAGCGCTGAGTTTGCTTTGCTTCAAGCCATAGAGGGATGCCACCTCATTGGCGAGCGCACCCAGCGAGGCCACCTGCACATCGCGGTCGTGCGCAATCTGCGCCATCTGCTTGTAATCTTTGCGAAGATTCTCGCGGTCCTGGCGAACCTGGTTGAAACTTTCGGTTTTCAGCAGCATCCGAGTGTATGAGCCGGCAAGTCCGACGATGGTGAACGCACCGATCAGCGCCGCGGCTACAAACCCGTAGGCGTAATGGAGGGGTAGCGGGATCTTGCGAATTCGCCCATCTTCGTCCCGAGCAACAAAAAGAATGTAATAGCGCTTGCGTAGCATTTTCGCCCTTCAAACCTGCAACCCGCAGTGCCGCAATTCGCCGTGTACTTCATGAAAGCGCATGGCATGGCCTTTCGGCCTGTGATGAAAGTCACCCCGGAGGGTACTGTTGCGTAACGTTCGTCAAGGTTACCAAACGGTACAGCTTGGGGTCAACGAAATCGCAGTGGAAATTCCTTCTAATCCAAAAAATATTCTCCAGGTAGAATTCTCTGCCGCTTGATTTAGATGTAATTTCCAGCTACAAGGTAGATCGTCAAATCCGAAGAAAGGATTACAATCGTCCGGCTCCGTGGCCTCGTGTTCACCTATCCTCAGGGCTTCGCTTTGGCCTATCCTCAATAGATGCAATCTTCTTCAGCCAATTCCGGCAAGAACAATCGGGGCGAACTTGCCATCATCCGCCATATTCGGAGCCAGACTGCTCATTCTGCCTCGAAGGCCATCCGTCTCGGCATCGGAGACGATTGCGCCCTGCTCCGGCCTGCTCCCGGCCAGGAACTCGCCGTTACCACCGACCTGACCATTGCGGGAACCCATTTCCGCCTGGACTGGCATACGCCTGAATCCGCGGGGCATCGTACCCTGGCGCGCGGCCTGAGCGACCTGGCAGCCATGGGTGCCTTACCCATAGCTGCCTTTCTTTCCTTGGGTTTACCGCGCGGGCTGGCCCATCCCAAGGGACGCTGGGAAGCGTCGTGGGTGGCTCGTTTTGTGGACGGCCTGCTGAAGCTTGCCCGCGCCCACAAGACTCTGCTGGCTGGCGGCGACCTGTCGGAGACGCCCGTTCCGCTGGCGGATATTGTCCTGATTGGGTCGGTTCCGGCGGGTAGGGCAATGCTTCGCTCGACGGCCCGCGCGGGCGATCTGCTCTACGTGACTGGCTGCCTCGGCGGCGGCGCGGCGGCGCTTCCCCACCTTGAGCGATTCGCCAAAAGCAGCAAGGCCGGGCAAAACGGATTGAATCCTCGGCACATCCCCAGGAATCTTGACCCCCTACTGGCGCGCCACCTCTGGCCCCAGCCGCGTCTTGCCCAGGGGCTGCGGTTGCGCAGCCTGGGTTTGGCCTCGGCGGCGATCGACCTGAGCGATGGGCTCTCCACCGACCTCACCCACCTTTGCGAAGAATCCCATGTAGCCGCGGAGATCGATCCGGCGCTGCTTCCTGTCCATCCAGGAGCGAATCTTGACTACGCCCTGCACGGCGGGGACGACTACGAGCTGCTCTTCACTGCGTTGCCCGATACACGCATTCCGAAGAGAATTGCCAGCGTGGCGATTACCCGGATCGGGCGAATTCTGCCCGCGCGTAGCAGCCGCGCAACTGTGACGCTGCTCACTCCGAACGGCCCGCAGCCGCTCAAGCCACAGGGCTGGGAACACTTCAGCGAAGGCGTTTAAGGTTTAGACAGTTTCCGGTGAATGCAAGACTACCTGTTTCGTAACAGGGCATGACTTCAGTAATGCCGAAAACGCCGCAAAATGATGCCGGCTTTAGCCGCTGCGGGAAGAGTTTCTCCGACCAAGGAACAGTTAGTCGATTCACCAGACACTGCCTAATCCCGTTCAGTTCCCGTAGGCCAGGGAAATGGTCAGCTCGCGCCACCGTTCAGGCTCGATCCTCGCTTGCTCCAGCTTTCGCTCCAGCATGGCAACACATCCGCACCGGCCAGAAAGCGGTGCGGCGGATTGAGGTGGCGAAGCCGGAGGGCCTCACCCTTCGCCAGAAAAAAGGCGAAGGATGGAGCATCCTCCTATGGGGCGAGGTCAGAAAGGGCCACCCGCGAGTCGCGGATGTGCCTGCATTTGGCGCCCTACCTCTCGGCAACCACCGTTGGTTCCGGCGCGCCCTTGGGAGAAGACAGATATCCTGTCACCGTGTTCTTGGCGCTCACGTTGTTGACCACGATCTCAAACAACAGGGGATCTTTGCCGCTGAAGAACTGGAGCGGTTCGTTCAGGCTCTTGTCTTTCTTCTCGTACTGCTTGTCGTCGGAAAAGACAGTGAGGGTGTACTTGCTCCTTTTCGAGTCGGCTCTGTTCAGTTCCAGGGTCACCGTCCCCACCTGTTTCTTCACCCCCCTCACCAGCGTGAACTGGTAGTAGTTCCGGTCGCCCTTGTGCTTCAGGACTTCCAGCTCTTCGCCATTACGCGCAATCAGGGTGCTGTGGCCGTTCAAATCGCCCTTCATCGACGTCAACTGGTTGTTGGTTTCGGCCAGGTCGCTCTTCGTCTTGGCCACATCGGTCTTGACGCCGCCGACATCCGTCTGGACGTCGGTCACGGCGCTAGAAACCGCCGCCACCTGCCCATTCGTCTGCTGTTGTTCGGTTGCCAGCCTTGCAGTCGTCTGCTCCCCGCGGGCCTCGCGAACCTGCAGCGCCGCCGCCCGTGTATCCAGTTGCTTCTGCGTCACGCCAAGCGAGGCCTTCAACTGGTCCGTGGCTGCATTCAGCCGCGCATCGGTATCCTGCTCTGCCGCAGCCAGCTTGGAATTCTGCGCCGCGGCATCTGCCAGAGCCTGCTGCTGAATAGCCAGTTTGCTGCTCAGTGTGTAGCTCCAGATAAGCCCGCCCAGCCCCAAAAGTATCGCCACGGCAATCGCCGCCAACAGTGCGCCGGAATTCGTTCGGGGAGTTTCTTCAACGATTTCTTCTTTCATTTCATGTGCTTCCTTTCTTCACTCTGGCTCACCGTACTGCGGCCCATTCGCCGCGTCTGCTCGATATAGCTCACCTCCTGCATGCGCCGCGCGAGCAGCGAGCTCCGCGTATAGCTCTGTTGGGTTTATCTCTAGTTTTTTATTGCGCCGTGTCGCCCCTGGCTGCGGCGCGCGGGGCCGAGAAACTTCCAGATCGGCAACAATACAGCCAGAACGCGCTGCGGTCCAAGAGGCATTGCAAACATGTGCCTATTCTTCGCGCAGCGCTTCCACCGGGTTGACACGCAGCGCGCGCCTCGCTGGAGCGACTAATGCCGCAACCGATGTAGCAAGGACCACGCCGACGACCGCCAGCAGAGTAACGGGATCGAGCGGCCTGACCCCGTAGAGCAAGCTGCTCATTGCGCGCCCCAGCAGCACAGCCAGCCCTGTTCCAAGCACAATGCCTGCCAGTGCCAGCTTCATGCCGTCTTTAAGGACCGACGTGAAAACGGTTCCCCGCATCGCTCCGAGCGCCATGCGAATGCCGATCTCATGGGTTCGCCGTGACACCGTATACGCTGTCACTCCGAATAGCCCCACTGCCGTCAGCAACAGCGCCAAAGCGCCCAATGAAGCCGACAACCATGCTTCCATACGGTTCAAATACGTCCCAAACCGCATGTGGTCCGTGAGCGTCTGGGTCGTAAGGATCAGGATGTTTGGACCCGCCTCGCGCAAGGCCTTCCGCGCCACCGACAAAAGCGCGCCAGGATCCCCAGCGGTCGTGACGATCATGGTCACCTCCGGCTGGCCATCCTGAGCCAGGGGCAGGTAAAGATAGGGTTGCGGAGCCTCAGTCATTTCGGCATATTTGCCGTCAAAGGCCACGCCGACAATCTCCACGTCAACAGGCTGCTCGCGTCCCAGGCGCAAATGCCGTCCGACCACGTCCTCGACGCCGAATAGCTTTTTCGCCAGTGTCTGATTCAGAATCGCTACCCGCTGGCTGGTCGCCGTGTCCTGCCCCGCGAAAGTCCGGCCACGCAGCATCGGGACGCCCATTACACGAAAATACGCTTCATCAACCGAGTTGAACCACACCGGGATTCCCGCCGTCTCCGAGGGAAGCTCACCGGGCGCCAATACGATTTTGGTTGCGCCGCCCAGACTATCCGGGAACGGCACCACGCGCGCCACGCTTGCGTCCTTTACGCCCGGCAAGGCCTTCATCCGCGCCACCAGAGCGTCTGTCTCCGCCTGCCGCTGCGCGCCTCGCTGATCCAGCGCAATCCCCATAAGCGCGGCGTTCTGGCTGCTGTTGAATCCCATATTCATGGTTTCAATGTGAATCAAAGTTCTTAGAAGCAGCCCCGTCGCCATCAGCAGAGCCATCGAGACGGCTATTTCCGCCACCACGAAAACTTTGCGCGTGGTCATTCTCAGCCTGCCGCGCGACGATGCATGGGACCGCATCGCGTCCAGAGGGGAAGTCCGGGTGGTCGCAAGGGCTGGCAGCAGCCCGCACACCAGCACGGACACCGCTCCTGCCGCTACCGCAAATGCCAGCACGCGATGGTCGATGCGGAAATCGAAGCCCAGCGGAAACCCGACGTTGGGCATCAGTGCAGGAACCAGCTTGATGACCCAACTGGCGAGACCCAGCGCTCCCGCAACTCCTAAAGCCGCTAGCACCGCATACTCCGTTATCAGCTGCCGCAGCAACTGCCGCCGGGAAGCGCCCAGCGCCGCGCGCATGGCGATCTCCCTGCGTCGCCCATCGTTCACGGCCAACAGCAGGTTTGCCACGTTTGCGCAGGCAATCAGCAGCACGCATCCGGCAATGCCAAGCACCATGATGCTGATCGCTTTCAACCCATCGTTCTGCTTTTCTTGCCATTGGGCGGCGAACGTGCGGTTGCTGTTTGCTCGCGGATACTTCGTTTGCAGGTCCGCGCCAAGGCCTTGTAACTGCGCCCTCGCCTGATCGAGTGTCGCCCCTGGACGCAACCGCGCATAGATCTCAAATTCGCGATACCACCGTTCAGCTTTTCGCTCGTCCGGGTCCCATATCACCCAACTCGCTCGGGGAACATAGACCTGCGGATCGATCATGCGCTCGGTTCCGCGAAATCCCGCCGGCATCACTGCCAGCACAGTTGCTGAACCGCCCTTGACCTTTACCGTCTGTCCGATCACGCTGGGATTCCCGCCAAACACGCGCTTCCACGTGCCGTGGCTCAGCACGAGGATCGGTGCCGGTAAGCGGCTCAATTCGCTCTCATTCGGCAGTCGCCCCAGCTCCGGCTGCACACCCATGAACGTGAAGTAGTTATCGCTGACTACCTCGGCCAGCAGCAGCTGCAGGCCATCGGCCGTGTCCAGCACCACGCCGCGCCGGTCCACCGCCGCCACATCGGCAAAAGCCGGCACATCTCCGCGAAGATCCTGGAATTCCGCATACGACGAAGTGACATCGTTTCTTTCGGAATCTGCCGCGGCATGGTTTTTCACGCTTTCAATCCCCACTAGATGGGCGGGATCGGCAATCGGAAGCGGCCTCAGCGAGATCCCGTCCACCAGGCTGAAGATGGCCGTGTTGGCGCCTATGCCAAGCGCCAGCGTAACAAAGGCAGCCAGAAACGGGCCGGGAACGCGCCTGAATCTGCGAAATGCGAAACGAATGTCATGGATGAGGTGAATCATACGAACTCCCTCCCTTGTACCTTGGAGGGCAAGTTGCGTCTTTTGCCGTGACACAAGGCACATGTTCACTGGTTCGGAGTCGCGGCAAAGCAGAGCCCCCGCACCTCTGCGGAGACAGAGAGGATGGCGGCGACGAAGGAATCAACGGACTTTTGTCTTGTTCGCAGCATTTCAAATTCCAGATCCGCTGGATGAAAATAAATAAGTTAATGACGAGCTAACTCTTCGCTGCTGTCCGCAAGCAACCTTTGCTGTCCGGAAACGAACGGCCAAACGAGCATCGGACTCGATCTTCCCGATTTCTGCAGATCGCGGATGCACCTATCGAGCTTCATGGATGGAAAAGTTCTCGGATTTCTAAGTACCAGTCGAATCACCGGCGATCCGGAACTCGCCCTGTAGCTCTGTTGCGTGGCGGGACTGGGCGTTGCAGAATCTACGCGGCGCATGGGCTCACCCATTGCGCGGCGGAGCGAATCCAATTTCAGGGTTGGCGGCCCGCAAGCAAAATGTGCAGCCCAGGATGCGGCACCTGACAGCTCCCATTTCTACCGTCTATCATGTTTGTTGCCATGACCAACACCATTCCCCGTGTCCGGTTTGCCCCGTCGCCCACCGGTCTGCTCCATGTAGGTAACGCGCGCACAGCGCTTTACAACTGGCTCTTTGCGCGGCGCGCCGGAGGCAAATTCATCCTGCGCATTGAAGACACAGATCTGGAGCGCTCCGAAGGCCGCTATGAGACCCAGCTCATCGAAGACCTGCACTGGCTGGGCATTCACTGGGACGAGGGACCGGGCGCTCCGGGCGACCCGGACGTGGGCGAGTTCGGCCCCTACCGCCAATCAGAACGGCTGAAGATTTACGCCGAGCATACCGAGCGCCTGCTGGCGGAAGGCAAGGCTTACCGCTGCTTCTGCACGCCGGACGAACTTGAAGTGGAGCGCCTGCTGGCTGCATCGCAGCAACGTCCGCAAGTCTACTCTGGCCGCTGCCGGTCGCTCGACCCGGCTGAAATCGAGCGGAATCTCGATGCAGGCAAGCCGTTCACCATCCGCCTGCGGATCGAAGACCATCCCCTGCGCTTCAATGACATTGTGCGCGGGCCGGTGGAGTTTGCCGCCAACACGGTGAGCGACCCGGTGCTGGTGCGCTCGGTGGCGGGAGGCGCCGCCGGCATGTCGAAAAACGAGGCGGGCGGCATCCCGGTGTATAACTACGTGGTCACGGTGGACGACGCGCTGATGGGCATTACGCATGTGATTCGCGGCGACGACCATATCTCCAACACGCCCAAGCAGGTGGCCATTTACGAGGCCTTCGGCTGGCCGGTGCCGCAATTCGCGCACCTTTCCACCATTCTGGGCTCGGACCGCGAACGGCTCTCCAAGCGCCACGGCGCTACGTCCATCTCCCATTTCCGCTACATGGGGTACCTGCCCGAGGCCCTCGCCAACTATCTCGGGCTGCTCGGCTGGGGCGCGGAGGACGGCAAGACGGAGACCTTTACGCTGGCCGAACTGGTGCCGCAGTTCTCCCTGGAGCGCGTAACTCCCTCGCCGGCCATCTTCGACTTCGACAAGCTCAACTGGCTGAACCGGCATTACATCAAGCTGGCCGACCCGGAACGCATTGCCAAGCTGGCCGAGCGCCAGTTCTGCCTGCACCGGCCCGACATTTTTCCGCTGTGGTCTACGCCAGAGCTTTATACGGCGGAGACCATCTACATCCTCGAGCACCTTGACCCGCCCATCCATCTCGATCTTCCATCCCTGGAAATGATTGCCGAGCGTAAAGCGTGGTTTGCCAGTCTGCTTGCTCTGTTCCTGCCCAAGGTGGACCATCTCGATGAGTTACCTGTCAAATCGTCGTTCATCTTCGGCTTCGACCCGGATAAGGCGCATTCGGACCCCGAGAATGCCGCCATTCTCGCGGCAGATTCAGCGCGCTCTGTGTTGGGGGAGTTTGCCAACCGCGTGCGCGCCCATGCCGGCCGTGTCTCTGCAGAGGAATTCAAAACCTGGATCAACGAAGTCAAGGCGGCCACCGGCGCGAATGGCAAGGAACTGTTTCACCCCATTCGCATCGCGCTCACCGGCTCTCACTCCGGCCCTGAATTCGACAAGGTCATACCGCTCATAGAAGAAGGCGCTGCCATGGGGCTCGCGATTCCTACCGTCCATGACCGCATCCATCAATTCCTGGGAGTCTGAGCGGGCGTGAACGGTATCTACTGGATTTATGGAGGAGCCGGCGCACCGCTCGCTCCGTGGCCGGCAGCAACTGCGACGCTTGCCCCCATGCCCCTGGCGATTGTGCTCTGCCCGCGCGGCGGCAAGCACCTTTACGACGAACTGCTGCACCTGCGCCGTTCGGGAGTGCAGACGCTGGTGTCGCTGCTCAGTGAGGAGCAGGTGAAGATGCTCGAACTTGCGGAAGAAGGGCTGCAAGCCAGACGGCTGGGTATGATTTTCCTGCACCATCCCATTCCCGACCACCAGCTACCGCCGGACACGCGCGCTTTCCGGCTGTTTGCCGGCGATCTTGCCAACCGGCTGCGCGCCGGGCAACGCATCGGAATCCATTGCTGGGGAAGCATCGGGCGCGCCACGGTTGCGGCGGCATGCACCCTGATTCATCTGGGCTGGGATCCGCGCAGGGCGCTTACCGCCGTGGAGATTGCGCGCGGGGTGCCGGTGCCCGACACGGAAGAACAGGAACGATGGATTCTGAGCTACAGGGCGCATGAATGAATGAACATCGAGCAGCGCCGTTTGTGGATATGACCTTCCCGCATCGCTGGCAGTCCGAGGTTCTTGCTGCGCGGCCGCTCATTTTGCCCACGCGGCACTTTGTTTATCCCCTCGACACCGAAGAGGTCGAGAGAGGCGCGCTGGAAGTCCTGATCCGTCCCAGCGAAAGTGAGTTGCCGTTTCTGGCAACCTGCGCTCTTGGTTTTCGCGATGCGATTGTGCCCACCGGCCTCTGGTCCTGTCCGAATGCGAATGAAATCTGCGCAGTCTCCGGCGGGTACGCCTACATGATTGACACCGCCGCGCCCGAGCGCTTCAGCATGATTGCTTACCGGCCGGTGCTGGACGTTCGCCCGCTCGCCGCGCAGGGCCTACTGCTCTTCTCCGGCCATCATTCCTTGCTGGCATGGGGCGCCGCCGGCCTGGCATGGCAATCGGAAAAGCTCTCCGACGAAGGCGTAACCATAACAGCCATCGAGGAAGGCCAGCTTCACGGGCTGGGCTGGAACATGATTGCCGACAAGGAAACGCCTTTTACGCTCGACCTGAGAACTGGCCGACGCCTCCGATTCATGCGGCATGAAGTTTCCGGTTGATTCCTCCGCCCGCAAGCGCCTACAGTGCTGAGTATGATTTCGAGCGACCGCCGCACCTTCCTTCGCCAGGCAGCCACTCTCGCCGGCGCGTTCTCTGCCAGCAGCCTCTTCAGCCAGATGCACGCGGCGGACTTCAGCGCCGCGTCGCGTGCCGTGGCCCATCTCGGTCCCGCGGAAGTGGCGCAGAACGAAGACTTCTGGGCTGTCATTCAGCGCTCCTACTCGGTGAACCCGGACATCATCAACCTCAACAATGGCGGCGTTTCGCCCGCGCCCATCGTGGTGCAGCAGGCCGTGGAGCGCTATAACCAGCTATCCAACGAAGGGCCGTCGTATTACATGTGGCAGATTCTCGATCAGGGGCGGGAGCCGCTGCGCGAGAAGCTGGCCCACCTGGCGGGTGCGCAGCCAGGCGAGATCGCGATCGACCGCAACTCCACTGAGGCGTTGAACACCATCATCTACGGGCTGCCGTTGAAGGCCACCGACGAGGTGATCGGCACCAAGCAGGATTATCCGCACATGATCGAGGCCTATCGCCAGCGCGTCGAGCGAGACGGCATTGTTTACAAACAAATCAGCTTCGACTTTCCCATCGAAAACGACGATGTCATCGTGAAGGCCTACGAGCAGGCCATCACTCCGCGCACGCGGCTTATCCATGTAACGCACATGATTAACTGGGTGGGCCAGACCATGCCCGTGGCCAAGATAGCCGACATGGCTCACGCGCATAACATCGAAGTGATCGCCGATGGCGCGCATTCTTTCGGATTACTGGATTTCAAAATCCCCGATCTGCACTGCGATTACTTCGGCACCAGCCTGCACAAGTTCCTGTCTGCTCCGATTGGTACGGGAATGATGTGGGTGAAGGCGGACAAGATTGAAAAACTCTGGCCGCTGGTGTGCAACGGCACGCCTCACTCCGCCGACATCCGCAAGTTTGAAGACCTGGGCACGCGCAGCTTCCCGCTGGAGCAAGGAATTGGCGAAGCGATCAATTTTCATGAAGGCATCGGCAGCAAGCGCAAAGAGCAGCGCATCGGCTACCTGAAGAACTACTGGGCCAGCCGCGTGCAACAGATCCCCAGAGTCAGGCTGCACACTTCCCTGGATCTGAGATACTCCTGCGCCATCTGCGGCGTCTCCATCGACGGCATGACACCGGGCCAGGTCGCCTCAGCTCTCTTCGACCGCTACAAGATTCATACCGTCGGCATCGTGTGGGAGAACATCAGTTGCGTCCGGGTAACTCCGCATGTGTATACGCCGCTGCCGGACCTGGACAAGTTAGTCACTGCGATTGGAGAGATAGCGGCGAAAGCATGAGATATTTTGAGGAGGATGGACCGTCGGCGTTCCAACCTAAAAGCCGCGAGACCGCGCCGCGTTACCCCGGTCCCGGCTATCGAAGTGCATCATCCAGCGGGTGAGCAATGACACTCACGGGGAAAGCCGATGTTGAAAGCCGCGACCTGGGTGCCGAACTCCAGTTCAAAGTGACACGTGAGAGAGGGCTCATTGAGGTTCTCGCCATTCCCGCCTTCCTTGCCTTTTTTCTTTACGTGGGATGGAAAGCCAATCGATATTGGTTTGTGGTCGCCGGTGGACTTTGGGCTGCGGTGATGACAGCCAACTGGCTGCAGGGGAGCGAGACGGAACTTCGCGTCACGACGACTGAATTAACGGCTACCGGAAACCTGGGAAGGATGTTTTCGACCCAGTTGAGAGTGCCGGCGGCCGAGGTTACGGCGCTGGGATGGGAAGGCGGCAGCGAGGACGCGGACCCGGGGCTGTATGTCAAGCGCGGATGGAGAAGGCTGTGCATCATGCCGGGGCTGAATAAGGAGCAGGCCACGGAGGTTGCCGATGCGATCCGGCGCAGGTTTCCTGAGATCGGGCCGGAGAAATACGGCTACCCCTGGCTTGGGGGCAAGAAGGAACTGACGACCCTCGGCCTTTCCAAAGGCGAACCCGATGGCAGGCAAGACGAGCGGCGATAGGCCGGGTACCGGCTATCCCGATGCCCGTGCGCTTTGCGGCAGCATCGCCTCATACCCCGCGGGCGCCCTGGCCTCGGCCCTATTCGACCGCTACAAGATTCATACGGTCGGCATCATGTGGGAGAACATCAGTTGCGTCCGGGTAACCCTGCATGTGTATACACCTCTGCCGGATCTGGACAAGTTAGTCACTGCAATTGGCGAGATAGCCGCCAAAGCCTGAGAGACGCGCAAAGGCAACGGGCAGAGCGCTGGTAGCCGCTCTGCCCGGCGTGGATGGTTCAGCATTTCAGAAACAGGGAACTACGAATTGCGAATAGCTCTCCGGCGGATCATCTCGCCCAGCCCCGCAAGTCCCGTAAACAATAGACCGAAGGTCCCTGGCTCAGGAGTAGCAGACGCGGCGCCGTAGGTGACTGGTCCAATGCCCAGGTTGTTTCCATTCGCATCGCTGAGTACCAGAGACGTGATCTCGTCGCCGCCCGTTGCCTCCACGCCTTCAAAGCTCAGGACCGAAGCGAAGCCCCCGTCCGGATCACTGCCATTCGCAGTGTAGGTTCCGAGCAAAGCGGCGCCATCATATGCTGAGAAAGTCACGGTGTAGGGGCCATCAGCGAACTCTTCCACGTTCAACCCGACCTGGCCGACTGGACTGCTGAAGTCAATTGTGACCGGCCCGCCCTTTCCGAGATATCCAGTTCCGTAGAGAATCACGGTGCCGTTCGGGAATGCGCTGAAAAAGTAGGTGGTGCCGAGTTGCACTACTTCGAAACCATTTGTGTTCGAGAAGGTCAAATTGTTCCCTCCGGCGCTGAAAACCACCGGAGTGCCAAGATTTGTGGACTGAGCCCCCGAGAAGGTAAGCGTTGTGTCGGTGGGAGAGAGCCCAGCAGGCGTAGCAATTTGTAAGGAACCCGCATAGGCCTGGATAGAGCCCGCAATCAGCACCAAGGTCAACACACTACTCCAACCCGAATGTCTCATTTTCTTAGTTGCTCCTTATTTTGTAGTTGTGGGTCACGTCGAGTTGACCGATCCCGGTTAGATGCAAATCTGTGCCCATTTCAAAGTTCTTTATCCTTAATAAGATAGCTTCCGCGGAAATCGGCATCTGCGCAAACTTCTGCAGAGCCGAGGGAACAAGACTTCTCTTGGTGGGCGCGGGCTCCGGTCATCCGGGTCTGCGGATCGAATCGTCCCCGGCTGCAATCTCCTTGCTCCGGGCCGGCAACATCGCCTCATACCCCGCATACACGCCTTCAAACACTGCGTCCCAGCTCATAGTGAGTGCGTGGGCGCGCGCGGCCAGGCGCATTTCAGCGTGCTGCTTAGGATTCCCGAGCACGCCGGCAACGGCTGCGGCGAATTCCGCGTCCGCGGCGATGCGCCCTGTAACGCCGTCGCGCACAATGGTTTTGGGTCCGCCGTCGGGGGTCACAATGGCCGGAACGCCGCTGGCCAGGGCTTCCAGCACCACATTGCCAAACGTGTCGGTATGCGAGGGAAAAACGAGAAGATCCATGTTGGCGTAGGCGGCGGAAAGCGCTTCGCCGCGCAGCACGCCGGCGAACTCGGCCCGCGCCAATCGCTCGCGCAGCCAGGACTCTTCGCCGCCATGACCCACAATCAAAAAACGGAAGCTGCGGTGGCCCATGGCTTCAAGTTCTTCCTGCACCTGGGCCAGCAGCGCAACATTCTTCTCTACGGACAGCCGGCCCACAAAGCCAAGCACATGATCGCGGTCGTCTTTTGGACGGTTCCGTTTAGAGGGATGAAACAGCTCCGCATCCACGCCTCGCGGCATCAGGTAGCAGGGCCGCTTCGTGACCCGCTTCAGCAGCGCGCAGAGGTCGCCATTGGGCGCGAAGAGCACCTGCGCCAGGGAATAGAACTTGGCCGCCGCGGCCAGGGTCAGGTCCTCGATGATCTGTTCCGTCACAACCGATTGTTTGGGCAGCAGCTTCAAGAACCAGTCCGATCGGCGCGCCAGGTACTCGTGCACATTGGTGTGCCAGCTTGCCGCAAGCGGCAACTCCATTTCATAGGCCAGGCGGGCGCCCAGCATGCCCACTTCGCTGGGACCGGTGATGTGAATCAGGTCCGGCTTGAAGCGGTCAAGAATCTCTCCAATCAGGGGAATGTGGCGCAGGAAGGCGGGATCGAATCGCAGGTCCTTCTCCAACGCAAAGGAGAGAAACCCGCGCGGCAGCTCCAGGGTCCAGACATTTCCGTCTTCCACAAACGCTCTAGCGCGATCACCGGCGCGGACACAGAGAAAGGGCAGATTGCGACGGCGTGCAAATGCTTCGAAGTGGCGGCTGGTGTGCGCCACTCCGTTCACTTCATGGAAGGAGTCAGGGAAATATGCGACGCGGGGCAGTCGTGTGGAGGGAGCCATGCTGAGAATCGGATTGAGGGTTTCGGTTAACAAATCAAACCGATCAATTCATTATTACCGAAGCAACCTTGAAATGAAGAATAGCTGAAGGTCCCCTTCGACTTCGCCCAGGGCAGACTTTCCACTCCCTGCGTCCGCCGCGGCGGACTACGGTCGCTTGGGTTGACGGCTCTAATGAAATGAAAGGACTTTAGCCGTCGTGCTCGCCCAGCGCCAGCCGCAACTGGTGCGTCTCGCTCCAGGCCATGCGCAAGCCGCCTGAGACGAACCCCTGGCCCATCAACTGCACCGCTCCAATGATGGCCCGCATCACCCGGGGAGCTTTGCCATTGGGCCACATTTCGCTGAGCGGCCGCACCACTCCATTCCGGTCGGGATGATAGACGCGCTCGTCCCAGGTGCGCGAACCCTGCGGGAACTCCGGATAATTTCTGATCGCGTCGACGGTCGATTGCAGAATCCGGTGCTTCCATGGCTCCGCGTACTGGGGCATGAAGAGCATGTTGCTTTTCTTTTCCCGGCGGATCTCGTGCACAAACTCAGTAAAGCTGGTGGCGTTGGTCAGGTTGATGTTGGCGTTCGGTTCTACGCCGTGGCGGTCGCCGCCGGAGATGAGCAGCATGTGCCAGCTCTCGGCCAATTGCTTGGTGGCGCGATTTTCCTCCCAGTGGCGCAGCCCATTCAATTCCAGGGCATGGAGGAAAGCGCCGTTCTTTTGCAGGAATTCGTTCACCAGGAACTGGTGCTTTTCTTTCCCGATCAGGTAAAGATCCCACATGGGGTGGTTGAAGACCACCAGCACATTCGGCTCCGCATTCAGCGCGGAAAGAATCGCAGTAAGGCGCGCGTCGCTGGGGTTAGCCGTGTAATCAGCCAGGGTGGCCATCCACTCCGCCGCCCGGGCGCTGGGCAGGTTGTGCACACCCAGGTGGAAACTCTGCGGACCGTACGGAGCGCTCCACTCCACTGAAACGGGAATCTGCCGTGCGCTGGGGATGGTCCTCAGCAGCATGGGCGCGCTGATCGTGTCGTGATCGGTGATGGAAACCATTGCGCTCAGGTCAAGCTTCTCAACCTGGTTGCGCTCCAGATCGAATGCCAGCCGGGGAGTCATGGGTGGCGTCCAATAGGCCGCTGCGTAATTGATCCGAATCCCATGCCTGGCCTCCGCCCTGCTCTCCATCCGCGCCAGAAAGGGGCGCAGACTGGAAAACTGGTTGCCGAGGTTGGCCAGAAAATCCAGCGTCTCCGAGGACTGGTTGGTATGGCTGTGGAGGGAAACACCGGTTCGGAACCCGCGTGGTGCGTTGGGGTCGCGCCAAAGATACGAGATGGTCGATCTGGCCATTTCCTCTCCTTATTCCGCGTCTACTTCCGGCTTTCTCACCCAGTGTCCTCTGACAATCATAAATGTCACGTTAAGAAGCCGCGAATTGCCGTTCAATTCACGAAGGAACCAACACAGTTACCGGAAACCCCTTTAAAACCGGCAAAATGCCCAGAAATACCGAACCAGCCTTAGTGCAATTTTTCCCAATTCCATGCTTCGCGTGGGGATTTCTGAGCCGGACAGACGGCTCCCCTGGCTGGGATCTACCAGAATGCGGTCTTTTTCGCTTCGGATTTCCTTGAAGACAGCGCCATCGTCGGCACTGATGACAGCGGCAGGTTTGGAGGGCCGGTTCTTACTTGCTGGTTCTGGCCATCTCCGGGCCGAGGAAGTCTTCCAGCGTCCAGCCGGTCATCGGCTCCTTGCCCGCTGCAGCGTCGGCAGATGCCGCCGCGGTCTGTTTTCCGGCCTCGACTTCGGGCGCGAGGTAGTTCTCCGTCAGGCCCTTGCGCAGCATCTCGAAAGCCTGCTCGGGCGTGTCGGCAATCTGGAACAGCTCAATATCTTTGGGAGAGATGGCTCCCGTGTCGACCAGCACATCCAGGTTGAAGACCTTCTTCCAATACTCCGAGCCGTAAATGACGACGGTGATCTTTTTGGCCAGCTTGTGGGTCTGGGCCAGGGTGAGAATCTCGAACATCTCATCCAGTGTTCCAAAGCCGCCGGGAAAGACCACCAGGGCCTTTGACAGGTAGGCGAACCACAGCTTGCGCATGAAGAAGTAGTGGAATTCGAAGTTGAGGCTGGGGGTGATGTAAGGGTTCGGCGACTGTTCGAAGGGCAGTCGGATATTCATCCCGATGGTTTTGCCGCCCGCCTCGTACGCGCCGCGGTTGGCTGCTTCCATGATTCCTGGGCCGCCGCCTGAGGTGACCACGAAGCGGTGGCGGTGGGAGGGAATTTGCTTGGCCCAGGCGGTGAGCATTTGCGCCAGGCGGCGCGCATCCTCGTAGTAGCGTGCCATCTCAACCGCCGCCACGGCTCGTTTGCGCTGCAGGGTCGAGGCGGTGCCCTCCACAATCTCCGGTACGCTGGCGGGCTGCTCGTAGCTCGGTGCAGGCTGGCTGGAGCCGGTGTTCTCCAGCAGTTCAAGTTCATGGTCGGCCTCGGCCTTTCCACGAAACCGGGCGGAGCCGAAAAAGACGACCGTGTCTTGAATCTGCTCGCGCCGGAAGCGTGCCAGCGGCTCCAGGTACTCGGCCACGATGCGGATCAGGCGGCCGTCGGCGCTATTCAAAAACCCCGGATTCTCATAGGCCAGCGGAGCCTTTTCGAGCGCTGCGGGCATCGCATTTGTCTCGATTTGATCGGCGGCCTGAGCTTCAATGGCGGCCTGATTTGGAGCCCTGGGCTTTTCGTCTCCGTTCCCCAACCCAAGGTCGGTACTCTCTACTGCCTCCCGATTCGAATTGAGCTCGTCGGTCATTGCTTTTCCGTCCCATGCCGGATCGCATCTTGAAATGCAATCCACAGATTCAAAAGCCCCAGCCCCGACACAAGACCGCGCACGGCTCCGTTGGCCGCATAGATTGAGAGAGTAGGAAACTGCAGAAAGATCGGGTTCTGGTCCCAGAACATCCGCGACCACGGCGCATAACATACCGCCAAGCCAATATACATCCGCAGCAGCACGCGCAGAAACAACTCTGCCCGTTCAAGCCAGCGCGGAATCCGCGGCGGTCCGTGCTTGCCTTGCGTTGAATGGGGCTCGGGCACAGCGGCGGAAGTTGGGGCGGGGCTTGCCGCAGGCTGTTGAGCCGGGCTCGCGGGCAACGGGGGCGATGTCAATTCCGGCTGTTGGGCCATTCTTTGGTTACACTGGGCGGACCCCGATTCCTGGCGCATTCCAGGCATTCAGCACGGGCCCGCAATGCCGGCCCGTCTCAGGGTTGCCGTACTGAAACGGTATCACAGCACCCGGCCCGGATAGAGCGGCCCGCCGCGCATCCAACCAGAGAGCCTGGGCGATGACGCCCAGCTAAAACGCCGCCGTCTGAGTTGGCGCCTCGGGCACAACCTCATAGGTCCCGTAGTTGATATTCAGCACCGCAGTCCCGCCGATGCGCACTTTAGTCTCGCTGCGCACCTGCTGCGGCAACCAGAAACCATCGGTCTTGGCGCCGGTGTAGTGGATGAGCGTCCGCGCAATCCAGAAAGAGGGATTGGCGGCCGGCTCGGTCTCCATCTTCACCACGGCAAACTCCGCCGCATCGACCCAGATTCTGCCCCGGATGAGGAATTTGCTCTGTCTGAGTGGCTCGACATCCAGAATGTAGGCCGGATGCCCTGCCACGACCTCGCTGCCCGCCAGGTAAAAGCGATAATTCGCCTCCGTCATCGCCGTCGAGGCCTTGTCCTGCGAGGCTTCCTTTTCGCTGTCGATCGCACGCTTCAGCACCTTGTCGCAAAGCGCGCGCGACCCCGTCTGAGACACAATGCGAAAGCTCTTTCCGGTGACGGCGTCGTAGTTCACCTCGACGTCCATTTTTGCCGCGATTCTGGCTGTGAATCCCCGGTATTCCACGTCGTAATGCCTCATTGCTTTGTACTGCCTCAGCTCGTCGCTCCGCGCCTGGTTGTGCTGCTGGAGCTGCTCCACAATCTGGGCTGAAGTCAGGCTCGCCGGCGGGAGCGTCCCCGCGTTCTGCGCCCAACCCGATGCCGCTACGCACACGAATACAACCGCAGGATGGAGGATTCTGGATTGTCGGGAGTTCATGCGTCGAGCATAGCCGAGAAAGTTGAACGCAAGATAACGGCTGTGTTTACGCGACAAGAAGGGCGCGTCCCGAACCAGGAAAGTAAACGGCAATTCCCGATAATCAGCCCTGCCTCCATGCAGCAAGGGGCAAGCATCCTGGCCGGATGCCTGCCCCCTGGCGATTCGTTCGAGCGTGTCAATTGTTGATGACGAAGGTGAACGTTGTGGTTCCGGTGATGGTTGAAGTGGCCGTGTCCTGGCCTGTGACCGTCACGATATACGTTCCCGGAGGCGGGTTGGAAAAGTTCTTGTTGACCGAGCTGCCGCAGGCTGTAACCGCCAGCCCAACGGCCGCCAGCAACAGGATCGCGGCCAAACCGCGCAGCCTGCGCGAAGCGCGCCCCATGAAGCCAACCAGCAGCAGGCCGGCGAAGGCCACGGTGAGTGGAAGGGGGCTTCCCTTCTGCGCGCCGGTATTCGTTACCGTGTTTGCCCCGGCCGTCGAGTTCAGCGCCTTGAATGGATGCATCCCGGATTTCTGAACCGCGGCTCCTGGCACGCAATCGGCAGCGTTCGCGTCCAGCGTCAGCGTGGTCGCGACTGCGGCGGTCCCAGTGATGGCTACGGTTCCGTTGCCGGCGCTGTTCTGGTTGCTCCACAGCCAGCAGAGGTTCCGCAGGGCGCTGTCGTTGGACGTGTCGAAGGTCAGATTGACGGTCCCCGTGTATCCGCCGCCGGGAGTTACGGTGATGGTTTCGTTGCCCGACGATCCCTGCGCCACGGTGAGGGTGCTCGGCGCGGCCGACAGGGCGATGGTTCCCGTGCCGGAACTGACCGCTGAAACATTCACGGTAACGCTCCCCGTAGAGGCTGCGTAGGTGGAGTCGGCCACGTAAGCGGCCAGGACGGTGTGCGAGCCGACAGTCGCGAACGAGGTGGTGTAGACGTAAGTGCCGTTCGCGGCCAGCGTCTCAGTGGTGGGCGCGTTCGAGTCCACGGTGATGGTCACGGAGCCGGTCGGAGTACCGCTGGCGGCTGTCACGGTGACTGTGAAGGTGTCATTCACGTTGATGTTGGGCGCACTGGTGGACGCGGTGACGGTGGTGGTTGTGGTAATCAGCGTGGGTCCGGTCGATGAGCTGGCAGGCCACGCGGCGGCCAGGTTGTTTACGTCCAGCGATCCCAGCCCGCTGGCCTGGTCGTAGCCCACGCCGGCAGAGAACCCGATGGTGCCGCTGCAGTTGGCTGAGCCTGCGTCGCAGTCGTTGTTGCCGGAGGTGATGTCGTGGAATGCCGATGCGTAAGTGGTGCTGTCGGAAGCCAGCGTGTAGAGGGTCGAATTGACCAGGCCCTGTCCGGTTGTGTAGCCCTGCTTCTGGCTGATCAGTGCCACGATTCCAGCGAAGATGGGCCCATCGAAGCTGGTGCCGCCGGCCACGGTCAGGTAAACATCGTTGGAGTCACGGAAGCCATTTGCGCAACTGCCCGACTGCCCGCTGCCCCAGGCGCTTGAGTCGCTGGTGCAGTAAAGGAACCCGGGAAAACTCGAGGATGCGTAGAGAGCCAGGTCCGGAACATCGCGCTGGCCGTCGGATGGGATCCCAGGCACGCCCGTTTGCCAGCTTGGCTTGGAGAACAGCGAACTGGCTCCGCCGCCACCGGCGCTCAGGCAGTTGGTTGCGCCGCAGTTTGCCGCATCGTCGTTCCAGACAACTTCGGGGATGTACTGGAGCGCCGAGGTGATGACATCGGAGGAGGTGGCCGCCGCCCAGTACGCCGTGCCCGACGTATCGTAGGCGGAGTTCGCCGAAGAGATTTCGGTGCCGCCCATGCTCGTCACATAGGGGCTGCTGCCCGGATAATCGACTGCGAGCGCTTCCTGCTGCGCCGTCGTCAGGCCGTTCGTACCATAGCAGTCGGTGGAACCCTCGTCGCCCGCGGCCGCAATGAATGTCTGTCCCTGCGCGGTGCCTTGTTCCAGGGCCGATTCAAGCGTGGGCTCGGTAGGCGCTCCCGATCCCAGCGTAGCGCCGGTAAGCTCTGCTTCGCATTCCCCATAACTGCTGCTGACGATGTTTCCGATGTTCTCGTCAACGGCGTAGACAATCGCGTCGAACGCGCCATAGTTTGTGTTGTTGCCGACGTAGACAAAATTGATGGCAGCGCCGGGAGCGATGGCGCCCGACCACTCGATATCGATATCCGATTCCGACTCGTCGCCGTCGGCATAAACGATCGAGTTGCCGGAGTCAGGAACCAGGTATTGGGTGGGATCCTTCACGGGCAGCCCGGCCGCGCTCTCGAAGGCCTCAATATCGCTGGTTTGAATTGCCGACTGGCCGACCAGGGTGATGGATTGTCCTTGGCCGGTGATGCTGCTGTTGTAGAGAGGCTGGATGTCGTACACAGTGGCGATGTCGCCGGGCGTAAAAAACACGTTGCCTGTCTGGCTGGATGTGAACGCGGGCTTCACGCGCCCATTGCGGTTCAGCACGACATGCGATTTGGGCCGGAAGTCATCGAGGTTCTTGATGCCCAGAACGGCCGGCGCGAGGGCCGATGGAACACTCAGCTCCGTTGACGGCGCAAAATGCTGGGTCCCGTTGATCTTGTAGATGTGCATCTCGGTTGAGAATGCCTGTTCCACCTGGCGCGCGGTTCCGGAGAAATGAATTGCATTTTTGCTGCGCGCTATGGAGTCGATCGAAAACCCCTGCTGCTCAAGCCAACTCTCGGCCTTTCTGAGGTCTTCATCCGCCATTCCGAATTGCGCCGCGAACTCATCGGGAGTCAGCCACTGGTGATAGCGGGGCGACGCCGGATTCTGCTCATCGGCAATCAAAGCCTTCAATGCTGCCTCCTGCGCGGCGGAGCGATTGAAGACCAAGGTGATGCCGTTCAGCCGGGTGTCTGCTGCGAGCCTTCCAGCATCGAATTGGGGCTGGGCCATGGGGTGCAGCGAGTTTTTCAACACCGTCTGTTCCGCGCTTTTGATTTCGCCACCGATGCGGGGAGCTATTTTTTGCGCGCTCGCAGAGGTGACAATCATGGAGCAGGCGGCCAGCAGACCGCATACCCATCGAAATTTTGTTGGTAATTTTGCAGTCATAGTCTTCATTGCCATCCTTCTTCAAATGGGGGAGGTTGAAAGTTGAGACACTCATGCGTTCGAGGCTGCGATCATTCCACGGCCAAGGGCACTGACACAGGTTGCAGAGGGCAGATGAAGGAATGCAGGAGACCCGTTTCGATTGCGCCGGTCGTCGGCCCCGGGGGTTCGGGTGGGCCCCGATACTCCCCACGAGTCTCTCCGAGTGCTTTGACACCGCTTTCGACGGAAAGTTGCGTCGCTGTCTTATTTTCAGTGCCGCATCGTAAAACATTCTGAGCAAAACTGCGCTGCCCGCCGCGATGCTCGCGAGGCCGGCGCGATGCTCTCGCTTGTTGCTGTCAGAGCCGGAAATACACTCCAACCATGGGTTCGGCGGTGTGCGTAAACGCGCCGCTGGACCCATAGAGCTTGGTCAGATCCGGCGCCTTGTAAAGATTTCCGCGGTATTGCAGCCGCAATCCGATATGCGGAAGCAAACCCCAGTCGAGCCCAGCACCATATACAAACACCGCCTTGTTCGATGAGGTGGTATCCGTCTGTCCGCTGACGGGTTGATGGAACAGAATCCCCGCGCCGGCGAGCGCGAATGGGCGCAGGTTGGCGATCTTCAAGGACGCGATCCAATCCCCCGTCACCTCGTGCGCATCGGCAGAGATTGTTGCCGGAGTGGGCGAGCACGAAGCGACGCCGATTGGGCAGGGGAGTGCAGTGTTCTCCGGGGAATACACCTGGTTGGCGCGGTTGAAGGAGTACGTGCCTTCAAACCCCACGATCGGATTCGATATATGTCGCACTTCGACGATGCCGCCCGCCGAATTGGACGGGCTCTGAATCACACCGTCACCCGTTGTCTTCTCGCTCCACGTCCCGTAAATGCTCAGGGCAACATCTGTCTTCCCCAGGCTGTTGATCTCTTTCACCTGCGCGCCTGCCGACGCAACGCCCAGCGCGCTCAACCCAACTGCAAGAATTGCTGACTGAATTAATCTTTTATGCATCAAGTCCTCACAATCTGAAATTCCAAAAATTCCGATCCTCGGCCGGGTACCGGGGTTGCCTCTTGAACCTTTTGACGCGGAAGAGGGAGCTTCGGTTAAGGCTCCAGCCCAGGGGAGAACCCTTTATCCAACCCGGTTCGGCGCCCAGCTTCGAACCTTGTCCGAATTCGAACACCCTCTTTCGCCCATGAACACCGGGCGCCAGGAACAGCCCTTGGATCGCGATGTAAGTCATTCAATATAAAAGCGCTGGGCGCGCGCCGCTTTGGAGCGGGATTTGCTACCCTGACGGTGGTAATTCCCGTCCCGTAATTCGCGACAGTGGAGAAAAGCCATGATCGCTCTCTGCATGCAGGACCTGCGCTATGCGCTCCGCCAACTTCGCCGCTCCGGATCGTTCACGGCAGCAGTAGTACTCACGCTGGCCGTCGGTATCGGCCTCAACGCAGCCATCTTCACAATTGTGGACTGTGTCCTGCTCCGGCCCCTCGGCTACCACGAAGCCAGCCGTATCTACTCCATTGATACCCGCTTCCTCGAGGAGAGCCGGGCCATCCCCAGGCTCGGCGGCGACGACTACGTGGATGTGGCGAGCCAGGTGCGCTCGCTCGAGTCTTCCGCTTACTACGCCACTGGACAAGATGGATTGCTGCTGGATGGCCAGTCGCTCTATCTGAACATGGCCGCCGTGAGCCCGCGGTTCGGAAGCGTGATGGGAGTTGAGCCGGTAGCCGGACGTCTCTTCCGCGACGAGCCGGACGGTTCCGAGGCACTGGTAGCCGATTCCTTCGCCGAGCAGCATTTCGGCTCCGCGCAGGCCGCGGTGGGTCGGTTGCTCCGCTGGAACGGTCGCGCGCGCACCATCGTCGGGGTGCTGCCTGCGGGATTCTCGTTCCCGGAAAAAACTGCTGTGTGGATAGAGTTTCCACAGCGCCCCGAAACTCCCAGCCGCACCGCTTATAACCAGAGCGCAATCGTACGCGCCAAGCCCGGAGTGACGGCAAGCCAGCTCAATGCCGAAATGACCGCGCTCTCCCATCAATTGCAGGCCGCCTATCCCGACGACCGCCTGAAAGCTCTCGAAGCCGTGCCGCTGCAGGAGCAGATCGTAGGCTCGATTCGGCCCACGCTGCGACTCCTGATGGGTTCAGTCGTTGTGGTCTTGCTTATCGTCTGCGCCAATATCGGCCACCTGCAACTGGTCCGCTCCACCCAGATGCGCCGCGACGCAACCATCCGCACCGCGCTGGGTGCAACTCCCACTGCGATCGCGCGCCGGGCTCTCACGGAGTCGTTGATCCTGGCAACCGCGGGCTGCGCGCTCGCGCTTGTTATCGCTCAGCCTGCCTTGCATCTGCTCACAGTAATGGCCCAGGATCAGATTCCACGTCTCTCGGATGTACGCCTCAATCGCGATGTCCTGCTCTTCTCCTTTGCAATAAGCATGGCCACCATGCTTGTCACGGCGCTGCTGCCGGCGTGGCGTTCCATCACTGCCAGCCCCGCGGCCGCGCTGAAGCAGGAACAGGCCGGTAGCAGCGAGAGCCGCAAGTCGCGCCAGTTGCGCGACGCCCTCATTGTCGGCGAAGTTGCGCTCACGCTTACGCTCAGCGTCGCCTCCGTTCTGCTGGCGCGGCAGATGATGGCGCAGTCGCGCCAGGACCTGGGCTTCTTGCCAGATAACCTTCTGGTTATGGACAGCCACGCCATTGCCGACCAGCAGCAAGCCGCCTTCACGGATGCGCCCGCTGCGCTCAACACGCTGCGCAATGTGCTGGACACCATCGGCAAGGTGCCGGGCGTAAAAACCGTAGCTGCGGTTCAGGGCGTGCCCATGGGCCAGGGAACCGCAGACGTGAGCTACGCCATTCGCGGCCGCATGGAGTTCAAGCCTGGTATACCGTTGCCCGACGCGGATATCCAGCCGATTACACCCACCTACTTTCAAACCATGGGCATTCCGCTGCTGCAGGGGCGGATGCTGACCGGCGAGGACAACGACAACTCAGCACCCGTGCTGATCGTCAGCCGCGAGTTGGCGCAAAAAGTCTTTCCTGGGCAGAACCCCATTGGCCAGCAGATCATGTGCGGCTACGACGAGAAATCCGGTTGGTGGACTATCGTCGGCGTGGTCGGCAACGTCCGCCAGGATTCGCCGGCCTCGCCACCGGCGCAGACCATGTATGTGCCGGTGGCGCAACATTCCTTCCGCGCAGCCAATATGCAAATCGTGGTGCGCACGGGCATCGACCCCGGAACCATGGCCGCCACACTCGAACCATTGCTCAAACGCAGCTATCCGCAGGTTGCGATCAGCTCCACCACCATGCGCGAAGCAGTGGGAGAGTCTTCGCGCGCACAGCGTTTCCGCACTTTGCTCTTCGCTGGGTTCGCCGCGGTCGCCATTCTGCTGGCCGCGGTCGGCATGTATGGAGTGACCGCCTACACCGTGGCGCAGCGGCGCTTTGAATTCGCGCTTCGCTTCGCGCTGGGCGCGCAGCGCGGCCAGATTGTAGCCATGACGCTCTGGCATGGAATCGCAGTCGCCTCGCTGGGCATCGGCGTGGGCGTTGCTCTCAGCCTGGGCTTGCTGCGCGTTGTGAGAAATCTGCTCGGCAAGTTGCCGGCCTTCGATCCCGCGTCCTACGCCATCGCCATCTTCGGTGTTCTCGCCATCGCCTGCGTTGCCGCCGTCATCCCCAGCCGCCGCGCGTCGCAGGTGGAACCCATGCAGGTGTTGCGCGGGGATTAGAAGCGCGAAGAAAGGTCGCAGCCTGTGGTTTAGCCTTGGGTCTCGACCGGAATGGCGTTCTTTGCGCCAAATTCGAGATCGTCAAACCGGCGCCATTTGTAAATGGCGATCGACAAGATCCAGCTTAGGGCGAAGAGCGCGATGATGGCGTAGCCGAGCATGCCGAAGTTCTCATTCAGCTTGCCAACCAGTCCCCAGAACGTGCCGGTCAGGTGGAACTGCCCTGCAAGCAGGCCGAGCGCCTCGATGCCGCCGACGGCGAAGGCGACAATCACAGAGACTGAGGTAATGGTGATGTTGTAGTAGAGCTTGCGGATGGGCTTGACGAAGGCCCAGCCGTAGGCGCCCAGCATGAGGATGTTGTCGGTCGAATCGATCAGCGACATGCCCGCGGCAAACAGCGCCGGGAAGACCAGGATGGAGAAGAGTGACAGCCCTTTGGAGGCTTCGGCGGCGGAGATTCCGAGCAATCCGATCTCGGTCGCCGTATCGAATCCGAGGCCAAACAGAATGCCCAGCGGATACATGTGCCAACTCGAGCGGATGAGGTTGAACATGGGGCGGAACAGGCGGGAAAGAAAGCCGCGATTGCCCAGGAGCAGATCGAAGTCCTCTTCCACGTAGGGTTCGCCGCGGCGGACGCGCAGGAAGCTGGAACAGACCGATTGCAGCACGATCAGATTCACCAGCGCGATCCCGAACAGGAACAGCGCCGACACCAGCGTGCCGATGACCCCGCCAATCTCCCGAATGCCATCGATCCGATGCTGCAAAGCAAGTGCCGCGCCGGCAATGGCGATGGAACCCACGATAACGATGGTGGAGTGGCCGAGCGAGAACATCAGCCCCACCGCGACAGGCCGCTTGCCCTGCTGCATCAGCTTGCGGGTCACGTTGTCAATGGCGGCAATATGGTCGGCGTCGACCGCGTGGCGGAGGCCAAAACTGTAGGCCAGAAACGCCGTGCCCAGCAGTACAGGAAATCTGTGGAATGCGACGAATGCCCAGCCCCATGCGGCCAGGTTGAACCCCGCCAGCAGAGTGTACAGGCCGATCACCTTGGCTTTGGTGCTGCCCGGCTCGTCGTTCATCAGATTCTTGAGGATAGGTCGCATCGGGTTCCCGGTTGCTCTAAAGTGCATCAATTCTGATGCATACTGACCGGCTCCAGTGGCACGAATTTCAAAATCGTGCCTCCGGAAATCGTATCGAACCAGCGTAACACGATTTTGGAATCCATGTGTATGCCGCGCGTCACACGTTTCCCCCTCCGGCGCAGCCAGCAGGGCACGCTCGCACATTCAGTTCTTAATGCGAATGGGAATGCGCAGCCGGCTTCAGACTTGCGCCGGAGTTGGTGAGCACAAGTTTGCCCAACTCCACGCCGCGCAAGGCCAGCATGCCGTCGGCCACCGCCTGAAGGTCTTTGCCCCGGCCTTTCATGATGATGACTTCCAGGCAATAATTGTGATCGAGATGGATATGCGTGGCCGCCAGAATCATGGCCCCGGCCTGGTGCTGCACTTCAGTAAGCTTCTGCGCGAGGTTGGGAACGTGATGGTCATAAACAATCGTCAGCGTTCCGACCACTGGCTTGTTCGATTCAACCATCTCCGACAGAAGCGCCTCGCGGATCAGATCGCGGAAGGCCTCCGAGCGGTTGGCATACCCCCGCTTGGCAATCAGCCGGTCGAACTCCTTCAACAGGTCGTCCTCGAGCGAAACTCCTGTTCTGCTTAGCTGTGGCATGGTTTTTCTCCATCACGATTGTAATCGCGAGAACAGGCCAGAATCCGGCCAGCAAGTTTTCCCCTTGACAGCTTAGGAGTGATCGCGTTAGACTCCTAACCAACTTAGGGGGAATTCTTTTGACGGACCAGGCTCAACTTCTTCCCGGCACTCTGGATCTGCTTATTCTGCGGGCGGTGTCTCTCGGCCCATTGCATGGCTACGGCATACTGCTGCGCATCGGGCAAATCTCAGACAATGCGCTGTTGATCGAGCAGGGCGCGCTCTATCCCGGGCTGTTCCGGCTGGTGCGCCAGGGGCTGCTCAAGGCGAGTTGGGGCACATCGGAGAACAATCGCCGCGCCAAGTTTTACGAACTCACGGCCGCCGGCCGCAAACGCCTGCGCGAGGAAACCGTGAGTTGGAACCGGCTCGCTACGGCCATTGCCGCGGCGCTTTCTCAGCAACCGGAGGAGATATGAAACTCTTCGAATCGCTTCGCCTTCGCATGGCCTCTCTCTTCCAGCGTTCGCAAGTGCGATTCGAGATGGAAGAAGAACTCCGCTCGCACATCGAGCACCGCGCCGACGACCTGGAGCGTTCCGGCCTGTCCCGCGCTGAGGCAGAGCGGCGCGCGCGCATCGAGTTCGGCGCGCGGGAGAAATACAAGGAAGAGATTCACAATGCGCTGGGCGGTCATTTTTTCGAGGTTCTGTTGCAGGATGTTCGCTTCGGCCTGCGCATGTTGCGCAAATCTCCCGAATTCACCATTGCCGCTGTGTCGACGCTGGCATTGGCTATCGGCGCCAACGCAGTGGTGTTCGGATTGATCGATAGCCTCATTCTGCGCCCGCTGAATGTACCGCAGCCGGAGAACCTTTACGGAACCCAGTACGGTGACAACCCTGTGTGGCAGTCGTATCCCAATTATCTCGATCTGCGCGATCGCAACCACACATTCGAGGAACTGGCCGCCTTCAACTTCGACCTGGGCGTGGCGCTGGACACGGGCAAGGATCCGGTTGTCGTAAACGGCTTTGCGACCACCGGAAACTACTTCGACGTGTTGCGCATTCAACCTTATCTTGGCCGATTCTTCCACGCTTCCGACGAGCATGGCCCCAACAGCGCTCCCTATATCGTACTCACCTACGCATACTGGCACAGCCATTTCCAGGACGATCGAGGCGTGGTGGGCCGCACCGTACGGCTCAACCAGCATCCTTACACCATCGTTGGCGTAGCTCCGCCCGGATTCCAGGGGACCATCCTGTTCGTCGCCCCCGATTTCTTTTTGCCCATTGTCAACCAGGGACATACAGGCGGTGGCGATCCGTTCGATCGCAGCAATACTGGCGGGGTATTTGAGGAGTTCGGACGCCTGCGGCCTGGCGTGACGCAGGCGCAAGCCATGGCCGATGTGGATGCGGTGAGCAGGTATCTTGAAAAGACCTACCCCAAGCTGGTCTCCCACAAGCCTACGGTCATCGCCTCGGAGGGCCTCACCTCGTTTGGGCCTGGGGCACGGGCATTCGTTGCGGGACTGGCGCTGCTGGCGGGCTTGATTCTGCTGGCCGCATGCGCCAACCTGGGAAGCCTCTTTTCCGCGCGCGCCGCCGACCGCTCTCGCGAAGTAGCTCTGCGGCTGGCGCTGGGTTCGAGCCGCAAGCGCATCCTGCGGCAGTTATTGACGGAGGCAGTACTTATTTCATTGGCCGGAGGCGCCGTTGGATTGCTGGGCAGCGAGGTGCTGTTGCGGCGGCTGAGCACCTGGCAGCCGATCGCCGGGACTCCCGTCCACCTGCCGGTAACTCCAGACGCAAAACTCTACGTGGTTGCCTTGGTTCTGGCATTGGTGAGTGGATTCCTGTTTGGCATCGTTCCGGTGCGCCAGGTTCTGCGCGCCAGTCCATACGAGATCGTCAGAGCGGGATTGAGCGCCAGGATGGGGCGGCGACTGACCGTGCGCGACGTGCTGCTGGTAGTGCAAATCGCCATTTGCGCCGTGCTCGTCACATCGTCGATGGTGGCCGTGCGCGGGCTGGAGCGCTCGCTGCACTCGAACTTCGGTTTTGAGCCGCGCAACACCATGCTTGCCGCAGTGAACCTGGCCATGGCCGGTTACCCCGACGACAAAGTTCCGGCCATGCAAAGGCGCATGATCGAAGCCGTGCAATCGATCCACGGCGTGGAGTCAGCAGGACTGGTGGTTGGTTACCCTCCACTGGTGTATACAGCGGGCAGCACGGAGAATGTGTTCCGCGAAGGAACCGGCGATCTGAAGCAGGCGAATGCAGACCTGGCGCCCTACCGGTATGATGTTTCTCCGGGATACTTTGACGCCGCCGGCACAAGGCTGCTGGCGGGCAGAAGTTTCACCTGGCACGATGACAAGAACGCGCCCGCGGTGGCCGTGGTCAACCGCAATTTTGCCGCCAAGATGTTCGGCTCCGTCGCCAACGCCGTGGGCAGAAATTACAGGCTGCAGGATGGAACGCATGTCCAGGTGGTGGGCGTGGTGGAAGACGGGAAATATCAGACCCTCACGGAAGATCAGAAGCCCGCCATGTTTCTCCCCTTCCAGATGTTGCCTGTCAGCCAGTGCTATCTCGTGGTGCGTTCGAGCCGCGATCCCGAGGAGCTTGCCGCGGCGATGAGAAACAAAATCCGCGCGCTGGATGCGGGATTGCCGATTGACACCCACACCTGGGCCAACCTGCTGGAGACCGTTCTGTTTCCATCGCGCATAGCCACCCTGGCGCTGGGCGTGATGGGCGTGATGGGCGCGATGTTATCGATCACCGGCATCTTCGGCATGGCGGCATATGCGGTGAGCAAGCGGCTGCGCGAGTTGGGAATTCGCGTGGCTTTGGGCGCCAAGCGGAGGGAAGTGCTGCAGGCCGCGCTGGGCCGGCCATTGAAACTGCTGGCATTTGGTTCCGCGGCCGGGTTGCTGCTGGGGCTGCTCGCTACCAGGGTACTGGCCTACATTGTGTACCAGGCCTCGCCGCGCGATCCGCTGGTGCTGGCCGGAGTGGTTCTCGCCATGGCGTTGCTGGGACTGCTGGCTACGTGGATCCCTGCGCAAAGGGCGCTGTCGGTGAATCCGATGATCCTGCTGCGCGAAGAATAAAGCTGCTTGAGTCAATGAGCGGATTCCCCGGCTTCCGGCCAAGAAGCCGGCGGCGCACCTTGAATCGCGCATAGCCATCCATGATCGGAATTCCCCACCTCGCGCGCCCAGTCGCGTTATCCTGTCAAAACATCATGACCCGACGCAACCCATTCCCCATTCTGGCGGTCCTTTTTGGCGCCGCATTTTCGTTCCTCCCTCTTTTCGCCGCCCAGGAGGGCCCGAAGAACGTGATTCCTTATCTCGACGAGCAGCCTGTCCGCGCCCAGCACGGCATGGTCGTCAGTGTGCATCATCTGGCCTCCGATGCCGGACTTGAGATTCTGCGCGCCGGCGGCAACGCGGTTGACGCCGCGGTGGCCACCGGTTTTGCCCTCGCCGTCGTGCATCCTGCAGCCGGAAACCTGGGCGGAGGGGGTTTCCTGCTGCTGCGCACCCACGACGGCCAGACAACCTTCATCGACTACCGCGAGAAGGCTCCGCTAGCGGCCACGGAAACCATGTACCAGGACGCCCAGGGCAACATCATTCCTGAAGACAGCCTGTTGTCCAGTGTTATCGGTTACCGCTCCATCGCCACGCCCGGCTCGGTGGCCGGCATGGTTTACGCCGAGCACAAATACGGGAAGCTTGGACTGGTGCGCGTCATGGCTCCGGCCATCAAGCTGGCCGCCGACGGCTTTGTGCTCACCGCGGATGAAGCCGGGGAGCTCAGCGACCCCGACCTGGCCAAATTCCCTGACTCGAAACGAATCTTCCAGCGCGACGGCAACCCCTACAAGGAGGGCGATACCTTTCACCAACCGGAACTGGCTCGCACCCTGCAACGCATCGCCGCCGATCCGCAAGGCTTCTATCACGGCAAAATGGCTCATGAGCTGATCGACGAACTGCAAAAGGGCGGAGCGCTGCTAACGCTCGAAGACCTGGCCCGGTACAGCGTGGTGGAGCGTACGCCCATAACCGGACAGTTCCATAACTATACGGTCATTAGCGCGCCGCCGCCGTCTTCAGGAGGCATTGTGCTGGTCAGCGCGCTCGATATTCTTGAGGGTTTCGACCTGGCCAAGCTGGGCGACCGCTCCGCACCGGCGATTCACTTGATCACAGAGGCCTATCGCCGCGCTTACATGGACCGCGCCGACTACCTCGGCGACCCCGACTACAACACCATCCCCACCGCTGCACTTACCACCAAGCCTTACGCGAATGCGTGGCGCGCCACCATCGACCCCAACGCAGCTACTCCATCGGCTTCGCTCGTTCGCCCTTCGGGCTTCCTGCCGCCCCCGCCCACCACCGCCGGCCGCAGCCGGGTTGAATCCCAGGACACCACCCACTACTCGGTTGTCGATGCGGAAGGAAATGCCGTCTCTGTAACCACCACGCTCAATGACAGCTTCGGCTCGCACGTGACTGCCGGCTCGCTTGGTTTCCTGCTCAACGACGAGATGGATGACTTCGCATCCAAAATGGGCGTGCCCAACATGTTCGGCCTGATCCAGGGGCCGGCAAACGCCATCGCCCCCGGAAAGCGGCCGCTGAGTTCCATGACACCGACCATCGTGCTTGAAGACGGAAGACTCCGCTACGTGCTCGGTTCACCCGGCGGCGCCCGCATCATCACCACGGTTGCCAACATCTTTCTGTCTGTGGCAGAGGGCGGCCTCAACATCCAGCAGGCCGTCGATGCGCCGCGATTCCACCACCAGTACCAGCCCGATACGCTGTTCCTCGAACCCGGCTTCCCGGCGGAGGTCATCGCTGCTCTCAAAGCCCATGGCTACACGCTCGACGCCGGCAACCACCATTGGTCGAACGGCGAGTGCATCGCCATCGATCCCAAAACCGGCGAACTCGCCGGCGGGCAGGATCATCGCAGCCACTACGGCAAGGCCGCAGGCTACTGAGACCCCGAGCGTGCACAGACAGCTTTGCAATGCCGCCTGATCGTTTCGGCGCGGTGCAGGCCTGCGGCCACGCCGCCGCAGGTTGCATCGCGTCTTTCGCTGGTGACTTTCTTCGCTGATTCCCACCTTTCCCAATCCGCCCAAAGCGGTCAGTCCTGCGCAAGGTCCGGCGAATGCACCATCTTCCGCAACAGGCGATACGTCGTAACCTGTTCAAAAAATGAGACAATCGGAGTAGCGACCGGATTGCGCCCAGCGCCTTCCGGAAGCCGGAGATCGACCGACTATGCTGCGAGTGCTCTCAACGCATCTGTTCCTCAACCAGCGCCTGCACCCGGGGCTGCTGGAACTGGCCGAACGTTCCGGCGCGCAGGGGGTGGAGATCTTTGCTGCCCGGCAGCACTTTGACTACTCCAGCCGCGAGCACATCGCCGAGCTTGGCTCCTGGTTTCGCTCGAACTCCCTGAAACCGTTTTCGATGCACGCGCCCATGTTTCCCGACCGCGAAATGGGACGGGCAGGTGCGCCCGCGGTCAACGTGCTGCACCCGGAAAAGGCCCGCCGCATCGATGCCATGGACGAGATCAAGCGCGCGCTCGAATGCGCAGAGGTGATCCCCTTCTCGAACCTCGTCGTGCACCTCGGCGAGCGCACCGACGGCTGGTCGCAGCGGTCCATTGAATATGCGATAAGCGCCCTGGAACACCTGGGCGCTTTCGCTAATCCCCTCGGCGTCCGCCTGCTGGTGGAGAACCTGACCAGCGAGCCCACCACGCCGGAGCACCTCATCACCATCCTCGAACTTGGACACCTGAACAACGTCGCCATCTGCCTAGACCTGGGACATGCTCACATTACGGTGGGTGTGGCCGAGGCCATCGCTACTCTCGGCAGCCGCATCGCAAACGTACACGTCCACGACAATCACGCCGTAAAGGACGAGCACCTGTGGCCCGGCGACGGCAACATCGACTGGCCCGCCGCCGTGAAGGCCCTCAAGGCCTTGGCTACATCCCCCGCCGCTGTCCTTGAGATTCATCAATCGTTTGGCGACGACGTACACGCGCTCCCTGCGCGCATCGGGCAGGCCTTCGCCTTGCTCGACTGACGGGGCGCTCCATCAGATAGAACGCGTCATCTCATGCTCGATCAATTCAGGATCGTTGGGATAAGGCTCTGTCCGTCCGGTCATGACAAACCCCATGCGTTTGTAGAACAGGATTGCAGCCTCGTTGTTCGAAACCACAGTGAGCCGCAGGGTGTGCGCCCCACGCAGCGCGGCCCAATCGATAACGCCATTGACCAACAGCCGTCCCACCCCACGATGGCGATGGCTGGGAGCGGTCCACATCGAGATCAGTTGCGCAACCTTCGCATCGTGCGGGTCGAGAAATGCGCCTGCTATCCCGCATCCGGCGCTGTCCTCCACGGCGAGAAATCCAATTCCAACCTCGCCGTTCCAACGCATTGCGCGCGACACCCACTCCTGATCGGAGAACGCAACTTCCGTCGCGTAGGTTGATCCGAATGCGCCTGGGCTGTCCTCAAGGGCACGCAGACGAACCGATTTGAAGAGCTGCGCTCGTTCGGCGGTGACCTGTTCGAGGGTGACCATGATTTTCGAGCATGGCCTAATCAATATTCACCGGCAAAGGGCTGTTACCACCCTTTCCGGGGATGTCCTAAATTGAACGATGTCTTGCGAAGGGTGCAAGGTGGGAGTGAGTTAGCTGCCCTTTCAATCGGTCAAAGGCTATACGCTAGCGGATGCTTGGGCTCATAAAGCATGATGTCGTCCGCGCCAGGTACGGCCATCATGACCACGAGTCCGTACCCGTGATCCTGAACTTCGCCGCGGAACTCCGCT
>JBKQNU010000009.1:0-3376 GCA_052145815.1 Occallatibacter sp.
CGCCGCCAGAGGCGCAGACGGGTTGCAGGAATCTCGCTTGAAACGCCCTATGGAGGTTGATGATGCGACGCCTTTCAGCCATTCAATTGTCGGCAGCCGTTCTGCTTTTCTGCGCAATTGCGCCAGCCCCGATGGCCCAGACGCGGACCGTTCAGCCGCAAACGGCTGGGCAAGCCTTGCGCCAGCGCCAGGGGTTCTTTGACTATGCCCTGGGAAAGATCAACCCATCGAATACTGATTATGGCGCGGCCATGGCAGATGGACGCAGTGAAGCTGTTAGCCACACCATCGACGATCTCTACTTCTGGTCGAACGCTATCACACTCGGTCTGCTCGTCTGCGCAGCAGGGATTATCTATTTCGAGTGGCGCTCCGCGGCAAAGAAAGAGATCGTTGCCGCCACCATCATCGCGGAACTCTGGAACGGCCGTGTCAGCGACAAGATCGAGATTGTGCGCCGTACCCAGCAATTCAACCAACTCGTTGAACTGCAAAATCAGGAGACCGAGCGGCTATTATCCGGCGGGCCAAAGACATCAGAACATGAGCAGGATGCAGCCGAAAGCATCACGAAGAACGTCGGTCAAAACGGATATTCGGGTTCATCGGCTGCGGGTTCCGCGGCAAAGAGTACGTCCCCGGCCCCGCGCGCAACCGAGTCGGCAGCAGTGGGTAACGCGAATGATGGTACAGCGCGCTTGCAACAGAGCAACCTGATGTTGCAACGCAGGGTGGAGGCGCTCGAAAACAGCGAGAAGAACCTCAAACAAAGACTGAACCAGACGACGATCCTGCTGGACGAGGAACGCCGTCGCAACGCAACGCTCAAGGGCGCATAGAGAGGGCAAGATGCAACGGAAATCCAGAGCCTGCTTCGCCAGTCCTGATGAATGGTTGGCCTATGTGCGCCGCGAATTGTCCCGTGATGAACAACCAACTGCGCTCGCTTACGGCCGCATGGAACTCTTCCTGCGCTTCTTGGAACTGCGCGGTCAGTCGCTTCCGGCAGAGCTTAAGGCGAAGTTGGATCTCATCCTTGGGCTTCCCGATCCAGATCGCGCGGACCCACTCGACACACTCAACGATCGGATCATGGCGCACCTGATCGAAGTGCTGTTTGCCGAAGCCGGTCCAACTCTGGACGAGGAAAAGCATACACGGCAACATACCCCGCGACAGCAGACACAGGAATTGCTCGACCAGCTGGCAAGCAGAAATCCGTACTTCCGCCTCTGGATCGACTACAAAGGGCGTGTCAACGGCGAATTCAATGAGCGCGCGTGGAACGAATTCCTCCGTCGTCAGTTGGGCGAAAATGACACAGATAGCCTCGATTTCGCTAGAGCGATGGCGGAGTTGGATCGGCTTCTTGTCTGGTCCCATGATCACAACACTCCGCTGCCGCGTCATTTCTTCGAGCGCGCCTGGTTCCTTCACTTCTTGCGTGAGCCGGAAAGAATGGTCCAGACGCGCGCCCTTCTGAGCACCTTCGTAGCGGAGATCCCGCCATGCATGTCCGTGTAGTCAGCTTCGGATCGAACTGGTGGGAGATGCACTCACGCGCTCTGAATGATCCCTTATGCTTCAGGCGAAAAGCGGCCTGGTTCAACTCCGCGGCGCTTCGTTGCGGCCGTCGCATACGATATTTTGCAGCCTATCCCGGCCAGATCCGTTTCAACCTAACAAGCGGCTTCAATCCAGAATTCCCCGCTCGCGCTTTGGGCAGGACATTTCTTTGCTCGGGTCCAAACCAATATGGAGGAAAGGCGCACCTGCTTTTCGTCCGATTGGTGGCGGAAGCGGCGCCGGATGCCTGGCTGGTAACGTTGAGTTCTGGCGTTCACGGCGCGATCGAGTTCGCAAAACCTGGTTGGCGGTCGGCCGGAGTGCAGCCGGTCTCGATCAGTTTGCGTGGCGCAAGATACGAAGCGATGCTGCTCTTTGGCTCCGCAGACTGGGTCCAGAGCGGCCTGGGACGCTGGATAATCGGCAGCGATGGGCGGCGCCTTGTGCTCGCTGAAGGCGCGAATGGAGGAGGGCAATGAGATATGCACGGGGCTACATTGCGCTTTCAGATGCAGGCGATGTGCCGGTTCTCCTGCACATTCGCAACGCACGCGCCATCTGTTTCGACCAACTCAGCGATCTGATTCTCTTCGATGGCGCTGGCGTGGCCGTCAGTTCGCTCCGCTGGCGTGTCGCCCGAATGGAGAAGGCCGGCGTCATTCAGCGGTTTCAGGAAGTTCGTCATTTTGGCAAGCCGGTCTATGGAATTACACCGGCTGGTGTGGCATTCCTCGAATCCCGCGGCCACATGCTGTTTTCTTTGCCCAGCACAACGGAGAAGAAGATCATCCATTCTCTGCAGATTCCTCATGCGCTGGAACTCGTGAACATTCGGCTAGCCCTGCTACGCGCCGGCATCCTTGTCGCGTGGAAGTGCGACCTGGAAATCGCCTCCCGCAACCTGGTTCTCGACGGCCCCCCGGCCAAGGATTACGACGCAATCGCAGAAATTGAGGTCGACGGCGTGGCTCATTCGATCGCCATCGAGTACGAGCGAAGCTTGAAGAAGATCGCTCGCTATCGTGAAATCCGCGAGATCCTCAATCAGGATCAAACCGCGGAAACGATTCTATACCTTGCGGTCAACGGCCAACTCCTTTACACGCTGGCCTGCGAACTGAGAACCGTGCATAAGCATATTGGATTCGCGATCAGCAGTTCCTTCCGCCAATCGCCCCTCAACACGCAGATGGTTATGAACAATGGAAAAGGTGATCATGTTTCGTTGAGAGAGTTTCTTGCAGGGGACGAGGTTCCTTCTGCTGGCGCGTTTTGACGTTTTATTGAAATCGTTACGGCTGCTGATTGCCTCACTATTGACCTTCTTTGCCTATGATTTGACTGCATGCGGCCCCGTCCAACCAGTGAGCCATCTGCAACTTATAACTGACTACCCCCTTGTGTTTGTGGTTTTGGATGGTGGTTGGAATGAGTTGTTGGATGAAAGATGAAGAAGGTCAACCAAAGTGCATCTGAGCAAATCAATGACCAGGATTCCTTCCTTTTTTTCGGCAACGCTGAAAGCCGCTTCTGAACTGCACCGAAAGCCATCGGAGATCGGTCTGTAGTTACAACCCAAGCGCCGATTCAACCCGCCCTGGCTCCCAGAAGTCCACCCACAATTCATTCCACCTATCGAAGGCCAGCTCTTCGGAAAGGATCACTATGCCCGAAACCCTGTCGATTGCATCTCCGTCCGCCGCAGTCGAGCCTGCTCTGTTCCAGCGCAACACGGCGCGTGTGTCAACCAGCATTCTGCTCACCGTGCTCGATTCTTGGGCCGTTATCGCCTTTGGCGGAACGCTCTGTC
>JBKQNU010000010.1:0-12454 GCA_052145815.1 Occallatibacter sp.
CCATACCACGATGCTGGGATGGTTGCGCAGCCGTCGCACCTGGTCCTCGGCCTCAGCTTCGATGTTCAGTTTGAAGGCGTAAGTCCCGGGCTGCCATTCGTTGCCAAACATGAAATCCTGCCAGACCATGATGCCAAGCTCATCGCAGATGGAATAGAACTCGTCTGTCTCGTAGTAGCCACCACCCCAGTGGCGGATCATGTTCATGTTTGCATCGCGCGCCGACTCGAGTATGCGGCGATAATCCTTGGTGGTCACACGATTAGGAAAGCTGTCGAAAGGAATTACATCTGCGCCCTTCGCGAAGATGGGAATGCCGTTGACCACCAGTTCAAACGAACGGCCCCATTTGTCCAGCTCACGATGGAGTTCGATGGAGCGCAGACCGACCTTGGTCTTCCGCTCCTCTGCAGTTTGTCCGCCCACGCTCACCTGCGCGGTGAACTCATAGAGCGATTGCTCACCGTATCCGGCGGGGTACCACAACTTCGGCTCACGAATCTCCACCGGAAGACCGATCACGTTGCGGCCGGCATGCAGGTTCACTGTCTCCGACACCATTGCCGGCTTGCCGTCATGGCTGTATTGGATGCTCAGCTTGGCTGGCCCCGCACTGGCAGCCTCCAGTTCGACCTCTGCGCCCAGGTGGGCCACTTCTTTGCTTACGTCGCGCTGGCGAATGGCGAAGTCTGCGATGCGGACCTGGTCCCAGGCTTCCAGGCGGACCGGACGCCAGATACCGCTGGTCACAAACGTGGGGCCCCAGTCCCAACCGTATTCATAAGCCGCTTTGCGTATGTAGGTCTTGTCCTGTGTCTTCGACTTCAGCCGGAAAGGATCGGAGGCAGCTGCTTCCTGCGCCGCCTTTATGGGCGAAGGAAAAACGACGCGTAAAAGGTTCTGGCCCTTTTGCAGATGACTCTTCACAGGCACGCGCCAAATGCGGAACATGTTGTCAGCATTCAGAACCTGCACGCCGTTCACGTAGACTTGCGCGGCTGTATCCAACCCGTCGAAAACCAGGTCCACGTTGGTGCGCGCCATCATTGCGGACGAGACATCGAATTTCAGGCGGTATTCCCAGCTTTCATCTTCGATCCATTGCAATTTGGATTCATTTTCACGGAAGAACGGGTCGGGAATCTTTTTGTTGGCGAGCAGATCGAGATGAACGTCTCCGGGAACAGTCGCCGGCAACCAGCCGCTCTGTGCGTCCTGCGCCCCAGCCGTAACTTGCCGGAACTCCCAGTTCTGATCTAAAGCGAGCGCTAAATTCTGGGAGAGTTTGTCTTGCGCCATTCCCGCCAAGCTTCCGATTCCTGCGGCTGTAACAACCATGGCGCAGCACGCCAAACCCAGTACAAAGGCCTTCCGCATTCCACTTCCTCCAAAACTCTCCGCAAAGCCTCACATGAGTCCGGGAAGAGCAGCCAGGATCAACGCTGATAACCATAGCAGATTGGCGATTGGGAGGGCGGACGCTGAATTGTCTTTACAAATCCTGCCCGCGGCCCAACTCGTTAATGCCTCCGCGGTACTTGACAAGCGCGCTTGGTGTAATTGAGACTCGGTTGATTCTTCTTGTCGTCCCCAATTCCGCCCAACCGATGAGGAAATCGCTGCATGCACATTCCCCCAGGGCAGACCCCCGTTCCTCTTCGCTCCTCCACTCTGAGCCAGTTCCCTGACACAATCGTTCGTCCCCGTTATGACCGGAGCCGATCCTTACCAGGTCTCGTGCATATTGGGGTTGGCGGGTTCAATCGCTCGCATCTTGCGGTTTATCTTGACGATCTGCTTGCTCGCAGCGATTCGAAGCGATGGGGCGAATTCGGTGTTGGCCTTCTCCCAGGAGACAGACAAGTCCATGCAGCGTTGACGGAACAGGATTTCCTATACGGACACCTGCAGGTTGATAGCGATCAACAAGGCTATCGGATCATCGGATCGCTCGTCGGTCACCTATATGCCCCTGAGTCCACTGAGGCGGTGCTTGATAGACTCACTTCCCCTGATTGCGCGATCGTCTCGCTGACGGTGACCGAGGGTGGCTACTTTGTTGAGGATGCATCAGGCCGGTTTCTTGCCGATCATGAAGATGTCCGCCGTGATTTAGAGCATCCCGAATTTCCTGGAACATGGCTGGGATATGTGGCCGAGGCTTCGAATCGGCGTATGCGGCTCGGCCGCTCGCCGTTCACTCTATTATCCTGCGACAATCTTCAAGCAAATGGCGAGACTGCTCGCACTGCGCTGCTCTCCTTCGCCGGAGCGCGCAGCACGGCACTGCAGAAATGGATGGAGACAAACATCTCCTTCCCAAACAGCATGGTTGACCGTATTACCCCGCGGACAACTGACGACAACCGCGCGACGATCGCAAATAAGTTTGGTGTTCTCGATCTTTCTCCGGTCGTCTCAGAACCGTTCAGACAATGGGTGCTCGAGGATGCCTTTATTGCAGGACGCCCAGCGTGGGAGTTGGTGGGGGCTCAGATGACCACCGATGTCGCCCCGTACGAGAAGACGAAGATGCGCCTGCTGAACGGCGGTCACTCCGCAATCGGCTATGCGGCGGATTTGCTTGGACACAAAACCATTGCAGATGCCATGGCCGATCCTCTGCTCCATGAATTACTGGAGCACTTTATGGCGGAGGTGCGGCCAACGCTGTTTCAGCTTCCCGGTATCGACCTTACTACGTACGCTGCCACGATCGTGAAGCGGTTCTCCAATTCGGCTATACAAGACCAAGTCGCGCGCATCTGCTCGGACGGTTGCACAAAGATGGCGAAGTTCATAGTGCCCTCCCTGGTGGACCTGCTGGAAGGAAGAGAGTTTCCGCGCGTTCTACCCTTTGTCATCGCGAGTTGGCTGCACTATCTGCGGGGTTACGATGAGAGCGGACGCAAACTCACCATTTCGGATCCATCGTTGGCGTACCTGCAGCCTTTTCTCGGCGCGGGTGGCGGAGAGGCAAGGCTCGCATTGTCCGTTCGGCCTCTCTTCGGAGAGATCGCATTGACTCATCCTCAAATCGTGAGTGCGGTTCAGACATCCCTGGATGAGTTACGAACGGCTGGTGTCCGCGCAGCAATTTCGCAAATGCTTGCGAAGGTCGAAATCCGATGACAACTGATTTGATTCAACCCGCACCGCAGGCAAGAGTCCCGCTCTCGGAGCGCCTGGGAATGCACCCGGAGTTGGCGATCGGCTACCTGGGGTTGCTCCTCTTCATGATTGGCGATGGCGTGGAGGCAGGCTTTTTGTCGCCAATGCTAATCGACCTTCACTTCACACCGTCGCAGGTCGCAATCGTTTTTTCGGGGTACGGAGCGACGGCGGCCGTTGCCTCATGGCTGAGCGGCACACTCTCTGACATCTTCGGGCCGAGGAAGGTCATGTGGACCGGACTTCTGATCTGGATTGCATTTGAATTGCCCTTCCTTACGCTTGGTATCGCGCATGCAAACTATCCCGTCATCGTCGCCAGCTATGCATTGAGGGGATTCGGATACCCACTCTTCGCGTACGGCTTCCTGGTCTGGATTACTGCAGTCACGCCGGAGCGCTACCTTGGCACCGCTGTGGGATGGTTCTGGTCAGCCCGCACCGGTGGATTGCCGACGCTTGGCGCCTTGCTTGCCAGCTATTCGGTACCGCTCGTCGGAGCATACAAGACACTCTGGATTTCTGTGGGGCTCGTGCTGGCGGGCGGTTTGATCACCATGTTCGGAGTGCGCGAAAAGCGTGGAGCCCAACCGCTTTCGGCGACCGGCGAACACCATTTGACGCAGCTCTTTGCGAGCGTGTCGATCGTCTGGAGGCACCCGAAGGTCGGACTGGGCGGAATTGTCGCAACCATCACCACGACGTCGGAGTTTGGATTCCTGGTATTTCTGCCGATCTTCTTCATCCATGTGATTGGATTTTCGTTGCAGCAATGGCTGCAAGTGCTCAGCATCATGTTTGCGACTAACGTGGTCGCCAATCTGATCTGGGGCTGGGTGGGGGACAAGATCGGCTGGCGTAGGACGATTACGTTCATTGGATCCTGCGGCTGCGCGCTCACAACGCTGGGGCTTTACTACGTGCCACATCATTTCGGCGCCAACTACACGTTGGCGGTGCTGGCTGGCATGGCTTACGGCACGGCATTGGCAGGATTCGTCCCCATCGGCGCGATTATGGCCACGCTGGCGCCGGAATCTCGCGGTGCTGCAATGTCTATCATGAATCTGGGATCTGGCTTGAGCACTTTCATCGGCCCGGCCATTGCGGGTGTCTTTCTGCCGTTGCTGGGCGTATCCGGAGTGATCTGGATCTTTGCGTTTCTGTATCTGGCGGCTGCAGTGATCAGCTACACATTGCGTATTCCGGGCGTCCGGGCTCTGCGGTAGACCCGGCATTCGAAGAGATTCACATGTGAATTCATTGTTCCTGGTCTTGATTCCCATGTAAGTCCCTTGGCGCATGCGCATCCAACATCGAGAATGGGATTTGTCTTTTCCGGAGGTTGCGAAGAGACGCACACAAGACCAGGTGACCCACAGAAAATCCGAAATCAAAGAGGGAATGAATGCAAGCGGAAGAGACAGAAAAAGAGAAGAGCGGGTTGGGCGTAGCAGACCGGTTGCCAAACCGCAGAGAGTTTCTGGCGGGAATGGCCGCTTTGGGGCTGGCAGCCAGAGCGGAGCTGGGATTCGCGAGCCCTGAAACAACTCCAGGCTGGAGCGGACTACCGGCTCGGCCAGAAGAAAAACCGCTGGATTTTCATGCCCTGGCCAACGCATTCGATGCGTGGGTGATGGACCCGGCTCACGGGTTGTACGCGATCGCGAAGGATGGCCGCAAGGTGTTTCCGTCGGCGCTGGAGGGCGAGCAGGATGGCGGGCTCACAACCTATGCGCCGATGGCTCTGGGGAAAGAATTACGTGGGGAAGGCCTCGAAGGTCTGGCCACATCGTTGAAGGGTTACTTCAGCGAGTCGTACGGGCTGTTTCTCGACGGAGCCGGGGCAACACTCTGCGAGTACTGGTACCTGATGAATGTGACTGCAATGGCTTATGGACTGATTCGGTTGCGTTTTGAAAAGGATGCTGAATGGCTCGGCCGAGTTGAAAAAAGCGCTACTCGGCTGAAGGATATGGCGCAGCAGTTGCACTACGACTTCAACAGCCAGGGCTACGACTTCGCCAAGGGTGCGGCCTTCACCAACCACGATATTTACCGGCAACCCGACGCGGTGGGCGGATACAGCTACGTGATGCTCCTGGCGTGGAAACTGACCGGGAAAGATGTTTTCCTGGCGGAAGCCAAGATCGGAAACGATCGCTATCTGGACTTTGCAAAGAATCCCTGGTACGAGGTTCCAAGCGGGGCTATGGCGGTGCTGGCGGCTGCGCGGCTGGAGGCGATGGGCTATCCAGCTAACGCGAGAAAGGCCCTGGGATTTGTGCTTGACGCGAATGTCGGGCTGATGGCGACTGGCCGGTGGGGAGGACATGAAGTAAATGGGCTGATGGCGGGCTTCTGCACCGAGCCTGCCGGACAGACATACAGCATGGAGTCGATGGTGACTCTGCCGTATCTGTTGCCGGCGGTTCGATTCCGTCCGGAGTTAGCTCAAGAGATTGCGCGGCTTGCGCTGAACGTCGCGGCGAACATGCGCTGGTTCTACCCGGAGTATTTACCGCGCGAGAATCAAAGCCGTCCAGATCTTCCGCCGATGTTTCCATACGAGCGGTTGAGCCGGGACGAAAAGGGGCACAGTCCCTATGCAACGGGTGACTTTGCCGGGCACCGCTCCATCTATGGTGGCGCCTACGTCATGTGGCTGGACAAGATGATTCAGGTGCAGGGAGATCCGTGGCTGCTGCGCTGGGACCTGGGCAAGACCGACTTCATGGAGCCGGACTTGGCGCCGGCATTCCTCTACTACAATCCTTGGCCGGAAGAGAAGCGCGTCAAGGTGGTAACGCCGAGCGAAGCAAGCCACGTTTACGATCTGCTGCGGAAGAAGCGGCTGCAACCTAGTGCGGGCGGAGTCGAGTTGAGGCTAAGTCCGTTCGAGGCACAGGTCATCGAGCTTCGAAAATAAACCGAGCCCTGGCTCAAGGACGAATCACGCGCGTGGCGACAATGGAAGTAGCATTGGGGGCGCCGGCAACGGCCTGCGTGCGGATGAGGGCTTCGAAGTAAACAGGCTGGGTCGGAGAGCCGGAGAATCCGAGTGCTTCCTGGAGCTTTTGCCGGTTGCCGGCATCGGCGAGGAAAAGCCCGGCTGCCTCCGTGCCTTCCTGTTGCAATCCTTGCAGGATGAGAACGCTGCCGCGGCCGTTGGCGAGGGGCAGCAGCGAGATGGTCGCGTAGTCCTCGCCTGAACTTCCGGTGAAGGCCAAACCCTGGTACGTCGTTTGCTCTCCTGGTTTCGGATGCTGATTCTGGAAGAACTTGAGACTCTCGCCTACAACGCCTTCTCGTTCCTGGAAGTTGAGCTTGTCTTGAAAGTAGGAGACCCAGGGATTGGAACTGGGGCTGCCGACAAAGACAAATGCGCCTTGTTCAAGATCGCGTGGCCGCAACTCGCGCGCAGAGCGAACGGCGAGCCTGTCGCGCGAGTTGCCGCTCAGGCGCATCAGCGTGTCAACCACGACCACGTCGGCGTAGGAGGTCAACAGAGAACCGGAAAGGTACTTGTTTACGCGCATGTCGCGAGCAGTGGGGTGCGGGTTTGAGAACGCCGCGCCGCTCCTGTAGGATGCGCTCAAATATTGCTCGAGCGTCACCGACTGCTCATCGACGAGCCGCATCATGCCGTAATTGATGTCTGCAAGCACCACCTGGACCGGGTTGTTGCTGGAATCGAAAAGCGCAGCCAGCGGCCATGGCGGCGGTGGTGCAGAAGCTACCGCCGGATGACGAAACCAAGCCAAAAGAGTGGATACAAGAAAAAGCGCCGCCAATGCCCACGGCAACAGTTGCACGCGCGACTTCACAGCGGGACCAGCGACTGCAGGTTCGGCTTGTGCTTCATGCTCGGAAGGGCGAAAGAAGGTGGTGTACGCACCCTTGGGGATTTCAACGACGATGGATTCGCCACGGCCGACCCCGTCAAAATACTCATGCAGCTTCAGACGCAATTGACGGACATGGACGCGGACGGAACTGTCCTCGACGACACTGTAGTCCTCAGCTTTGCCGAAGACAACACTTCCAATGCGATGCTCGCTCAAATCCTGAGTCTGGCCGTGAAGAGTTCTCTCGGCGAGGAAAAACAGTAGATCCCTAAGTCGTCCCGACTTCTGGAAGGGGGGGCTGGCGACGATCCTCTCGATCAATTGCCAGCGGGCATCGGTACGGAGAGCCGGATCAACTTCCGTCACTCCCGTTCGAGTCGCATCCGCAACTGATTCGACCTGATTCTGAGCAGTTTTATACACAATTTGAAAAACCGATTACTCGACGCATCGTAGCACATCGAATATGCAACAGAAAATCCAAATTGAAACTGCTTACCTACGTTTACTGGAGGATAATCGCTGGGATTCATCGTTAGGGCTTCTGCGATCGCATCTCATTCAATTTGTTTCCCGAAAGAACTCATCTATATGGCCCACCTGCTTCAATCGCACCCGCCGTTTCATATCGATCAATGCGAATTACATGTGATTCGCATTGATTCTCAATGATTTATTGAGTGAGTTCCTTTTCAGGTGTGGCATTTGTCGTTGAGGGTTACTGTTGCCTTCGAATCCCCGTTTTACTTCGTCGCGAACCAGCGGCGCGAATGCCTGAACCGAAAACCGTGAAGGGCCAACCGATGAATGACTTGGCGCAACGATTCCCTGAAAACCCGATCCTCAAGCCGGCGGATCTCCGTCCCAGCGTGGAAGGGATGGAAGTTACATGCCTGCTGAATCCAGGAGTCTTCCGATTCGAGGGTAAGGTCTGGCTGCTGGTTCGGGTTGCGGAGCGCCCGGTTCAGATCCCCGGCAAAACCTCCTTTCCCATCCTGAGCGCAGACGGCAAACTGGAAGTGCTTGAATTCGATTCGAGCGACCCCAGACTCGATTTGAGCGATCCTCGCGTGATCAGCTTCGACGGACAGGACTACCTGACGACGATGTCTCATCTCCGTTTGCTTTCAAGTGAAGACGGCATTCACTTTGCGGAGCCGGAGAGCGGCCGGCCGCTGATGGGAAGCGGCGAACTGGAGACCTACGGCATCGAGGACTGCCGCGTGGCGCAGATCGGTGACACGTACTACCTGACGTACACACAGGTCTCGAGCAACGGCGTCGGTGTGGGGTTGAGGACGACTCGCAACTGGGTGGACTTTGACCACGCTGGAATGATCTTTGCCCCACACAACAAGGATTGTGCCATCTTCGACGAGCAGATCGCGGACAAGTACTATGCATTGCACCGTCCTAGCAGTCCTGAACTGGGAGGCAACTACATCTGGCTGGCTGAGTCGCCCGATCTGGTTCATTGGGGCCGGCATCGTTGCCTGGCGCACAGCCGCGAAGGGTATTGGGACAGCGCTCGGGTTGGGGCCGGAGCCGCACCGATCCGCACCACGGAAGGATGGCTGGAGATCTATCACGGCGCCACCAAACAGAATCGTTATTGCCTTGGCGCGTTGCTTCTTGACCTAAACGAACCCTGGCGGGTGCTGGCCCGTTCGGAGACGCCAATCATGGAGCCGTCGTCTCCCTATGAGTTGGAGGGCTTCTTCGGCCAGGTCATCTTCACCAACGGCCATCTTGTGGACGGAGACCGGATCACCATGTACTACGGCGCGGCGGACAGCGTGATCTGCGCGGCGCATTTGTCCATTTCAAGCATCCTGGGTAGCCTCGATTCGCAGCTGGGAGCGAAGGCATGAATCATCTGCGCAAGGAGTTCGAAGTCTTCCTTCGCTGCCCGCACTCCATGCAGGTATTGATGGTGTCGAACATGATTTACGCCCTGGTGCTGCCGGTGATCGAGGTCTTCGTGGCTGCCTACGTCATGCGGAACTCGCATGCAGTGTCGAAGGTGGTCACTTATCAACTATCGATCTATGCAGCGACTCCTTTGGCGTTCTATCTCAACGGCAAGATGCTGGGCCGCGTTGGAGCCAAGCATCTGTACGCCGCCGGGATGCTGCTCTCGGGAGTGGCAATGATGCTGATGATGCAGTTGAGCATCCTCACTCCCATTGGCGTTGCGACTTCAGGGTTCACCATGGGATTAGCCACCGGAATCTTCTGGGCCAATCGCGGATACCTGGCGCTGACCGCAACCAACGACAGCAACCGGAATTACTACTACGGCCTGGAGAATTTTGTAGCCTCACTCGCGGCGGTCGCGGTTCCGGCCCTGATCGGATTCTTCATCAGCGGCACAGCACTTTACGGCTGGCTGGGCGGAATTGCCAACCGCGCTTACCACATCGTCGCGATGGTGGTATTCGCTTTGACGGTACTCTCAGCCGGCATCCTCGAACGCGGCACCTTCCGCAATCCGCAACGAACGCGTTTCGTCTTCTTCAAGTTTCATTCGATGTGGTGGAAGATGCTGCAATTGGCTCTGCTGAAAGGGCTGGCACAGGGATACATCGTTACCGCGCCGGCCATGCTAATCATGCTGCTGGTGGGCCAGGAAGGAACCCTGGGCGCCACTCAGGCCATCGGAGGCGTTTTCTCCGCGTGCCTGATGTACGTTGCCGGCCGGTTGGCCGCGCCCAAACATCGCATCTTCGTATTCTCTGCCGGACTTCTCCTGTTCTTTCTGGGTGCAGTCACCAACACCTTGCTCTTCAATGCCGTGGGCGTGCTCATCTTCATCGGATGTCTTCTACTGGCTAAGCCCCTGCTCGATCTTGCCTATTATCCGATTCAGTTGCAGGTGGTCGACGTGGTTTCCCATATAGAGGGCCGCAACGAGTACGCCTATATCTTCAACCACGAGTTCGGGCTGTTTCTGGGACGAGCCCTGGGCTGCAGCCTCTTCCTGGCTATCGCCTTCTGGGGATCGGGAATCGCAGCGCTCAAATATGCCCTGCCCGTAATCGCTTTACTGCAGTTGCTATCCATCCGGGTGGCCAGCCAGATCAATCGGGATTTGATCGCGACGGGAAACGGCACCTCCCCCGCCGCGAGCTTGATCGTAAGCAAAATGGAGGCCTGAAAACCATGCAAACGTTAAGAGGAGACCCAATGAATCACACTCGACCGGCGGCGCACAGAACCTGGCGCCTATTGTTACTTCTATTGGTGGCGTTTGGCTTGGTGGCAGGCGCCCCCGTCGTGGCCCAATCGGGCCGAGGAACCTTAACCGGCACCGTAGAAGATACAAATGGCGCCGTAATTCAAGGAGCAGCCATCGCGCTCAGGGAGACCCAGACGGGAAGCTCCTACGACAGCAAGTCCGGCCCTGAGGGTCTGTTCACGTTTCCCGAGCTTCCGCCGGGAACTTACACACTGGAGGTTAGCGCTACCGGCTTTGAGACATATCGGCAGGTCGGCATCGACGTTCTCGTTGGCGGCACTTCCACCGTCAATGCTCAGTTGAAGGTCGGTTCCGCACAGGCTTCGGTGACCGTGACCAGCGACGCTTCGCACCTGGAGTCCGAGTCCTCCGATGTCGGCTACACGATGTCGCCTCAGGTACTGGAATCGCTGCCGCTGCCCTTCGGCGGTGAGATCCGCAACCCGCTGGAATTCGCGGCGCTCGCGCCCGGATTCGCCGGCACCATGAGCAACAACCCCTCCTCGCCGCCTGCCGGAGCCTTCAAGCTCAGCGGCGGACAACAGGGAGGCGCCGACATCCTGCTCGACGGCGCCACCACCGAGCTCGCCTCGGCCAACATGCAGGTCACCTATAACTTCAGCGTCGAGGCCGTCTCCGAGTTCAAGGTCATGACCAACACCTTCGACGCCCAGTTTGGAAGCGCCAGCGGCGGCGTGGTCAATCTCGTCTCCAAGCAAGGAACGAACACCTTGCACGGCTCGGCTTACGACTTGCTCAAGAACCGCGTCCTGGATGCCAATAGCTGGACCAATGACTACGCTAACGGGCAAAGCGGCAAGACCGTAGACACGAAGCCCATCGACACCCAGAATGACTTCGGCGCAAGCGTCGGAGGGCCGGTGCGCATTCCCTGGCTTTACAACGGCAGAGACAAGACCTTCTTCTTCTTCAATTACGAGGGCTTCCGGCAACAAAACGGAGGCACTTCGGAGCTATCGGCCCCCACCCAGGCCATGCTCGGCGGCGACTTCTCTGCCCTTCTAACCCCTTTGGTCGTTCACGGCCAGACCTTCCCGGCCCACATCCTTTACGATTACTCGACCTGCACGGGCGCCAACCAGGGACAACCCTGCCAGGCTTATCCAAACAACAAAATCACAGAGGCCCCGGATCCGGTCTTTGCCGCCGCTTCCAAGGTCATGCCCTCCGCCCCCTCCAGCGCCACCAGCCCTTACTTCAACATCGAAGACTCGAGTTCCAACCACGAGCAGGCCGACGAGTGGTCCATACGCATGGACCAGAATATCGGCACGCGCAACAAAATTTCAGGCAGTTACTTCACCGGCAACATGCCTTACGTCAGCACCCAAAGCCTGGGGCCGCTTTACACCGGAGGCAACATCCAGGGCAACAAATATGTGCGTCTGGGCTATGACTTCATCATCACGCCCACCATGCTCAACCACTTCAACGCCGGCTTCACTCGCCGCCATCGCCTTGAAACCTCGGGAGAGGGCGGATTTGGCGGCAACTGGGCGACCAAGTTTGGCCTGAAGGGCGTAGGCGACAAGGTTTTCCCCAGATTTGACTACAACTATCCGGCCAACGGCATCAACAGCCCCAGCGATGGCGACAGCGCCTTCGACGACAACGTCTTTCAATATGACGACGCACTCTCATGGCAGAAGGGCCGTCACAGCTTCCGGTTTGGCGGTGAATTTCGCGCCGCGCAGTTCAACCTGAATATTCTCACCGGCAGTGCCGGCCAGTTTAACTTCACCCAGGGCCCCACCAGCACTCCGTCTGACAACCAGTCCGGCTTTGGCTTCGCGAGCTTCTATCTCGGCGCAGCGTCCAACGCGTACATTGACATTCCCCAGATCAACGGATGGCGCGCCAAGTATGTTGCCTTCTTTGGCGCCGACGACTGGAAGGTCAACAGCAAGCTCACCGTCAACATTGGCCTGCGTTATGACATGCCAATCCCGGTCACCGAAGCGCAGAACCGTATGTCCTACGTTAATCCGACCCTGGCGAACCCTGGGGCGGGCGGCCTTCCGGGCGCTTACGTCTTCGAGGGCAGCGGTACGGGACGCCTCGGCGGCAGCTCTCCGCAGTCAATCTACGGCAAGGCCTTCGGTCCTCGCGTGGGCGTCGCCTATTCGGTTGATCCCAACACCGTCATCCGCGCCGGCTACGGCATTTACTTCTCCAC
>JBKQNU010000011.1:0-6912 GCA_052145815.1 Occallatibacter sp.
GTCGGTTCCGAACTCCGACGCCTGGAGGTACCGACGGGCCGCGGTCTCCGGCGTCTGATTCATGCCGGGAATGAGGTTCACGATTGGGATAAACAGATACTTCAACAACGGGCCAGCGTTTCGCACCACCTTGGTGTCGGTCGCCCCACCGGGCGATACGGCGTACACGGCCATGCCGGCGGGCAGCCGGCGGGCCAGCGCCGCGGTCCACCAAGCGATGATGAGCTTCGCGTCAGCATACGCATTGTTGGGCACGTACTTCACGTTCGGCCCGTTGCGCAGCAGGGCTTCAACAGCCGCGGTTTGATCGCCCCGGTAGTATTTGGCCGCGAAGGCTGGCACGTCGGTGTACTTGAACATGGGTACGCCCCCGCGGGCAGGCTCCGCGCCGGCGATAACAATCCGCGCGTTCGGGCTCAGCAGGCTGGCGAGAAGCAACTCGACAGTCAGTTGATGATGGCCGATCAGCGGGGCCTGAGAAGCCTCAACGCCCATCGCAGTGATCACGCGCTTCTTGGTTGGGACCAATCCGGCATTGAGCAGTAGGAAATCGATCGGCCGACCTCGCTTGACGAGCTCGGCAAGGGCGGACTGAACGCTGGACGGCTTGTCCAGATCCAGCGCCAGCGGCGTGAATATCACTGTTTTGTTCTCAGCCGCGAGTTGTGCGGCCGCTTGCTGGGCCCCGGCCAGGCTGCGCCCGGTGACGATGATCTCGTGCCAGCCCTCTCCGGCGAGCAGGCGGGCTGCCGCGTGTCCGAGCCCGGAAGTGGCGCCGGTGACGAGAGCGATCGAATGGTCCATGGGCGTCTCCGTGGTGAAGGGTGAAGGTCGTGCTGTCTTTCCTTTGAACCTATCCATGTTGTCTCTTGTGTTTGTCCGTCTTGAAGTATTACAAACGCGAGAGTACGATAATCACAGCGGAAATGCAAGGAGTTTCGTACGCTATGGTAACTAATATTTCGAAGCGCCCCCGAGGACGTCCAAAAGGCTTTATCCCCGACGAAGCACTGGACCGTGCCGTTGAGATGTTTTGGGAGCATGGGTATGAAGGAGTCGACGTGGATCGGATCGCGCACGCCGTGAACGTCACCAAACCCGCGCTGTACCGGGCGTTTGGAGACAAGTCCACCCTGCTGCTCAAGGCGGTCGAGCGCTATGCAATAACGTATGGAGCTCCCAGAATGGCAGCATTTCAAGCGGAGCCGGACATCCACAAGGCTGTGACCGCCTTTTGCGAGGCTACCGTCAACACTGCTTCGGATGAGGCTCACGGCGGTTGCATGATGGCCGCCGCAGCAATGGGACAGTCGGAGCGAGTAACCGAGATCCGTTCGTGTGCCGCGAAGGGCCTCACCGCAACCGCTGATATTTTCGCGAAGCGTTTCGAAAAAGAGATGAGAGCGGGGCGCTTGACTCGCACACCCTCTGCCAAGGTGCGAGGCCGTTTGCTCGTTGACTTGTTGCAGGGTTTGCAGCTTCGCGCCAAGGTCGGTATTGCACGCGAGCAATTGCTGCAAGACGCCCGAAGCTATGTGCCCCTGATTCTTGGCAAGTAAATCTAACGCGCTTCTCTGCGGCGATGCGTCTGGACGAGTGATCGCCGAGTCACTCATTGACGGCGTGCATTTCACGGGGACGTGTAGTCGGCATCTCGGACACGTGCTCTTGCGTTCTCAATTGGCCGGTTACTTGGTGCTCATCGAGACTCGGGTGACGCATTCAAGGCATTTAACCGGAAATGAGCCAAGGGAGGGGCCTTCAGCGAACCCCGAGATTCCACGTTCTAGACTGGACGGGGGCGACAGGCGAAGACATTACACCTGATCTTGTGCTGGACCTATGAAATACTGAGAGAGCACTTCAGAATGCTCTTTCGCAAAAAGGGACGTCTGAAGGTGGAGCTTTGGGAATTCTGGAAATTCTGGGAAGAGACTGTACAGTGACCGTACAGTAGATTTGGCAATCTTGGAAGTCACGCCAATTTGGGCATTCTCAGAATCAATAAGTTGAGCGTTTTCAACACTGATGTCGGGTTCGACTCCCGCCGCCTCCACCATTAACTTATTTATTTTCAATGGTTTACAAGAGAAAAACATAGAAATCGCGAAGAGCATTGCCACGCGTAAGCTATTTAGAGTTAGCTAGATCCGAATCTCGATCCGTGACTCTGATGAACCGCCTCCCGAAAAAACGATCAATATTTTCGTAGTGCGCGAAAATATGCGGATAATGATATTCGGAGTCCAAAATGCAGACCGCAATTGAATCGAGAGAACTGATCGTCTGGGCACCACACAAGTCTCTCGCGGAAGCCAAATCCCTTTTCGCTTCGTACGCCCCGAAATTCCAGACCGTGCCGTGCAACGAAATGACAGCTTTCGGAAAGGCTACTGTAAACGTTCTTTATCTCTCCAACCCTGAACTGGACACCGCGATTGAGAACGCACTGGTTGCGCTACGAAATTGCAGAGTGTCGAAGTTGCTGGTCTACACGCCTCACCATTCTTCAGAATTCGCATTCCTCGTTGGAACGATGGTAGGACGTCGGAAGTTCGCCGAGGCTGTGTGGGCTTTCAACTGGCCGCACTTGAGGCAGCTCTTGAAAGCACGGAACATTCAGACCCACGCTCGGCACGACAGAGGTGGAAGTAACGACTTAGCCCTGTTAGAAGCGAGACAAAGGCTCGGGCTGAGCCAGGAGCAACTGGCAAATGCCCTGAATGTGACCGCGCGAACCTTGCAGAATTGGGAGGCCGGTAAGGGGACCAGCCAGATGGCCAAGAGAACAAGAGACCTGCGCGAATTGCTCTCGCGGATGGATGATTACGTCGTTGCCCCTACGGAGAAAGAATGGCTATCAACTCCACTCGAGGCATTTGCTCGACGTTCTCCACGACAGTTGATCACCGAGGGTCGAATTCGAGATCTGGTCATCGAGTTCGACAGAATGAGTGAAGGGCAGCCGGTCTGAGCTGTGATGCCAAACTGCAGATTGCAATCAAGCGACAAAACAACAAGAAAGTTGTAGTATTGTGTTATGGCTCAGTCTCACAGAGAGGCGTCGCGGCGGCTCTTCGATCTCGCCGAGCAACAGCAAGGCTTCTTCACTACAAAGCAGGCCAAGGCGGCCGGATTTGCCGAAAATACGCATCCCTACCACGTGCAGGCCGGGAACTGGATCCGGGAACACCGCGGCATTTACCGCCTGGCGCTGTTCCCAGCGCCGGATCGGCCCGATCTAGTGCTTTGGTCGCTCTGGTCGCGGAACCGGAAGGAAGAGGTCGATGGTGTCTATAGTCATCAGACGGCGCTGAGCCTCTATGAGCTGTCAGACCTGAACCCGGCCAAGCTCCATATGACGGTTCCGACGAACTTCCGGCGTAACAGCGATATCCCTGGAATTGTCGTTCTCCATTATCGCGACCTGCTCAAGAGCGAAATACAGGCCGGACCTGGCTACAAATACACTCGGCCGCTGCGAACTATTCTTGACCTGATAGAGGCCGGCACGGTCGAGCGGACGTTTCTACGCCAGGCGCTGCGGCAGGCTGTTGACCGCGGGCTGATCACGCGCCAGCAACTCCGGAACGCGCAACTGAGCGAGACGGCACGCAAGATGGTCGAAGATGCACTGCGGCGGGCTGCATAATGGCGATTCCGAGAACATATGCAACGGCGGGAGCCTTCCGCAGAGCCCTGGAAGAACGCCTGAAGAGCATGTCCCAGGCGGAGCAGATCGATATCAATCGCCTCAGGCGTCAGGTGTCCTTCGATCGTTTGCTGGCGAGGTTATTCCGGCAAGACCCGGCGCCTTGGGTGTTGAAGGGCGGTTATGCATTGGAACTCCGCTTCAAATCAGCTCGATCCACAATCGATATCGACCTGACCTTGCAGCGCGTCGTTGGGACAGTGGAAGGTGGCGATCCAGTCCGAGCAATACGAGAGATGTTGCAGGCGATGGCCGATGTCTCATTCGATGATTGGTTCGAGTACACGATTGGACCACCTGTTATGGATATAACTGCGGCCCCTTACGGCGGCGCTCGCTATTCGGTCGAGACACGTATGGACGGAAGGATCTTCGCCCGGTTTCATCTCGACGCAGGCGTTGGCGATGTGGTGATACAGCCTCTCGAAACCGCCGAGTGCCATGACTGGCTCGGGTTTGCAGGAATCGAGAAGCCTCGTGTACGGATGATCTCCCGGGAACAGCAATTCGCCGAGAAGATTCACGCTTACACACTTCCGCGAAGCTCACCGAATAGTCGGGTGAAGGATCTGGTGGATCTGGCTCTTCTGATCGCAGACAACCAACTTGACCGGCGGAGAGTAATCGACGCATTGCATCTGACCTTTGATCGAAGGGGGACTCACGCTTTGCCAACAAGCTTGAGCGTACCGCCGCCGGATTGGCAAACGCCCTTCCGGGCGCTTGCAGAAGAATGTGAGCTGCAGACGGACATCGCTGCGGTCTTCGACAACGTGCGCGAGTTCCTCGAAAACGTTCTGGCAGGCGGCATGGAGCAGTGAGCGGAGATGGCCAGCAGAAGTTCAGAATCGGTTCCAATCGAGCGGCGAGACGAGGAGAACCAGCTGCTGCGGGAAGAGAATTCTAGACTGCGTCGTGTTTTGGCCGCTCACGGCATCCCTGTTCCACAGTTCACACCAGCCGATGCACGTCGGGTTCAAACGATTACGCCCGCGGCAGTGGAAAATAAGGAGGAACGCGCTCGCAAACGGATCGCGCTCTTCCGGAGCCTGTTTTGCGGGAGAGAAGATGTCTATGCGCGGCGATGGGAGAATTCCGACGGCCGGTCTGGATACTCTCCAGCGGCGCTGAAGGATTGGAGAGCCATCAACTCAAGCAGGCCGGAGGATCGTAAGAAGGTTGATCGGATTACACGGAAATTCCTCCCGTTGAGCGACGTGGTTATCGAGAATCATCTTCTCGGAAAAGAGACTATTGGCATTTACCCTCTACTTCCGGACGAGACCTGTTGGTTTCTCGCCGTGGATTTTGATAAGAAAACATGGACTGATGACTCCCGCGCGTTTCTCGATACATGCCAGGAGTTGAACGTTCCAGCGGCCCTGGAGCGGTCTCGCTCTGGAAATGGCGGCCATGTTTGGATCTTCTTTGAACATGCAATTCCGGCAAACACCGCACGCAAACTTGGATGCGCGGTCCTCACACGGACTATGGAACGCCGGCATCAACTAGGCCTCGATTCCTATGACCGCTTCTTCCCAAACCAGGACACGATGCCCAAAGGTGGGTTCGGAAACCTGATTGCGCTTCCCTTGCAGTTTGCACCGCGCAAGTCGGACAACAGTGTCTTCATCGATGCCAGCCTCCGTCCGTATCCGGATCAGTGGGGGTTTCTTTCTACGATTCGACGGATGTCTACCACAGCCGCGGAAGAAGTCATCGCCGATGCCCAACGCAATGGAGATCTAATCGGGGTTCGCATCAGTATTGCCGATGACGAAGATGCACAAGATCCATGGACATTGCCACCTTCACGAAGGCGGATGGAGCGGCCGATTGAGGGACCGCTCCCTGAAACGGTCCAGATCGTTCGCGCGAATCTTCTTTACGTGGAAAAGCAGGCCCTGCCACCGGCCATGTTGAATCGTCTGCTCAGGCTGGCTGCATTCCAGAACCCGGAGTTTTACAAGGCGCAGGCGATGCGGCTTCCGACATATGCCAAACCGCGCGTGATCGCGTGCGGCCAGGATTTCCCCCAGCACATTGCCGTACCGCGCGGGTGCCTGACGGAGGTAATTGCCCTTTTGAATGCGCACAACGTCCGGCCCGAAGTTCGGGACGAACGGTTCGCAGGCACACCTATTACAGTGGAATTCGATGGTCAGCTTCGGCCCGTCCAAGAGGAAGCTGTCGCAGGGATCAGCGCCCACGACGACGGAATTCTCTGCGCCCCGACGGCGTTTGGGAAAACGGCCGTGGCGGCATGGCTGATCGCAAAGCGCAAGGTCAATACTTTGATTCTGGTTCATCGGCAACAACTACTCGATCAATGGCGGGAACGGCTGGCGATGTTCCTGAATATGCCCGCAGCCTCGATTGGGCATATCGGCGGCGGAAAGATGCACCGGACAGGGCGCATCGATGTCGCGGTCATTCAGAGCCTCTATCAGAAAGAAGCAGTAAAGGACTTTGTTGCTGAATACGGGCAAGTCATCGTCGATGAATGCCACCACATATCTGCGTTTACGTTTGAGCAGGTGATGAAGCAGGTGAAAGCAAAATATGTCGTTGGTTTGACCGCTACCCCGACGAGAAAAGATGGGCACCATCCAATTATCTATATGCAGTGTGGCCCAGTCCGGTTCAGCATGAGCGCCAAGGCAATGGCGGAAATGAACCCTTTCGAACATAGGGTGGTTCCCCGTCACACGGATTTCCGGATGCCGCCCGATCTTACCGAAGTGACGATTCAGGATGTCTACGGTGCACTGTCGAATGATGCGTTACGCAATGCAATGATTGCCGATGACATCGTACATGCCATCAAGTCAGGACGTTCGCCTCTGCTCCTGACGGGCAGGACGGAGCATCTACAGTATTTCGCAACCACACTCAGTGGCGCCGCCCAGCACGTTTTTGTTTTGAAGGGCGGCATGGGCAAGAAGCAGCGCCGGCTGACCGCAGAGGCTATGGCGGCTGTGCCAGACAACGAATCGCGTGTGATTCTGGCGACAGGAAGCTATATCGGCGAAGGATTCGACGATGCGCGCCTCGACACGTTGTTTCTCGCGATGCCTATCTCCTGGAAGGGGACACTGCAGCAATATGCTGGCCGCCTCCATCGTCTCCACGACAACAAGCGCGTCGTACAAGTCTATGATTACATCGACAACGGGGTCCCGATGCTGGCAAGAATGTAC
>JBKQNU010000012.1:0-27773 GCA_052145815.1 Occallatibacter sp.
CCATGGAAGCGACCGAGGGCATGGTGCGCGGCATGAAAGCCATCGATCAGGGCGGCCCGATCTCCGTGCCTGTAGGTCGTGGCACGCTCGGACGCGTGATGAATGTGATCGGCGAGCCAGTGGATCAGTTGGGCCCGATCGAATTCAAAGAGCGAATGCCGATTCACCGCCTGGCACCGGCGTTCGACGAACAGGCCACGAGCGCGGAGATGTTCGAGACCGGGGTGAAGGTCGTCGATCTCATCCAGCCGTTTTTGAAGGGCGGCAAGATTGGTCTCTTCGGCGGCGCGGGCGTGGGCAAGACTGTCGTCATCATGGAATTGATCAACAACGTGGCCAAGAACCACGGCGGCTACTCGGTGTTTGCCGGCGTGGGCGAGCGTACCCGCGAGGGCAACGATCTGTGGCTTGAAATGACAGAGTCGGGCGTGATCAAGCCGGGCGACTTCGCCAACTCGAAGTGCGCGCTGGTCTACGGGCAGATGACGGAGCCGCCAGGAGCGCGCCTGCGCGTTGCGCTCACCGGCCTCACGGTCGCAGAGTACTTCCGCGACGTGGAAGGCTCGGACACGCTGCTGTTCATCGACAACATCTTCCGCTTCACGCAGGCGGGCTCCGAGGTATCGACGCTGCTGGGCCGCATGCCCTCGGCTGTGGGCTACCAGCCGAACCTGGCTACGGAAATGGGCGAATTGCAGGAGCGGATTACGTCGACCAGCAAGGGCTCTGTAACTTCGGTGCAGGCTGTCTATGTGCCGGCTGACGACTTGACCGATCCGGCGCCGGCAACGACCTTTGCTCACCTGGACGCGACCACTGTGCTGAGCCGGCCGCTGTCGGAACTGGGAATTTATCCGGCCGTCGATCCGTTGGCTTCCACGTCGCGCATTCTCTCCGCGCGCATTGTGGGCCAGGATCACTACGACGTGGCGCAGGGCGTGAAGAAAATTTTGCAGCGCTACAAAGATCTGCAGGACATCATCGCGATTCTGGGCATCGACGAGCTCTCAGAGGACGACAAGCTCACCGTGGCGCGAGCCCGCAAGGTGCAGAAGTTCCTCTCCCAACCGTTCCATGTGGCCGAGCAGTTCACCGGCATTCCCGGAGCCTATGTGAAGGTGGCCGACACGGTGCGCAGCTTTAAAGAGATCATCGCCGGCAAGTACGACGATATTCCCGAGCAGGCCTTCTACATGAAGGGCGCCATCGAAGAGGTGCTGGAGACGGCGGAGAAGTTGAAGGCAACGGCGTAAAGACAGGGACTAGGGACTAGGGACTAGAACGCGGCCTGGATAGGATCGGAGCTTTCGCCTTAGTCCCTAGTCCCTGGCGACTGAAAGGATTCTCATGGCGGACGAGACAAATCAACTGCGGGTGCGGCTGGTGACGCCGGAGCGGGTGCTGTTCGAGGCCGCGGCCTCCGCGGTCGAACTGCCAGCGAAGAATGGCTACATGGAAGTCCTGTTCGGTCATGCGCCGCTGATGGCGGAACTGGGCGCGGGCGACGTGATTGTGCACGGCGGCGCGGGCGAAGCGGACGGGGCGCAAGGGGATTCGCGCTACAACGTGAGCTGGGGCTTTGTTGAAGTGCTGCCCGACCGCGTAACGATCCTCGCTTCCGACGCGCTGAAGCCGGAAGAGATCGATGTGCCGCGGGCGCATCTGCAACTGGACCGCGGGCAGAAAATGTGGAACGAGGCCGGCGACAGCGAAGAGGCGTACACGGAAGCCTTGCACGTAATTGCGGAAGCCGAGGCCAAGCTGGCAACGGCGGCGGAGAAGCACTAACCGATCGATCTGAATCGCTTGACCATGCTCTATTGCTGCAGGATCCAGCTGGCGATCTTTTCCAAGGCGATCGGGGACATAGTTTCTTCAATCTGGCTGTACTCGGCGGGTGATCCGGTCTTGGCGTCCTGAAAGAGATGGTTGAGGCCGGGGAGTTCGTCCACTTCGGCGTGCTGGTTGCCGGCTTCGGCGAGGGCTTTGCGGATGGGGGGCAGATTCTGCGCAGGCGGCACCTGCAGGTCGAGCGAGCCGTTGAGGGCGAGCACCGGACAAGTCAGCTTGCGCAGCGCGGTGGCGGGGTCGTAGTTGATGAAGAAGCGAAACCAGGGCGAGGTAATCTCCCTGATTGCCGCGCCGAGCTGGGCTTCGGGCACTCCATCGGCAGCCAGCTTGACGCCCAGCAGCCGCTGCAGCGTTGCCGGATCCTTCTCGGTTTTTACCACCGCGAGGGTCTCGCGCTCCTTTTCGGCATCGGCGTCTGCCTTCTCCTTGCTTTCCCCGCCGGCTTCTGAGATCAGGCGGGTCTGCTCGACGATGATCTGATCTCCGGGAACGGCGGAACCGGCCATCATGACGACAAAGGCGACGGCGGGGTCGGCGACGGCGGCCATGGGCGCAACAACCCCGCCTTCACTGTGGCCGATGAGGCCGATCTTGTGCGGATCGACTTCAGAGCGAGTTTTGAGAAAGGCGACGCCGGCCTCGGCGTCGATGGCAAAGTCGGCGGTGGTGGCCTTGTCGAAGTCGCCGGTGGATTTGCCCACACCGCGCTTGTCTGCACGCAGCACGACGATTCCTTTGCGGGTGAGGTAGTCCGACAGCACCAGGAACGGCTTGTGGCCGAGCAGGCTCTCGTCACGATCGTGCTTGCCGGAACCGGCGATGAGCAGAACGGCCGGGAACGGGCCTTTGCCGGGAGGAACGGTAAGCGTGGCCGCGAGGGTGTTGCCGGCGGATTTGTAGGCGACGTCTTCTTCGCGATAGGGGTAGGGTTTGACAGGATTCTGCGGGCGGCGAGGCTCAAGCTCGGATTGATCCTTGACGCGCTTGAGATTCAACGGCAAGGGGTTGCCCAGCTGAGTGAAAGTGCCCTCAATGGAATTGAAGTCGGAGGCGATCTTGCCTTCGTAGACCGCGCCAATTGCCTTGAAGGTGACGGTCAGCGCGTTGTCGTTGCGCGTGGTGGAGGTTGCAGGCATCCAGTTGGGGCTCTGGTCAGGGCTTTGCAACTGTACGGTCAGGCCGTCGGCGGTGTTGGCGATTTTGAAGATGACGCGCAGTTTGATGGCGCCGGTATCAAGAGTGCCGAGCCATGTGCCGTCGATCTGGGTGGGTGTGGCGGGCTTGGGCGCCGCAACCGCCGCGGCGCGTTTGAACTTGAGCGGGATAGCCTGTCCCTGGGTAAAGGTGCCGTCAATTTCGGTAGCGTCCTTGTTGACTGTGCCTTCATAGGCGATATGTGCGGCATCGACAGTGAAGGTGAGTTTGGAGTCCTTGAGCGCGATGGCGGTGACAGGAATGCCCACGGCGCCCTGATCGATGCTGTCGAAGGTTGCGGTGAGAGTTCCGTCTTTGCCAGCGGTGATATGGAGACCGATCCGAAGCTCGATGCCGGAAGTGCTAAGCGTGCCTTGCCAGTCGCCGGCGACCGGGGCTTGCGCGCGGATGAGCGCCGGTATGGACGCCGCAGTAAAGGCAACGAGTGCGAGCTGGAGGAAGATGGAGCTCTTCATAATTCCTTTCCCTTGCATTGAGAAGAACTTGGTTGCCCGAAGATCGACTTTCTCGATGGCCGTCTCATCAAAAACAATCCTGATTTGCACGTGATGGTATCACCTGGTTGCGTATTTCAATGTGATCAGGGCTCCTGGACAATGTGGCCGTCGAGTTCGCCGCGGCGTTCGAGCTGTTTGTAATAGACGAGCGAGTACAGGATCGAGGCGAGGGCAGCGGCGAGGATAGCGTAAAGCGCGAAACTTCCGAGTCCTGCGATGACCAGGACCATCCCAATTAAACCGCCCGCCACGAAAAGTTTGCCGGTAAAGCGGTGCGTTGCATTCCAGACGCGCTCATTGGCAAGCGTCCATGGCGTGCGTACGCCGATGTAGAAATTGCGGCGGATTTTGCCCATGACGTTGCCGAGCAGGGCGATGAGCAGGCAGAGTCCGCCAGTGAGGGCGCGCCCCGCGGCGATGGCGTTTCCGAATGCCGACCAGAGCAGTATCGCGGTGAGATAGGCGGTGAGCGCGAAAACCATGAGCATGACCTGGCGATAGGTGGAGAGGAAGGCATTGACCGGAAAGTTTCTCGGCGAAAGCCAGGGCAGCAGCCAGGTAAGGAGCATTTGACCGGCCATGCAGCCAGGGCCTAGCAGGAACAGTTTCCATGCTGGGCCGAAACCGTCGGCGCGACCGTGACTGTCCCAGTGGGTGGGAACGTTGGCGGGGAGATGCGGGTAGGCGATCGCAGTAATCGCGAGCGCTGCCGCGGTGAGCAGGATCTCGACGATGAAGATTTTGCGGGTCATTTCTTTTTCGCTCCCTTGCTCTTGCCGCCATCGCCGATCAGATCCATGGCCCAGGCCATCAGGTCCTGGACGACGGTGGTGTTGAGCCCATACCAGATTTGCTGGCCTTCGCGGCGGCTGGTAATGAGGTCAGCCTCCTTGAGGACGGCGAAGTGGTGCGACATGGAGGGCTTGGTCATGTCGAACTCCTCGGCCAGCGCGCCGGCAGTTTGCTCGCCGCGGCGGAGCAGCGCGAGGATCTCGCGGCGGGTGGGATCGGCCAGCGCTTTGAAGGCTTCGTTGCTGCTCATGGGGTAATTAGGTTCATGCCTAATTAGATAACTGTCTAAATATAGTCGCGAGACAGCTGTTTGTCAAATGTGCAAAGAAGGCAATCAGCGAAGGAACGGAATATACGCGGACGTGCGCGAGCGGTAGGCTGAGAAGCCTTCGCAGAAATGCTCCGCAAGCAGGCGCTCCTCGGCGCGAATGCGAATCTCGGTGCCGGCAACGAAGGCAATCACAGACGCGAGGGCCATGGGCCACCAGGTCCAGGCGGCCAGGGTTGCCAGCAGCATGCCCAGCATGGAGGCGTAGATGGGGTGGCGAATCCAGCGGTAGGGGCCGGTTTGGATGAGTTCGTGATCCTGCCTGAGCGCGGCCTTGTAGCGCCATTGCTTGCCCAGATGCCGCGCGGCCGCCCAGCCGAGCGCCACGGACGCAGGTCCGAGAATCATGGAGGCGATCAACTCCGCTCGAGTCTTTTCAAAGCCCACGGGTCGAACATAGGCCCAGGCGAGCGCGAATCCCACCATAACCAAACCGATACCCCAGCGTGAGACCGGCGCGCTGGCCACTTCTTTCTGCCCAGCGGCTTGCTTGCGGGGCTTCATGAAAGCCAGGGACCAGACGATCCAGCAAAGGCCGAGTTCGACATATGTGGCGATTTGAAGCATTGACTGGATTGTATTCCCGCTGGATTGTATTCCTGACGATCAAGCGGCCGGTTGCAAACCGGTCTTGCCGGCGATTGACTCGCCTGGGACCTGTGCAAGGACTAGCAGATGCGCTTACAATTGCGAATTGAAATGACGAAAAAGAAGGAACCGATATTCGAAGTGGCGTGCCCCGATTGCGGGGCCATGCTGAGAATCGACAGAGCGACCGGGGTGCTGGTGAGTCACACATCGGCGCCGCGCAAGCGTATGTTCGAGGACCTGGAAACGGCGGCGCAGGCAATGCGGGCGCATGAAGAGCGCAAGGAGTCGATCTTCCGGCAGAGCGTGGAGGCGGAGAAAAACAAGGAAGACCTGTTCGAAAAGAAGTTTGCCGAAGCGCTTCGCAAGGCCAAGGATGCTCCGGAGGGCAAGCCGTTGCGGGAATTCGACTTGGATTGACTCCTGTTGATGATTGACGACGGGCCGAATTCTGAAAAGCAACGCTTATTCTTGCCGTGCATCCCACAGGCAGCCTGTTCGGCGATACTGATTCTCAAAGTTACCTTGGCGCGGCATTTCAGTACGGGACGAAAAAGGAGAGACCATGGTGGTTGTACCTCTAACTCAACCGGCGAAGGAATCAAAGATTCAGCGGATCAGTTCCGCTGTGGAAGGCACGAATTGGGCTCGGGTGGCCGCTGGCGGCGGATTGCTGGCAGGCGGACTGCTGCTGCTCGCGGGCAACAAGAAGGCTGCGCTGGTGGCGGCGGCTTCCGGTACGACGCTGGCCATGCTGGACCAGCAGGAGACAGTGAAAGCGTGGTGGAATGCCCTGCCCGGCTACATTGACACGGTGCAGCAACTTCTGGCCCAGGTGGAGCAGACAGTGGCCGAAGTCTCCGCGCAGCGGGAGCGGCTGCACAGGATTCTGAGCAAATAGGCCTTTCCCAGGTGTCTCTTAAATTCCCAATTGTTTTCGACCGGCATCGCTGATGCGGTGGGCGGTCCATTTGGGTTCCCAGACCAGGTCGACTTCGACTTTGCTGATGGCAGGAATGCCGGCAAGGCGGTTGTTTACCTGTTCGAAGATGAGCCCGCTGGCGGGGCACTGTGGCGTAGTGAGGGTCATGGTGACTTTGACCCACTGCCTCGGCCAGGCAGGAGTGGAGTCGGGGTCGGGGCCTGTCGTCACTCCGTAAATCAAGCCCAAATCGACGAGGTTCAACTTGACTTCCGGATCGTAACAGTCGCGCAGCGCGGTGAGGATTTCGGCTTCGGTGAGCATCGCTAGTTTTTACGCTCGACCAGGTAGCGGGCAACCGCCTTCAGGCTTTCGGCACGGTCGCCGTAGGGCGCGAGGGCGGCAAACGCCTCTTCGATGAGACGGGCAGCGTCACGCTCGCTCTGCTCAATTCCGAACACGGCGGGCCAGGTGACTTTCTCCGTGGCCAGGTCCTTGCCGGCGGTCTTGCCGAGGTGGGCCGAATCCTGTGTCATGTCGAGCAGATCGTCGGCAATCTGGAAGGCCAGGCCGGCTTTCCGTCCAAACAGGTCGAGACGGGCGACGTCTTCCACAGTGGCTCCGGCGTAGATGCCGCCGGTGACGACGCTGACGCGGATAAGGGCGCCGGTCTTGGCACGGTGGATGGCGTTGACCAGGTCCGCGGTAGGCTTGGAATGCTCGTTTTCGATGTCGAGGACCTGGCCGCCGATCATACCTTCGACGGTGCCGACGGCATTTGCAATCAGGCCGATGATCTGGACGGTTGCAGCGGGCGGCGTGTCGAGTCCAGCCAGGACTTCAAAGGCGCGGGTCTGCAGGGCGTCGCCGGCGAGGATGGCGATGGCCTCGCCAAAGGCCACGTGGCAGGTGGGGTGGCCGCGGCGCAGGTCGTCGTTGTCGAGAGCGGGCAGATCGTCATGGATGAGCGAGTAGGTGTGGAGCATTTCGATGGCCGCGCCCAGCCGCTCGATGCCTTTGGGGAGCGTTCCAGCAATGGTGACGGCGGCCTGGTACGCGAGCAGTGGGCGAAGGCGCTTGCCGCCGGCGAAAGTGGAGTGGCGCATGGCGCCGTGGATCGACGGAGGGATGGTATTGGCACTGGGGATCAGCGCTTCCAGCGCGTGATCGGTGAGTTCCGCGGCCTCTTTGGTAAGCAGTTTTACGTCGACAGCCATTGATCTCATGATAAATGAGCGGGTCTCAGCGCACGGATGCGGCGCTCCCATAACCAAAGGGCTGTTATCAGGAGCAGGATCAGGGCGGAAAGGCAGCGTCCGGCGAGAACGTCGGGGGTGGTGGTCCAGTCGGCGTAGATTTCCGCACGTCCCTGGTCAACCGGAATGACCGTCAGGCCATCATCGCGATCGGCTGTGGTTGCGGGCCGCCCATTCACCGTGATCCGCCAGGCTGGATAGGTCCGCAGCCGCAGAATCAGGTAGCCCGCGTGCGGCAGGACTGCGCCGATGTGAAGATGCTCGGGGTTGGCGTCGGCCCTTCCGGGTGAGGCCGAATAAATTGCATCGCAACTGTGCTGCTCCACCCACCAGTCCGGATTCGCGCTGGGAGTATCAACGATGCCGAGCGGGGTGCGGGGATTGCTGACAAGACAGGCGTCTGCAAGTCCGGTTGGGACTATTCCATCGTCTGCGCCAATGGGTTCGTATTCGTAGACTCCCTCGAATCCGGCGCCGCTGCGGTAGACCTGAACCATGGGCGCGACTGCGTCCTCATCGTCGCAGGGCTGGAAGAAGTAGATAGCCGCGATGACGGTTGAGGCGAGAAACAGTGCCGCACAGGCTGCTGCGATTGCGATCTGCAGCCCGCGCCGAGCCGGAGTGTTCGGCCACACCGCGGCGGCAAAAATGAGACCCATGGGCGCTTCGAGAACGACAAGCCATCGCCACGGGAATTGCAGAAAGCGGAGCTTGGGAAGCAGGTTCCAGAGGGGCAGGGAAATGGGCAGTTGGAGTAGCAGGACGGCGATCGGGATGAGCGCGAGAGGAATCCACCAGCGGCGATTTGCAGGAAGGGTTTTGCGCCGCCAGGCTACGAGCAGTCCCGCAAGAGCAACCGCGACCATGACTACGGCGATGAGCGAGACGCGTGTCAATTCGAGGTTGTGCAGGTCAAGCGATGGGTCGGATACGTCGCCGAAGAGGAAACTGTTCTCGATTCTTAGTCCTGGGTCGTCGGTGGCCTGGCGGATGTCGACCCAACGCTGCTCCCAGGCGGCGGGAACAAGATAGAAGCCCGTGAGACCGATGCCGAGGGCGGCGGCGACGCCGGCGCGCAGAATTGGAGCCCAGGAGCGATAGAGAATTGCTAGTGCGATCGCGATGGCAGCGAGCAGGTAGCTGGCCATTACGCCGAGCGGGGCGTTGGAGAGCCACGCGCCGGCCACGACCAGCGTCAGGGGTGTGGCAGACCCGTCAAACGCGCGTCGAACCAAGGCGCCATCCGGGATTCTGTCATTCAGGATGAACAGAAGAAGCAGCGGAATCCAAAAGCCGGCAAGTTCACCAAAGGCCGACCGCTCGTAGGCGGTGAAGAGTGCGTAACCGGAGAAGAGAGCCGCGCAGCCGGCCAGGGTCGCGGGCGCGTCAGCCAATGCGCGCAGGGCCAAGGCCCGCGTAGCCAGGCCGGTGGCTGCGAGCAGCAGAAAGGTCAACGCGATGGGGACCAGGCGCCAGGGTAGCAAGATGCCCAGCGCCGCGCCGAGCATCCACGTGAGGGGCGGATAAAAGATGAAGCGGGGCTCGCCGGCACCGTAGTTGGGGCTGGACGTCCATTGCGGATAGAGGATGCCGTGTCGCCAACTGTTGAGGCAATCGAACCAGGAGACGAGATGGATGTCGAAGTCGTGGCCGCAGGAGTTGCCGCGGACAAGCTGGGGCGCAGTGGCTATGGCGGCTGCACACAAAATGACCGTAGGACCGGCGAAACGGCTCCAGTGGAAAGGCGATTCTGGATCTGAGCGTTCCCTCGTCATGACCGGCGCATCCGATAGAACCGATGCTCCAACAGGCCCAGGCAAACGAGCAGCAGGAGCCCCACCATGCTCACACACCGTCCTGCGATCACGTCGGCGGTGGTGGTCCAGTCCGCTTGTACATCGACGGGGCCTTGGCCCACAGGAATGGCGATCAGGCCGTCCATGCGTACCGGCAGGCCGGTGGCGGCGTGGCCGTTCACAGTAACCCGCCAGGCTGGATAACGTCGCAGCCGCAGGATCAGGAACCCGGAACGTGGTGCGGCGATGGCGACGTGGAGGTGTTCGGGTTGGCGTAGGCTCGCGGTCGCGGTTGCGAGACAACTGCCTTGATGAGGCAGCCAGGCGGGGTTGTCTTCGGGGTTGGGGGCAATGCCGAGTTCGGTGTCGAAGTCGTCGGCGATGCAGGCATCGGGCAGTCCCGTTGCGACGATGGAGTTATCGGCTCCGGGAGGCGCGTATTCGTCGGTTCCCACAAAGCCCGCGCCGGAATTATATTTTGCCAGAACGATTTGAAGGTCGTCGTATTCGACGTCATCGCGAAAGAAATTTTCCGCAGCAAAGACCGTGGCGGCCATGAAAAACAGGGCACAGAGGCAGGCGACAGTTGGTCGCAGCCAGCGCTTGCGAGATCCGCCTGGCCATACTGCCGCGGCGAAAAAGATGGCCATCGGCGCCTCAACCACCATTAGCCAACGCCAGGGGAATTGGAGGAAGCGAAGTTTCGGGAGCAGATTCCACACCGGCAGCGAGACGGGAAGCAGCAGAAAGAGCACAACGGGTGGAATCAACGCCAGCGGAATCCACCATTGGCTTGCCAGCGTGCGCCTGTTCCCTGCTCGCACAGGGGCCAATGAGGCATCGCCGCGCTTGCCGGTCGAAAGCGCGCCGCGGAGCCAGAGGGCCAACAGGCTTACAAGGGCTACGGCGATCATGGAGACGGCAACCAGCGAGATGAAATGCAGCGCCTGGTCGCGCGCGTTGAGTGCCGGATCAGCGTGGTGCGGAAAGATCCAGTTGTTCTCGATACTGAGCCCGGGGTCGCCGTTGATGCCGGTTGCTTGAGTGATAGCCACCCAGCGTTGCTCCCATGCGGCGGGAATGAGATACAGGCCAGAGAGCGCAACTCCCAAGGCAAACGAAATGGAGGCGCGGACGATCGGAAACCAGGTGCGAGCAAGCAACGCAGCAGCCAGAGCGACCCCGGCGAGCAGGTAGCTGGCCATCACCCCGACTGGAGCGTCGGAAAGCCACACACCGGTCACGGCCAAGGTCAGAAGAAGAGCCGATCCGTCGAAGGCGCGACCCCAAAGAGGAGCGGTGGGGTTGCGATCGCGGAGGGCAAAGAGCAGTAGCAGGGGAATCCAAAAGCCGCCCGCGAGCTCGCCGAAAGCGGTCCGGTAGTAGGTGGTGAACAGGACGTAGCCGGAAAAGATCGCAGCGCAACCGGCCAGGGTTGCGGGAGCATCGGGAAGCAACTGGCGTGCAAAGGCTCGCACAGCAAGCCCGGTTGCGGCCAGGAGCAAAAACGTCATGGCTACAGGCACGAATGTCCAACGCAGAACCAGTCCGAGAGCGGCGCCGAGCATCCATGTGAGGGGCGGATAGAAGACAAAGCGCGGCTCACCGGCGCCGAAGTTGGGGCTGGTCGCCCAGTGCGGGTAGGGAACTCCGTGCAGCCAGTTCTGCTGGGCGTTGAGCCAGGAGACAAGATGGAACTCGAAGTCGTCTCCCGCGACAGGACCGTGGAACCAGATGGGGAAGGAGGCGATGGCGGCAGCGAGCAAGATGATTGCAGGACCGGCGAGGTGGGTTGCGCGCGCGATGATGCGACATCTCAAATTTGAGACCTGGGGCACCCGCGAATCCTTGGGAACCCGGCTCGGCTTGGAAACGAGGCTAATTGGAGCCATCGGGAATTCCCCTCATCATAACCGAGGCGTGGTTCGTATTCTCTCGACGAACCCGAGTCCGATCAGCAGCAGGACAGCGAACGCGCTTACACAACGCCCGGTAATGGCGTCCGGGGTGGTGGTCCAGTCCACAGAAAGCTCGACCGGGCCCTGCGGAACGGGTACGGCGATCAGGCCGTCATCGCGTGGGTCGGCTTGCTCCACCGGCCTTCCATTCACTGAGATGCGCCAGGCCGGGTAGCTGAGGAGGCGCAGAATCAGGAAGCCGGAGTGGGCTGTTTGCGTGGCAATGCGCAGGTGCGCGGGCTGTCTCGATTGCGCAATTGCAGTCGCCTCGCAACTCCCTTGCTCTGGCCGCCATTCGGGAATTTCGCCGTCCGCGGTTGCGACGCCGAGCGCGGTATCGGAGTTGGTGGAAAAACACGCATCAGGCAGCCCCGTGGCAATCTTCCAATGATCGGAGCCGGGCGGCTCGTACTCATCGGTTCCCTCCAGGCCGCCGCCACCACGATAGAGGTCCAGCAGGTCTTCCATGGTGTCACCTTCCTTGCAAACGCGCAGGAAGGTCCGTGCGGCGAAGAATGTGGTGGTAAGAAAGACGAGGGCGCAGATGGTGGCGACGGCTGCGCGTTGCCAGCGCGTGGCTGATTTCCCCGGCCAAATGGCGGCGGCGATGAAGATTGCCATGGGCGCTTCGACAACCAGCACCCATCGCCAGGGGTATTGCAGGAAGCGGAGCTTGGGGAGCAGATTCCACACCGGCAGCGAGATGGGGAACTGAAGCAGGAGGACGGCGATGGGAACGAGCGCGAGGGGAATCCATTGGTAGCCGGGTACGCCACCGTTTTGGCTTGCATACCGGTTGCGCAAAAAAACGATCGAGAGGCCGAGCAGAGCCGCACCGATCATCACGATGGCGATGATGGAGGCGCGATGAAGGAAATACTGAAACGGCGCGAGCTGGGGGTCGGTGTGGTGCGCAAAAAGCCAGTTGTTCTCGATGTTGAAGACGGGATAATCGGCGGCGGCGCGGAGATCGACCCAACGCTGCTCCCATGCTGCGGGAATCAGATAGAAGGCGGCGAGCGCCATTCCCAGGGTGGCGGCGATCGCAGCACGGAGCAGGTGCGCCCAGGAGCGTGCGATGACAGAGGCTGTCAGGGCTACTGCTGCCAGGAGGTAACTTGCCATGACGCCGACTGGACCATCCGAAAGCCATGCGCCGGCCAGGATCAGCGTCAGGGGCAGGGCCGATCCGTCGAAGGCACGACGCCAGAAAGAGCCAACTGAATTGCGGTCGCGCAATGCGAAAAGCAACAGCAGCGGAATCCAGAAGCCGCCGGCAAGCTCGGCAAAAGCAGTGCGTTCGTAGGCAGTGAAGAGAACGAAGCAGGAGAAGAGTGCAGCGCAGCCGGCAAGGGTTGCAGGCGCGCCGGGAAGGGCCTCATGGGCCAGGGCGCGGACGGCGAGGCCGGTGGCGGCGAGGAACACGAAGATCATCGCAACCGGGACAAGAGCCCAGGGCAGGACAGAACCGAGCGCAGCGCCCAGCATCCAGCTGAGGGGCGGATAGAACATGAAGCGCGGTTCGCCGGCGTTGTAATTGGCGCTGGGCATCCAGTGGGGGTACAGACTGCCATGAAGCCAGCTTTGCTGCACGTCGAACCAGGAGACGGCGTGGAATTCGAAGTCGTCGCCACAGAAGGAGCCGTGAAGAAGGATGGGCGCGGTGGCTACGGCTGCGGCGAGCAGGATTAGAAAGCAGCCACGGAAACGGGTCGAGCTCTGAGAATTCCCAGGTCTCAGAATCGAGACCTGGGGCACCCAAGGTTTGTGCGGCCGGTCAGAGGAAGGCGGGTCGCTCATGGAAGCAGGCGCAACGTGTGCCTGGTCTGCGCGGCGACGGCTTGCTGCGTAAAGGGCAGCGCAAAGGTGGTTCCGTCGTAGTAGTCAGACCATTGGTCGCGGAAGTAGGGGCTGTAGGGGTCGCTGCTCTCACCGAGAACGATGTCTTCCGTTGAGCCGTCGATGTTGCTCCAGTCCATGGTGAAGCGCTGCGAGGGGCCGAAGTCGCGGCCCACCTGCTTGACGGTGGTGGTGTCGCCGCTGAGGGGCTGCGCGCCGGTTCCGGCGATGCGTCCGATGATGGGCAAATAGCCGGCCAGCGGATGCTCGATGTCGACGACGTGCCAGCTTCCGTAAGTCCACTGCGAAACGTCGGCTGGGGCTTTGCCGTCCTTCATGCCCTGGCGGACTGCGTCGGCGAGCAGCGCGTCCCAATTCTTGTAGGCGTGTGGCAGCCAGTCCGCGCTGCCGTGCATGATGATCTCTTCCTCGGCAAACTCGGACTCGGACCAGCGGTATTCTTCGGCGTCTTTGCCGAGTTTCGGTTTAAGGATCAGCGGCCGGAAGGCGGCACGCGCCTCAGTAACCAGGGATGCGGCGGCAGAGTCGGTGGTGAGGCGGCCGTCCCAACTGCGCATCAGGTCGGCAGCCTTGTGAAGGCGGTCGTCAGCGCCGGGCGTGTGGTCAATGGCGTAGGCCAGGCGATGGGCGATCTCCTGATCGACTTCGCTGTAGATGTCGGTCTGCACGGCGAGCATGTCGCTGGGAGTGAGCTTTTCGCGGCCCTGCAGGGCCTTGTAGATGCGCTCGACGCGGTAGGGGTCCATCCATTCGAGGGTGAGCGGATTGGGCGTATTGTCTGCGGTCACGCGGGCGTTGGCGGTGGCCAGAAAACCGGACGGCGGGTCGAACGCGTTGGGCATCTGGTCGAAGGGAATGTAGCCCTGCCACTCGTGCTTGACCGGCGCGCCGGGAGCATCCTGAATGGGCACACCCCGCAGGCCCGCGGGACGGAGGGGAACACGGCCCACGGCGTGATAGGCGATGTGGCCCTGGTCGTCGGAGTAGACAACGTTTTGCGTAGGCCAGTCCCATGTTGCGAGCGCGGCGGAAAACTCGGCCCAGTTGGAAGCGGTGTTCATTTCGTAAAGCGGCAGCGCGTCGAGCGTCGGGTCGTGGAGGGTCCACTTCAGAGACATGGGAGGCGGCGGCTTCATGAACATCGGACCCATCAGCGGCCCGTGATCGGTGGACTGGACGTCGAGTTCCACATCCTTGCCGCCACGCACGTGAATGACTTCATGGTCGACAGACAATGGCTTCCATGTCCCATCGGACGATTGGTAGTTGCCTTTGCCGTCAAGATTTTCGTGGTAAAGGTCCTGAACATCGGCGAAAAGGGCTGTAAAGCCCCAGGCGACGTGCTCGTTGTGCCCGGCGACGACGAATGGCAGGCCCGCCAGGGTGACTCCGGCCGCGTGGTAGCCGGGGGCGCTCAGATCGGCCATGTACCAGATGTTGGGCTCGGTGAGGGGCAGGTGCATGTCATTTGAGAGCAGTGGCTTGCCAGAGGCGGTGTGAGCTCCGCTAATGACCCAGTTGTTGGAGCCGGAGGCGCAGTTGGGGCAGGTAGGCAGGCCCAGGGTGGAGCGCAGGCTGGTGAGGTCTTCTCGAGCCCCGGAAAGCCTCGCTTGCGAGCGGTCGTCGTCATCGTCGTCGGACGAGGCAGACGGTGCTGGGTGAGGCCGGCTCCAGTCAATGACTGTGCCGGTGGGGGGATGGTCGCGCCACGAGCCGACGGGATAAAGATCCTTTTCGAGCTTTGGGTTGTGCAGGTCGGCCGAAATGAGCTCGCGGGTGATCTTCACGTCCCAGTGCGTGTCCAGCATCTGCACCATCATCATGCCAATGGAGAGCGAATCTGTGCCGGTCCAGGGTTGCGGTTTGTAGTGGAGCAGGCGGAACTCCGCGGGAAGCGAATCGGCGTGCTGCGCGATGAAGAGATTCACGCCGCGAGCGTATTCATCGAGACGGTTGCGGTCGGCCGGAGGGAGGTTGGCGTAGATACGGCGTGCGGTCAAGCGCAGTTGCAGGACGCGCTGTGCTTTGTCGCGTCTGAGAAGCGACGCACCGAGGATTTCGGCCAACTCTCCGTTGGCGTTGCGGCGAAAGGTGTCCATCTGCCAAAGCCGGTCCTGCGCTGCGATGTATCCCTGGGCGAGGAACAGGTCGTCTTGCGTGGCGGCTTCAATGTGCGGCACGCCGTGCGCATCGCGGCGGACGGTGACGGGCGCGGACAGGCCGGAAACCTGGAGGTCGCCATCGAGGAGGGGCAGCGCAGCCTTCTCCGCGGAACGAAGCCCGAGGACGCCCGCGGCAATAGCCAGCACGGCGATCAGGATCAGTGCGGCGAGGGAGCGCAGCAGGATGCGCGGCCAGCGGCGTTTGCGGCTGCGCGTCGGGGAATCGAGAATGCCGGGGTAGGAAGGACTCATCAAGTCGGCGTGAACAACCGTCCAATTCAGAATAACGCCGCGACCGTCGCTTTCGTATTTGGGCTCTACTCGCTCAGGGGTTTAATCCTGAGAGTGCGGTTTCCATCGCCCGCAGCGGCGCGATGGAGGCAGCGTCGAGCAAGGTGAAGCGCATGGGGAACACCCCTGCCGGCAATTCAAGAGCGGTTACCGAATCGCAGACTACGCCAGTGGTCGCATCCAGGCCGCGCTTCCAGCCGGGGCGGGTGGGATCGCGTACCAGCAGGCTCTCCGGCGACATGCCGGCGGCTACCAGCATGGTGCGGCCGATGCGTTGAAATTCCGCCCAGCGCGAGGCAATGCCAATCAGGTCTCCGGCATGCTCAGGCAGGTAGCGCTTCAGGTACGCCTGCAATTCCGGAGCTACCGGGTGTATTTCGAGCGTAGTCATTTCCGTTCCTGCCGGCAGCAGCTTGCGAACGGTTGCAGCTTTGCTGGGCATCACCACGGGAATGGAGCCGTCGAGCATCGCCGGTGTGGCGCATTCTTCAAAGGCACAGCCGGCAATGGGCAGCGCCAGGGCCTGCGACATTTCGTGGATGACGATGCTGCGCAGCTCAGGGTCTGGTTCGATGACCAGCCAGCGGGAGGGCGGCTCGAGCGAAAGCCAGCGGCGCAGGCGGCTGCGCAGAAGGGATTCCGACGCGCCCTGCTTGCGCGCCTTGGCCACCAGATCGCCGATGAGCCGGTCAACTACAAACTCCGCGGCAATCTGCGGCGAAAGCGGCGCGGCTGGCTGACTGGCTCGTACGTAGACGCCGCTGCCATGGCGGAATTCAAGCCATCCCTGGCGCTCAAGTTCGCGGTATGCGGCGGAAGCGGTATTGGCGTGAATGGTAAAGCGACGAGCCAAATCGCGCGTGCTGGGCAAACGCTGGCCGGGGAGCAGTTCCTTGCACAGGATGGCGAGGATGACCTGCGTGATCAACTGCTCGCGCAAAGAGACTTCGCTGGTCCTGTTCAGCCACAGACGCATCCCGCTAGCCTACGGCCAACTCGGAGGTTGGCGCGGCCATCGTTGCGGGCTGTCGGCGTCCGTAAATCGCCACCAGCGCGATGAGCAGGAGAACGATGATGCCGATAACCAGGACGCTGCCCTCGGGGCCGTCCGCGCCACCGCTCCAAAATGCGGAGCCGGCAGGGGTCACGGTGAGGTAGTGGCCACTGGCCACCATGCCACTGTCGGCTGCCCCGTAGAAGTAGGTTTCCGACCAATCCCACGCGGCGTGGCATCCGATGGCCCACCAGGCTGAGCCGGTAACGTAGATGCTGACCACAAACACGAAGCCGATGGCGCCGGCTGCAAAGATACCAATCCAGTTTTCGCCGTTGTTGCCGGTGTGGATGAAGCCGAAGACTGTCGAGGTAACCCATGAGGCTTGCCAAAAGCCTGAGCTTTGCGCCTTGTTCAGATGGAGGAGCAGGCAGGGAACCAGCCCGAGCCCGGCGAGGATGTAGACGCCCCAGATGCCGTTTCCTTTGCCGCGCAGTACGAGGTCGAGGCAGGCGGCGCCGACAATCCCCAGAGCCCACCAGAAGTTGATGCCGCGTGTAAGCGTGAATTGCAGGTAGCAACGGAACATACCCTCCTCAACGCAGCCCACAAGCAGAAATGCACAGCCCCAGATGAAGGCGTACTTGAAGACTTGCGCGCCGGACAATGCGACGGGGCCGAAGTGCAGCCATCCGCCCCAGGCAAGCGCGCCGATCAGTGCGGAGAGCGCGGCGAAACCGGCGACATAGCCTTCAACGAATCGCAGCAGGCGGTGAGGCCCGATGAGGTTGAAGGCCAGCAGGTTGCCTTTGCGTCGCTCGACAAGGGCTACGATCGCGGCCGCGGCCACCATCCCCAGGAAAGGGACCAATTCGTTAAACAGCGCGACCTTGGCAGTGAAATTCTTCGCATTGGGATCGATTAAATGCAGCGTCACCAACAGGAACCCTGCGATAGCGCTGAAGAGGGCGAAGAGGAGGGCAAACAGCGCCACCGACCAGCCTGCGCGCAGGCCTTGCGGACCCATCAGGATCTTAAGCAGAATGCGGGTTTCGAGCGGCTCGGGAGGTGGAGGAGCGGATTCGAGCGGGGCGGATGATTCCGGTGCAGCTTCTAGGGTTGAAGGGTCAGGGACGGCGGGCTGAATCTCTGGAACCTGTGGATCGGTTGGGTCCATGGAGCCTCTCTTGAAAATGCAGATTTCCTTGCGGCGATTTTACAGGGGACAAGGCGTTCTATGGCAAAAACTCAAGATAAGTCGCCGGTCAGAACGATTCAGGCCATTCCTGGGCGCCGTGGAGAATTGCCAGAACGTGAATCATGTTTTCAATGATTCCGTAGGCGATCAGGTACGGGGTCCCGGAGACAGCGATTTCACGCGTTTCTGGGACTCGGCCAATTCTGCCTGCCCGAGGCATGCGCGAGGTGCGAAGAATTGCTTCGTGAATACGCCGGACTGTGCGTTCTGCTGCAGCAGGGTTCTCTTCGGAAATGTAGTCGAAGATGTCCTGGAGTTGATTCGCGGCGGGCATTGTCCAGCGAACTTTCAAGCTTTCTCCGCGGCGGCTAACCTTGAAGCGCCTTCTCGCGTTGCTTCCGGCTTGCCTTTTTCTTAACCCAGGAATCGATCATTGCACCGACCTCCTCGTGGTCAATGAGGTTGCCTTTCCGCGATGCTTCCAAGCCCTCCTCAACCAAGGCGATGAAGCGGCGCTGCTCGCCGAGGTAGTTCTCCACGGCTTCGTTAAGCAGATAGCTGCGGTCGCGATCGAGTGCCTTTGCGATTACGTCAAGTTCGGCGACTTTCTCGGGGGCGATACGGAAGCTGATGATCCGGGGGGAACTCATAATACAAGAGAATACGCGGTGTTACGCGACTTGGCAACTGCAAAGTAAACAGGGAAGCGCAGTTTCGCGGATTAACCACAGGCATGGGTATCTACGGGGCATATTGACCGTGATTTCATGTAGCCGCTATTCATCCCGCAGCGCCGCCATCGGATCGATGCGCGAGGCGCGGTGTGCGGGAAGCCAACTTGCCAGCAGAGCAGTGACGGTGACTGCGGCGGTGATGGTAGAGAAGACAAGGGGGTCGTTGGGGCTGACTTCGTAGAGCAGGTTAGCGACCCCATGCGCCAGCGCAAAGGCCAGCATCAGCCCGGTGCAAACGCCGAAACCCGTGAGCCATCCGGCGCGGCGCAGAATCATGCGCAACACATCCTCGCGCTGCGCGCCCATAGCCAGCCGCACGCCAATCTCGCGTCTCCGCTCGCCGACCAGGTTGGCCATCACACCGAAGATGCCGATGGCGGCCAGCAGCAGCGCAACCAGCGCATCGAAGCCCAGCATGGCCGCCACGTAGAACATGCCCGTCAGTCTCTCGTGCATTGACTGTTCATAGGTGCGGACTGCGTCGAGGGGCAGCGCGGGATCGAGGGCCGCAAGAGCCTTGCGCACCGCCGGGGCAAGGGCCAGTGGATCGCCGCTGGTGACGATGGAGTAAGTCATGTCAGGGCGCGGCAGTTGCGCGGCGTCCAAGTAGACTGCAGCGGGCCGCTCCCGCACCCACATCGAGTAGCTTACGTCATCGACCACGCCGACGATGGTCAACCACGGGGTCTGGCCTTTGGCGTCCGACCCCAGGCGGATGCGATGCCCGAGGGGGCTTTCTGCGGGGAAATAACGAGCTACAAAGTTTCGGCTCACAATGGCGACGGGTTGCGAGCGCAGGTCGTCGCTGGGCAGAAATGCTCGCCCGGAGACTGTCCCGATGCGAGTCGCAGCGAGATATCCGCCACTCACCGGAATCCGGAATGCGCTCTGCGATTTGCCGGGAATCAGCGGGCGATTCTCGATTTGGAAATCGTCAAGCCAAGCATCGTCGCTTTCCGGGAGCGCTTGCGTTACTTCGGCATGTTGCACTCCGGGAAGGGCGCGGAGCCGCTCGAGACTCTGGCTGTACCACGCGGCCTGCTTTTGCGGGGTGTCATAGCGCGCCTCCGGTAGCTGCGTGTCAAACGTGAGCGTGCGGTTGGGCTGATATGGGTCGGCGAGGTGCAGCATTCCCAGCATCCCCTTGCACATAAGTGCCGCGCCAATCACCAGCGCGACTGCCAGCGAGATCTGAGCGACCGCCAGGATGTTTCTCAGCTTGCGGCTGCGCCCCGAACCCAGCACGGCGCGCGAGCCGCACTTGAGCTGATCGACGAGGTTGACGCGCAATGCTTCCAACGCCGGTGCAAATCCGGAGAGAAGTCCGGCCAGAACCGCGAGCAAAAGCGACAGGCCGAGTGCGCGGCCATTCAGCGAAATATTGGACCAGCCGGCCATATAGCGCGCCACGCGCTCCGGCATGGAGATCTGCATCACCCGCATATACGCGAAGGCAACGAGAAGCCCGACCGCACCTCCTACCAGCCCAAGCAGAATGTTCTCTGTAAGCAACTGACGCAGCAACCGCCCCCGGCTCGCGCCCAGCGCCGTGCGCATGGCGACTTCCGGCCGGCGTGCAATGCCGCGCGCAAACTGCAGGTTGGCGATGTTGGCGCACACTACCAACAACACAAACAGCGTGGCGCCCTGCACCAGGTTGAAATAAAGGGGAGTGTAGTCGCCATTAATGTCGGAGAGCAGCTTCTCGCTCTTCACTGACCAGCCTTGATTTGTGGCTGGATACTGGTTCGAAAGGCGCTCCGCAATCACCTTCAATTCGGCCTGCGCCTGGCTGACCGAAATGCCTTTGCGAAGCCGACCGATGACCAAGTAATCGTGTGCGCTGCGGTCGGCAAGTTCGGCCGCCGTGGGTGCGAAGGGAAGAAAAATATCCGTGGTCGAGGGGTACTGCATCGACTTGGGCATGACGCCAATGATGGTGTAGGTGCGCTGATTGAGTTCGACCTTCCGGCCCAGAACGCCGGCGTCGGTTCCGAAATGCGTTTTCCAGAACGCATATCCGAGGACTGCGACAGGGTCGCGCCCAGGTTGCGTTTCGCTCTGCTCGAACGCGCGGCCGATGACTGCATTTGCCCTGAGAACGCTGAAGAAGTTGGGCGAGGCATACTCTGCCTGCACATGAACGGGATCGCCGGCCCCGGTAAGGCTGAGGTCGGCCGGACTGTGCACTGCCAGATCTTCGAAGGAGTGGCTTAGCCGCTGCCAGTCAACAAAGTTCGCCAGGGCTGCCCGCTGCGGATCTCCGTGATCTTTCTGCTCGTAAATCACAACAACACGGTCCAGGTCCGGCACTGCAAGCGGGCGCAGAATCACCGCATCCATGACGCTGAACCCGCCCGTGTTGACGCCGATGCCGATGGCCAGGGTGAGGACCGCTGTAATAGTGAAGCCGGGTGACTTCCAGAGCTGGCGAACGGCGTATTTGAGGTCCTGAAGCATGTTCTGCAGCAGACTTTGCACGGAAGCCTCCCAACGGACAGGCGAATGACTGGTGCGGATCTACGCAGGATAGTGCAATTCTTCGGCCACAAAGCTCTATTTGGCAAGTAGTTGATTCCAAGATACGTAGATGGAACTTCCTGCAAGGGTTTCAGGGGCTGTCTGTTCGGAAGCGAAACAAATCGTTCGCAAATGGACACTTGAGGCGGGAATCAGGCCGCAAAAACCTGCCCAGCCTTGACACAGGAAGCCAAGCCCTTGATGCTTAACAGTTCCGGTTATTCATTTTTTGCCAGATCAAGGGAGTGCGGCTTTTGCGGGTTCGGGTCTTCTATCACGACAAATGCTTTGACGGAGCCTGCTCAGCCTCGCTGTTCACGCGGTTCCACCGGGAGTGCATCGCCAATGGCGCCGCCTACGAGTACCACGGGCTGGTGCACCGTGCTGGGGCGCTCTTCGACGAGAGCGAGTTCACGGGCGACGAAAACGCGATTGTGGACTTCAAATACTCGTCATCACCCAGGATCACCTGGTGGTTCGATCACCATTTATCGGCGTTTCTTACGCCTGCGGACCAGCAAAACTTTCAAGACTGCAAGCGGGACCCGGAATGCAGCAGGCGGAAGTTTTTCGATCCGACCTACACTTCGTGCACCGGTTTTCTGGCCCATGTTGCCGCAACCCAGTTTGGATTCGACCCAGCCCCGGTGGCGGAACTGATCCGCTGGGCCGATATTGTGGATGGAGCGCTTTACGAAAGCCCTGAGGCTGCAGTCGAGATGGCTGCGCCGGCCATGAAGCTGACGCTGATCATCGAGTCCACGCAGGACCCGGCATTCATTCCGCGGCTGATTCCGCTGCTGACCGAGATGCCGCTGGCCGAGGTTCTCAGCCAGCCGTTTGTAGCCGACTTGCTGCCGCCGCTCCTGGAGCGGCATAAGGAGGCGGTCGAGCTGATCCGGAGCCGCGCCGAAGAGAGGGACGGGACCATATTCTTCGACATCACCGACCATCCGCTGGAGGGGTTTAACAAGTTCATTCCCTATTACCTGTATTCGGACGCGACGTATTCGATCGGGCTTTCGAAGTCTAGCTTCCGCACCAAGGTGGCAGTGGGATCGAACCCCTGGACGAAGGCCGATCCGGCGAAGATGGTAAACCTGGCGGCGGTCTGCGAGCGCTACGGCGGCGGTGGACATGCACGGGTCGGCGCTATCAGCTTTCCTCCCGACCAGGAAGAGAAAGCGCGCGCTGCTGCGGCGGAGATTGTGGCGGAGCTGAGGGCGAATAAGCCGCTCGGATAGCGATACTGGAAAAGTGCGATAGCGCTCTAACTCGAGGATTCATTTTGAGCTACAGCGTAGCTCAGGAGGCCACGATGCCTGCGAATGCTGTTGTTCGTGCCAGAATTGACGCACGCGTGAAGGAAGAAGCCACGGCAATCTATGCCGCAGCCGGTCTCACGCTATCTGACGCATTCCGCATGATGCTCATGCGCACCGTCGCTGAGCGCGCCCTTCCCTTCGATCCGCTGATACCAAACGAGGAAACTGTCAAGGCCATGAAGGCAGCGCGCCGCGGCGAATTGGTCGAGGTGGGCAGCGTTGAGAATCTGATGGCCGATCTCCATGCGGACGATTAGCCGCACCAGTCGTTTCAAGAAGGATTACAAACACGAGTTGAAGGGGCAGCATCGGGCGACATTGGATGCGGAGCTAAAGTCGGTCGTTTCGCTATTGGCAGCGATCACCACTTGCCGGAAAATCTTCGCGATCACGCTCTGAGTGGCGAGTGGGTCGACCACCGCGATTGCCACATCAAACCCGATCTCGTGCTCATTTACAGGATGCCCGATGCCGAAAGACTGGAATTGGTCAGGCTAGGATCGCATAGCGAACTGAGTTTGTAATACCCTCCCATCCGGGCTCTCCTCCACCTTGGCGTGCAAGCTCGGCCATTCGGCGCGGCGGCGCTGTTTGAAGGCCAGCACGCCTTCCTTGAAATCCTCCGCGGAGCGCAGTTGCAGGTGGCCGCCTCGTTCAATGCCCTGGTTAGCTCTTCGATAAGCAGCGGGCAAAGCGCGTTTCGCGTTTCCGGACGGTTCATGGTGATGGTCTGAACGCCGTCGGCAGATTCTGTGAGGATGTGATGGAAGCGGGCCATGGGGGACTCCTGCCGCGTTGGAGCAACTGGGGTTGCGGCGCGAACAGCTCACCGTAGCGAAGTTGTGAATCGATTGGCAGGTGACCGAGAACATGCCGGCTCATTGCGCCAGACCGGGAGGGTCTCAGGGCCTGGCACCACGCCAACCAGCTGGACCAGATATCAATCAGGTTGATCCAGCTGCGGCACGGAGGAAGGTTTATCCCCAACATTGCGAACAGGGGATCTGCGCGGTTATTGCAATGCATCTTTCGTTGTAGACGCGTGGCACTTCTATCCCATTCAGCGAAGTTTAAGTGGTAGCACGGTTTACGCCTTCAAGGCCGATACTCGGAGTTGAGATGGTTGACATATCCGCATAAGAAAGACAAGCGATGGCCGCGAAAGCGTCTTTACTGCCCAGCCCGTATGTGGGACCCGAACTTGTACCGCACGTGCGGGAAGCCGTTCCTTCAGCCGAAGAATCGGGAACCCCATCTGTATCAAGGCCGGTAGGCATTGGGCTCGCGAAATCCTACTTGGAAGCGATTGACTTTGAGGTTACAGCGATCGATTTTGAAGTTGCATCGGCACAGTGCTTGTACGGCGCGTGGAACGCACAACGTCAAGGCGATATTTACCTGCTACGGACGTTGGAACGAATCTCAGGGCATCTGAAGGCGCTTCAGGCGATTCAGTCGGGGCTCAGTAAGCCTCGGGAGAACGCGGTCCCTGCCGATCTGCGCCAGTCTACAAGCGGCAGATGAGAATGCCACATGCTCTTGTCCTTCAGAACTATCCCTTCCCGCCGACAAGGCTAGAACCTAGACCGCGCTCCTTCACAGTCCCAGTTCCCCAGCCCGCCTTTGCATCGCCTCAATGCAAAACCCGATGTGTGCGTCCAGCTCGACCCCTAGCTCGGCAACTCCTTGAATCACGTCCTGCCGGTTGACGCCGCGCGCGAAGGCTTTGTCCTTCATCTTCTTGCGCACGCCTGCAACCTCGACGTCGGCAATGGACTTACTCGGCTTGACCAGGGCGCACGCAGTCAGGAAGCCGGCCAACTCATCGCAGGCAAATAGGCACTTATCGAGGTGGGTGACGCGGGGCACACCGGAATACTCGGCATGACCGAGGATGGCCGTGCGCAGTTCGACAGGCCAGCCCAGCCGTTCCAGCTCGCGCACGCCTACGAAGGGATGCTCTTCGCGCGAGGGGTGGCGTTCGTAGTCGAAGTCGTGGAGCAGGGCGGTGGTGGAGTAGAGCCGGATGAGAGCTACGCGTGTTTCACCGGTCAGGCCCAGCCGGTCGGCTTTGGCCTCACCGCAGGCCACCACGCAAGCTTCGACGGCGAGGGCGTGCTTGCGCAGGCTTTCGCTCTCGGTCCACTCGGTCAGCAATTGCCAGGCTGCCTCCCTTGAGAAGGCTTCAATAGCAGAATTGGTCGCTTCGATTTCGGGCATAGAAAAATATTTCTCCTGTTGCTGCATTTGGTTCGTGATTCTTCGGGTTTTTCAGAGTATTATGGGGGAATCTTAGGCAGGGGCCTGTTTTGAGCCTAAGTTTCTACTTGACAATTATGGTTCACATCCCCGAAAGTAGCACACAACACGGTGCAAAAAAGCACCGCGGAGAGTCCGCTCTGGCACTCCGCACACAGCCGATGGCAACCACCCTAGCAAGCGTGGAGACGCGTGAGGTTGTGCGCTGCGATTACTGCAGCCTCGTTCAATACAGAACCACCAACTCCCTTTGCAGAAAATGCCGCAGGCCCCTGGATATTGAGGAGCCTGTGCATCCTGTTCTGCAATTGGTGCCCCATCCCGCGGCTGCGCCTTCGGCAGAAGCGGGATTGCAGGTGGCCGGGCAGGTGCGCGATATTCGCAAAGCGCGCCACCTGAGCCAGCGGCAACTGGCGGGGCGGATGCAGGTGCCTCGCACCTATATCTCCAAAATCGAGAACGGCAAGGCGATTCCCACTCTGGGCTCGCTGGAACGGCTGGCTGCGGCCCTCGATGTGGATATCAGCCAACTGGTCCGGGACGCGCGCAGTGTTCGCGACGAGGAAGTCGCGGCGATCTTCGCCGACCCCTTCCTGGCGGAGATTGCAGCCCTCTTGCCGCATCTGGAGCCGATGCACCGGACGCTGTTTGCAGGCGCGGTGCGCGATGCCGCCCTGGGGCGCCGCCGCAGCGCATAGGGAGTGCAGGTCTGGCTTGCGACCGGTCTCGGGGCCGGCAGCAGTCCGGTCGCGTTCCGGCTCCTTTTTGTGGGCCGATCTGGTTGCTGTCTCCTTGCAAAAGGGGCGTGGCGCTTTCGGCGCAAGCTTTGCCTGGTAGGGGCGATTGCGGCGCTTAGGCGCTTGTGCTAGGGTCGAATGTGCTGCATCTTTGCCTGGCTGGCGGAAACGTCGCCGGACGAAGAACAAGCTATTGAGCTTCTAGGGCTCCTAAGGGACCCGGCATACTCTACTTCTGGCTCCTGCATCTGAATCATCCGTAGGCGCCGATCTGGAAGCCCCTGAAAAGCAACGTCGAGGCGAGTTCCTTGCATTCTTCTGGCACGCTGCGCATCCATGAGTTGACCGCGGAGGAGCGCTCTATCTACGCGACGCTGAAGCCGGAGCGTTTGCCTGAGCACGTGGCCATCATTATGGACGGAAATGGACGCTGGGCGGGGCATCGTTCGCTGAAGCGGTTCCTGGGCCACCAGCAGGGCGCCAAGAGTGTGCAACTGGTGACGGAAACAGCGTCGCGCATCGGGCTGCCCTGGCTTACGCTCTACGCGTTTTCACTGGAAAATAATCTGCGCCGCCCGCGCTCCGAGGTCAACTTCCTGATGCGGCTGTTGAAGTCGTATCTCGAGAGCAACCTGCAACGAATGATGGACAACAACGTGCGCATGCGGTACATCGGCCGTACCCATGAACTGCCCGCGGAGGTTCAGGACAAGATGGCCTGGGCGGCCGATGCCACGGCACGCAATACCGGCACAACCTTGACGCTGGCGCTGAATTACGGCGGCCGCTCTGAGCTGGTGGACGCCTTCCGCGGCCTGGCGGCGGAGATGAAGCAGAAGCACATCGGCCCGGATCGCATCACCGAAGAGGACATTCATCGCCATCTGTATACGGCGCACATGCCCGACCCGGACCTGCTGATCAGGACCTCCGGCGAAATGCGGTTATCGAATTACTTGTTGTGGCAGGTAGCTTATGCGGAAATCTTCGTCACCGAGCGGCTCTGGCCCGACTTTCGCGGCGTCCATCTGCTGGAGGCGATCGCGGACTTCCAGCGGCGGGAGCGGCGCTACGGGGGGCTGGGCGAGGGATCTATCGAGGGGGCGGTTGAGGCGGACGAAGAAATCGAGCGGTATAAGATTGCAGCGGGGTGATCACCGCCCGGTGAGAACCTGGTTCCTTAAATCCAATTAGGTTCATTACTTTCGATATTCCCACGCGACTTTTTTCGTGTACAAGCGTCACCTCATAGGCCCATCCTGACGAACTGGATGTGGAGGTCGAGGAAAATCAGTGCTTAACGTAAAGAAGTCCGCAAGCGAAGAGGATTCCGAAACAAAGCAAGGGGATTCCGCAGCCAGGGTGCAAAGGCTGGCGGAAGAGATGCGTTTCCGGTTGAAGGAAGCAATGGCACAGCGCGGCGGTTCGGATGCGTTTTTGCACTGGCTGCGCTCCGATGGCGGGAAGAAGGCTTGAGGCAGGCGAAAAATCTCTAATTTCTGGCGGTGCCGGGCATAGTTGAGAGTCTGATAGACTTGGTGTATTTTGCGGTGGGAACGCCGCAGGAATTTAAGTCAGTTTGCCAGACCCAGCGCCACTTCTTGCGCTCCGGAGACGCCTCATGATTCGTCTATCGATGATTCGCAAAGCATTCCTCGTTAAAGCACTCCTCGTTGTTGTGCTCTTCACCCTCGGCTCCATCACCGCTCTGGCCACCGATTTCAATGGCAAGTGGACCGCCGATGTGACCACTCCGCGAGGCACGCAGACGCTGACCTTCGACTTCCACGTCGACGGCGCTACGCTCACCGGCAAGATCACCAGCCCGCGCGGCGACAGCGACATCACCGAAGGCAAGATCGACGGTGACAATATCAGCTTCACCCAAGTGGTGAATTTCAACGGCAACGAGATGAAGATTGTCTACATCGGCAAGGCGGACGCCGATGGAATCAAGTTCACCCGCACCGTAGGCGAGCGTCCGGCAGTGGAATTCACCGCAACCCGGCCCAAGTAGACCATTTCTATTCATCACGGCACCCCGGCCAATGCGAGCTCATCCAGCGCGGCGAAAATTGCGGTTGCACGATTTGCGAAGAACTGCCCTTTCATAGCATGGTAAAGGTCAAGCGCTATGAGTTGGGACGAGATTGATGAGTACGAATCCGAAGACCATCCGCCGGGACCCGGAGACGATCCGGCAGTCCAAGAATTAGAGCCGCAGCTAGTTGCGCTACTTGACGCCAACCCTGAACGGGTCTTTTACGAAACCCAACTCGCAGTCATGTTTGAGAAGAATTTCTTCCATTGGGTCACATCCCGTGCCCTTAAGGACCTGCGTGAAAGCAGCAGAATCACCAGCGAGCTAGAGCGTTTTCGATTTAAGTGTTTACATATCCGCATGAGGCAAAGAAGTTCGAGCATTCGTCTGGCGTAACGGCATTGAGGAGGTCACCGATTTCCTTCCACAGGGCATCGATGGATCGTTTG
>JBKQNU010000013.1:0-5277 GCA_052145815.1 Occallatibacter sp.
GCGGTCATCGGTTGACCCGGCCAGATGGGGCAAACTTCTTTGGCCGCGTTATCGCAGACGGTAAACACAAAATGCAGTTCCGGTGCTCCGGGTTTGGCGAACTCATCCCAGTTCTTGCTCCGTGCCCGATCGGTAGGCAGCTTGGCAATCTCGAGTTGTCGCAGAGCTTGTGGGTGAACACGCCCCGTGGCGTGACTGCCTGCGCTGTGGGCGGTGAAGTTCGGGAATCCCTTCTTGTTCATGATCGCTTCCGCCATGATGGAGCGGGCAGAATTTCCGGTGCATAGGAAGAGAACGTTGTAGCGCCCTTGCATGATGATTACCTTTCTCGTAGGCGTCTTTGGTCCATTCGTCGATCCTCAAAGTGCATAGATAGCCGGTGATCGCGGTCACAGCCTGCTTGCCGGGAGAAGGGTAGCATAAGTTTATGCTTGTATGCGAATATACAAGTACTGGAGACGAGTGATGCCTAAACTACAAGTCTTTGATCCGCCCATGTGCTGCTCGACCGGCGTCTGCGGGCCGAGTATTGATCCCGCCCTGCCACGATTTGCCGCGGACCTCGAATGGCTCAAGGGCAAGGGGCTCGAAGTCGAGCGCTACAACCTGGCGCAAGAGGTTGCTGCCTTCACGAACAATCCGGTCGTAAAGACCGCGCTGAACAACCGAGGCAGTAAGTGTCTTCCCCTTCTACTGCTCGATGGAATGATTGTCGCCGAGGGAGCCTATCCGACCCGGAAAGAGCTTGCGAGTCTCGCGCATGTGGAGTTCGAGCCTGGGCCTGCGATTACTCAGACAAAGGCACAGCAGCCTTTCGTAACAATTGGCGCACCGGGGAAGTCTGGTGCAAGGTAAGTCATGAACCTACCCCAAGATCTGACTCGCAATCTTCTCTTCACGGGAAAGGGTGGCGTGGGCAAGACTTCCATTGCCTGTACCGTAGCCCTTTCACTGGCTGAACGGGGAATGCAAGTCCTCTTGGTGAGCACCGACCCTGCCTCCAATCTCGACGAAGTTCTGGAAACACGCCTGGGAATACGGCCTATTCCGATTGACGGGATGACTGGTCTGCGCGCCATGAACGTAGACCCGGAAGAAGCTGCACGCCTTTATCGCGAACGGGTTGTTGGTCCCTATCGCGAGCTTCTTCCCAAGTCGGCGTTGGACAACATCGAAGAGCAGCTATCCGGCGCGTGCACCGTCGAAATCGCAGCTTTCGACGAATTCGCCAAGTTGTTAGGAGATCAAACCGCCACGGCAGAGTACGATCACATCATCTTCGATACCGCTCCCACCGGCCATACGCTTCGGCTTCTACAGCTACCTGCAGCATGGACTGATTTCATCGAGACCAACATGACGGGAACGTCTTGCCTTGGCCCTCTGGCAGGTCTTCAGGCTCAGAAGGAACTGTACGCAAAGGCTCTGCGGGCCCTTTCGGATTCCAACACTACAACGGTGTTTCTCGTCAGTCGCCCGGATCATTCGGCGCTGGCCGAGGCGGAGCGGACGCGCAGTGAGCTTGAAGATCTTGGCATTAAGAATCAGAGATTGATACTAAATGGTGTTTTTCAGGCGAGCGACAGAGAGGATGCGGTTGCCCTCGCATTGGAATCCAGGGGCAAGAAAGCCTTGGCGGAGATGCCGCAAGGGCTACGCGTGCTTCCGCAAGATGAGGTTGCGTTGGTTTCTAATGCTCTCATTGGAGTCGAGGCGCTTCGCCAGCTATCTTCCGGCAGAGCTTCATTCACAAAGGAAACCCTCGGGGTTACGCCTCGTGCCATTCTTCCCCCACCGCTTGCTGGCCTTTTGGCGGAAATAGCAGCAAGCGAAAAAGGCGTCATCATGACAATGGGGAAAGGTGGTGTCGGCAAAACAACGGTCGCGGCTGTGATCGCCGTGGAACTCGCACGAATGGGTCATAAAGTCCATCTGACAACGACGGATCCAGCAGCCCACGTTCAGATGGCGCTCGATGGCAAAGTGCCGGGTCTAGAGGTGACGCGGATTGATCCTGGTGTCGAAACGCGGACTTACACCGAAGAAGTAATGGCTGAATCTGGCCGCGACCTTGATGAGAAAGGAAAGGCTCTGCTCGAAGAGGACCTCCGCTCTCCATGCACGGAGGAAATCGCCGTGTTTCGCGCCTTCGCTCGCAGAGTGGATGAGGGCAACGACGGCTTTGTTGTCATTGATACGGCTCCGACGGGCCATACACTTTTGTTGCTAGACGCGGCGGAGGCTTATCACCGCGATGTCGCCCGCAATCTGAGTTATATTCCCGATAGCGTCCGCAGATTGCTTCCGCAACTCCGAGACCCCGAGTTCACGCGAATTCTCATTGTCACGCTGCCAGAGGCAACGCCCGTCCATGAGGCGGCACGACTGCAAGACGATCTAAGGCGTGCGGGAATCAATCCATACGCTTGGGTGGTCAATCAAAGCTTTTGCGCCACGGGCACCAAAGACCCTGTGTTGGCTGAACGCGGACGGCATGAAGAGCGCTACATTTCTGAAGTGAGAGAGACCTTAGCCAGTCGTGTAGCGTTGATTCCCTGGCAGATTGAAGATCCCATTGGGAGCGAGCGATTACGACAAATTGCGGAAGTAGCAGTATAAAAGGTGAAGAGGAAGGGGCGCATGAAAGAGCTGGAACAATACTTCAAGGCACTCGCTGACACAAACCGGCTGCGAATCTTGAACCTACTTTTACATGGAGAGTTGTGTGTTTGCGATATCCAGTATGTCCTGGAGGCAACACAGCCAAATGTGTCTCGTCATCTTTCGTATCTGAAGAACTCAGGTCTTGTACTGGACCGTAGGGATGGCTACCGAATCTTCTACCGCCTCGCTGATCCGAAGCAGGGGATGAAGAAGCGTTTATTCGAGTTTCTGCAGGACACCTACAAGAGCGAAGCCCAGCTCGCTGCAGACAAGAAACGTCTGAAGGAAGCGATTGATGCCGGTTCCTGCACACTCAGCGAATGGAGACCCTACTCGGCAATCGGGGGGACGAAGGTAATACAAGCAAAGCGGACCTAACGAGCTAACTTTTGGCGAGCATCAATTGGCGTGGAAAGACCATTGAGCCAATAGCGCATAAAATCCAGGGCACTCTTTGTAGGAATCGGTGTCGTAGGCTGCGTAGATTCCCAGATCCGGTCTCCACGAAAGTCTTACCCTTGTCGACCCCTCGGATCACTTAAAAATGTGCTAGCGTTCCTGCTGGCGAAAATGCACGAACGCGGCGCGATCCGATGCTTGTTACAGTATTTCTTACTCGATGAGCAAAACTATTCGATTGATGTAGATGCGATTGAGCTTGTTACACTCAGGTGCGCGAGGGGCCAAAATCGCTCGACTGTCACCAAATTGTCACTAAAACTGGTCCAAAACAGGGCAAAATCAGCAAACCCAAAAAGACCGCGAATCGTTCTATCTAATGGCTGGCAAAGGGATTTAGTTGAATTTTCTATCAGTTGGGGGAGGAGCCTCTTCGCGTTAGCAAACCGCCGCCTTCAATTCGCGATCAATTTCCTAAAGCTAATTGTTTGAACCAGCTGTAGGTTATTGTCCGCTTTCGCGGCCGGCCATCTCCCGATTGCTGCATTTTGGTGCACACTGTCACAAAACTGTCACCAAGAGTTTCGGACTCGCGAAGAAAATCTTCTATTTTCGGACAAGTCCGTTCCGGAGTGTTTGCTAAGAACAAACAACTTAGTCCTCAAGGAGCGGGCGGTTTTTGTTCTTCTGGTGGTGGCCGCGCGGACAGAAAGACCGCCGCTTCGGACCGCTGCTTCTCAGATATTCAATGCACACGCTTCGGTCTCGATCCTTCGGTTGATGACCGAAGGACTTTCCGCGTAACTCTTACCCGTTGGAGGAGGTCATTCATTACAATCAATTGGTTGCGAGAATCCGTGTTCGGCATTTGGCTCACGAATTAAAGCACGTCATGAAGGTGTCATGCGCGGGAAGTTGGGAGAAAGTCGGGGTTAGAAGAGCGGGTTGGCTATCGAGTGCTACTGACGGAGCGAAACTGTGAACATCATCGTAGAACCAATATTGCGAAAGAGCCCGTTGTTCGCAAGTCTTTCGGAGAGGGAGATGGAGGCGTTGGCCAAGCGAGTTAGCAACAGGCATTTTGGGCGCGGCGAACTGTTGTTTAGCGAGGGTGACCCATGCACCGGTCTGTTTCTTGTAGCATCGGGCAGAATCCGCATTTTCAAGCTGTCGCCCAGTGGGCGCGAGCAACTCCTGGCTGTAGAAGGACCCGGAAGCTCATTTGCAGAGCTGCCGGTGTTTGACGGAGGCAACTACCCGGCCTCTGCCTCAGCCTTGGAAGATGCGGAATTACTTTTCATTTCGCGCAAGGATTTCGAGAATTTCTGTCGCGAACATCCGGAGGTGGCTCTTAAGGTTATTGCAGTCGTGGGCGCCAGACTTCGACGCTTGGTTGGAATCATCGAGGAATTATCTTTCACGACCGTGCGTCAACGCTTAATTGCTCTCATCCTCCGCCTGGCACAGGCGAATGGGGCTTCATCAATGAAAGGAATTTCCATCGAACTCACGAAGAGCCATCAGGAGTTGGCCTCGGAGTTGGGCACCGTGCGGGAGCTCGTTTCGCGGAATCTCGGACGCCTCCATGCCGAAGGATTTCTTCAGGTGGATGGCCGCAAGATCATTGTGAAGGACCTCGAAGGCCTGAAGCATGAACAGTCCGGGAACGAATAACCTGGATTTCTTCGGATTCTTGCCGACGCGAGTGACTTTAGTCACTGCCTCGCTGTGACGCACAACCCAAACTGGCGTTGTTGTGGAGGCCGCCATGAATTTCAGCAGCGAAACCAAAGTGAAGGATATTGCGCTCGCGGACCCATCCGCGAGGCACGTTCTTGAAGATGCCCGCGTTGACTACTGCTGCGGGGGAGGAAAGTCGCTCCAGGAAGCCTGCGTCCATGCGGGTGTTGATGGGCAGGAGATTCTCAAGCAATTGCGCGAGAATAGCCAGCATGTGAATCCTTCCGATGCGAATTGGACGGCGTCACCGCTGAGCGACCTCACTGCGCATATCAAAAGTGAGCATCATAAGTATGTTCGTGAAGCGATTCTCCGCATTAACCCGCTGCTCGAAAAAGTGAAAGCAAAGCACGGGGAGCATCACCCCGAACTCGCTGAAATCGAAACCAGCTTTCATGCCGTCGGCAGGGAAATGATCATGCACATGCAGAAGGAAGAACAGATCTTGTTCCCGTATATCGAAGCGCTCGACCG
>JBKQNU010000014.1:0-65000 GCA_052145815.1 Occallatibacter sp.
CGTAGATGTTCATCGCATTGGCGGGCGGGGTGTAAATTCTGAAGTAGAGCAGCGAACCCCAAACAAACATCAACAGAAACAAGCCGAGCGGAATGATGGTCCAAGTGGCTTCGAGCAGCGTCGATCCTTCAATCTGCACGGCTACCGGATGGCGCTGCTTGCTGTAGAGGATGGAGAAACTTGTCACCAGCAGAGTCACAATGGTAAGCCCGATAAGGCTGACCAGAACCATGAAGAAATATAGCGCATCCATTTGAGGCGCAATCTTGGACGCCTCCGGCGGAAACAGCGCGAAGTTCGTCATCCACTTGACGAGAAATTCCCAAAGTACTGGACTGATGTGGTTCATTCCTTTATCCGTTCACCTTTGTTCCTGTCGTGCCCGTTCCCGTCGTGTGTGTCTCGCTCCCCGCTCGGCTGTCCCTTCGAAACATCACGAACATGAAACTGCCCAGCGTGCATAGCGTCACAAACCCGCCCATCTGTACCACCCGCGCAACAATGAGCGAGTGCTTGTTGGTCTGCGGATCGTAGTGGTAGCAGTAAGTCAGTATGTTATCCACCGGCGAGCCGATGCGATTCGATGAAGCCTCCGCCAGTCCCAGCCGCAGGTCCTTGGGCGAATACTCGACGCCCATGTAGTACTGCGCCAGCTTCCCTTCCGGCGTGACGATCTGAATGGCGCTGGCGTGCGCAAACTGCGTCAGCTTGCCATCCGGCCCGGGAATCTTCACATAGCCGAATCCAACCGCCTTGGTGAGCGCATCGATGTTGGCCTGCGTACCGGTCATGAAGTGCCAGCCTGAGGCTGTCTCCGGATGCCCGTAGCGCTTCACATAGCTGCGCTTCTTGGCCGCCGCCAGGTCTGTGCCCTCGCTGGGATCGATGCTCACCACAATGATGTTGAAGTCCTTGCCCGGCACTTCGTCCACCATCTGCAATGCGCCGGTCAGCCCGTTCAACTCCTCCGAGCAGAGCATCGGGCACTGGTAGTAAACCAGCGCCAGAATCGCCGGCTTCCTGCCGAAGTAGCTGGCGAGTTGAACCTGCTGTCCCTGGTCGTCCGCGAAGGTCAGCGAAAGCGGCAACTGCGTATTCAGATTCTGCGCAATGCCCACGCCGTTCAAGATCGCCGGCGGCTTGTCGTTCGCCGGCCCGGTTTCTTTATCTGCGTAGCTCGATACCTGAGCCATCAGCGAAGCAGCCGGCATGGCCGCGCACAACGCGGCCGCAAATGCCGCGGCCTTCACCAGGCCGCAAACCATCCCGCGCCAGCCTCCCCGAATTGTTGTTGCTTTCAGCACTTTTCCCGCTTCCTGAAAAACCCCTTCGTGCCCCATCCATTTCGCGTTCTTGGCGAAATGGGTGGGAGACCAAATCCCTTAACCGTCCCCGCCGCGCCCCGCTCTCTACTTCTGCGGCTCCGCACGTCTTCCTTCCGCAGCCTCGGCCATCGCCAGATCGTGTTCATACCCGGTGCGCGCAAACCCGTTCGTCAACGGTGCCTTCACTTCCGGCTTCACATCCCGCGTCATCAGTGGTGCATTCTCAACTGCCGTCGCCACCGGCAGGCCGCGCTTGGCCAGCAACTCGATCGCCTGGTCGATGGGAATTCTCACCTTCCCCTGCGACTTGTCGACCCAGCTGTAATTGTTCAGCAGCAGGTCCTCTTTGGCGTGCAGGTCCGCGATCTCCTGGTTGCCGTCGTCCAGTTGCAGCCGCGGCGTGGGAAACTGCTGCGCCAGTTCCGCCACCTTGTTCTGCATCGCGGGGTTGTTGGGCAAATTCCCAAGCTGGCGAATATCCGCAGTCTTCGTCCACTTCGAGGTCGGCCCGTCTACCTTGTCCATGTGGGCGTTGATAATCTTGCCAATCCCATAACAAAGCACCCCGGTCACGGCCACGAAGATGCCCAGCGCAACCAGGAAAACCACAATGCCGGTCACCCGAATGTCCGCCTGCTCGTAGCCCACGGATGCATCCACTTCATCCGGTCCGTGCGAGCCGAGTTGCGGTTCGTCGTCGTCTTTATGCATGTGCGTGCTCCGGTTCCAGAATCTCCGCCAAATGCGGATCGTTGGTCTGCACCAGCGGCCGCGTCTTCAGCTGCATCGAGAAATACGCGAACCAGAAAGCGGCCATGGCCACCGGTACGGCCGCGTATTCGAGAATTCCCCAGCTGAAATGCAGGTTGCGCGCGGCATCCTTGAAGTTCGGCTCAATCAGCCAGAACAAATCGAACGCCTTGGCAAACAGCATCCATGCGCACACTGCAATCAGCCGCTTCTTATTGCGCTTCAGGTCGCGCGACAGCAGCAGGGTGAATGGAATCAGCCAGTGAAACATGAAATCCAGCGTGATGATGATGCCCCAGTGCCCGCGAATCCGATCCAGGTACCAGGGAATCTCTTCAGGCAGATTCCCCGACCAGATGATGAGGAACTGCGAGAAGGCAAGGTAGATGTTCAGCATGACAAAAGCAAAAGTAAACTTGCCCAGGTCGTGCTGTTCCGTCTGCCGCAGAATGGTGTGGATCGGCTCTGCTTTTGACAACAGGATGGTGACGATGATTCCCAGCGCCAAAACTGAGTATCCCTGCCCAACCAGAAACAGCAGCCCGTAGACCGACGAGTACCACGTCGGGTCGAGCGACATCACCCAGTAGATCACCGCCGCCGTCATGGTAAGGGCGTAGACCACAATCCCCGGCCCGCTGATGTTTTCAAACTTCTTGATCCAGTAGGGCGTATTGGCCAGAGCATCCGAGTCGCGCTTCAAGCCAAGCGAGTTCAGCCGCCATGTGTAGAAGCCCCAGATAGCGAAGCACAGCACGCCAACCAGCCAGAACATCGAAGGCTGCAGCATGGGATGTTTGAATTGGATCGCGTGCTCAATCGCCTCCAGCTGATCCGGCGTAATCAGGCCGCGCTTTACGCCGTCCTCCACCATCGCCGGGCTCGCCCATAGGTAAAGCCTATTCAACGAGAAGGCAATCACCAGCCAGTAGACAAAGACCAGCGGAAGAGTCCGGCTCATGGCTTCGAGAGGTCTGCGCAACAGCAATCCCCACTTGCCGCCCGAGCAGTACTGCACCATCAGCAGGGCCAGCCCGCCAACGGCCCAGCCGAAGGTGAGCACCGTGCCCAGCAGCCAGGCCCGCAGCACGTGGTCAATGGACCCATCCAGAAATGCAAGCCCCGCGGCAATGACGGCGAAGACCACTCCGATGATCAGCGCTCGCGACTTCCAGCCGTCCACAAAGGCCGGTGCGCTCAAATCGGTGGGCAGCGTCTTGGCATGAGTTTCGTGTGCCATTCAGTTCGTCCTTACTCCCTAGTCCCTTAGTCCCAAATCCCTAGTCCCAAATCCCTAGTCCCTCAGTCCCTAGTCCCTCAGTCCCCGTTCTACTGCGCCGGCGGTTTGCTGCGCGGAATATTGATGGCCGGGTCCGCCGGATTGGCCGGAGCCATGGCCGGGTAGCCTTCCTTGGTCACCGGCCGATACGCCTGCACCGCCGTCGAAGGCAGCGCCCACGGTTGCGCAAATCCCGCCGGCAAATTCTTCTCCTTGGCAATCTCCGCGAGGTCCTTCACCTGAACACCTCCAGGCACATCCGCCGCCGTAGCCGCCTGGCTAAGTTGCAAAGCCCGAATGTACGCCGCCACCGCCCAGCGATCTTCCGGCGTCAATTGCGCGGAGTAGTCGGGCATGGCGCCGTAGCCGTGCGTCATCACGTAGAAGTAGTGCGACAACGGCTGCGACAACCGCACCTGGTCGTGCAGGTTGGCAGCCGGCTTGTAGCCGCGATCCACAATCGCCCCCAGCCCGTTGCCCACCCGCGAGTGGCATGGCGTGCAGTAAATGTTGAACCGCTCCTGCCCGCGCTTCAGTACGTCGACCGTCAGCGGAAATGGCAATTCGTTCTTCTCTTCGCGATACCCGTTCGCCCCTTGCACCACGCCTGTATAGAAGTAGCTGTCCTCATGCAGTTGCCCGCGTGCCACCGTGTTCACCACCTGCGGCCGCGCCCCGCGATGGTCGGCAAACATCTCCGATCCCCGCTGCGGAATCAGTTTAGGCTGGTTCTGCATATCCTGCCTGCACCCAGCCACCAGCAGCAGAGCCGCGAGTCCCAGGCAGGCAACGGCTCGATAAAGTCCTCCCGGAGGGAGGGAACGAGAATAGCCCAGGGTGGAGTCCGGCTGTTCGGACGAAACCCTGGGAAGGCATCCGAATGCATCCGTCACGCCCCGTAGGGCCGCGACAAATCGTCCGCGCATAGTCGAATCGTGGAGGCGATCCCTGTTCATCAGTACTCCACCTCCACCACAGAAACCGGCTGAAAGCTGGTCAGATAAGCTCGCGTCTCCACCAAATCGAACTTCGGATCCAGCGCCTCCAGGCAGAGAAAGAACTTGTCCGTCGAAGCCCCATCGCGGAAGTTCGGCGCGTTGAACAGCGGATGATAAAGCGACGGCAGCCCGTTCAGCGCCAGCATCCCAAACGCCGCCGAAAGCCCCGCCCACAGAATCGTCCACTCGTAAGCCGGCACAATAAACGCCGGCCATGAATACGTAGGCCGCCCGGCAATATTCAACGGATACGCCAGCACCGAGATCCAGGTCTCCAGCGAGAACATGGCCGCCAGTCCCATCAGCCCGCCCACCAGCGTCACCAGCGGCACCTTGTTGCGATGGAAGCCGATAGCCTCCGCCGCTTCCTCCACCGGATAAGGCGTGTAGCAATCCATGCGACGCCATCCGTCCAGCCGCGCCTGTTGCGCCGCGCGCACCAGGTCGCTCGGCGTATCGAACTCAGCCAGCATTCCGTAAGTTCCTTCGCGTGGGGGCATCAGTCAGCAGCCTCCGCCGCCTTTTTGGGCGTAATCTTCGCCCCCGGCAGCATCATGCGGATTTCATTCATGGGAATCATGGGCAGGAAGCGGACAAACAGCATGAAGAGCGCCGTGAACAGTCCCAGCGTGCCCACGTAGGTCATGTAGTCCCACTTGGTGGCCCGATAGGTTCCCCAGGACGAGGGCAAAAAGTCGCGGTACAGGCTGGTCACAATAATGACGAAGCGCTCGAACCACATACCCGTGTTGACCACGATGGAGATGAAGAACATGAAAGCAATGTTGGTACGCAGTTTGCGCGACCACAGCGTGGTGAGCGGAATCGCCAGGTTGCAGGTCACCAGCACCCAGTACGACCAGCCCATGGGGCCGAACAAGCGGTTCCAGAACATGAAAGCTTCCCAATGCGAGGCCGAGTACCAGGCCATGAACGCTTCCATGCCGTAGCCGTAAGCCACAATGAAGCCCGTGGCCAGCATCACCTTGCCCATGTTGTCGATATGACGCTCGGTGACCAGTCCTTCCAGGTGGTAGAACTTGCGCAGCGGAATAGCCAGCGTAAGCACCATGGCGAACCCAGAGTAGATGGCGCCGGCCACAAAATATGGCGGGAAGATGGTCGTATGCCAGCCCGGCAAAACCGCAACAGCGAAGTCGAAGCTGATGACCGTATGCACTGAGAGCACCAGCGGCGTCGCCAACCCGGATAACAGCAGCGATGCCGTCTCGTAGCGCATCCAGTGCCGCACCGATCCGCGCCAGCCCAGTGACAGCAAGCCGTAGAAGTACTGGGCAAACTTGTTCTCCGCGCGGTCCCGGAAGGTGCCGAAGTCGGGCACCATGCCGATGTACCAGAAGACTACCGAGATGGTCGCGTACGTCGAGACCGCGAAGACGTCCCACAGCAGCGGAGAGCGGAACTGCGGCCACACGTTCATGGTGAGGGGAAGCGGCAACATCCAGTAACCCACCCACGGACGTCCAATATGGATCAGCGGGAACATGCCGGCGCAGACGACGGCGAAAATCGTCATGGCCTCCGCGAAGCGGTTGATCGAGTTGCGCCAGCCCTGCTTGAAGAGCAGCAAGATAGCGGAAATCAGCGTTCCCGCGTGGCCGATGCCGATCCACCAGACAAAGTTGATGATCGCAAAGCCCCAGGCCACCGGCAGCGTGACGCCCCAGATGCCGGTGCCTTTCAGGAACAGCCAGGTGATGGCAGTCAGCAGCATCGTTGCGCCCGCGCCGGCCACGCCAAACAAGGCGAACCACCCCAGCGGCGTGTCCGGCGTGAGCACGATCCCTGCGATCTTCGCGGTAATCGACCGGAAGGTCTGCCCCGGCGCAATAACCCGGTATTCCCCCGTAAGCGGGTCGAGCCCTGCTACGCGTCTCGGGTCCTTCGGTTTTAGGTCCGTGGTCCCCATCGTCCCTCTTAACCCTTCGCCGGGGAGTGTTCCACCGGCCCGTTTTCAAGTTCCTGATTCAGGTTCAACACCGCCGCCACATAAGTCGTCCGCGGACGAGTATTCTGATCGGCCAGCACCTGGTAGCTGCGCTCATCCGCTTTCAATTTGGACACCCGGCTACCCTTGTCGTTGATGTTCCCGAAGGTGATCGCCGCAGCCGGGCAGGCCTGCTGGCATGCGGTCACAATCTCGCCGTCGGCAATGTTCCGGTTGTCCTTGTCGGCCTCGATCTTGGCCGCCGAAATGCGCTGCACGCAGTAGCTGCACTTCTCCATCACGCCGCGCGAGCGGACGGAAACGTCAGGATTGCGTGCCAGCTTGAAGCTCTCCGTCTCATAGTCTGAGAACAGCAGGAAGTTGTAGCGCCGGACCTTGTAGGGGCAGTTGTTCGAGCAGTAGCGCGTGCCCACGCAGCGGTTGTAGACCATGGCGTTCAGGCCTTCCGGCGTGTGCACCGTCGCACCCACCGGGCAAACCTGCTCGCAGGGAGCGTTCTCGCAGTGCTGGCAGGCCATCGGCTGAAAGTGCGCTCGCGGCGCGGCCAGGTCGCCTTCAAAGTACGTATCGATGCGCAGCCACTGCATGTTGCGCCCAATGCGCACCTGCTGCTTTCCCACTACGGCAATATTGTTCTCCGCATAACAGCTCACGATGCATGCATTGCACCCCGTGCAGCTGTTCATGTCGATCGACATGCCCCACGCGTTGGCCTCGTTATACGGCCAGTTGGGGAACATCGACGTGTCCATCTCGGTCTTGGACCGCGTCTCGCCTTCGTTGGCAAATCCCGGATTCGACTTGTACTCGTCCATCGTCGCGTAACGGATAATGCCGCGCTCGTAGATTGCCTCGTCCGCTTCCAGCGAGTTATTGCCGTTGCCTCGGCCGCTGAACTGGGCTGAACGATGATCCTGGAAGTGGCTCTTGGTAATCGCCAGCCCCCAGGTGCCTTCCACCTTGGCTAGCGTTCCGGTCGTGTAGAACGGCGCGTCCGAGGTGCGAATCAGGTAAGCATTGAATCCCGCACCCGACCCCACGCGTCCCGCTGCCTGGCGTCCATAGCCCAGGTGCACCGTAACCGAATTATCAGGATGCCCCGGAACCACGATCACCGGCGCCTTGACCTTGCGGCCGTTCACCGTGAGCTCGATGATGTCGTCTTCTGTCAGGCCCTTCGCGGTGAGCGTCGCGCCCGAAACCAGCGCCGCATTATCCCAGCTAAGGTTGGTTACCGGCTTGGGCAACTCCTGCAGCCAGCCCACGTTCGACCAGCGCCCGTCGTACACATTCGGATCGGGCCGGAAGATGATCTCGATCGCGTCCTTCGCTGCGGGCGCGGGAACCTTTATGTCGGTGAGGTTGGAAATCTGTCCGCTTTCGGCTATACCCGAAACCGTCTCCTCAATCCAGCCCGCATGCAGCGCCTTGCGCCAGCCCGTCTCAAAGTCGCCCTTGATGGTCGGCTTCCAGGTCTCGCGCACAGCTTCATACGCGCTCAACTGCGGCTCATTCAACAGCGTCTGCAAAACGTCATGCGCCGACTTGCCGCCATATAAAGGATCAATCAGCGGCTGCACAACCGAAACCGTGCCGTCGTACGAGCGCGCATCCGACCACGACTCCAGATAATGCGCCGCCGGAATGTGCCAGTGAGAGATCAGCCCTGTTTCGTCCAGCCGCGGTCCCAGGTGCGCCACAATATTCGCCTTGTCAAAGGCCGCCGCAAACTCAAGATCGGCGGGCGCCGAATAGATGGGATTGGCGTTCAAAATCACCAGCCAGTCCACCTTGCCCGCGTTTAGGTCGGCAACCAGGGACTTCAGGTCCGGAATCTGGCCGCCCGCCGGCAAATCCAGCGGCGCGGGACCGGGGAAAACCGTCTTGCCCACGTTGCCCAGCGCCGTATTGATATGGAAGGCCAGCGACTCCAGCGTGGGGTCCTGGTAGAGCCCCGGAATCACCGCGCTCTTGCCCGCATTGGCCTTGAGGTCTTTCACCAGCGCAGCAAGAAACTTCTTCTGCTCGTCTGTCCACTCGTAGGCCGGAGCTGCACCCGGAGAAGCGCCCACAGCCTTGGCCAGTTCCGCAGCGAAGGCCGGAATCTCGCTCGCCCGCAGTCCCAGCCTGTGCTCCGCCTTGAGCCCGGTCGTGGTCGGCGTGGACTCGATGGCGTAAAGCCGGTTCATCCCCTTGGCCGGGTCCTTGCGCCGCGCCGCGTAGTCGCCCACGAGTTTGTGGAAACCAGGGAACGAAGCGCCGGAGAGGAAGTCCGCATCCAGCGAGACAATCAAATCGGCCCCGCTCAGCTCAAAGCGGAAACTCGCCCCTCTCTCAGCCGAAGTCCCCGCAATTGCCGGATCGTACTGCACCAGCTTCGCCTTGGGATAAGCCGCCTCGACCGCCTTCCACTGCCGCGCCAGCGTGGGCGAGGTGATAGTCGCCGAGAGGAAATAAATCCCCGTCCCATCCTTTGAAGCCACTGCCTTCAGCCGCAATTCCTGCGCAAACTCCGCCCACTCACGATTCTCGCCGCGATAGGTCACGTGCTGCGAGCGGTCCGGATCGTAAAGGTCAAGCAGCGTTCCCTGCGTGAACGGGTCGGAAGACCCGTGGTTATACGCGTGCTCCGGATTGCCATCCACCTTGATCGGCCTGAACTGATCGCTTTTCACCAACAGCGGCACCGCTCCGGTCACAAAGGGATGCACCGTCGCAAAGTACATCGGCTTGCCTAGAATCAGGTCTTCCGGCGCCTTGACATAGGTGTAAATGGGCTCGTCGGGCTGCTTGGTGCATCCGGCCAATCCGGCCAGCGCCATCGACGCCCCCATCAGCTTCATGAAGCCGCGCCGCGATACCGGATCGACCCACTCCTGCGCCGAGGAAGGAAACTCCCGCTCCACCGCCGCCTGGAATTCCGCCGTATCCGCCAGCTCATCCACCGACCGCCAATACCGCTTGCCCTTAACACCCTTCAACTGCTCGCGCACCTGCACCAGCGTCATCGACCCGCCTGCTCCGGGGTTCGCTTTGCCTGCGCCGGGGTTTTGAAAGGGCACGACTTCAGTCGTGCCGACAAGCCCGGATAAGGAAGACTGGGCTTTAGCCCCTGAGGCATGTCCTTCCCGAACCTGGCCCAAGATCCCACCCTGCTTTGTATCAGGGCTCGACTTCAGTCGTGCCGAAGAAGCCTCAATAGGATCGAGGGCTTTAGCCCCTGCGCCCTGCTCTTCACCCACTCTACTCATCGCCGTCTTTTTCTCGTGCCCATTCACATGTCCGCTCATCGGTGGCAGACCTCGCAGCTGGTCAGGTCCTTGGGGTTGCGAATCTTGTAGTGATCCAGCAGAAAATGCCCCAGCTCGTCCTGGCTGGTGAACTTCTTGTACACCGGAACCGGGGTCATCGAAGCCGCCGCAACATCGCTCGTCAGCCCGTGCGCCCCGCTCAAAGGCAACTCCAGTGAGGCCACTTCCGCCCCGGCGCCGCCAGGATCCTTGGTCGTGCAGCTCAAACTCTGCGCCGTCGGCAGGCCATCCTTCGCCTCCCCCCCCTGACCGAGAGTTGCGCACCACACCGGCCTGTCCTCCGCCGGAGCTTCCCAGGCCATGTTGTAAATCTCGCTGGTCGGGCGCAGATTCTTCGCCGGGTTGCGATGGCAGTCCAGGCACCACTCCATCTGCAGCGTGTTCTGCGCATACATCAGCGGCATCTGGTCCACGCGCCCGTGGCAGCTGGCGCAGCCCAGTCCCTTGTTCACATGAATCTCATGGCTGAAGTATGCAAAATCCGGCAGGTCATGCACCTTGGTCCACACCAGGCTCTGCCCCGTCGCCCAGCTCGAGCGCACCGGCTCCAGCAGTTGCGCATTGGTCCAGATTTGTGCGTGGCAGTTGATGCAGGTCTTCGTAGGCGGGATTCCGGCGTAGCTCGACTTCTCCACCGTGACGTGACAGTACTGACACTGCAATCCAAGCCCTTGCACGTGATGTTTGTGGCTGAAAGGCACCGGCTGGTCCGGGCGCTGGCCTTGCCTCGTCACCCATGGCGAGCGTTGCAACTGGTCCAGCGTGACCCCCAGGGCGATCACGATCAGCCCCGTCAACACCAGGCTCGCGCGAGCCAGAGCGTTGGAGCTGCGATCAAATATCTGCGCCATGAATCGAATCCTGCTTGGTTTTCGTTTTTTGGAATGCGCCCGCTCAACCCGCGGTCACTGGTCTTGGCTTTTTTGATGTGCCCGTGTGTCGGCGGTCACATAGGTTGTGTACAAAAAACATTCTTGGGCAAGAATCACCCGAGAGGCGGAGAAGCCCGAAAAATCAATATAGCAGCCAGCAGCCATTTAAAGGGAGGGTGCCGTACCAAAAAAATAAAAAAAGTTCGTTTGGGGGTTGATTTGTAATTCGCTGAAAAGAATACCGCTTGTGATAACTGCCTAATGAAGGGAAAGAACCCTCCTGCCCCTGGCGACGTGCATACCAGAGACTGGGATTTGAACACCAAAATAGCATGCGCAATCCGTCCTCCGCCACTCCCTCAAAAATCCGCCATGGCGCTCCTTGAAGACCGTCCGCTGCCTCCGGCCCTCCATCGGCCCGGCAAAGCTGCCGCTACCCCGTTCGCTCGCACTTCGAACTCAACCCTCCTTGCCTGATTCCTCAAAAGTCTCTGCGAATGATTCATCCGGCGACGTCGCCGGCCAACCCACCATCACCAGAAACACGTCCAGCACGAAGAGCGCGATGGCAATGTCATTGAAGAGCGTCGCCTGGGGAAGGTCCGGCCAAAGCTGGTTCGCCGCCCAGAACAGAAACGCCATCGCCAGCATTGCCGCTTTGGCAAACTCTTTGAGCGGCGGCCGATGCGCAAGCTGGTAAATAAGATACGCAGCAGCGATCATGGCCAGCGCGAATGAGGCCAGAAAGTCGTGGCTCCTGGCCGGGAACCAGCGCGGGAAAGCATCCCACACGAAAAGCACAACAACGCTGGCAAGCGTGACAACTCCAAGCAGAACGGAAACAGCCCTGTGCGCCCGGTCAAGACGTCTGTACATGGCTCATTGTCATATGCCGCGCAAAAAGAAACCATAAGGAGCAGCGATCGAACTCACCGACGCGATGCTTTAGAATTTACATGGATGTAAAACTCCATCTGAACAGCGTCAGCCGCCCGCAAGCCTCGCTGGCCCGCCGGAGATGACCTTGGGGCCCGCCAAAGCTGCCGCTAACTTGCTAACCCGCTAACCCCGCGCAGCGGGGGCTGACTCGCTGCATTTGATTGGAAACGCGCTGATCGCTATCTCTTCAGGTTTTTCAACATCGGGAAAGATGGGATTTTTTCTCTCCGCCGGACACAGCACGCTGAAGGCCGCACAAACCGATCTTCACTGGTTAGATCTTCAGAAATTGCCGCACCCGCGCAGCAATCGCCGCACTCACGCTGCGAGTCCTCTTCTGTCTGCTGAACGAACCAAGAGGGACCGACCATGAAATTCGCCGGACTGCTGGTCATGCCAGCCGGTTTCTTTCTCTCCCTCGCCGCTCTGGTGCTGTTCCCCGCCTCGAACCCCGCCGCGCGGACGGCATTCGTCCTGTCCGGCCTGGCCGTTGAAGCGCTGGGCCTGGCGGTCGCCATACGCGGGCACATGGAAGCCGGAGGAAAGAACCGCTCATGACCCCCGGCCCGCCTCCAATGCTCACCGATGCCACATTCGTTCTGGCTCTCGTTCTTCTGCTTGTGACCCCGCTGGCCATTGCCGGTCTGGCCCTTATCAACGCCGGCCTCGGCCGCTCCCGCTCAGCCGCCCAATCCCTGCTGGGCGATCTGGCCATTGTGGCCGTCACCGCCATTGCCTTTGCCCTGGTGGGCGCTGCGCTGGTCGGAACTGCAGGCGGTGCGGCCCATGTGTTTCACCTTGCAGGCAAGCCTTGGAGCTGGCTCGGCAAGGGGCCTTTTTTTCTGATCGGACTGGGCGCAGCCCCGGCACAAGCCCAACTGGAGCTGCTCTTTGAATTCCTCGCCGTAGCCTTGGCCGCGCTCATTCCCTGGGGTTCGGGAGCAGACCGCCTCCGTCTTGTCGCCGGCTGCGCGGTGGGGGCAGTGCTAGCCGCCATCGTCTTTCCACTCTTCGCGCATTGGACCTGGGGTCACGGCTGGCTCGCTCAACTGGGCGTCAACTTCTCCCTCGGCTCAGGGTTCCTCGACCCCGCCGGCGCAGCCACCATTCACGTCCTGGGTGGCCTGAGCGCGCTCGCCGTTGTCTGGATCGCCGGCCCGCGCCGTGGCAAGTTTCCCCAGGGAGGTTTTGCCACCGCAATGCCTGGCCACAATGCCGCCTACATCCTGTTCGGCTGTCTCCTGGCCCTGGCCGGATGGCTGGCCTTCAACGTCGCCGGCGCGGTCGTCTGGCTGCACGCACCCCTTGCAGCTCTGCCGGTCGCCGCAATCAACACGCTGCTCTCCGCGTCGGGCGCCGTCGCTGCAACCCTTGCCGTCACCCGCTACCGTTTCGGCAAGCCCGACGCCAGCCTCTGCGCCAACGGTTGGCTCTCGGGCCTGGTCGCTTCGAGCGCCTGCGCGGCCGTCGTTTCCCCACTTGCCGCCCTGTTCATCGGCATCGTCGCCGGAATCATTACGCCTTTGCTGGTAGAAGTGCTCGAGCTGGCCGTCTCCATCGACGACCCCTCCGGCGCCATCGCCGTCCACGCCGCCGGCGGTCTATGGGGATTGATCGCCGCCGGCTTCTTCGCAGCGCAGCCCGGCCAGTTCATTGCCCAACTGGTCGGCATCGCCGCGCTTCTCGGCGTCGTTCTGCCTCTCGTCTATCTGCTCTTCTGGCTGGTCAACCGGGTAATCCCCTTCCGCGTAGACGCCGACGGCGAACGCGTCGGCATGGACCTGCACGAGCTAGGCGGTGGCGCGTATCCCGAGTTCGTAATCCACCGCGACGATTCGTACCGATAGAGCCATCGACTGCCGGAGCCTTGGACCATCCGCGCCAGTGTGCCTCCAAATTCCTAAGTCTTCCCCTGAATGGGTCATTTTCTGCTCGATCGCGAATGCGTAAACTAACCGCAGAAAAAACTGCCCATGGAAATTCTCGGCTACCTTCTATATCCGCTCAGCTTGCTCCTTGAAATCGTGGCCATCGTCCACTTCTTCAAGACACGCCCGCAGATGTATTGGCTTTACGTAATCATTTTTTTGGGGCCTCTCGGCGCAGCCTTCTATCTGGGCATGAACGCACTTCCGGATTTCATCGCTTCCTTCCAGGCCTTCCGCGGTATTACGCATCAAAGACACATTACCGAACTCGAAGCCAAGGTCGAAGAAAATCCTTCCGCAGCCAACTACGAGGAATTAGGCGACCTTTACATGGGTTGCGGCAACCTGCAACTGGCGCGGGCCGCGTTTGACAAAGCCATCGCCGCCCGCTCCGATACGCAGGACTCCTTCTACCGCCGCGGCCTCTGCGCCCTCAAGCTGGGGGACGCCGCCGCCGCCGTTCCGGACCTTGAGCGCGTGGTCGGCGAAGAGCCGGGCTATGACTTCCATCGCGCCGCCGGTCTGCTGGCGCATGCCTGCGCCAAGGCCGGACAAAAGGAAAAGGCCGAGGCTCTGTTCCTGCGTGCGATCGAAAGCTCCACACTGTCGGAAACCTACCTGAACTTCGCCGATATGCTGGCCTCTGAAGGTCGCGTAGCCGAGGCCCGGAAATGGGCGCAGAAGGTTCTGGACAAGGAGCGGACCATGCCGAACTACTTGCGCCGCCGCGAGCGCCCCTGGTTCCAGTCCGCCAGCGAGATGCTCAAGCGCCTGCCCGCCTGACCTTCGTATCTCAGGCTGGGCTGCCCTGCATCTCAGCAATCGAACCAATCATCCCAATGTGCCGCCAGCCTCTGCTCACCGCTGGGTCGGCTCCTCTAAGCTGGCGCACTCTGCCCCACCCTTTCGCCTCTTTCACGACGATAAGGATGAGAAACCAAAACGGCAATGGGCGTATCATCGTAAACATGGAGACGATTCACATCTCGGAGGACGAAGCCGCCCGCGACTTTGCCGGATTGATGGCTCGCGTCCGCGCGGGGGCTGAAGTCATCATCGAGTCCGGGTCCGCGCCCATTGCTCTGGTCCGTCCCGCCGCGCCACCGCGGCGTTCTATCTCCGAGTCTATTGCGCTTGCCGAGGCCCATGCCGAAGAGTTGGGTTATGAGCCGGTGATGGATGCAGAGTTCGCAGCCGACATGGAAGAGATCATCGCAAATCGTAAGCCCCGCGAAACTTCGGCATGGGACTGATCCTCGACACGAGCATCGTCATCGCAAACGAACGGCGTGGCGATTCCGTCAGACATATCCTTCGTCAAGCAAGAACGATCCTTGGAGAATTCGATGTGGCCCTATCCGCTGTCAGTGCGGTGGAACTGACGCATGGCATCTATCGGGCCAGAACCGTCGCAGACCGCGAACGCCGTCGCGCCTTTTGCGAGGAAGTCTTCCGGGATCTCATCGTGCATCCCGTCTCGTTGGCCATCGCTCAACTGGCCGGCCAGATTGAAGGCGAGCAAGCTGCAAAAGGGATCTCCATCGCTATGGAGGATTTGATCATCGGCGCCACGGCATTGCACCTCGGCTTCGATGTGGCCACCTTGAACGTAAAACACTTCCGCGTCATCCCCGGCCTGAAAACCGTCACCCTCTGAGGAATCACGCGTGACTCGCACGACCACTCACCTATCTGCTCAATCACCGCCGCGCCATCATCACCATCAGTCCGAAAATCGCAATCGGCGCCAGCGCCAGCCCTGCATAGAGCAGCATCCGCCGCACGCCCGGCAACCGCATCTTTCCCAGAGCCGGCCGCCGTTCGCCCTCGTCTACGCCCACCTGTTCCTGGTGCTCCAGTTCCCAGGCCATCTCGCTGGCCGTCTGGTAGCGGCGGCGCGGGTCGCGTTCCAGAGCACGGTTCAAAATCTCGTTGAGCTCCGGAGAGATCTCCGGCCTCCGCCTGCGCGCCGGCTCCGGATCGTGCAGCACCCGCTCATTCATTACCGCCAGCGGATTCGGCCCGGTGAACGGCGGTTCGCCGGTGAGCATCTCGTAGAGCATCACGCCCAGCGAGTAAATATCGCTGCGCTGATCCCCGCGCTGCCCCTTCACCTGCTCCGGAGAAATGTAGTCCGGCGTGCCCAGCGTTGCCGTCATATCCACAAATGTCAGCCGCCGCGCGTCTTCCCTCAATGCAATGCCGAAGTCGATGAGCTTGATGCGGTCCTCCGCATCCACCATGATGTTTTCCGGCTTCAGGTCGCGATGCACCACGCCGTGCTTGTGCATGGTGTCCAGCGCATCCAGAATCTGCAGCGCAAAGTTGATCGCGCGTTCAATCGGCAGTTTCCGCTCTTCATTTAGAATTGCACGCAGAAGCCGCCCATCCACCCACTCGATCACCATGTACAGCCGGCTGCGCTCTTCCCCGTCGAACGTCTTCACCACGCCGGGGTGGTCCAATTCCTGGCCAATCTCCTGCTCGCGGCAAAACCGCTCCACCAGCACCGGGTCCGCTTCCATCTCGGGATGCGGAACCTTGATCGCCACCGGACGGCCGTCCCTCATGTCCGTCGCCTTGAACAGAGTGGCCATGCCGGTGCGCGCCACCAAACGCTCCAGGCGGTAGTGGTCCAGCGTGTCTCCGGCTTCAAGGGTGATCATCAGGGTGCACTGCATAACACTCTAATTCTTCCACCCAAATCGTAAGAAAACCCTCAAGAATACCGAAAGGAAACACCCCAAAGGTGCGCAATTGGTAATCGGTCAGCTTCCGAAAAGTCGCTTTGAAAAAACGCCGCTTTGAAAGGGCACGACTTCAGTCATGCCGAAACGCCGCAAATGAAGCCGGCTTTAGCCGCTGCGGAAAGAGTTTCTCCGGCCAAGGAACACTCGGTCGATTCACCAGACACTGCCTGGCCCCTGATTGAATGCTCGGCAGAAACCACAACCGATGCTCGGCTAAATCAATCAGAGTCGTCCTAAGTGGTGTAGTTCCCCAGCTTCGAGCTGATGTTGCTGAACGCGGTGTTCAATGCGGAAGAAAGTTGCTTCATCCCCGCCGCCACACCGAAGCCGATCAAGGCAACCAGCATCGCATATTCCACCAGGTCCTGCCCGTCCTCGCGGCACCCCAGGTCGTGGATTTTAATGTAAAGCTTGAACAACATGAGGTCCATTATTTGATCTCTCCTGGCGGTTGGACCTTCGAGAACAGAAAGCCCCTATACAGCAATTTACCCTTGATAGGCATAAATACCGAATCCCCCAAAGGGGTAAGAACCTCGGCTATCCGTATATCGGCAGATGACGCAAAAGGAATGAAGGAAGGTGACTTCGGCGCTCAGATCGCGTCGTGCGTCTCGCAATTCCATCCGTGCAACCCGCTCACCAGATAGAATCATCTTGGATTCCCGGATGCATCGTTTTCTTCGATTTCTGTCTGCAGGCCTCTTGCTCGCCGGCACACTCGCGCCCGCCTGCGCTGCGGTGCGCGGCCCTGCGGCCAATGACGCGCCCAAGTCCCGCCACGACAAGCCCGAGCCGCCCCAGGAAACCGGCTTCCTGAATCGCCGCATCGAACTTCACGCCTCAACCTATCGCTTCATGGTCTATCTTCCCGAAGAATGGCGCCGCGACGACCACAAGCTTTGGCCCGTCATCCTCTTCCTGCATGGCCGCGGCGAACGCGGTTCCGAAGGTATGTGGCAGACGCAGATTGGCCTTCCCCAGGCGGTGCGCGACCACCCCGAGCGCTGGCCCTTTGTCATCGTGATGCCGCAATGTCCGCTGGGCAGCGTTTGGACCGACCCCGACATGCTCGCCATGGCCATCGCTGCGCTCGATCAGGAGTCAGCCGAGTTTCACGGCGATCCGGAACGCATCTATCTCACCGGCCTCTCCCTCGGCGGCTACGGCGCGTGGGAACTGGCGCGCACCTATCCCCATCGTTGGGCCGCCGTCGCCATCTGCGCCAGCGGCATCTTCTGGAGCTACGCCCCGGAGCGCTGGCAGGAGGTAGCAACCCTCCCCGCCGAGTACGCCCATGCCCTCGGCCGCACCCCGGTCTGGCTCTTTCATGGAACCGACGACCCGGTCGTCACCCCGAGGGAGAGCGAGCTAATGTTCGAAGCCCTGAAAGCAGCAGGCGGCCATGTCCGCTACTGGCTCTACCAGGGACTCAAGCACGATTGCTGGACCCGCGCCTATGACGAGCCGGAGTTGCCCCGCTGGATGCTGGCCCACCACACCCAGCCTCCAAATACTCCTCCATCCCTGGTTGCCGAGCTTCCGCCATTTGCCGAGAAGTTAGTAATCCCCTTCCACCCGCCCGCCATCAAGCTGCCCCCGGCGGTCCTCGACTCGCTCGCCGGCGAGTATCTCGACAAGAACGGCCACACCGTCATCACCGTCTTCCGTCAGGCCGACCAGCTCTACGAGAAGAACCTGCAAGGCGAGATCGCCGAACTTGCCGCCGAGTCCCCAGGCGTGTTCTTTTACGTCAACGGCTCCTCGACCACCCGCCTCACCTTCGAGCGCGACCCGCAAGGCCGCGTCACCGAACTGGTGCTGCGCGACGACCGGCATGAAGAACGCTGGGAGAAGCGCACTCCCGCCGGGACACGTTAAAGCGCACCTTCGGTTCGAAGCCATCCGCCCTGCAGCGACCGCACCTTCCCAGCTACTGCGGCCCCAGCTATTGCGGCTCCTGCACCACCAGGTCTTCGGCCAGCGTGAAGTGCACAATCGACTCCGCCGGAATATTGAGATCGCGGTTTCCGGTGAGCCCCGCAGCGGCTGTTCCCGCGCCGCCGCCCACCAGCCCGCCCACTACCAGGCCCACTCCTCCGGTGGCTACGCCGCCCACCAGCATTCCCAGCCCTGCGCCTCCGCCAATAAATGCCGATGAACGCTTGCCCTTTCCCTTCTTCCTTTCTGCCATGTCCTTCGATAGCAGCGGATACTGCATCCCATTCGGCGTCAGGGAGGTCAGGCGCAGTTCCAGCAGCGAACTGCCTTTGAAGTGTCCCCGCCGGTGCGCTGCAGCCACCACCCCGCCCACCGGCGCCCCCTTCGGCACAATCACGCTGTTGTCGCTTGCCAGCACCGGGTCTACCAGCTCTCCTGTGAACTTGTCCCCCGCGCGGCTTCCTTTGGCGCTGATGCGCTGATCGATGCGGATGGTAAGCGGAGTGCCCGCGGGAATAGTGACGTTCACCGGCGCCGGTGGCGGGGGCGGAGGCGGCACCGCGGAAACCGTGGGCCCGGAGGGTTGTGGAGCCGGCGTTCCGGCAGCCGGCGGAGTCACCGATGTGCTTATCGCCCCGGCCGTCTGTCCCGCCGCAGGCGGCTGCACCACCGTCGTCGTCGTGGTCCCGTTCTTGTCCACGGTCACCACCTGCTGCGCCTGCCCGGTCTTGGCTGCCTGCTGCTTGGCCTGCTCCAGCGCCTTTTCCTGCTTCGAGGCGCATCCGGAAACAAGCCCCGCCGCAAGCATCAGCGCCAATGCCAGCGTCCACAACGAATGTCTTCCGCGCCCCGCATGAGGATTTTGAACCAGCTCCTCGCGAACCAACAATCCCAGTCTGAGCATCGATGCTCCTTCCTTGGTTGAATCCAGAATTCAACGCAACCCGCCGGCCTGACCCACGTTTTCCGGCTACGAAATTCCCCGTGGTTGTGCATGTGTTTAGATGCGGAATCGACCGCCAAGGCTGTTTCTACGCAGGAATTCGTGCTGGCCGCTCTTCTCTAGCAAGGCCGCCCCGCGTTGACCCGACTTCCAGCACCGAACCCCGCGTCTCGATCTCAACGGAACGAGCCGCGCGGCATTTTCGTAGTAAGCTCTGTACGTCCCCAAGGAGGCGCCATGTTTTGCAGCGGATGTGGACAAGCTCTAGTTCAGGGTCAGCCGGTCTGCACGCAATGCGGCCGCCCGGTCGCGCCGGTCGTTCCCCCCGTTCCCGGCATTCAATTTCAGCTCGAAAGCTACGCCGGCAAGGTGAAAGCACTCAGCTTGGTCTGGTTCGCCTACGCAGCTCTCTCCTTGCTCACCGGGATGGCGGGGCTCTCCTTCGCCCACGCCTTCTTCAACAACCACTTCGGCAACTGGAGCCATGGCCCCTGGGGCGACGGTCCCGGGCCTCAAGAGTGGCTGGGGCCGGCGATCCTGCACTTCATCTGGGTAGCCGTAATCATTCGCTCAGCCCTCGCATTTGTCGCCGGATGGGGCTTGCACGAGCGCTCGCAATGGGGACGCGTCGTAGCCATCGTTGCCGCTTTCCTGAGCCTGATCAAGTTTCCCTTCGGCACCGCCCTCGGCATCTGGACGCTGGTGGTCCTGCTCGGCTACCGCAACACCACCCTTTATGAGCAGTTGAGCTGGAACCCGCAAGTCGGCAATCCCCAGGTCGGTCCCCTGCGCTAGGGGACCTCTGATCGAGTCGCCGATTTGAAAGGGCACGACTTCAGTCGTTCCGTAAAGGCAGCAAAATGAACGCGGGCTTCAGCCCCTGAGGGAATGTTTGCTTCACCGAGATACTCCTTCAGCGGTTCCCTAGGTGTTCCAAATCACACCAGCGCTCATCGCCCATGACCTACAATTCAGGTCATGAGTTTCCCTGAAACGCGCATGCGCCGCCTCCGCCGCACTGAAGCTCTCCGATCCCTGGTCCGCGAAACCACCCTCGAGCCCGGCGACCTGATCTACCCCCTCTTCCTCTGCCCCGGCGAAGGCGTTCGCCGTGCTGTCGGCTCCATGCCCGGCGTCTTCAACCTGTCCATCGACGAAGCCGTCCGCGAAGCCGAAGAAGCCGCCGGCTTGGGCCTCGGCGGCCTGCTCCTCTTCGGCCTTCCCGAATCCAAAGACAAGCAAGGCGCCGGCGCCTGGGACGAGAACGGAATCGTCCAGCAGGGCCTCCGCGCGCTCAAGCAATCCCCGGCTTCGAAGAAGCTGGTCCTCATCGCCGACGTCTGCCTGTGCGAATACACCAGCCACGGCCACTGCGGCATCGTCGCCGAGACCTCCGAAGGCTGGACCGTCAAAAACGACCCCACCCTCGACCTGCTCGCCCGCACCGGCGCCAGCCTGGCCCTCGCCGGAGCCGACATCGTCGCCCCCAGCGACATGATGGACGGTCGCGTTGCCGCTATCCGCCACGCTCTCGACAAAGCCGGCTGCGCGGATACACCCATCCTCAGCTACGCCTCGAAATTCGCCTCAGCCTTTTACGGCCCGTTCCGCGAGGCCGCCGACTCCGCCCCCCAATTCGGCGACCGCCGCTCCTATCAAATGGATGGCGCTAACCTTCGCGAAGCCATGCGCGAAATCGACCTCGACTTGCAGGAAGGCGCCGACATGATCCTCATGAAGCCCGCCATGCCCTACCTCGACGTAATCCGCGCCGCCCGTGAGCGCGTCGATGTCCCCATCGGCGCCTACCAGGTCTCCGGCGAATACTCGATGCTGCAAGCCGCCTTCGAAAAAGGCTGGCTCGACCGCGACCGCGCCACGCTTGAATCCCTCTTAGGCATCCGCCGCGCCGGCGCCGACTTCATCGTCACCTACTTCGCCAAAGACGCCGCCAAACTCCTCGCCTGATCTCGAATCCGGCAGCGATCTTTCCGCCACATCATCTCCGTGCCGCATCCATTCCGCTTTTTCCTGCGGAAAGGGTGGGGGAACCACGTCCCCTCGCTGACTTGCTGACCCGCTGACTTGCTGGCTCGCTGACTCGCTAAACACAAATCCCTTTGCGATGCGGCCCGCCTGTGCTCTTCTAAAGGCACCCGCCTATGCTCAAGCACCTTGAATCCTATTTTGAATTCACGCGCCTGGGAACCAACTGGCGTACCGAAATCCTGGCCGGCGTCACCACCTTCCTGACCATGGCCTACATTGTGCTGGTGAACCCGGCCATTCTGTCGGCTGCCGGCATGCCCCTGGCTGCCGTCACCGCGGCCACCTGCCTGTCGGCTGCGTTCGGCTCCATTCTCATGGGCATCGTCGCCCGCTATCCCATCGCGCTCGCCCCCGGCATGGGCCTCAACGCCTATTTCACCTATACCGTCTGCCTCAAGATGCACATCCCCTGGCAAACAGCACTGGGCGCGGTCTTTCTTTCCGGAGTCATTTTTCTCGCCCTCACCGCCGCCGGCATCCGCCAGATGATTCTGCGCTCCATTCCCCATGAGCTCTACGCTGCCGTGGCCAGCGGCATCGGCCTGTTCATCGCTTTCATCGGCTTTCGCAACTCCGGCCTCGTCGTCGCCGATCCTGAAACCCTGGTCGGCCTGGGCAACCTGCGCAACCCCACCACCTACCTCGCCCTTTTCGGCCTCATCCTCATGGTCGCGTTGGAAGTGAAGAAGGTCCGCGGCGCCATCCTGCTCGGCGTTCTCTCGACGACTGCAGTCGCCTGGGCGATGGCCCTTCTGTTCCTGCACGCCGGCAGTTCCCCTCGCGGAATGCTTTCCACCGCTTCGCTGGCCTGGGCGCAGGGTCTCGTCCACTGGACGCCCGCTCCCGGCGGCTTCAACGCCCTCTCTGCGACCGTCTTCCAGCTCAACATTCGCGGAGCCATCAACAAGGGCCTGCTTGAAATCGTCTTCGTCTTCTTCTTCGTCGACCTGTTTGACAACCTGGGGACCCTGGTAGCCGTAACCAAGCGCGCCGGCCTCATTTCGGCGGACCACTCCATTCCCCGCCTCAACAGGATTCTGTTCGCCGACGCCACCGCCACCGTCTTCGGCTCGCTCACCGGAACCTCCACCGTCACCAGCTACGTGGAATCCACGGCAGGCGTGATGGCCGGCGGCCGCAGCGGTGTCACCGCAATCGTCACCGGTCTGCTGTTTCTTGGCGCAATCGGTGCTGCGCCTTTCGTCGGCATTGTCCCCGCGGCGGCCACTGCTCCCGCGCTGATTCTTGTCGGTTCGCTCATGCTCGCCACCATCACCGAGATTCGCTGGACTGACCCGCTGGTCGCCGTCCCATCCTTCCTCACGCTGATCCTGATTCCGCTCACCTACTCCATCGCCAACGGCCTCGGCTTCGGCATCATTGCCTGGGCAGTGCTGCACGTGGCAACCGGCAGATTTCGCCGCCAGGACTGGCTGCTCTACATCCTCGCCGCCTTGTTTCTGGCCCGTTTTATCTACCTGGGAACAAGCTGATTGACCTCGTGGCTGCCTTCACGTTTTGCGGCTGCCAAAACGACGTAAACTAGAGCCGCGACTCACGTGTTCATAGCAATGAGGACTCTAATCCTGAGCGAAGCGAGTCGAAGGACCTGCGGTTGCATTTCGTCGAGCAATGGTGCGAAACTCCGGCAACGCTGACCATCCAAGGACCAATGCGAACCCTACGACTCCTTTGCGCCGCCCTCTTTCTCCTGCTGGAGACCGCAACCCTCGCCACCGCCCAGCCGCCCGACACCTTCCAGGTCGTCCACGCCTATCCCCACGACGCCCAGGCCTTTACCCAGGGCCTCATCTACCTCGACGGCCATCTGTATGAGAGCACCGGCCTCAACGGCCGCTCCTCCCTGCGCATGGACGATCTGGAGACGGGCCGGCTTCTCCAGTTCCAGGCCGTTCCCCAAAAATACTTCGCCGAGGGCCTCACCGACTGGGGAAGCACCCTGATTCAACTCACATGGGAAAACCACGTCGCGCTGGTCTACGACCGCTTCAGCTTTCGCCTTCTCCGCACGCTTTCCTACTCCGGCGAGGGATGGGGCCTCACCCACGACGCAGCCCACCTGATCCTCTCCGACGGCACTTCGGAGCTCCGCTTTCTCGATCCCGCCACCTTCCAAGAACTGCGCCGCGTCACCGTCAAAGACCACGGCGTGCCGGTCCAGCAATTGAATGAACTCGAATACGTCCACGGCCAGATTTACGCAAACATCTGGCACTCCGACCGCATCGCCCGCATCTCGCCCGCCACCGGCAAGGTACTGGGCTGGATCGACCTCACCGGCCTGCTTCCGCCACAGGAACACTCCAGCCCGGAAGCCGTATTGAACGGCATCGCCTGGGACAGCGTCCATGACCGGCTCTTCGTGACCGGCAAGCTGTGGCCCAAGCTGTTTGAGATTAAAGTGATCCCCGCGCCGAAACCCGCCCCACTCGCCCGCTCGAAAAAATAGCCCCATGCATTGATCCGGGAGCGTTTTCCCCAACGCGTAACGCAGATCACTTGACCTGCTCCCCTCGCGCGCTATACTCCCGGACAATGCAACTTCCAGATCCCTCCGAACTGAGCCTGTCCGGCCAGATGCAGAATGCCGCCGTGCTGACCATTGTGCTCGCCTTTGCCGGCTACCTGGTCACCTTCATGAGCACGCGCATGCTGGCGCGCCGTCAGGACAAGCTTCGCCTCGTCAACATGAGGCTCAATGAGTTCTACGGCCCACTCTATGTGGCCTCCGAGGCCGGCAATATCGCCTACCGCTCCCTGCTCAAAAAACAGGGCAAGACGCAGAGCGAGCCCATCCTCGACTCAGAAATGAAGGAATGGATGCTGTGGATGACCACCATCTTCATGCCCCTCAACGACGTGCGCGAGAAGGTGATTATCGAGAAGGCGCACCTGATTGTCGAGGAGCAGATGCCGCAGTGCCTGCTCGATTTTGTCACCCACGTGGTCGGCTACAAGGCAGTGTTATGCAAGTGGGCTGAAGGCGACTACACCGAGCGCCGCTCCACCATCGGCTGGCCCCCGGAGTTCGACGTCTATGTCCGCCAGTCCTACCAGGCCCTCAAGAAGGAGCAGACCCGCCTGCTGCACAACGCCCTATGGAGGCTCTGGTCCCGCCTGATCCATCGCAAGCCCTAAAGAAACTCGGCGTTCTCAACTAATTCTGTCATCCTGTGCCTCGATGGGCATTTTGCCCACTCAAGCCGGCAAAAATCCGTCTCGGCGCTGTCGCTCCCGGAGGGAGCCGTCGAGAATAGCCCAGGGCAAGCGGAGCGCCGCCCTGGGATCGCCCGCCCCTACAGACCCTGGATTAGCCCTGTAGGGGCGGCCGAATGCCGGGTGCCCCAAGTTTCGATTCTGAGACCTGGGATTACGAATCTTCTCTCGCACTAAACCGTCAGCGTCGGATTCAGCGAAGTCACCTGCGCCACCGCCTTGGTCAGCCGCGCCTCCTGCGGCCGCGCGCCCTTCGCGTCCACATGGCTGTAAATGTGTTCCACCGTCTCCACCAGGTAAGCACCAGGGAGAAACTCCCCATCATCGCTCATCCCATGCCCTGGCAACAGGACCACGTCTCCCGGCTTGGGCAGCGAATGCAGCGTTTCCAGCGGGACAAGATTGATGCAGCTCCCGTCGCCGGCCACAAACTCCAGGCAGTTCAGGCTGTGCACCGCCGTTTCGCGCGCCATGCGCGCCTCCTGCCGTGCCTTGAACGACTGGTAATAGGTGGCAATGGTCATCGGCAACGCAATCATGAAGCCGATAATGCTGACAAAGCGGGAGACAACCATGGTGGTATCAGTCATGATTAGAATCTTCTCCAGAGAAGGCTATTCAATCATGCCACGGGCACCGCGCGCACTTGCCCCAGACACCGCCCGCACCAGCCGAACGCGCAAGAGCGGCTTCCCCGTCACAGGAAGCCGCTCTTGAACCCTCCAGGGCCAAAGATCGCAATTGATCCCCGGCCACTGAACCCTGTTCCCTTTTCTAGGCCCTGAGGAATTATCGCCGGGCGCCGCCTGCCCCACCGCAGGTCGTCACACCGTCAGCGTCGGATTCAGCGAAGTCACCTGCGCCACAGCCTTGGTCAGCCGCGCCTCCTGCGGCCGGCTGCCCTTCGCGTCAAACTGGCTGTAAATGTGTTCGATCGCCTGCACCAGATACGCACCGGGGAGAAACTCCCGGTCACCCACTCCGCGCCCCGGCAGCAGAACCACATCGCCCGGTTTCGGCAGTGTGTGCAGGCTGTCGAGCGGCACCAGGTTGATGCAACTCCCATCCCCGCTTACAAACTCCAGGCAATTCTTGCTGTGCAGCGCTGCTTCGCGCGCCTGCTTGGCTTCCTGGCGCGCCTTCCACGATTGGTACCAGGCGCCGAACATTGTGGGCAGGCAGATCAGGAACCAGGCAAGGGTCGCCACAAAGGTTCCCAGGGGTGCAATGTGAATCCAGAATTCCATCATGGCGTGTTTCTTCTCCGGGGCGAATTTGGAAGGCTTGTATGCGCCTGCTTCCAGCGCGCATTTCATCCTCCGCGGAACACAACCATACTATGTCGGCCTCCACACCCATAGACCCAAAAAACGAGACCCTGGCCGCAGCCAGGGTCTCGCTCGTCCATCGTTCGGCTTCCGCTAGTACCGGTAGTGATCCGGCTTGTACGGCCCTTCCACCGGCACGCCCAGATAGTCGGCCTGCTTGGGCGTGAGCGTGGTCAGCTTCACTCCGATCTTTTCCAGATGCAGCCGCGCCACTTCCTCGTCCAGCTTCTTGGGCAGCACGTAGACGCCCACCTTGTAGGTGTCCTTGTTGGCCCATAGGTCTAGCTGCGCCAGCGTCTGGTTGGCAAAGCTGTTGCTCATTACAAAGCTCGGATGTCCGGTAGCGCACCCGAGGTTCACGAGCCGCCCCTCGGCCAAAACAAAGATGCCATGCCCGGCCTTTTCCGCGGTGGGGGGGAACGTGTAGAAGTCCACCTGCGGCTTGATGTTCAGCTTGGTCACGCCCGGCTCCGCATTCAGCCGGTCCATCTGGATCTCGTTGTCGAAATGTCCGATGTTGCAGACAATCGCCTGGTCCTTCATCTTCTTCATGTGCTCGAGCGTGATAATGTCCACGTTCCCCGTGGTGGTCACGTAGATATCGCCGCGTCCCAGCGTGTCTTCAATCGTCGTGACTTCAAAACCTTCCATCGCCGCCTGCAGCGCATTGATCGGATCGATCTCGGTGACAATGCAGCGCGCGCCCATGCCGCGCAGCGAGTGCGAGCAGCCCTTGCCCACATCGCCATATCCGCAGATCACCGCAACCTTGCCCGCCACCATTACGTCTGTTGCGCGCTTGATCCCGTCCGCTAGCGATTCGCGGCAGCCATACAGGTTGTCGAACTTCGACTTGGTCACCGAGTCGTTTACATTGATCGCCGGCACCAGCAGCTTGCCCTGCTCCAGCATCTTGTAAAGCCGATGCACGCCGGTCGTCGTCTCTTCTGAAACCCCGCGCCACTCCGCCGCCACCTTGTGCCAGTGCTGCGGGTCTTCCGCGTAAACCTTCTTGAGCAGGTCCTTGATCACCGCTTCTTCGTGATTGCCGCTGGGTGTATTCACCCAGCCGTCGCCGGCTTCGAGTTCATAGCCCTTGTGAATGAGCAGCGTCACATCCCCGCCATCGTCCACCACCAGTTGCGGACCCTTGCCGCCCTTATGCGCCAGCGCCTGGTACGTGCACCACCAGTACTCCTCGAGCGACTCACCCTTCCACGCAAACACCGGCACGCCCGTCGCAGCAATCGCCGCCGCCGCGTGGTCCTGCGTCGAAAAAATGTTGCAGCTTGCCCAGCGCACTTCCGCGCCCAGGCTCACCAGCGTCTCAATCAGCACAGCCGTCTGAATCGTCATGTGCAGCGAGCCGGTAATGCGCACGCCCTTGAGCGGCTTGCCCGCCGCGTACTTGTTGCGAATGGAGACCAGCCCCGGCATCTCATGCTCGGCGATGGTAATTTCCTTGCGGCCCCAATCAGCCAGCGACATATCCGCTACCTTGTAGGCCAGTTCGGTAATTTCGAGTGTTGAGCTTGCCATGCGTGTTCTCCTTGTTGAATCTCTCTGTGAATTGAACTCTTGAAATGTTTCGGGTCGCAGAAATTGCCCAAGAATTGGGATTCGCCCACTTCCAACTCGGCACAAACGCTCCGTGCCCCATCCATTCGCGCTTTTTGCGAATGGGTGGGAGACCGCAAACCTCAACCGGTCCTCGTTAACCCGGTTCTTAGACAGGTTCTCAGAGCCAGCGCTAACCCGCAAAGCGGGCTGACTTGCTAACTCGCTGCATTTGATCCCAGCCCTGCAAATCGCCCCAACCCGTCACATCGTCAAATCGTGATATATTGATATGTAACAGAATCCCGCGAGGCCGTCAAGCAAAATGCCGTCCATCCTAAAAACTCTTCGCGTCGTCGCCGACCCCAACCGGCTCCGCATCCTGCTGCTCCTCCGCGGCGAAGAGCTCTCCGTCGCCGAACTCCAGGAAATCCTGACCATGGGCCAGAGCACCATCTCCACCCATCTGTCCCAGCTCAAGCAGGCCGGCCTCGTCGAAGACCGCCGCACCGGCAAAAGCAATCTCTACCGCCTCGCCGCCCGGCTGGACGAGATACCGGCAGTTTTGAAAGGGCACGACTTTAGTCGTGCCGCAACCGTACCAGAGTTAGCCGGGCCTTTAGGCCCTGAGGGACGTTCTTCGAAGACCTCGCATTCGAACTCATCCGCATCCGAGAGCTTTTTGGGCCATCTCCTCGACCAAGCCCGCGCCGAGATCCCCGAAGCCCCAGCCGACCAGGCCGCCATGCGCCGCGTCGTGAGAAAACGCCAGGACAAAATGCGCACCTTCTTCGACTCGGTAGCTGGCCGCCTCGGCAAAGACTATGTTCCCGGCAAATCCTGGAAAAGCATGGCCGAAGCCCTCCTGCGCCTCATGCCCCCCATGGTAATCGCCGACCTCGGTGCAGGCGAGGGCGCCTTTGCCCTGCTCCTCGCCCAGCGTGCCAAAAAGGTCATCGCCGTTGACACCAGTGCCAAAATGATTGAAGTCGGCCGTGAGCAGGCACTCCGCCACGGCCTCGACAACGTCGAATATCGCCTCGGCGACATGGAAGAGCTCCCCATCGACACCGCCTCCGTCGACCTGGTCTTTTTCTCCCAGTCCCTCCACCACGCTCTGCACCCCGAGCGCGCCATCAGCGAAGCCGCCAGAATCCTCGTCCCCGCCGGCCGCATCGTCATCCTCGACCTCGTCAAACACCGCTTCGAGGAAGCCAGAGAGCTCTACGCCGACGAGTGGCTAGGCTTCAGCGAAACCGAACTCGAGTCCATGCTGGAGAAAGCCGCCTTCACCCAGATCCAGTCCTCCATAGTCCACAAAGACCCCGATCCCCCCCACTTCCAAACCGTCTTAGCCGTCGCCAACAAACCCTGAAGTTAGAAGGGCCCGCCATCCAAAGCACTCATCAATAATTACACTGTCATCCTGAGCGAAGCGTTCTTCAGCGGAGTCGAAGGACCTGCTCCAAAAATGCACTTTCGTTCTCAGCGCAGTCGAGGGATCTGCCTTCTTCCCGGAGGGAAGAAGTGAAAATAGCCCAGGGTGAACCCTGACCCTGAGCGAAGCGAATGGAGAAGGGGCAACCCTGGGTCAGCTTCATTTCGAATGCCTTGCGTCCCGTAGGGACGCAACGAAGCCCTTCCTCGCAGCTCACCCACTTTTATAAATCAGCGCTGCCCAACGCCGTTCGAAACAACCCACTCAACCATCCAGCGCACCCCCTCAATGCCGGGTCCACCCATGCATCCCCGCCTCAAAGCTCCGCCGATCCAGCCGTGCCAACCCGCGCACCACCTTATCGGGAACCAAAGGATAATGCCGCGCCGCAATCAGCAACTCCGCCACGCACCACACATCTTCCTCCGCCGTCATCCAGTGCCGCCCATCCAGCCGCGCCAGATTCACAGGCCGCGAGTAGGACCGCAGCGTGTGTTCGCCGCGCAAATTGTAGTAGTGCTCAAAGTAACTCATCGCCAGTTCCCGCAGCGTACGGTACACCGGCTTGCGCGACCGCAGCCCGGCAAAATTCGACTTGGCAAGGCTTCCCCACAATCCTTTTTCCCGATAGATAGCCAGCACGTGATCGTCGTCCCGCACGCCCTCCAGGTCCATCAGCAGCGGCGGATGCCCCTTGAGCCGCAGTGCCGCCGCAGCCACCAGCGCCCCCTCCAGGCAATGCCCCTTGCGCTCCCGCAGCGTCCGTTCGGGAGACCCCGCCGTATCTGCGTATTGATAAGCAAGCCCGTCAATAAACGCCTGAATGCGCTTCGCCGTCTTCAGCCCGCGCAGCGTCCGCAAGCTCTCCGCCGTCATGCCGAACCCCTCGCGCAAGCCGCGCCCGCTCGCTCTGCCCGCGGGTTTCCCGTCCTTCAGAGCCAAAGCCTCAAACCTCTTCGGAAAGTCTCGGGAATTATACCGAAGGCAGACTCCGCGAACCCGCCAGCAAACCCACCCGCGGCGCTTCGTGAGCGATTTGGCGATTTAGCGTGAAGCTGGAACCTCGCCTGTCCAATCGGCGCATCGCCCCGTATCGTCGCGTCTCTGCGGCGTGAGAATCTGCTCACGCCGCAACGCCGCTAACGCCCGGTCGCTTTCAGCGCGCTTTATCGACGCAGAAGTTGTGGCTGGTCGTTCGAGTCGTCCTGTCTGTTTTCCCGGTTCTGCCTGCTTAGCAGAGGGGGGACGGTGACAGTGACGGTGACCGGAGACTGCAGCCTGAAGTCGAGCAGGGTTTCCGTAGGGATCCGCACTTGTTGTCCACGCGTGGCGCCCTGAACGCCTGCTCCCGTGGCGGCGCCGGCCAAGGTGCCGATGGCGGCTCCCTTGCCGCCGCCTGCCAGCGCTCCGATAAAGGCGCCAACCGCACCCCCGCCGCCTACTTTTTTCGCGGTGTTCCCGCCCCGCCCGGCGGCCGATTGGGTATAAGGCTCCGTTGTAACGGACACCCTTTGCCCGCGCACCGTCAGTCCCGTCAATTCAAGCGAGAGCGAAGCGCTGCCTGCGAAGTGAGCCGCATCCTTGACAGCCGTCACCCGGCCCTGCACCGGCGATTCGCGGGGAATAGCCACCACCCCGTTCGCTACCAGGTCGTAGGCAAGCGAGCCTTGGAAAGACTGGTTCGGTGTCGCGGTTTTGCTGTCCAGTGCATCGGTAAGCCTGACCTCTACGATTGTGCCCGCCTCAAGCGTAAGCTGCTTGACGACCGGCTTCGGCGCCTCCGGGGGCGGTGGAGGTGGAAGCGGAGGCGCAGCCGCTGCGGCCTGCGCTGCGGTCTCCACCGGAGCTGGCTGCGGAGCCGGCTCCGGTTGCTGTGGAGGGGCGGCTTCAGCTTGTTCCTGGAGCCCGGGCGCATCCGGTTTCGTGCGCTTTTCCTTTACCGGCGCTGGCGGCGGCGTGGCGGGCGCCTGCGGCAACGACTGTACGGTCAGGTTGTTTACCACCGTCTTTACGCCATCGACGTTGCCGCTATCGGTTCCCGCCAGGTCGCGGGTCGCGTCGTCGGGGACTATCCCGCTGAGTGTCGCCACTCCATTTGTCACGCTCACTTGAATGTTCTGCCCCGCCAGCACGGCTTCATTCTGCAGCTTTGCCTGAATGTCGCCGGCTACTTGCTGGTCGGTACGCACGGCCTGTTGTGCCACAGGCTGCTGTTTCTTGCACCCGGCCGAGAGGCCCAGGCCGAAAGCCAAAACCGCGGCTCCCACCAGCCAGAGTTGTCTTTGCATGATGTTCTGATTGTTCATTGAATACCCTTCAACTGTTCCAGAATTGCGCGCCCTCAGCGACGCTGTTCATGTTCAATTCAGTGCGGATTTGCCGATCCTTCCATATTTGCGGCAAGCACCCTACGACTCAGTGGAACGCCGATGCCTCTTGAACTCAGGAAACCCCACCGCTGGAATGCTTCTTTCCGGGAGTGTTAGCAGGAATCGGCGTTTTGCCTCTTGACCGCAAACCCATATATCCCCAATTACCTTTGCTCCCGGCTTTTTTGCATCCATTTCCATCCCAAACCCCGGACCTGCCCGGCTGGGTCGCCTCCGGAACGCCTTCATCGCGTTCGCGCACAACTAAACTCTGACGCTTGCCGCGATCCGGAGATTCACAATAACCCTTCAAAACGGAAATGCAGGCCGAGCCGCCTGCGCATCGGATCGTGTTAACGGCCATCGGAAAGCGTGTCTTTTCAGCCATCTGCCGTCAGGGCCTTTCGGCCTGGCGTAGTTTGAGCTGGAGGTATTCGCGGTAGTTCCCCGGGGCGGCAGGCTCCGTTCGTCGATGACGGGGCGGAAGTTGGCCAGCGAGCCGGGCGCCTATCCTTGCTTTGCGTTTTCCTCGCTAACCAGAAAGCTGGGTGCCCCATGCTTCGCGCATTTTGCGAAGAGTGCGGAAGCACGAACCTCAACGCTGTTTTCTTTCGATCAAACCCGTACGAGATTGCCTTCAAACAACCGCTGTCATCCTGAGCGACCGAAGGGAGTCGAAGGATCTGCGGTTGCTATTCGATCCCCCTCCCCAAAGTCGCGCAGGAACACAGACTCCAGGGATTGGTGGCTCTACGCTCTTGGCGATAATGTGCTCGCCAGGAAGGGATACACGAAGCAGCTGCATTCCCGTTCACAGACCTCCACGGAGTTCTGCAAACCTCTTAAGCGTAGATTTATGAGGCTCGATCGCGGATCGGCAGAATGGATGTAATGAAGTCAACCATATTTGTGGCCATTCGCGGGTCGCGGTTGGCCAGGACCACCAGAATATACCCGCTTTGCGGCAAGACGTGCAGTTCGCCGTTAACGCCAGGTGCGCCACCGCCATGACCGTATCCTCCATCCGGCAGCACGTAGAAACCCATGCCATAATCCGGACGCAGAAGACTTCCCTGCGTAGCCTCTCGCAGAAGTTCGGGGCTCATCAGTTTGCCGGATTGCAGAGCTTGCGCGAAAAGGAAAAGGTCGCGGGCCGTCGAGTACCCACCTCCGGCTGATGTTCCCGACCAGGGCATCCTGTCCGAGTTGGGCACGAGACCATTCGGGCCGTTTGTGTAGCCGATCGCGCGGCCTGTGACATGATCGGCCTCAGGGCGCGAGTCGGTGTGCAGCATACCCGCAGGCAGATAGACGTGCTCCCGAACATACTTCTCATACGGCTCGCCACTCACGAGCTCGATGATTCGCCCCAGGAGAATGAAGCCGTAATTTGAATACTCCATCCGCGAGCCGGGCTCAAAGGCGACGGGCCGGCTCCCAAAGAGCTTGACGTAGTCGGCCAGCGTTCGCGCTTCCTGGCGATGTGCTTCATACTCCGGAGTAAAGATGTCTCCGGTGCCGCCCGTATGGTTGAGCAGTTCTCGAACCGTCACGCGCGAAGCGAGGTCCCGGTTCGGATAATCGGACCACCAGGTGACAATCGGCCTATCCAGCGCGACCTTTCCCTCTGCCACGAGTTGAAGGATAGCTACCGCCGTGAACATCTTGTTCATGGAGCCGATGCAGAATTGCGTGTCGGCGGTGTTTCTTACGTTATTGGTTGCATCCGCCATACCCCATGCCTGCTCAACCACGATTTTGCCGTTGTGCGCGACGAGGATGGCCCCCGAGAAGGCGTCCGGCCCGTTCGTCGCTGCCGCATGTTCTTTTACCCGGGCGGCAAGTTGGTCGTCGTTGGCAGCCGGATTTTCTGCGCCCTCCGGCGGCGGTACCGGGTGCCCCATCATTCCTGCGACAACGGGAGGATCTACTGACGCCAGATCCATCGTCGATTCGGACCAGGCGCCACGGTTTTCCTTCATCAACGCCACGAGATGAGTGTCGGTGTCTTCCACCACCCGGTAGATGGTCATCCCTCCGGTCATGGTCCGCAGGCGCAGATCGCCTGCAACGCGATCGTCGGCCCGGTTGCGCCCATACTTCTGCCAGAACGCAGAAATCCGGGCCGCATCGCCGGAATTGAAAGCGTCCAGCCATTGTTTGAAAACCTGAAGAACAGGCGTTTCGGAAGCAGGAGCAGCGGTCGCTGTCAGAGCCGCCGCAAGCAGGACGAATGCGAGGAGAGTGGCAGCACGTTTCAACATACTGCTGGTATAAGGCGGAATGCCATTATTTGTAAAGTTGATATCTGTGATATGAACTATTCAGATCATGAATATCGGTGGAATCGACCTTAACCTCCTCCTCGCCTTTGAAGCCCTCGTCGATGAGCGGCATGTCGGCCGGGCCGCAAAACGGGTGGGGCTCAGCCAGCCCGCCTTCAGTAATGCAATCGCGCGGCTGCGTGCTCGTCTCGAAGATCCCCTGTTTGTCCGTACTGCCCAAGGCATGATGCCGACGCCGCGTGCCGACCATCTCGCCGGACCCATACGAGCCGCTCTCGCCCAGCTTCGGCAAACCTTCGAAGCGCCGCATTCCTTCGACCCCTCGGTAAGCACCCACCGGTTCTGTGTAGGGCTCAGTGACGATGTGGAACTGCGACTGGCTCCTCGGTTTGCCCGTTCCATGCTTTCAGGCGAACTGCAAATGCAAACCCGCCGTCTCGATTGGTTGTTCACGGTGCCCGAGAGCGAGCTGCGCAACGGAACATTGGACCTGGCTATCGGGTATTTCCCGGATGCGCGGTATCTTGCCCCAGGTCTCGTCATGGAGCCGCTTTCGGAGGAGAGCAACGTCGTGATCGCGCGGCGCGGACATTCCATGTGGAAGCGCAAGCTGACGCTCCACAGATTTACGATGCTGGACCACGCCGCTGTGATCTATCGCAGTCAGCTATGGGGACTCATCGATAACGAGCTCGCCGCAAGAGGACTTCGGCGCCGCCTCAGACTAGCGCTCCCGCACTGTCTTTCTGTGTTGCACGCCGTGGCGTCGAGCGACCTGGTGGCATGCATCCAGAAATCGGTCGTTGAGAGATTTGGCAAAAACCTGAACCTGAAGTCGTGCCCCGAGCCCCTGGGTTTGCCGCCCTTCGTCCTGCGGATGGTGTGGCATCGCCAGAGGGACAACGATCCCGCGCATGTTTGGCTTCGGAAGCTCATCTCAGCTGAACTTGACGTTCAGAAGGCCAGACATCGCAACACTGGCAATTGAGAGTAAGCCTAAGAACCTGTCCAAGAACTGGAATTTGCCCAACCCGGCACAAATACTCCGTGCCCCATCCATTCGCGCTTTTTGCGAATGGGTGGGAGACCACAAACCCAGACCAGCCCCTTTTGAACTCGGTTTCTAGTGTCCAGTCTCCAATGTTCATATCAAAAAAGGACCTGTCATCCTGAGCGAAGCGTTCTTCAGCGGAGCCGAAGGACCTGCTTTTCGGGAAGCTCGCGGCAAACCAGGTAGTGCAAATCAAATGCCAAGAACTTCGGAGACACCACACTAGACAGGTTCTGAGAATTGGTCGCAGTTGTTGACTACCGTCCAACTCGCTATTCGACCAACCCCCGAACCAAGCCTCCAGCCCCGCATATCCCATTTTGCAGATAATTACGATCCTTCGGCGCACACTATTTTTAGGAGATCCCCCCATGCCTAAGAAATCCACCGCAGACCGCGCCGTCGCCGAAGCCCTCAAGGGCTTCCAACCCGACACCACCCCCAACTCCGGCCCCAAGCCCACCAACCCCAAAACCGCCGTCCGCCGCTGCTGCGCCGCCTACGACCGCGCCTATAAAGCCAACTTCGAGGGAAAAGAAGAGCAACCAGGGGCCGCCTGCATTGCCAGGATGGAAGGCGAAGAAGCCTACCGCGACGCCATGCCCATGCTCGCCGGCTACGAGGGCGTGCGCGACTTCATCGCCTGCGCCGCCCACGGCATCCTCATTAACGCCATCCCGCAGGACCGCACCAGCCAGCTACTTTACGCTGCTCAGGTCGCCCTGGCCGCCCTCCGCCACGCGCCCAAAACCACCCCGCTCCCGGTCCCATCCAAAACCCCACCTACCCACCCCCCACACAGAAGGCAAAAACATACTTGGCTCATCAAGCCTTGTCTATTACTTCCACAAACGTAAAAAGTCCTCCCGAGTCCGTAAGAGCGCGTATTCCTGCGCCATGACGGACAGGTTTACCTGAGAGTCGTTGCCCGATCTTGTCGGCACGGTTAAGCCGCATTGAATCTGGGTCCCAATATTCAAAGCCTGTGTTTTGAGGAAGGTGGATATCAATGAAACCTAAGGAATCTAAGCGCAGTCGGATCATAGGGAAGGGCCGTGATTCTAACCGGCCTTCGCAGGAAAAGCGGCAGGATGGGAGTTCTGAATCGACCCGCATGCGTGAGCCGTCTTCTAGCCACTTGCCAAAGACCAAGAAAGCCTCATCGAAACCAATCACAGTGACCCCTCCTGTCTGGCAGGAACCGCCAGCCCTTGCGCCGTTCATTGTAAGGTTTTTGCGGAAGTCTCGTCTCTTGGCTCATCAAGCCCCAACTGGGCAGGGGGTGAGCTTTGACTAGCCACTCTCACCACTCGCCCACTCTAGTTGGTCGCCCTGTCTGGAAACGGATATTGCTGTGCATCGGAGCGCTCCTTGCGTTGGCGTTACGTAGTTTAGGTGTCCGTTATCGCAAGGTGTTCCATAGACGTAAGTATGACTTGCTAGATCTGCCCCGTCTTCTCTGTGCGACCCCAGTTTCATTACTGCGAGAATGTGCAACAGACCTGCGCACCGCTCTACTTCGCATGGAATGTCGATTTGATGTACTGCCAGACTCTTGGAGTTGTGATATTGGTCCATGTTTTGAACGCGATTCCAGCGGCAGTCTTCGGCCCAATAGAGACTCAGACGCCCGCATGAGGGGCATCGAAAAGTTCCAGAGAGAGCGCCCCACGGCCACGCAATTTGACTTGGAGTTGTTTCTTGCTGGATGGGAAGCGGCAACTCAATACGCCCAACGCACACTTTGCACGGAAGATACGGCAGGAAATACATGCAACAACCCCCCAGACCGCAATAGGATACCTGAACCGTCCAGAATTGGGGTGCTGAGTGACTAGCGCCCTTGCTAGAAATTCATCTGACAATGAACCTCGCGAGGAGTTTAATGCATCGCTTGACCTCGCAACTCAAGAAGTAAATGAGCATATTGAGTGGCATCCCTTCGGCAATGCCGGGTTCGTTAATTCCTACTGTGAAGTAAAAGCGCACATCTTGATTCGCTTCCGTATCAGGGACGGCCAAGAGTTTTTGGCCTGCATACAGCGGGACTGGAAGCCCCTTCTTGGCGAATCGGACGATTCCTCGTGCGCCAGTCGGAAAAGTGACGGCGAAATCCTTTGGCCCCAGCGGCTCTTGAATCGCCATTTCCTCTGGAGTGAGGTCATGCATCGGGTTTATGGTGCTAACGGCCAAGAGCAGCCGGTGCTTGTCAATGTTGTTGAGCTTGTGGAGGGTCCAGAGAGCTTGGTTCCCTCCTTGGTATGGTTTGATTTTGCTGAGCGATTCGAGCGCCTCCTGCTGAATGCCGTCTACGACCTTCCCCAAGGAGGATTCGTAGGCTTCGGCGGAATGAGCGATGGGGAACTTAGTGTCTTTGGAGACGACGGGAACTATCCCACAAGCGAGGTAATCGAGAGCGCCGCGAAGACTGTACAAGACATCGCCAGCGATAAGCGGTATATGGCTTGGGATGGGTGGAACTTCTCGGACGTAATACGTGAGTTCTCCGGTCTCCGGGTCTATCTTAGTGAGCGTCGAAACGGGGTGCGTATCGTGAAAGACGCGGAGAGCGGAATTCAGTTTGTTGAGGTGTTGTTCGGCCCAATCCAATTTGTCTAGCACTTGCTGGTGCGCGGATTTGGGCGTGATTCCCGACATTGCGTTATTCTAGTTGCATGGATTCCGAGGCGAAACGTTCACCAGAGTTCGCGCGATTCAACTCACTGGTTAGTAAGGTTCTCTCGGTCCCACCGGAGACGCTAAAGCGCCGTCTGGAAGAGGACCGAGAGACCTACAAACCGAAGAAAAAGAAGGGTAAAGCCAAGAAGACCCCGCCCCGTTGACTTTGGGTTTTTCCGTGGCAATATCAAGTCATGGAAGAGCCAAAAACACTGCAACAAGCCATTCTCTACTTTGCCGACATGGACCGCTGCATTGCGTATCTGGCAAGCAGCCGCTGGCCGGATGGCGTGGCCGTTTGCCCCACATGTGGGCGCAAAGATGTTTCCTATGTGGCAAAGCGCCGGGTTTGGCAGTGCAAGTCTCGGCACCCCAAATGCCAGTTCTCCATCAAGGTCGGAACGATCTTTGAGGATTCGCCCATCTCTTTAGATAAGTGGTTGATGGCTATGTGGATGATAGCCAACTGCAAGAATGGCGTTTCGTCCTGGGAGATTCACCGGGCAATCAAGGTCACTCAGAAAACAGCTTGGTTCATGCTGCATCGTATCCGGGTTGCTCTCAAGAGCGATGGCCCTAGCCAGATGAGCGGAGATGTGGAAGCCGACGAAAGCTGGATAGGAGGGGCACCTAAGAACCGCCACAAGAGCAAGCGGGAACCGCTCTTAGCTCTCGATGGAACCGGAGCAGTGATTCAGAATCCGCTATTCAAAGCCGAAACTGGACGCGGGACTAAAAAAATACCTGTCTTTGGCCTGCTAGACCGGGAAGCGCAGCAAGTCCGCGCCAAGGTAATTCCGCAAGTCAACCGCGCTGTACTCCAGAACGAAATCCTCAATAGCGTCTCAAAGGGAAGCCGCATCCTCACCGATGAGAACGGCGCATACGCCAGTCTAGCCAAGATGGAGTTCATCCATGAGGCAGTGAATCACGTACTGGAATACGTACGCGGCGACGTGCATACCAATGGACTTGAGAACTTCTGGAGTCTGCTGAAAAGAGGGTTGCGCGGGACCTATGTAGCTGTAGAGCCTTTCCACTTGGACCGTTACCTAGATGAGCAGGTTTTCAGGTACAACAACCGTGCAACCAAAGACAATCCCCTAAACGACTCAGACCGCTTTGCGCTGGTGGTTTCGCAGATAGTCGGACGGCGGATTACCTATGCTCAACTGACCGGCAAAGCCGATGCGAGGCCATTCTAGGCGGCAGGGGCGAGGAAAGCGCCGTGTATAGTGGGTAGCGAATCTATTGGGGGGATTCGCTATGGATGAGGAACTGAGACGGTATATTGCATCGCTTTATACGACACTTCGGATTGCGCAAGAGACCATCAATACGCTTTCACTATCGGTTCAGGCGATGCTGAAGGCGAATCAAGCCGTTTCTGGATTTCAGGAACGCTATGATCGGGAACTTGTGGCTCTAATGCAGTCCGAACAAGCACGAGCACAAGCCGTTGTGCTTGCTGTAATTGACGCGCAAATTGCAACGCTTGATCCAGATCAGAAACAACACTAGACACAGAATCCCTCCTGCGGTAATATCCGCGTAGAGATTCCAGTCTCGTAGTACCGAGCCGCCCCTGGCAGGGCGGCTTTTCCCTTTAGGTGGGTAGTTTAGCAGAATCCAAGAGGAAAGCATAATGCCTCAAGAGCAGCGTTCGATTAGGTTGCAGGTGTTTCAGGCTGTCGGAGCCTTCATTTCATTCGTGTTGTTTGTTGTCGGTTGCGTCCAAATTATCGGTAGCCTTTATGTAGACTGGACTCCTTCCGACCCCAATGCTGTCAGTGATGGACTCTTGATAATTCAGATGAGAAAAGGCCCGTGGCCTGTCCATTTCTACGCTGGCTGCGTGATGGTCGCGCTGTCCCTCACGTTCTTTTGGATGAATCGTCGGTACGGGCGGGATCGGGGATAGCTCCCCAAAGCCGCAACGAAGCGAACTCATGCAACCGAAGAACCTTCGGGAAGCCTCGACCCCTTGCATTTCCTCACTTTTCTGCCATGATGAGCCTAGTATGTTGTTGCCACACAGAATGCCCTCTATTGATGAACTGTTTCCTCTTGTAACATCAACCGAATCAAATACTTGAGCGAAAAGACCTGTGTACGTTCCAGTAAACAGCAACCCCGATTTTCCCGCTGTTTTTGGCCAAAAAACACCCTCGAACCGCTCGAACACGCACTTATCGGTCGAATTTACGATCTCGCGCCGGCCCGCTCCATCTCCAGCAATTGCCGCTTGCGCTCCACGCCCCAGCGGTAGCCGGTAAGCGATCCGCTCGCGCCCACGACCCGATGGCAAGGCACCACCACCGCCACGCGATTCAGCGCGCAGGCCCGAGCCACGGCGCGCGTAGCCTTGGGCTCTCCCATATCGCGCGCCAACTGGCTGTAGCTGCGCGTCTCGCCGCGCGGAATGGCGCGCAGCGCCTGCCAAACGCGCAGTTGAAACACCGTCCCGCGCAGGTCGAGCGATTCCAGCCGCCCACGGCTCTGAGCCAGGTCCGAACCATCGCGCACGCTATCGAGCGCCGCGTCCACCAGTTCCGACAGCGACGAATCGCGGCGCAGCGTGGCCAAAGGAAACTCTTCGCGCAAGGTCCCCTCCGCCTCCGCCGAGGTAGACCCCAGCGCCAGCCAGCACAGGCCCCGTTCCGTCGCCCCCACAACCATCCACCCGAAGGGCGTCCGAGCCGTAGCCCAGCCGATCACCTCACCTTTGCCGCCTTTCGCAAACCGCGCCGGCGTCATGCCCAGCGCCGAGCCCTCATACGCGCGGCTCGACGATCCGAATCCCGCTTCATAGATTGCCGCCGTCACCGACCCTCCCTGCTTCAGTTCGCTGCGCAGCCGCCCCGCCCGCAGCGCACGCTGATATTGCAGCGGGCTCACGCCCACCTCGCTCTTGAAGAGCCTTTGCACCGTGAATGGGCTGAGCCCGGCCACGCGACCCAGTTCAGCAAGCCGCACCGGCCGGTCAACGTGTGATTCGATGTGCGCACGAATCTTGTCCAGCGGTTTGGTTGCCGGCGCAGCCTCAGGCCTGCACCGCAAGCAAGAGCGAAAGCCCGCCGCCCGCGCCGCTTCCGCCGAACTGAAGAACCGCACGTTGGCCCGCAGCGGCCGCCGGCTTCGGCAACTTGGCCGGCAGAAAACCCCTGTCGTTGCCACCGCGTAAAAAAACGTTGCCGCCGGGTCACGGCTAATGAGTTGTTCCCAGGCCGCCTCCGGGTCGACTGCTGGCAATACCCGCGGGCTGCGTCCATTTGCGAATTGGAGGTTGCTGTTCATGGAATCCATCGTCGCCCATCTTCGCTTCGCACGCTATCCGGTTCTTGCGCGCAATTCAGAATCTCGCAAAAACCATCTACGACCTCGCGCTGCCCTTCAGCATGGCCTCTGCCCGCTCCAGGTCAGCTTCCGTGTCCACCCCGATCGTGTCGCGCGGAGCCGCAGCCACATATATGTCGATTCCGTTATCGAGCAGCCGCAGCTGCTCCAGGCGCTCTACCTGTTCAATTCGCGACGGCGGCAGTTCCGCAAATCGTTCCAGCGCCGCTTTGCGATAGGCGTAGATTCCCAGGTGCTTGCGATAGCCGGCCGCGCCTGCTCCGTCCCGGTCAAAGGGGATCGTCGCCCGCGAAAAATAAAGCGCCCGTCCGTCAAGCGCCGTAACCACCTTGACTGCATTGGGATTGTCGATCTCGTGCTGCGGACAACGCACAGCGAGCGTCGCCACCTGCACCTCCTGCCGCTCGAAGAGCGCGAGCAGCGGCGGAAAAAACTCGGCAGTCAGCGTGGGCTCGTCTCCCTGGATGTTGACGTAAATGTCCGCGTCAAGCTGCCGGGCCACTTCGCGAACCCGATCTGACCCGCTTGCGCAGTCGGGCGAAGTCATTACGGCCGGAATTCCGCGCTCTCGGCAGACTGCCGCTACTTCCTCGGCATCGGTGGCCACCAGCACCGGGTCCATCAGTCCGCTGGCCATGGCGGCGCGCCACACCCATTCAACCATCGGCCGGCCGGCGATTTCCCGCAAGACCTTGCGGCTCAACCGCGTCGAACTCAATCGTGCGGGAATGACCGCTGCAATGCGCAACTTGCTCATGCAGGCGAGTCTACAGCAGCAGGCGCCGGCGGCTCACGCTGAAAGGCAACGGCCTCATCCGGCTTCGCACCACCGGAAAGTGCTATGTCCACGGTTTGACCGGCAATCCGCATCACCGTATCATCGAAGGAAGGATTTCTGCGCGGAATTCGCCTCCCTGAGGCGCCGGCCGGCGGAGTAGCTCAGATGGTTAGAGCGTGGGATTCATAACCCCAAGGTCGACGGTTCGATCCCGTCCTCCGCCACCAGAATCAATAACTTAGCCGTACACGTAAACTTTGCAATCAGTGCTTTTGACCCTCTCCCTCCTGGCGGTCGATTGTGGCGACAAGTGAGGTTTCGTCAGAGTTCCCGTTCTTTCCCTGTGGTCCGCTGAATAGGACGAAGCGATCTACTCGGCTCCGCCTCACTTGAGCGACAACAAAAAACGGTTGAGGCACGAGGTTGTGCGTATCGATGTGCCTCGTCCATAGCGGGTTGTTGTCGTCACCATCCAGGAAGATGGCGACATCCACGCGTGTCCGGCGTATGGGTTGCTGTTGGCCGCTGAAATGCGCCACTGTTCGAATACTTGCCGTCCGCGGCACGGTCAAAGCCCAACGCAGCACTTCTTTGTGAAGTGTCGAAATCCCCGTTGCGCTACCCTAACAATCTCGCTGGTACAAACATCGGGCAGACCGCCCAACGTCGAGCACAAAGCGATTCCTGTCCGGCCAATCCTCTCTACACTAGCCTCGCGTCAGGAAAATCGGCAGCCCCAGCTTGCGATCGTAAGTCGGCCGGTAGCGCTCACTGTTGTACATCGTGGCGACATCCACTTTGCGCGGCCCGAGTTTCGGATCGGGAATCGGTACCATTGCGTAGCAGCCGCTGCTGATCGCCGTCATCAGGCCGGACTTTCCCTCTTGCACCGTGTCCATCGCCATTCCGGCGAACGTAATGGCCACCATGCGGTCAACGAAATCCGGACTGCCGGAACGCAACTCATACGTCAGATCGCTGACCACCGTTTCCTCGCCGGTGGCGGCATTTATCTCACTGCTCAGGTCTTCGGCCACGCTCATCTTTTTGCGGTGGCCGAAGGCATCGGGCGAACCATATTCCTTGACCGTGTAGCCTTCCCACTCCGCTCCCTCGGAGAGAATTACCAGCGAATAGTTGCTGGGATTGCTGCGCTTGTCGGCAATCAGAATGTCAATCAGGTGACCCAGGTTCACCTTGAATTCGGGGATGCAGCAGCGCAGGGACGTCACGAACGCGGTATAGAGGGCGGTGTAGCCGGCGTCGCGGCCGAACACCCGGAAGATGCCAATACGTTCGTGCGATCCGACCGTCGTCCGCTGCCGCTCAATTGCATCCATGGCGCGGGAGATTGCGGTAGAGAACCCGATGCAATACTCGGTATTGCGCACATCGTTATCCATGGTCTTCGGCACCGCGATCACGTTTACACCGCGCCGGTCCAGTTCGGCCGCATAGCTCAGGGTGTCGTCGCCGCCGATCGCCACAATGTAGTCCAGTCCCAGCGCCTCGATATTCTTCAGCACCGCCGGGGTCACGTCGAACACCGTGCTCGTCACACCGTTCTTGGTGGATTCCTTGCTGGGAAACTGCTGCCCCTCAAGTACCGGAGGCAGTTTTTTCATCTTCGTGGGATTAGTGCGCGAACTATGCAGAAACGTGCCGCCCGTGCGATCGATGGTTCGCGTGTTGTCGCGGTTCAGCGGCAGAATGTACTGCGCCCTGCTGGCTGAATCTTTCAAATCGACGTGCGTCAATCCTTCCCAGCCGCGGCGGATGCCGGTGACCTCACATCCGATTTCGGACCCCCGGTAGACAACCGACTTGATAACTGAATTCAGCCCCGGTACGTCGCCACCTCCGGTGAGAATGCCAATTCGCTTTGCTGACATGAGAACTACTCCTTTCCTTGCAGGAATCTGCTTTTGCTGACGATTGGAATTGTACGCGCCAAAGCAAAAAAAGAAGACCAGACAGCGCGGGCCACACAGGAGGCTTCAGCCCCACAGGACGCCGACCAACTACTGGCACAGGTTTCGCCGGGCAGGCCACTACAACGCCGTAGGCAATTTGGTGCCAGTTTTGAAAGGGCACGGTGGGACTGGGCCGCCCTGCGGGCCGGGTAAGCCGTGCCAAACCCTCACTCTCCTTCATCTTCGAGATGAAACCCTCGCGGCAAAGCTGCGCGCTCTTGAAGGGTACGGGCCTCACATGCTGCGGAAAACGCTAATATCCCGATAATCTGTTCCTCCGTGTGCCGCTTCTTCTTCGTCTCAAGCCCTCTCCTTCACACTAAGCAACGCAGTCAAAGACTTCGATCGATCAAATTCTCGGGCGCAACATGGCGACGGCTGCAGACAGGTTCTCGTGAGCCTCATCTTTTCCTTCACGGGATGGGCCCCTCCCGTCCTAAACCACCGCTGGATCGGTAGTAGGGACTACGATGCCGTCTGCGGCGCAAACCCCTTGCGCCGTTCTGCCAATTCGTTGGCGATCTTCTGGTTTCCTTCGCGCGAAATGGGATAAAAGAACAAGCAGGCAGCCACCGCAAAGAAAGCAAGCCCCGCATAGACGCTGGCGGTCAACAGAATGCCGGACTGTGCCTGCGCCGACTGCACCTCCGCCTCGGAGACGAATCCATAAAACGAGAAGAGCCAGCCTGCGATCGCGCCGCCCAGAGCGAGGCCGGCCCACAGGGCGAAGACGACCGCTGAAGTAACCGTGCCGCTGGCGCGCCGGCCCGTCTTCCATTCGCCGTAGTCGGCTACGTCGCCCATCATCGCCCAGATGATAGGTCCCGACAACCCGTAGAAGAATTGGCGTAGCACTTCACTCACGACGATCACCACGGTGGAGCTCGGCGGAATGACGAACAGCGCCATGCTGAAGATGCCCGACAACAACATGCTGCCGATAAAGAGCTGGCGCTTGCCCACGCGAACGGATACAGCAGTGGAGCAGGCGACGCCAACCAGCAGCGATGCCAGGCCGAATCCGTTGAACCATGAGAAAAGGTTCACGTTGCGGGCAACGAATCGGAAGTAGGGCAGCATGACATTGCCGCGAATCACGATGGCCGCAAAATAAAACAAGGTAGCCAGAAACAGCACGATCCAGGGTGGGTTCTTGAAGAGATCGGCGAGGTCCTGGCCGAGAGACGTCTTCTGCTGCGGGTTCGGCTGGATGCGCTCCTTGGTGGCGAAGAAGGCCACGATGAAGAAAACGACGCTGAGCGCCGACAGCAGCCCCATCGTGTACTGGTAACCGCGCGCATCGTCGCCGTTTCCAAAGAATTTGACCATGGGGATGGCAAGGCTGGCGACAATAAAGCCGGCCGAGTTGGCCGCGATCTGCCGGTACGACGCAATGCTGGTGCGCTCGTCGGGGTCCGATGTCATGACCGCCGTGAGCGAGGCATACGGCACGTTGTTGACGGTGTAGATGATCCTGAGCAGGATATAGGTGACCCACGCGTAGATGATCTTTCCAGCCGGACTGATATTGGGTGTAGTGAAGGTGAGCACGCCGATGATGCCGAAGGGCACGGCAGTCCACAGCAGCCAGGGCCGGAACTTGCCCATTTTGCTGGTGGTGCGGTCGGCGATCATGCCCATGATCGGATTGAGGCAGGCCACACCGAGGCCGACGACGAGGAAGAGCGTCCCCGCCTGCGCCGCCGTCAGCCCAAAGGTATGCGTGTAGAAGTCTAGTTGCAGAGCCAACATCGCCTGGAAGACAAAATTGGCCGCCATGTCACCCAGGGCATAGCCGGACTTCTCAGTGAAAGAAAGCTTCTCAATCATTGCCGCCTCATCTTTCGCCGGCGTTCCCGGCCTACTTCGTCACCTGCAATGTCAGCCTGGTCAGGTCTGCATCCCGCGAAGAATTGCCGACCATGATTTCAAAATCTCCGGGCTCCACCACGTACTTCATATTCACGTCGAAGAAAGAGAGCTCAGCCGGCGTAATGTCGAACGTGACCGTGGTGCTCTCGCCCGGCTCAAGTTGGACCTTGCGGAATCCTTTTAGTTCCTTGATCGGCCGCGTCACCGAACTGACCAGGTCGCGGATATAAAGCTGCACCACTTCGGAGCCGGCGCGCTTGCCGGTGTTGGTTACATCTACCGTCAACTGCGTCGACCCATTCGGTCGAATCCTCTTCTTTGTAAGCCTGGGGTTCGCGATGCTGAAGCTGGTGTAGCTCAACCCATATCCGAACGCATAGAGCGGCGAAACGTCGCCGAACAGGTAGCCGCGCCGCGCCGACGGCTTGTAGTTGTAGAACACCGGCAGATGGCCAACCGAGCGAGGAATCGAAATCGGCAGCTTGCCGCCAGGGTTGCAATCGCCAAACAGCACGTCGGCAACCGCTCTTCCGGTCTCCTGGCCGAGGTACCAGCACTCGTAAATCACCGGCACGTTTTCAGCCACGTAGTTGATGGAAAGCGGCCGGCCGTTGAACAGGAAGACAATAACCGGCTTGCCCAGTGCAACCATCGCTTTCACCAGCTCATCCTGGCGGCCAATCAGGTCAAGGCTGGTGCGGTCGCCCATGTGGTTCAGCATCCAGGCCTCGCGCGAGGTCTGCTCGTTTCCGCCGATCGCCAGCACAATCACGTCGGCCTTCTTCGCCACGCGCACCGCTTCGGCAATCTGCTTGCGGTCTTCCACCGGGTCGCTCGGCACCACCTCATCCTGGTTCCACGAGCCGCCGATGGTGATCTTGCAGCCCTCGCTGTAGAGCACCTTCACCTTCTTGCCGGCTTTTTCTTTTATTCCTTCCAGCACCGTGACATTGCGCTTCGGCACGCCGCTGTATCCGCCCAGCAGGACGCGGTCGGCGTTGGGTCCGATCACCGCGATGGTCTTGATTGCGTTCAGATCGAGGGGGGCCACGCCGTTCTCGTTCTTGAGCATCGTAATCGCTTCGTGAGCCGCCGTAAGCGCCAGGCCGGTGTGCTCCTCGCATCCAACCACGCGGTCGGCCTCTTCCGGATCGACATACGGATCGTCGAAAAGTCCCATCTCGAACTTCCAGAAAAGCATCGGCGCAACCAGGTCGTCGAGCTCGGATTCCTTCAGCACGCCCTTCTTCACCAGTTCCACTAGGTGCAGGTAGCAGTCGGGATCGGGCAACTCGATGTTGACGCCCGCCTTCACTGCCAGCGCGCACGATTCCTTCTTGTCCCTGGCGACGAAATGGCCGTGCGTATCTGGCCGGTATCCGAGCTCCCAGATGGCGTAGTAATCAGACACTACAAATCCCTTGAAGCCCCATTCCTTGCGCAGCACATCCCGCAGCAGCCACTTGTTCGCGTGCGAAGGCACGCCGTCGATCTCGTTGTACGAGGCCATCAGCGTCACCGCTCCGGCTTCGCGCAAAGCTTCCTTGAAGGTATAAAGGAACGTCTCCTGCAGTACGCGCAACGAGACATTGGCCGGAGCGCAATTCATCCCCGATTCCGGCTGTCCGTGCCCGACGAAATGCTTCAGCGTCGCCAGCACATGGCGCTTGTCCTTGAAGGTCGCGTCTCCCTGGAATCCGCGCACCGCCGCGATGCCCAATCGCGAAACCAGGTAAGGGTCTTCGCCATAGGTCTCCTCGACGCGGCCCCAGCGAGGCTCGCGAGCAACATCCACCACCGGGGTCAGCGCATGGTGTGCGCCCCGCAGCCGCGCTTCGAGAGCCGTCATCGTGAACAGCGACTCCACCAGCCCGGGATTGAACGTCGCTCCCAGAGCGATGGGTTGCGGGAAGCTGGTTCCATCCGGGGCGGCGTGGCCGTGCAGGCACTCTTCGTGGAACATCACCGGAATCCCCAGACGGCTGTTCTCCAGGAAGAACTTCTGGATGGCATTCGTCAGTACCGCCATCTCGCGCGCCTTCTTGCCGCCGCCGGCATCGCTCGGCCGGCCTACCTGCCCCAGTCCGCGCCCGTTGCGAAACGACTTTTTTGCCTTCTGGAAGTCGAAATTGCCCTCCGCATCCACCAATGTCTGGGCTTTTGTCTGCCAGACGCACAGCATCTGCGCGGCCTTTTCCTCCAGCGTCATCCGCGAAAGCAAGTCCTTCACACGCTTCGAGGAAGGCTGTTTGGCATCCTTGTAGATGGGAGCGGCTGTGCGGGGGTTCACGGTGAGTGCGGCCTTCTGCTTTTTCATACGATCGATTCCTCGGGGTTTCTGCTCGCGAAACTACGCGGCGATTCCGCCCCAATCAATCTAGTTGCTCAATATGGAAAGAGCAACTGGAAAAGCGATTTTCTTCTAGGCATGCTTGCAGGTCTTGGAGCTCCGGGCGCGACCCTTCAGCGCAGGGTGCCGGACAGGAGGACGATCCGACGCTCTTAATTGTGCAATATCGGAAGATTGGAAATTAGCTTCTAGCTCCCCATCGGAGGTGAGCCGCAATGGCACTGTGACGTGAGTTTGATTTCGAAATGCCTTAGCTCCAGATATCAAAAGCGATGTACAGAAAATCTCCACCCGTGATTGGCCCGTTTTAGACGTATTTCCCCGTGTCTTGCCCGCCCACCAAGTCTTGTAAGTAGTTGTAAGTACAAGTTATTAACGCCCTGAAAAGGCAGGCGTCGGGGCAGCGTCGTTTTCAGGTCGGCCTCTAGGAATTGGCACTGACAGCCGTGGACTTTGAGATGAAAACAAATGCAAGAAGATCGGGAGCGGAGGCAATTGGGGGTATATTGGTTTGCAGCCTCGAAGGGAAAATGGAAATTTCGGCTATGGTGCGGAACTGGATAAATTAAAGGTATTTCAGCTTAAATAGGGCATGTATGGATCAGGATTTCGTTTGGACGCCATCCCCGGAATTCATTCAGACCACAAACTTGCATGCCCTGATGCGGGAGCAAGGTGTTGCTAGTTACTCCGCAATCCATGCGTGGTCAGTCCAATCGCCCGAAGCTTTTTGGGGACGCACGATCCGCGCACTGGGGATTAATTTACATAAACCATATGATCGGTTTCTTGATATTTCCGACGGCATTGCGCACGCCAAATGGCTAAAGGGAGCAGAACTGAATATAGCGGAAAGCTGCTTCAGCGGTTCACCTGACCACCCAGCCATTGTCACTCGTCGTCAAGACGGATGCTCTGAGACAATTTCGGTGGAACAGCTTGACCGCCTCAGCAACCGCGTCGCAAATGGATTACAGGTGCTGGGCATTGAAAAAGGTGACGGTGTAGCCATAGACATGACGATGACGGCAGAATCCGTGGCCGTTTACCTCGGCATCATCAAAGCTGGAGCAGCCGTCATTTCTATTCCTGACAGTTTGCCTTCCGAGGAGATTGCCAAACGCTTGCGCCTTGGAGATGCGAAGGCGGTTTTTACCCAGGACCAAATCACGCGCGCAGGAAAATCTCTACCGATGTATGAAAAAGTTCAGCAAGCCAACGCGCCCGCCGCCATAGTGTTTTCTGAAAAACCGGGAACATCGCTCGCGTTGCGCGCAGGTGACTTGAATTGGAGCAACTTCTTAAGCCCCGATGACAGATTCCAAGCCATAAAATGCGCGCCCGACGATACCACGAACGTCATCTTTTCATCCGGCACCACAGGCGATCCCAAGGCTATTCCATGGGATCATACAACTCCTATTAAATGCGGTTCCGATGGTATGTATCATCAGGATATCAGGCGTGGAGATGTCGTTTGCTGGCCAACCAATCTGGGGTGGATGATGGGGCCTTGGCTTGTCTTTGCGAGTCTGCTCAATAAATCGACAATTGCTCTTTATGAAGGAGCTCCCACCGAACGCGGCTTCTGTCAATTTGTGCAGGATGCAAAAGTGACCATGCTGGGGCTCGTTCCCAGTATCGCTAAGGCGTGGCGCAACACGGGTGTGACCAATGACCTTGATTGGAGTCACCTTCGAACCTACAGCTCCAGCGGCGAAGCCTCCAATCCTCAGGACTATGCATGGCTTATGAAACTCAATCAGCCGGATGGGACCTCAAGGCCGGTTGTTGAATATTGCGGTGGCACAGAAGTCGGCGGCGGCTACATCACCAACATCCTGATTGCTCCCCAAAAACCCTCGGAATTCAGTGCCAAGGCTCTGGGGTCGGACTTCGTCGTTTTGAATGCGGAGGGAAAGCCTTGTGCGACCGGTGAAGCGGGAGAAGTCTTCTTAATCCCTCCCTCCATAGGCCTTTCGACACGTCTGCTCAATGCAGACAATGATAATGTGTACTACGCTAACTGCCCGGTTATTGATGAAAAGACTCTGCGGCGGCATGGCGATCAGATAATTGTAGGCAAAGACGGCCGATTTCAATCGGACGGTCGAGCAGACGATGCAATGAATCTTGCCGGGATCAAGATTGGCTCAGTCGAAATCGAACGTACGATAAATAATCATGTAAACGGGATTATGGAAACAGCCGCCATTGCTGTTCCGCCCCAAGGTGGTGGCCCGGATAGGCTCGTTCTTTTCGCGGTGGCCAGGAAAGAAAAGTGCGAGCCGATACGGCTGGTTGCGCTGAAGGCAGAAATGCAGAAGGCTATCAAAGACCACTTGAACCCATTCTTCCACGTGGCGGACATTGTCCTGGTTGATAGTCTGCCCAGAACGGCTTCCAATAAAGTCATGCGCAAAGTCTTGCGGCAGCAATACCTGTCCGGATTTCCTACATGACGTCGTTCAAAGGGTTATTGGCTTCGGGTGAGCGTACGCAGGTATCGAAGCTGACTCGGCGCTGTTGTTTGATTGGTTGATTCAGAAAGCCATGGCGCTTGAAAGGGTATTCGTTCCTCTCGTTAAGAAATTCAAAAAAGAGGATGACAGATTCCCCGCGGCTCCTGGCGACCAGCCTATTACCTGACTAAAACCTAACTAAATGATTAGAGCCACCCGAAGGCGGCTCATTTTAAAATACTTAGATTCTTATGGTTCCGAAGAAGGGACTCGTGTATCTCTCCGATGTGAAGGCGGATTTGGAGGCAGAATTTCCACCCACGATCCCTCCCCCGTGATTGCCCCCGCAATTGAAGCGTTTTACAAGTATTTTGGCGTGGTTTGGCGGCCTTGTAAGGCATGTAAGTAGTCGAAAGTACTGGTTATTGGCGTTTTCATAACCCCAAGGTCGACGGTTCGATCCCGTCTTCCGCCACCGGAACCCTCAAATTTCGATCTTCCCTGCCGATTTTCCTCTCCCCGCCTCCAAAAGCACCCCTTTTCGCACCCCTTGCGCTATCATTGCGTCTATAGAGTGAGTAGCCTCTTCCCTTCAAGGGCTGCCCTGGCGGTGTGTGTGTCTCAAGTGTTCAAGCGTGTAGTCTTCGTTCTTTCCGTAGCCATCTTCGCTGCTCTCGGCCTTGGCTTTGGCCTGGGAGAGTTTGGCCTGTTTGGTGTGCATGCCGGCGGCGACCAGGATGGCGCTTACCGCCAGATGCGCGTCTACGCCGAGGTGCTCAAGAAGATCCAGACCGACTACGTCACCGAGCCCAATGTCAACGACGTAACCACCGGGGCGCTGCACGGGCTGCTTGAGTCGCTTGACTCGGACTCCAGCTACCTGACCCCGACCGAATACAAAATCTATCAGGAGCGCCCGACAAGCGGCGTGGCCCAGGTTGGCATCAACGTGTCCAAGCGGTATGGGTATGCCGTGGTGGTCAGCATCACCCCCAGTTCCCCGGCAGACCATGAACACCTCGCCGACGGAGATGTAATTGAGTCCATCGGGGAGCAGTCGACGCGCGAGCTCTCCCTGGCCGTCATCCGGCTGATGCTGGAAGGCAAGCCTGGCACCACGCTGAATCTCTCCGTAGTCCGCCCGCGCAAGCCCGACCCTGACAAGCTGACGTTGACGCGCACTATCTCCGCGCCGGCGCCGATGGCCGAGCAGCAGTACGAAAATTCGACCATTCTCTATCTCAAGCCGGGCGTGCTGAGCGCGGCGCGCGTGGACGAGATTGCTGCCAGGATTAAGGCCGCAGGCAAGGGACGCAAAGTACTGCTCGATCTGCGCGACTCCTCGGGCGACGATGCCCAGGAAGGCATCCGCCTGGCCAACTTCTTCCTCAAGCAGGGCACACTGGCCACGCTTTCGGGCCAGAAGTTCCCCACTCAGACCTTTACCGCCGACCCGGCGAAATTTCTGACCGATGCGCCAGTGGCCATATTGGTGAATCGAGGCACCTACGGCGCTGCCGAACTTGCAGCTGCCGCCATTCTCGACGCCAAGCGGGGCGACGTTGTCGGCGAGCGCACCTTCGGCGAAGGCTCGTTGCAGAAGACGATCGAATTGCCTGACGGCGCGGCCCTTTTGCTCACCGTGGCCAAGTACCAAAGCCCTGCCGGCAAGAAGATCGAGGATGACGCGGTCACTCCCAACGTGGCCGTGGAAGAGCCAAACCTGGACGGCGATGAGGAAGCGGCTCCGCCCAAGGGCGATGAACCGCTGAACAAGGCTCTCGATCTGCTCAAGGCAAAGAGTGCGTAGCCTGGTCACGGATTCCGTTAACTGAAGCAATCTCTCCGTGCGCATCCCGAACCGGTCGTCCGGTTCAGTCCGGCTCTCAGCCTTGCACGCTGTGGTTCATAAATCTGCTTCTGCACATACTCTCGTAACCGCAAAATGCTAGCCTTAGGCTGACGCATCTCTCGCCTGCCAAGCGATGAGCTTGCTCCCGAGGCCTGAATTCCTTGCCCGTATACCCTCCCCAGCGAACGGAACCGCGACCGCTTGCCCGTCCGCGGCGGTGGCAAGCCGCAGAGGTTCCGCTGCGCAACCGGCGCAAACTTGCCGGCCAATTCACGCTGGCCGTGCTGTTGTTGCTAGCGATGGTCACAGGCTCGCTGGCCGGTTTAACGCTCGTTTATTCCGTCGATCTGCCCCAGATCAACGACCTCGAGCGCTATCGGCCCTCCACCACGACAGAGCTTTACGACGTGAAGGGCCGCGTGATCGGCTCGTTCGCGTTGGAGCGGCGCGAGATCATCGACTACAACAACTTTGCCCCGATTCTGCGCCAGGCCGTCATCTCCATTGAAGACAAAAGCTTCGAGTCGCACTGGGGCATCAATGTCTTCCGCGTGGCGGGCGCCGCGTGGCACGACATCCGCAGCCATGGCCGCGCCCAGGGTGCCTCCACTCTCACCATGCAACTGGCGCGAAACCTGTTCCTCTCCTCCGAGCGCACCTCGACGCGCAAAATTCAAGAGGCCTATCTCGCCATCCAGATTGAGCGCTCCTTTACCAAGGAACAGATTTTTACGCTCTACGGCAACCAGATCTATCTCGGCAGCGGCATGTATGGCTTTGAGGCCGCATCGGAGTACTACTTCTCCAAGCACGCCAAGGACCTCAACCTGACCGAGGCGGCTCTGTTAGCCGGCCTGCCCAAAGCACCCGTGGCTTTCTCGCCGCTGCTTTATCCGGAGAAGGCCATCCGCCGCCGCAATCTGGTGCTGTCGGAGATGGAGGACGACCATGCCATCACCCACCAGCAGGCCGAGCAGGCGCGCAACTCCCCCCTGGGACTGCACATCGCACAACCGGAGATGTCGGTAGCGCCATGGTTTCAGGAGGAAGTGCGCCAGGAGCTCGAAAAGCGCTTCGGTTCGGAACAGGTTCACGAGGCGGGTCTCAAAGTCCAAACCACCCTCAACCTGGATCTGCAGCAAACCGCCAACCGCGCCGTGGACGATGGCCTCGCCACTTACGAGCGCCGCAAGGGATGGACCGGAAAGCTCGAAAACGTGGTGGACAAAGGCATGGCCATGGCGGACTACAAACATCCCGACTGGGCGGTAAAGTCCAAACCCGGAGACTACGTCCATGCCATGGTCACCAGCGACATGCCGCTCGAGATTCATGCCCGCGCCGGCAACGAGCAGATCGTTTTGCTACCGGATGACTGGAAATGGACCGGCGAGCGTTTTGGAAGCGAACTGGTCAAGCCGGGCGATATTATCTATGTCCACTTGTCGGACGCAATGGAAGGCAGGGAGCGCCGCGCCACCCTGGAACAGGATTCAGGCGCGGAAGGCGCGCTGATGGCCATGGACAACACCACCGGCGACATCCTGGCCATGGTGGGCGGCCGCGACTACGCACTCTCGCAGTTCAACCGCGCCATGCAAGCCGAGCGGCAGACAGGATCGAGCTTCAAGCCTTATGTGTACACGACAGCCATCGAAGAAGGCGCCAAGCCCACTGACATCATCGTCGACGGGCCGGTAAGTTTTGGCGGCTATACCCCGCACAACTACGAAAACGACTACAAAGGCGCCATGACTTTAGTCAACGCCTTCGCCGAGTCGCGCAACATTCCCGCCCTCAAGCTGGCCGCGCGCGTGGGCATTCACAAAGTCATCGACATGACCCACCGCTTCGGCGTCACTTCGAATATTCCTGCCTATCTTCCCATCGCCATCGGCGCCGTTGAAATCACGCTTAACGAGCAGGTTGCTTCGTACTCCGTCTTCCCCAACGACGGTATCCGCGTAACGCCGCGACTGATTCGCAAGGTCTCGAACGCCGACGGCATAACGCTGTGGGAAGATGCGCCCACCGTCAACGAAGTCATCGACCAGCAAACTGCGCGCACCATGATGATCCTTCTCCGCGCCGTCACACAGTTCGGCACAGGAGCAGCGGCCGCGCAACTGAAGCATCCCCTCGGAGGCAAGACAGGCACCACCAGCGATTACACGGATGCGTGGTTTCTGGGCTTCTCGCCGTCAGTCACCTGCGGGGTGTGGGTTGGCTATGACAGCCGCGAGTCCCTGGGCGAAAAGGAAACGGGAGCCAAAGCCTCGCTGCCCATCTGGATGACGTTCATGAAAGCAGCCATTGTGGGCAAGGATTCCGAGCAGTTCCTTTCCGACACACCGGACGACAAGACTCTGAAGGCCGCTACCGAAACGCCTGCGAATCCAGAAGCAACGAATTCAGGAGCGACGAATTCCGCAGTCGCGCAGCCCGCCGATGCCAAGCCCAGGACTGTCAATACCAGCGCTGAAATGAAACCGGCGTCTGCGCCCGTTACGCCTGCGGTCGCAAAAGCCTCCAACCAATCGGTTATTAAACCATCGGGTGATGCTTCGGCAAAGCCCCAGGTAAAGCCCGCGCTTGCCCCTCAGATCCCCCCCATCAAACCAGCTCAAGCCAAACCGGCAGCTACCGTCAAGCCCGCGATGGTTCAGCCCACCGGCTCGCCAACGCTCAACACAGGTGTCAAGCCAGCCGATACGGGGCGCGATAAGCCCGTGACAACAACTCGCTGGCCGTAGGATCGTCGAGAATCTTCTCTTCCTTGACGTCCCAGCGGATTTTCCGCCCCACCAGCATGGAGATCAGCCCCAGGTGACCGGGGATCGTTGAGTGGTGCGCCGTCTCGACCGGAGTAATCGTCGGCTTGCGCGATTTCACGCTATCGAGGAAGTTGCGCCTGTGCTCGGCGGATTCGTAAAGCTTCACCTTGCGCAGATCGTCCGGCAATAAATCGCCCTTCGCCCAATCCGGATTGGAAGAATCGAAGCCGCTGCGGTCCACCCACACCCAGCCATCGGTGCCGATCCACTTGGTGCCCATCGCAATCGCCGGTGACCCACCCGCAATGGTCATCTTCACATCGACCGGATAGCCGGTCACTTCCTTGCGATAAGTACACTCGACATCGTATTTCAGCGCCGCGTTCCAGACGGCGTTTGTTGGCGGAAAGTCGCCGTGGCCTTCGACTTCCGACGGGCCGGTGAGGTCGAAGGCCAGTCCCCAATGCGCAATGTCGCCATGGTGCCCGATCCAGTCCAGTAACTGTCCGCCGCCGGTGTTGTAGTTCCAGCGCCAGTTCTGGTAGACGCGCGCGTCGATGTACGGCTCCTTCTGCGACGGCCCAATCCAACGGTCGTAGTCGAGTTCCGGCGGTGGTTCGCTGACGGCCAGGTCCCATGCCGGTGTTCCGGGAATGATCTGCGATGGGCTGGTGATCTTGTCCGGGAGCGAGGCAAGCTTCTGCAGCAGCGGTGGCACGGTGTTGGGGAAGTCGTGCGGCGCTCCAGGCAAGCCGACTTCAACGTGGGTTACAGTCCCGATCAGCCCGTTGCGCACAATCTCCGCCGCCTTGTGAAATGTGGGCAGCGATCTCTGCCAGCTTCCCGTCTGCCAGATGATGTTGTTTCGTTGCACAGCCCTGACAATCGACTGCTGCTCAGCAATTGTCTTCGCCACCGGCTTCTCACCGTAGATGTCCTTCTTCCGATAGGCGGCCTCGGTAGCGATAATGGCATGCCAGTGGTCGGGCACTGCAATCATGATGGCGTCGATATCGTCGCGCGCCAGCATCTCGCGGTAATCGTGATACACCATGCAGTCCTTGTTGCCGTACTTCGCATTGATCGTGTCTACGGCAGCCTGCAAGTGGCCGGTGTGGATGTCGCAGGCCGCCACTACCTGGCAATCGTCCTGTGCCAAAAATGCCTTGGTGTTCCCCGGCCCCATCATGCCCCAGCCGATAACGCCAACGGTGATGCGGTTGGAAGGAGCCGTTCTCGCCCATGCGCCGCGGGGCAAAAGGGCTGCGGCGCCAGCCACTTTGAGAAAGTCGCGGCGGTTGATGCCAGCAGGCGCGTTGGAATTGGAGGATTGCGATTTCATTTCGTTCTCCCAGGCCGGGCTCACAGAAGATTTCGGACCGCGCCGAAAATATTCACCGGCTTAAACACCAGCCTTTATATCAGAAGCAGTTCGCTCGCGCGCAAACACTACTGAGCCAGCCGGAAGAATCGCTTCGCCCTGGCCACGTCCTTCATGATCTGGGCCTTGAGCGCCTCCGGCGAGGGCCAAGCGATCTCTTCGCGCAGGCGCAGGAGGAATTCGAGATCGATGGGCGTCTGCTCGTCCATTTCGATCGGCTCGAAGTCCAGAATATGCGACTCGACCGCAAACGACGGCTCGCCGAATGTGGGCCTGTTGCCCACGTTCGTCACGGCCTGAAAACAGCGCCCGGCCACCGTGAGCCGCGTGACATATACGCCGAATGCAGGCAGCAATTCCTCATGCGGCGCAAGGTTCACGGTGGGCACCAGCATTCGCGTGCCGATGCCGCGGCCGCGTGCCTGTGTCCCTCGCACTGAGAACGGGCGGCCCAGCATCCAGCGGGCGCGGCGCAGGTCTCCCGCAGCAACCAGGGCACGGATAGCCGAGCTCGAAACCTCAAGACCATGGACGTGCACCGGTGAGTGCACATGAACTGCGAATCCAAAATCCGCGCCGAATGCGCGCAGTTCTTCTACGCCAGCCTGCGCCTGATAACCGAATCGAAAATTGCCGCCTTCATGCAGGCTGCGCACACCGAGTCTCTCGACAAGAATCCCGCGCACAAACTCCTCCGCAGTCAGGCCAGCCAGCGAAGCATCGAAGGGCAGAACCACAACAGCGCCGATCCCGGTCGAAGCCAGCAGGCGGATCTTTTCATTCAGAGGCGTCAATAGCCGTGGTGCTCTGGCTGGGCGCAGATAGCGCTCCGGATGCGGGTCGAAGGTAATGGCAACCGCACGGGCGCCCAGTTCGCCGCCCGCGCAAACCACAGCGGAAAGAACTTCCTGGTGCCCCAGGTGGACGCCGTCAAAATTGCCGATGGCCGCCACGCACGGGCCAAACCCTGCGGGAATTTCCGCCAACGCGCGGTAGACGGAAAACCCTTGGGCTGGATTCTTTCTCGCGCGTTCAAGGCTGCTCATGCGATCAAAGGCGCTCATAGGGTCACAGGGACGGTAAGTCCGTCGTACGCCAGCGACACGCCGGCCGGCAGCGTCCGGTTGGTTTTCTCGTGGCCAAGCTCATGGGCGATGTGCGTGAGCCAGGTCTGTTTTGCGCCAATGCGCCGTGCCCAGCCCAGCGCCTGCTCCACCGTGGCGTGGCTGGGGTGAGGCTTGTAGCGCAGCGCTGAGAGCACCAGGTGGTCAAGCCCTTCAAGCAGTGCGAAGCTCTCTTCGGGAATCTCGCTCACATCGGTCAGGTAAGCCGCTCGGCCGAACCGGTATCCCACAATCTCCATCTCTCCATGCAGCAGTGGAATGCGCCGAAACTCGACGCCGTGCACGGAAGTTGTTTCCGCCAGCGGCTCCAGCCGCAGCTTGGCCCGATTGGGATAAGTTGCATCCGGAGAAAAGGTATAGTCGAAGATCCGATGCAGCGTAGACGTCGTCTCCGCAGTCGCATAAAGCGGAATCGGGCCACCTTCGCGAAACGCCTTGAAGCTCAGCGGCCGAAGATCGTCCAGACCGAGAACGTGGTCGGCGTGAGAGTGGGTGTAAAACACCGCATCCATGCGCCTGGCCCCGGCGCGCAAAAACTGCTCGCGGAAATCGGGGCCGGTGTCGATAACCACGATGCGCTCGCGTGTGGATTCCGATGCGCCTGCAGTATCCTTCCAGCGAACAAGGACCGAAGGGCGCAGCCGCCGGTCACGCGGATCTGCCGAGGTACAGACCTCGCAGCCGCAGCCCAGCGTTGGAACTCCCATCGAAGTTCCCGTCCCGAGAAATGTGAGGCTGCCTTCCATACTCTATAGATTTTCGATTTGGCGAGAGTGAGATTCACTCCGGCCCTACGGGACGGAGGAGATGGATCGGTACGCAATCCCAGGATTTCAGCCTGGGCTATTTCCACTTCCTCCCTGCCCGGGAGGACAGTACTTGGCGCTTCTGTTATCAAACGACAACGTATCTTTGGCTTCCAAGCAACTTCTTAGGCGATTGAAACTCCGAATGTCCAGTCCCTAGTCCCTCGCATTACCGCTTTCCCGGCGGCGGAGGCTGCGGCGGTTGCATGGCCTGCAGGTTGATCATGCTGGTCAGTTCCATGAACGCCATGCGCGCCTCAAACAGAACCGCTTGCAGCGCCTTATCCTCGGATGGCGTCAGGTTGCCACGCGTCTTCTCCGCCAGCACGCCGAGCAGGTCGATCGTAGTGCGCGCACCCAGAATATCCACCCGCGGCCGCTGCCCCTCCTGGGCCCCGGCGCCCATCTGGATCATGGCCGAAACATAGAATTGCTGCACCAGGTGCTCGAATGTAATGGGCGGCTGCGCCCCTAGGGCGGGATTCTGCGCCCTGATCAGCTCTTCCAGCCGCTGCGCAGACGCGTCATAAGCGACTTTCTGTTCCAGACTCTCCTCGGCCGTGGGCGGAGCCGGCAAATCCGTCTCAGCTCCCTCTTCAAAGCCTGGCTGCTGGTCTTCAGCAGGTGCCGAGGCCGCCCCGTGCCGGCCTTCGTTGACCACCAGGTGCGGTCCAGCGGAGGGCGCGCTCGCCTCTGCCGGTGCGGGTTTGGTCTCAGTCGCGGTCGACGCGGCCTTCTCGCTCTGCTGTTCTTCGTCCGCCTTGTACTTGCGGCGGTCGATCACTTCGAATTTCGGGGTATCGCTCATGGTTCCTTGTTTCCCATCCGTCTCATTGACATGCTCAGAAATCGCCTGGCCGAATCGCTATTAGTTAAATCGCTATCGAAAGCTCGGCGGCGCCGCCAGAATCCGGGCCGTGCCCGCCTCCGCGCCCGCCGCATAGTTGAAGGGCTCATTGCGCTGCTCGGCTTCCGCGCGCATCATGGCCAACGCAAACACGCGGCTACCCGAGGCCAGCGCCAGCTCGGCCGCACTCGTAATCTGCCCGCCAACCGTCCCGTCGTCCAATCCTAGCTCTGCGCCGGCAGCCGGTACCGGTCCAAACAGCTCAAGTTGCCGCAAGTGCTTGTGCACATTGCCCCGCGAACGAATGCGCTCCACGATCTCCTGGCCCAGGTAGCAGCCCTTGCTGAAGTGCAGCGCCCTGATCTGCGAGGTCTCCTGCGGCAGATCGCGCTCCGCCATGTCGATTCCGTACGCCGGAATGCCCTCGGCGATGCGGAACGCCTCCAGCGATGCACTTCCCACCGGCGTAGCTCCCGCGGTGCGCAGATATTTCCACAGCTTTCCAAGCTGGGCTTCCGGCGCCCACAGCACATAATGCGCCGCGGTAGCGCCGTACTCCCGTGCAACGCGCAGATCCATGCCGTTCCACTCCACGCGGGTAAACGTCATGGGCTCTGAAAGCGTGGGCAAACCGACCCTGGCCAGCACGTCGTCCGCATGCGGTCCGGTCAGCCCTAGCGCCGCCTCGCCATCGAGCGGAACCAGTTCAACGTCGTCCATGATGATGAAGTGGCCGAGGTGGGCGAGCAGCCGCTCACACTGGTCGGCGGCCATCTCAATTTCCAGATGGTCGCCTTCGCGCCAGACTGTCAGGTCGCCCTGAATGCGTCCCTGGGCGTTCAATACAAGGTTCCACGCGCCGGCATTCTGGCCCAGATCGTTCACCATGTTGGTAACCATGCCGCTCAACCAGCGGAAACGGTCTTCTCCGCGCACCGCCACGCGCCTCCGCCAGCCCTGGTCATGGCCCGCAACTCCATTTGCCAAAGCCTCTGATTCCGCAACTGGCGCGTCTAACTCCCGTGGGGTGAGGACCCCGCAGTAAGGTGCAAGATGGTGAGGGGTAGCCGCGGATTCGAGCAACTCAGCGAATGCCGTAGCCTGTGGGGTTGCTGCCAAATCTATTTGCGTCATAGGGGGCTTTTCCGCGAAATGGCGCCAGATTTACCGATCAATTCCCGCGCAATACCGCATCTTAATTATAGCCTTTGAAGAGGATGCAGCCAGCGCCGCGGGAAATCCACGGTTCGCTGTAAAGATAGCAGGGAGATTGAATGAGCGAGCAGCAGGAGCGGTCCAGGCAGATCTTGCAGGGGTGGGCATGGGCAGCTTGTTTGTGTCTTTTGTCGTCAGCGATGGCCGGAAACACCCAGCAGCCCAACCCTCCCAGTCCAACCTCGCCCCCGACGCGGACTCCGCCAGCAGTTCAGACCCCATCCGGTGACAAGCCGGAGACCAAGATCACGCCGGGAGAAGCAAAGCTGCTTTTCTCGCTGGTGGATGAGTTGATCAAGTTTTCCTCGAACGAGACCGGCCTGCCCATCAAGAGCACCGTCAAGCGCAAAATCACCAGCCGCGACGAAGTGGAAGGCTACCTGAAGGAGAAATTCAATGACGACGAGGGCGCCAAGCGCATGCAGCGCGACGAAATCGTCCTCAAGAAATTCGGATTGCTGGATCGCGACTTCGCGCTCAAACCCTTTCTGCTGGCGCTGCTGACGGAACAAGTCGAGGCCTATTACGACTCCAAGACCAAGACCGTAAACATGCTGGACTGGGTGAGCGTCGAGGAGCAAAAGCCCGTCCTGGCCCACGAACTCACGCACGCCCTGCAGGACCAGCGCGTCGACCTTGACAAGTGGGACGATCAAACCCCGGATGACGTCTCGGTTAACGCCGCCGGAGACACCGATCACCTGGCCAAGGACGAACTCGACACTGCCCGCGATGCCGTGGTCGAAGGCCAGGCCACGGCCGTCATGATGGACTACATCCTCAAGCCCATGGGCAAGAGCCTGGTCAAGGATCCCGAGGTGATGGATTTCGTCAAGCAGCAGATGACGTCGACCGACAGTTCCCCCGTCCTGGCCCGTGCACCGCTGTTGCTCTCCGAGTCGCTGCTGTTCCCCTATCGCGAAGGCCTCAGCTTTGAGCAGGACGTGTGGATGGATCAGGGCCAGGCCGCGGCTTTTCCCGGAACCTTGGATCGCCCGCCCACTTCGAGTTGGGAGATCATGAACCCGCGCGACTACGAGAAAAAGAACACCCCGCCGCTCCCGTTGCTGCCCAACATTCATCCCCTGGTGGACAAACTCTACAAGCCCTACGACATTGGCCAGGTGGGCCAGCTCGATCTGCACATTCTGGCCGGAATCTTCGCCGGCGAGAATGCCGCGCGCGATCTGACCCCGGCATGGAACGGGGGGCTTTACTGGGCTGGCCAGCGGCTCTCCGCCACTCCCGCCGAGCAGAGCACAACCAAATCCCTGGCGCTGTTCTACCTGTCAGTCTGGAAGAACGCCGCCTCGGCCGAGGCCTTTACCCAGATGTACGCGACCGAACTGGGGCGCAAATATTCCGGCCTCAAGCCGGACGTCGCCGCACAGAAAGCCGGCGCGGCTGACCTTCCTGATGGAGATGAAGAACAGGTCTTCTCAACCAGCGAAGGCCCGGTGGTGATCACCACGCGGGGCAAGCTGGTCTTTGTCACGGAAAGCTTTCCCCTCGATGTAGCCCGCAAGCTGACGGGGATGATCCTCGATGCCCAGGGCACGGGCGATCTGAAGATGGCCGGGCTCCGCAGCGTCTCTCCAGCGGGCGAGAGTGCAGCCCAGACACGAGTGCCGGGTGCCCCAGGCCTTGCTTCTGAAACCTGGGAGCCGCTCACTGGGAGCTTCGTCCGGTTTTTCTCCGATTGCGGCGTCATGAAAGCGGTTGTCGACGGAGCGGTACGAGTGCGCCGCTAGGGAAGCTTTCGATTATGCCTCCGGCTTCCAGACCAGGTACTCATCCACCAGCACGGCCACCAGCACCGCGGTAGGAACCGAAACCAGCGCTCCGGGAATGCCGCCCAGCGCCGAGCCAAGCAGCAAAGCCACAAGGATGGCAAGCCCCGGCAGCCCAACGCTGTTGCGCATGATGCGCGGGGTGAGAATCGAATTCTCAATCTGCAGATAGACAATGTAGAAAATGGCCACTCCCAGCACGTGGCCCCAGGAGTCGATGGCCGCCACCAGCAGCGCAAGCGCCACGCAGATGGCCGCGCCCAGCACCGGGATGATATTCAGCAACCCGGTCAGCACGCCCAGTGCAAACGCGTAGCGAATGTGCAGCATTAGATAGACGGCCGTGCTGAGCATTCCGAGAATCAGCATCAGGCTGCCCTGGCCCACCAGCCATCTGTCCATGCGCACCTTGGCGCGTTGCAGGGCGCCGTCAAGCCGGTCTCGGCTCTCCGCCGGGAAGAACGAAAGAAACCACCGATACGCGTGATCCCCTTCCAGAATGAAATACACGGTTAGGATGAAGCCCATAGCAACATTCACCAGGCTTCCCGCCCATTCCTTGATGGAAAGCAGCAGGTAAGTGGCTGCGTTGCTGACAAAATCTTCAAACCGGCCAGTAATCTCCGCTGTATTCAGGTTGCCAGCGAAGGGGACGTTCCTGAGCTTGTCCAGCACGCTGGGCAGTTGCACCGGCATTTCGTTGGCAAACTTACGCAGATCCCGAATCACCGGCGGGAGCGCCAGGAAACCAAACGCAGTGAGCGCGCCCGCCATGGCCAGCAGCAAAAAGAGAACCGCATAGCCCTTGAACGGCCGCCAACGGCCAATGTGCAGCCTGCTGGTGGAGCGCACCACCGGCGTAAGCACGGCCGCAAACAATGCGCTCACATAGAGCAGCATCAGCACTTCGCGCACTTGCCAGGCCACGGCGAGCGCCAGCAAGATCGCGAAGGTAAAAACAATGTCACCGCGAAGCGTACGCGGGCTGGCGGACGGCACAGTCATGCGGCGCTCCCCAGCGAGGAGCGCCCATCGGCTGACCCCTGACCCTTGAACCCTGAGCCCTGTCTCACTGGTCTCCGCCCAGGATCGACCCCACAATCCCGCCCAGCAGCGCGCCGCCGGCGGCGGGTCCAACCTGGCGCGCCTCCCCGTGCGGAATGTATTCGGCAATCTGGTGCGCCAGGCGCGAGATGGGCAGCGTCTGCAGCCACACTGTCCCCGGCCCTTGCAAGACTGCAAGAAAGATTCCGTCACCGCCGAAGATGGCGTTCTTCAGGCCCGGAACCATCATGATCTGAAAGGCCACCGAGGACTGAAACGCGCCCACGTGTCCCGGATGCACGCGCAGCACTTCACCGGGGGCGAGGTTCTTCATGATCAGCTCGCCGCTCAATTCAATCCAGGCCGTCCCCGCTCCGGCTACCTTCTGCAACAGGAAGCCGTTGCCGCCAAAGATTCCCGCCCCCAGCGATTGCTGGAAACCAACGCCGATGGTGACGCCGTCTGTGGCGCAGAGAAACCCGTGGCGATGAATCATATACTCCTGCCCCGGACCGACCGGGACGGGCACAATGTGTCCCGGCACCTTGGTGGCGAATGACACTTCGCCGGGATATTGCATGGCCCGGTATTCCGTCATGAACAGGCTGCCGCCGCCCGCCACGCGCTTGAGCACGCCGAACAGCCCGCCGCCTCCACCCATCTGCGTGTGGGTGGTCATCTGGATGGAAGCGGTCATCCAGGAGAGCTCGCCGCTCTCTGAAAACACGCTCTCGTTGGGGTCAAGCTGCACGTCGAGCACGGGCATGGTGGTGCCTTGAATCCGAGTCTGCATGAGGCAACCTTCCTTTCGTGCCCAGTGTACCTGTCACCCCCACATGGAAGTCGAGTGGGAATCGCTTTCTCGATGAGGTGAATTCAAATCCCCGGCTGCTTCAACAGCCTGTTGCAGCATTTGAGGCTAGGCTACAGATCGCTGATCCCTGTTCCCTGACCCCTGTTCCCTGTTTTCCTACTCCACCGCCTCCAAGCTCGTCTCCGCCGTCGCCAGCGAGCTGCCGCCAACCCAGATTCTGTACGTCGTCGGCTCCACAGTCCGCTTCATCTCGACATTCACGAAGTTCAGCTCGTCGAACCCGAGCGGGAACTCCACATGCTTCTGTTCGCCGGGTGCGAGGGCGACCCGCGCAAAGCCTTTCAGTTCGCGCACCGGTTGCTCCACGCTGGCGGCGGTGTTGCGAATGTAGAGCTGCACCACCTCCACCCCCGCCACGCTGCCGGTGTTTTTCACGTCCACGCCCACCATCACCACGGGCTTGCTCCCCGACGCAATCACTTCCCCCAGAGGAACCTCAGCCCGGCTAACCCTGGGCTGCGTATAACTGAAGCGCGTATAACTCAAACCCCAGCCGAAAGGGAAGAGCGCAGAGTTCTCCTCATCCATGTAGCGCGAAACGAACTTCTCCGCGTCATTCCGCGGCAGATGGCTCAGATCTCCGTGCGCCGGGCGCCCTGTGGGAAGCTGCGCATAGTAAAGCGGCTCCTGACCCACGGCGCGCGGGAAACTCGATGGCAGCTTGCCGGAGGGATTCACGTCGCCGAACAGCACATCGGCCACGGCATGGCCGGCTTCGATGCCCGGACTCCATGCCTCCAGAATCGCCGGCACATGCGCGGCGGCCCACTTCAGCTCCAGCGGTCTACCGGCCAGCACCACCAGGATGACCGGCCTGCCCGTCGCGACTACAGCTTCGAGAAGCTCCTGCTGCCCTCCCGTAAATCCCAGCGTCGTCCTGCTGGACGCTTCGCCTTCCATCCAGTTGGCCGGTTCGCCCAGCACCAGGATGGCCACATCCGCCTTTTTGGCTGTTTCCACGGCCTCGGCAATCGTCTTGGCGTCATCCGGCACAGGCGATTGATGGTCAGAAATCATCGGACCGTCGAAGTCGACGTGCTTCAGTACATTGGCGTCCTTGCCGGTAAGCAGATCGCAGCCCGGTGCATAGAGCAGCCGGTCACCGAGACGCTCCTCAAGTGCCGCTCGCAGCGTGACCACATATTTGGGATCGCCGGTTACCGCCCATGCCCCCAGCATCTCGCGCTGGTTATCGGCTAACGGCCCGATCAGCGCCACCTTCCTTGCCTTGGCAGTGAGCGGCAGAAGGTTCCCCACACCCTCCACCGGATCGTTTTTGAGCAGCACCAGCGTTTCGTCGGCCACCTTGCGGGCAGCGGCGCGGCGCTCCGGGGTGGCATCGTACGCCGGGGACTCAGGGGTGTAAGGATGATCGAACAGCCCCAGCGCAAACTTGACGCGCAGAACTCGCCGCGCCGCTTCGTCAACCACTGACTCGGGAATCTTGCCCGAGCGCACCTGGGCCGCAATCACCGTGCCGTAGAGATTACCCTCCATGTCACT
>JBKQNU010000015.1:0-2738 GCA_052145815.1 Occallatibacter sp.
GCACCCGCTAAACCCGTCGACTGCGTCTGCACGTACTGCAGCGCCTGCGGAAGAGCAACCGGCTCAGCCGGAGCGTGGTCAATTACCGGTTTGGGCCGACCCGGTTGTTCGGCGAAAATCTCTTTCACCGCCTGTAGCATCGTCTTGCGGCCCAGCTTGGCGAAGCTCACCTCGTCCGTGGGTGAATCGAAGACTCCGGCAAACAAAGATTTCTTCAAGGCCAGCGTCTCCCACACGCGCTCTTCGATGCTCTTCTCCGTGAGCATGTGAATTACGTGCACAGGTCGCGACTGGCCCAGCCGGTGTACGCGCCCGATGCGCTGCTCGAGCCGTGCCGGGTTCCACGGGGGCTCGAAGTTCACAACCACTGAGGCCGCTTGCAGATTGAGGCCCACGCCTCCCGCATCGGTCGAGAGAAAGACCTTGCAGGCAGGATCGTTGCGAAACTGCTCGATCAAAGCGCCGCGCTTCCGAGAGGGTACGCCACCATGGAGCGACACAAATCCGATGCCCAGCTTGCGCAACTCCTCGCCTGCCAGATGCGTCATTCGTTCAAACTCGCTGAAGACCACCACTTTGCGTTCTTCGCCCACGACGAAGTCGGTCATGATCTCGCGGAACTCCTGGAGCTTGGGCGAATGGTGGGTCTGCTTGTCGAAGAGGAATGTCGAGTTGCACAACATGCGCATGTTTTGGATGTAGCACAGTATGCGCTTTTGATCGATTTCGGAGAGCCAGCCCTGGCGTTCCCATTTGCGCATGAGCGTCGCCAGCATATCGCTCTGCTCGAAGTAAGGTTCCGCCTGCTGGCTGGTCAACGGCACGCGAAAAACTTTGTCGGTTCGCTCGGGCAGATCCTTCAGCACCTCCGGGCGCGTGCGTCGCAGCAGGATCGGGGCCAACTGCTTGTGAATCTGATCCAGGCCGCGGTAGCCGGTCAGGCGGCCTTTTTCGTCCAGCACACGGTGCTCGTCCACGAAGCGGAACGCGGGGCCGAGCCTGCGGCCGTCGACGAACTCGACGACGGAAAAGAGCTCCTCCAGTTTGTTTTCAAGAGGCGTGCCAGTCAGCACCAGGGCGTAGCGGCCCTTCAATTGTTTGATGGTGCGGGCGGTCGCGGTGGTCCAGTTTCTGATTCGCTGTGCCTCGTCGAGGACGATCAGGTCCGGACGAAGTTCCTGCATGTATCGAATGTCTTTGAGCACGAGTTCGTAGTTGGTGAGAGTGAAAAACTCCGGGGACGCATACATCTCGCGCCGCTGCGGCAAGAGACCTTCAATGATCCTTACGGAACGGTCGGTGAACATTTCAATCTCCGTCTTCCACTGGTATTTGACCGAGGCTGGCGCAATCACCAGCACTCTCTCGATCCCGCGCCGTTGACGCAGAAGTTCAGCCATTGCCAGCGCTTGAATTGTCTTGCCCAGCCCCATGTCGTCGGCCAGGACTGCACGACCGCGGCAAGCCGCGAAGATCGCGCCCCGCGCCTGATAGGGCAGAAGCTTGGTTTTCAATACGCCCGCGGTGGGATCTTGTCCCCGCTTCAGTTTTCGAAGCAGCTTGCGCTCAAGCTCAAGGCCTTCGGCGAGCTCATTTTCGCGGTCGATGTAATCCAGGACGTCGCTGTAGATGATCGACTGGCCGTCCGCGTTGCGCAGCGCCTCCAGCACCTCGGAGAATCCCCGGTAACGCTCTCGGCGCAGAAGGCCGCTGGTGTCGAAGTGTTCCGCTGCGATCGACAGGAGCGCAGGCGAAGGCGATGCGGGCATACGCAGCCGCACCTCAATCGTATTTCCGTACTGAAGCGAGATGGATGCGCGCGTGCGCTTGAACTTCGCGGCTTCCAACGTCTTCTGATGGCGCTTCCGCAGCCGCAGAAGCATCGCCTCGACGTGCTTGCAGGTTCCCAGCGTATTGATCGCGAAATCCGGGCACGAGCAGTAATTCTCGAAAAGCCCCAGACCACGAATCGCCACCTTATAGGTCCGCCCGCTGGCCGACTTGACGCTGTAATCCCCATAAGGTCCGCTTGCTGGCCGTTTCAATATCCTCAACTGAGCTGCAACGGCCCTTTCCCGCCGGGCGGCGATCTGCTGTTCGATTAGCATAGAAAAGTTTCCTCTTCAGGAGCGTACAACATGGCCCGCCACCACGGGCCAATACACCGGGCGATTGAAACGCTCTTACACAGGGTGGGTTCTTCTGCTTGGACCAAACGGCTGATTTCCGGATCTCCGAGAGATGGTGGGTGATGCCAAGTCGAATGGACCTTACGTCCGCCAAGCCGCCAAAACCTCTTCGATCTTATCGCCGACTGTCTGACGGGCTGTAGCGCGATCGATTTCTAGATCCAGGAGTTTGTCGTACTCGGTATGTTTATGCCGAACCGCTGCGACCACTGCCGCAGTCAAAGCGCGCTCCTCCAGATTCCGACCCGACTCCGTGCGGCCAACGCGCCCGCTGCCCCTGAGGGCGGTATGCTCGGCCATTGCAGCCAGTTCAAGAGGCGGACAGCCGGGGAACAGGACGCCGATCTGCTTTGCCATGCGAGCCACCAACTTGCGGTCTTCTTCGCGCCGCCGCACAGCCTCGCGCGCGCGTCCAGCCGCCCGCTCATCCGCATCTTCCGCACATTCCCGCTCCGCCTTTTCCAGAGCAGACGTCTCGACGAGGACACCTTGTCTCTCATAGCGTTTTCTGGTCCGGCAAAAGCGGACCACCACAGCGTTTCGCGCGCT
>JBKQNU010000016.1:0-4694 GCA_052145815.1 Occallatibacter sp.
CCGGCCCAATTTCAAAGAGTCCACCGAGCAGATCTTCCTTCAGATTGCGCAAGCGGATCAGGTCGACAGGCCGATTCTGATTCGGCTTCCGTTCACTCCACCAATTTCATCCGACAACCAGTAGAAAGGGGCAATCGACTATGAGCATCAACGACAGCATCGGAAACAGCACCATTGGCTCGACTGCTCCGGCTGAAGGCATTGCGGAGCCGGGCGTATCTCAAGGAGTCGGGATCGATCAAGAACAGCCTGCGAAAGGTTCGTCAGCATTTGCGACGCGGACAAGCAAAAGCGGCTCGGAAGGATTGAGCAAAGGAAAACTGCTTTCCCTCGGTGGTGGGCTTGCGGTAGCGGTTCTCTTCTTCATCATTACGGCAATCGCAGGCCATGCGCCCAAGAAACAGATTGCGGCAAAGCCACAGGTACAGCAACAGAAACAAGCCGAAACGAAGCCGGCCAAAGGCAGCGTCACGCCTGTTATGGACACTGTGCGTACCGCCGCGCCAGACAATTCGGCCGGCCAGCTTGGCCCAGGCGACATCCGGAGGACACGCGCATCGACGGGTCCGACGGCGCCCCAATCGAGTTCAGACGCAACGGAGAAGCCTGCTACGGCAAAGCCACGAGCCGGGCGCACACTGGCGAGCGTGCCGACCTTCGAGCAGACACAACAGAAGTGGGAAGATCCTGCGCCTTACGGCGAAGCGACAAACCAGCCAGCCGCGCAGAACCAGCAGCAGAACGCATTGAAGGAGCCATCGCTCGTCTTTGTGCGAAGCGTGACGCAGATTTCAGCCGGGGCACTTTCAAATACGAGCGCCGGTGGCGATGCGACGCCGCGACTTGATCTCACGCCTGGAACACGGATCGAGGCGAAGCTCGAAACGCAGATCTCAAGCGCAGTGCTGACGCCGGTTGTGGCCGTGGTCGAGTACACCTACGCGATCGGCGACAGAATCGTTATACCTGCCGGCGCGCGCGTTTATGGATCGCTTCAACAGGCAGATCGCAGCGGGCTGGTCAGCGTGAAGTTTGACGAGGTTGAATTGCTGGACGGCGCCAGGGAGAAGATCGAAGCCGTGGGCACAGGGCTCGATCTCGGACCGATCAAAGGCAGCGTCTACGGGAAAAACACCGGAAAGAATTTCCTGGTTCGCGCGGCATCGGGGATCGGTTCTGTGCTTGCCGAGGTGGCCGGCAACAATTCAAGCGCCGCGTTTTCCGAAAGCGACATGCTGCGGGAGAGGCTCGCCGAGAATATTGGCACAGCGGGTGATACCGAGATGATGAGCCTGAACGCCAATAGCCGCGTTGTCGTTTCCGTGCCCGCCGATACGAAGATCTACATCGTCTTTACCAGGCACACCGAGAATACCGCAGAGCTTCACAAGGTCGCATCGGCCGTCCAATAAGACCCCGGTAGTCGCTGCGAGCCCTGGCTTCGGCCAGGGCTTTTTTATGGCCGAAGGATAACGATGAAAGGCGAGGATGGTTCTCGTAGTGCGTTGCCGAGTCGAGGAAAGATCGTTCCCGTTGCCTCAATGTGCGATTGAGGCAAATCGCTTCAAATTCCTCGTCGCGCATTTGAGGAATTGTCGATCCGGATGCCTCATTGTGCGTTTGAGGCAAATTGCGTGAAATTCCTCATCACGCATTTGAGGCATTATCGATCCCGCTGCCTCATTGTGCGTTTGAGGCATATTCGCGGAGCGATCTTGCTCCAGCGGCTACGGATGAATCAGGGAGTACTTTCCGCAACGGCGGCACATGAAGGTCTGCGCCCAGTCCGAATGGAGGAGCGGATAGACCTCGCGGTTGTAGTGGGCGATTTTGCGGAAATGGAAAAGCATGCCCAAGAAAAGCATCAAGCCTAAGCAAAATAGGAATGTTACTGCGCCTTCAAGGGATTCTGTCTTTTGCGGATGCTGCAATATCCCACGAAAGCCTGCGATACCCCAAAAGACACAAAAGAACATTGCGAATCCCCAACCGAATAATGCTCGTACATAATTACGAGGGGACGGCGGAGAGGCGGCTTTCGCTGTGAAGGACTGGCTAACACCAGAGGTGAAGCGTCCGGAGAAGTTGCGGGTCCCCTGCTCGTAGAGCAGGGACAGAGTGACAATCTCGGGGCTACCGCACTGCTCGCACCGATACGCCATCACTTGTCCAGTGGCCGCCATCGTTCTCCTCCTGATCTGGCTGCGGCAGATCCAGAATTCCTTCCATCAAGGATTCTAGCCCTTTGGCGAGTCGGGAACTATAGAAAACACGCGTTTCTTATCACTTCTCACCACTCTTCCTACGCACCTAGATATTGATGCGATCGGTGACGGGGATTCACGCGGCAATTTGACGGAATTTCGATTCGCACTCATTCTCTCGTTCGACACGGATGCCGAGAGCAACCGCGTCCAGGAGAGAAAACGTATGAGAACCGCATTAGCCTTCTGGCGGCGCGGACCTGCGGCCGCTTCATCCACAGCACACGTACTCCATCGCCCGGCGGAGATCAACTGGCTGCATATCGCGCTGAAAATTGCCTTGAGCTTCATGCTCCTGGGCAATCTCATGGCGCCCTTCGCGGTCAGAGCTCAGAACCTCGGGACAAGCCCGCAGTTCGGCCAGGCCGTGCAGGGCCAGCAAGCAACCACGGTCGAGGGCACCGTCCTCAATATCGTCAATTGGGGTTGCAACGTCATCGCTCCGGTCATCGCGGTGGCCTGCCTTGGCATCGCCGGTTGGCACTTCAAGAGCGGTCGCGGCTACATGGGCTGGGGAGTCACCGGCGTTGCTCTTATGGTGATCTCCGGGCTCGGGCGCATGGCCGAGGGATTCATTACGCAAGCGCAAGGCATTCAGTAAGGAGAGCCGGATGCCTGTGCCGCAATTCCTTCTCGACCTGCTACAACTGCTGTTCGATCTGGCGGTTCCCGCGGCGTTCTGCACTCTGGCCGCCGCGGGCGTCAGCCTTCGGCAGGAGGGTGGAATCAATTTCCATATCAACGGCCGGGCGGGCAAATGGATTCTTTGGACGGTTGTTCTTCTTACAATCCCACAGCTTCTCTCATGGATTGCAGCGCAGGGCATTCATGTTCCATCGGCGAGCGGATCGGTTGGAACAAGCTGGCTCGCCAGTATGGAAACGGTCTTCAAGAACTTCGTGAACCAGATTGTTGTTGCACGGCTAGTTCCGGTAATAGCAGCGTATTTCGTCCTTAAAGCGACGCTCGACGTGGCAGGTGGAGAGAATCCGCTCTCATCGATACTTGCCGCGCTTTTCCTGATGTCGATCTCGGCGACGATCGAGTTGCTTCAAGGTTGGAACTCGGGCGGCGAATACGCCACGACCGACATGCTCGCTTCTCTTTGGAACTACATCGCCGGTCAAATTTTGCCGGCCGCGGGAGGACTGGCCTGTGTAGGCGCGGTCATCAACTATGTACGGCACAGGCCGTGGGTGCGGCTGATCTTTGCCGCGATTGCCTTTCTGAGTTTGAGTGGGCTGTTGGCGTTGTTCAAGGCCATGTCGGCCTGAGGAGATGCGATGAGTCTCGATGGTGCAATCACGAACCTCGCCTCCTGGGCCGGCAACGTGATGATGCCGACTATGGCTGGAGGGTTCTTTGCAGCGGCAGTCTACCGCTACAGCAAGGGAGGCCAGTTCGAGCAGTTACTATACGGCGGTTTCGCATCGCTGATGTGTTCAGGGATGCTTCGCGCGTTGGAGGGATTTGTCCAACACGCCGGGCCGACCAGCGCGGACGGTTTCTGGATGGCGACGATGAGCCTGGTGAACTGGGTCGCCAACGTGATTCTTCCGGTATTCGCTCTGACCCAACTTGCCGCAATGGCCTTGCATATGGGTGGCGTGGTCTCGGAGATCTATCCAGGCTCGACCTGGATCAGGAAGTTCGTGGCTGCAATCGCCGCGTTGATGGTTTCAGGAATGGTGCGATTGGCGGAGTCGATGGTCACGCACGCGCACGGCATCTGAGGAGTTATATATGAGTCTCGATTTGACGCCTGTTCACCGCAATCTTCATACCAAGGTGACGTTTCTTGGACTGGAGTTCGGGGACTTGATTCTGGTGCTGGCGCTTGCCGCTCTGATGAATCTGCTTGCGCAATTCGTAAGCGGCAATGCGCACGTCTTCGGGATGCCGCTCAACATTTTCATGGAGTTCATCGTGCCGGCGCTGGCGGTGCCGTTTCTGATTCTTTTCAAATACGGACGCCCGCGCGGTTACCTCACGGACCTGATGCGTTCGTTTTTTGCTCCAAAAGCGTGGTGCGCGCTTGAGCGAGATTCTGAGTTGACGCAGGCTTATCTGGTCGAAGAGGAGGACTAGCCGATGCAGGCCGCGATCAAAAACATGACCGATGGATCGGTCGCGCTCAAGCTCGACGCCGATGCAGCGCGGGCGGTCTTTGCAAGCGTTCTCTTCGCCGCGCGTTTCCACGAGGGGATCTCGCCGCTCGCCCGGATAGCCAAAGAGGAATTGGAGCGCGACAACCAGAAGACGACCAGACGAGGTGAACCATGCCGATGACGTATGCAGAGCACGAAAGAAAGAAGAAGTCGCCGGCAGTCTGCGAGCTGTTTTCCCTGCGGGATCTTCCCGAAGGCGAGAACATCATGGTCCGCACCAACGGCGCCTTCGTTGCGGGCTACGAGTTGCGCGGCATCCTTG
>JBKQNU010000017.1:0-6743 GCA_052145815.1 Occallatibacter sp.
GACGGACGTTGCCGCTGATGGAGTCGCCGGTCTTTAGGTCGAACTTGCGAATCTGCGACGGAGAGACATAGATGTCGTCGGGACCCGGCAGGTAGTTGTAGTCGGGCGAGCGCAAAAAGCCGTAGCCGTCAGGAAGGATTTCGAGCACACCTTCGGCGAAGATGTGGCCTTCTTTTTCGCTCTGCGCCTGGAGGATCTTGAAGATCAGATCCTGCTTGCGCAGGCCGCTAGTGCCCTGGATTTCAAGGGTGCGCGCAATGCGGCTCAGTTCCGTGATGTTCTTTTCTTTCAGTTCTGCGATGGTCATGATCACCTGCGTGAAGGGAGGATGGAATGGGATGGGTGCGAAGGGGGAAGGGCTCCAGAGGAGTAAACCGGACGGACGATCGAAATTTCTTCCGGCGCGAGCTGCCAACCAACGATCCCGAAAATCAGGTGGAGCAGCAAAGCGCCGGGTGGAGAGTACCTCTTTCGGTGGGGGAATGCCTTGGATTCTTTGGTTTTATCAACTTCTTGCGATCTTTCTGCCGGAGCGGCGAGCTAGGCCGCACGACGCCTTTCCACCGGCTCCAATGCCGGTGTCTCTTCAGCCCCGTCAGCTTCAGGATTGGCCTGTTGAAAACGGCTGAGAACTTCGTTGGTCGTATCCTGCAGCCTGGTGCTCGGCTTGTGAAGCTTACGCGTTGCCTTGCTTGCCAGTTGGCAGAGCTGGTAGCGATTGGACACGTGAGAAAGTGCCCGAAAAACAAGATCAGAACGCATGCTTATCTCCTTCTTTTTGAAAAGCTTGCTGCGGGCGAACCCCAAAATCGCCCGAGCATGCAAAGGGGAAGCCAATATAGTTCGAGGGCAACCCCAAATTGCAACTTCCAATTCTTAGACGCGTTTCGTCCGCATCGAGCGCAAATCTTTCAGGCAACGTCGCACGTTGTGAAATGGAGGCCAGGCCACATAGGACGTGCAGGTTGCGGCCGGAAGCGGTACCCCGATTGCCGACGGCCGACGCACCGAAACGCGCCTTAAGGGCACTCGCTGCGTTATTTGATGCTGGCAATGGCTGAATCGGCGCACCCGGCGCGCAGAGCAATTTGCCCTCTGTGGATGGCTAGAGAAGAGACTATATCCAACCTTTGTGCCGGTCAATAGTTTTTTCGGGGGATAAACCGAGTGGGAATGCATTCTGGAACTATGCGATGGCTGCGAAGCGGATGTGTTTCCCGGCAGTACAGCACTAAGTTGCTTTATATCATTCACTTAGTGACTGAGAATACGATGCGGGCCAGCCCCCTCGGCTATTCAGGCAGCGCGTGGTTTGCTTTACAAGTCCCTCAATCCATTACTTCGAGCGTGGCGAGCAGGGTACCAGGGGCGGCCATCGGGGTCGGTGAAGAACAGCCGCCCGTCTGCGTCGCGACCAAAAGCGGGGGCGACCGGCGGGTGACGGGGCGCGCTAGCGAGCTTGGCGTCCAGACGTAAGAGGCTGGCCGGAAGCAGGCACAAGAAAGGAATCGCAATCAGGAAGAATCCCCAGTCGGAAGGCAAAAAAGGCGCAAACATCTCGATCTCCGTGACGCTGATCTTTGAGCGAATGAGAAATATCTCGCTCCGATACCGGATTGATCGGCCGAGAATGGAAGATTGTTCAGAATGCGCGGTTGGCCAGACATTTCCTCTGGACCCGTGAGGCTGCCGAATCGACGGTGCCGGCCAGGACTACGCCCAATAACTGCGATCGAGCGTTCTGTATTGGATGGCTTCGGCGAGGTGGGCGACAGTGAGGGACTCTGTCCCTTCGAGATCGGCGATAGTGCGGGCGACTTTGAGAATGCGGTCGTGGGCGCGGGCTGTCAGGCCCTGTTGCTGCATGGCGCGCTCGAGCAGGCGCTCGGCGTCGGCGCCCAGCTCGCAATAGGCGCGAACCTGCGTGGAGCCCTCGGCTGCCGCGCCGCCGCTAATGTTGAGGCGGTGGCTGATCGGCCGGATTGGTTTGCGAGGGGGAAAGTCCCGTCTGTAGCTTTCCCGTATTGCACGAACCGTTCGCCATCGGGCTGCAGCCGTACTTGCATAACGACTCGATGCAGCCGTTGGTGCCGCCGGTCGTGGTTCCCGCCCCGCCAACTGTGTCAGGATTTCCGGTGGCTCCAAGCACTATGGAGGTCGAGAGGCACGCATCTCCCGGGCCATACCACGTCTGCCCGGATGGGCATTGACAGGTCCCGGCCTGATATCCACTCGACACAAAATTCTGCGTCTGCCGGCATCCGCACACAATGGGAGGGTTGTTCGCGCTGGGGTAGGGCGACTGGTTCACCGGCACCTCAAACCCTGGACAGGCGCCGTTGGCGGGCGCGGCCGCAAAGGTCGGCGGCGGCGGCTTGGAGGGCGCCGGAGGATTTCCCTCCACGAGCCTCCACGTTTCGTAAAAGTACTGCGCGCCGTTATACATGCTGGTCACTACCTGGCTGCCGGTCATTTGTGCCGGGGTGGCGTTGGGCCCAAAGCTCATGCCCGACACGTCCTGAAGAAAATCCGGCAGCATGCCGTAGTGCGCCAATCCCACTTGGTTGTAGTTCCAGGATTGGTTGCTGTCGGTGCTGATAGACATCGATACGCCGGTCGGAGTTGTGTAAGGATACGACACGAGTGATGACGGCGTTCTGGGCGGCGAGAGCAGGGCCATGCCGTTGGCGTCGGTGCCGAAGCCTGCCGATATCCCCGGACCCATGGCCTGGATCACCTGGTTGTACATCGAGTACCATGCGCCCGCGTCGATCTCCGAACTGCCCACGCCGGCCATCCCATGCAGATAGCCGAGTGAAGAGTAGGTGTCGTACGTAAAGCTGCGCTCCGAGGATTGCGGCGGCCCCGCGGACCCCAGGGACGGCAACGTGATGTTCTTGTTGAACAACTTGTTGATGTCGGTAACCAGCGAGCTGGCGAAGTCTGCCCACGACTTTTCAAACTTTGTGAGCGGAAAACTCGAGGGCGGGCTGCTGAGAGAAGCTGGCGCCGCAGCAGCGTTCCGCAACCCGTTATGGCCGCTGAAGAGAGGGTATCGCCACGGCGTGTTGAACACGGCAATCTGGATGGCATCGTTCACTGACTTCTGTCCCATGTGATCCACATCGATCAGCATCTGCTTGCTCATCATGTACTGGATCACCTGTTTTCCCAGCGGACTGAGGCCGAGGCGGTTGACGTTGCCGGTGGAATTGCAGGGCGCAGCCGCCGGCGGAATATTGATCGTAACCCCCTTGGTCAGAGCCAGTGTGGTCAGAACGCTCGCCATCGGCGGCGGCGAGTACTTGTAGGTGATGCCGTCGCTCGGCGCCGCGCAACCCAGGTCAAACGGGGTGCCCTGTTCATAGGCCGTTGCCACGTTGAACATATCGTCGTAGGCGGCCGACCCACCAAGCGGATTGTCGACCAGGTGAACGGGAAAGACATAGCGCACATCCTCACCCTCGCCCCGCAGCCGATCGATCTCTTTCTGGTAAGCCTGCAGGCAGCCCGTGAACCGGGGGTCCGTCTGAGCCATGGTCAGCGGGCACTGGTTCTCGGTGATGTTTCCAATGTTATCCAGTTCGACACCGATCACCACTGCCATCCTGCCGTGGGAGACGGCGTCCAGCACGTCACTCGAAGACGTGGCAAGCTGGAGGAAGTTAGGGTGCGCTGCGATGAGCCCGTGAATGGCGGCGATTTGATTGTCGCCCGTGGCCTGGTCATCATCCGGCAGGTCGCCCTTGCCCATGGTCAGGTCGCCCAGAAGCTTGGAGTTGACTGCCAGGGCCACCATCACTCTCTGCCCGCCGAGCCACGACCGCATGATCCAGTTCCACTGCATCTTCTGGTTCAGCAGATCATTCCATGCCGGCCATGTGGGAAAATCCTGTACCCCTGACGCGCCCCGGAAACCGGAGCTATCGTACGACGCAGGATCCCAGAGTGCGGCGTTGGCGGTCATGCCTTCTATCAGCATGGTGTAGACGTAGCGCAGCGCGTCTCCGCAGATCGAAGTATGGAGGGTAGGGCCAATGGGAATGGAGGAGTCTCTCACCTGACCCTCGTTCCCCAAGGCGTCTTTCTCAGAGGCCGCGGGCACCCGCTGGCAAAGATGGAGCGGATCGGAGTTGTTCAAGACAAACTGCGACCCCGCATTGTCAGACAGCACGAGCACCGCGCCGCCGTTCGCGGGCGCCGGCGCGGTGCTCGCGGCCAGATTGTCCACTGCGCCATAGATCAGTTTTCCGCCAAAACCGAGGTTGCCGTAGGGATGAGCGTGCAGGTCGACAAAACCGGTGATCGCCGGATTGACGTTGAGCGTGGCGGTGGGCACTTGAGTGTTCTGGACGCCCTGCGGTCCCGCGGCCGTGACCGCGACATTGTAAGTGCCGGGAAGCACCGTCTCTGGAACCGTAAAGGTGATGGTCGTCTCAGACCAACTGGCCGGGGAGATATAGAAAATGCGCCCGCTGTTAACGCCCAGCAGGCTGATAAACCCGCCGTTCGGGTTCGGCCCAAACCAATCGCCAGTTACCGTCGCGGTCTGGCTCGGCGCCGCTCCGGTCGATACTGTCACCGACGTGGGAGCAAGGCCGGTGGCTTGTGGTTGACTTCCGATGTAGATCGTCTTCATGTCGCCCGTGGATCCATACGGGCAACGGATCTGGACCGCGTAAAAGCCCGAGACGAGCCCTGCGATGGGCACGGGGAGCGCGGTTGTCGACCCGGCTGTCAAAGCCGGCACATTCGCGAAGTACCCCGAAGCATTCTGGCCGAAGGGAATCAGGTTGATGGTGCAACCCGATGGCTTGCCGGTCGCCGTGACATTCACGCTGATTGGTGAAGTGGACACGACCGGAATCGATGTGCCGGGAAGGATTGCGGAAGATGAAATGCTCGCAATCTTGATTGTGCCCTGGCTATTCGCAATGCCCAGGCCTGACAACATTGCCACCGCAAGCACAGAAACAGGCGCAATCTTCGAGCCGCAAAACCAGCGGCAAGCAGCAACTAACAGCCTCATTGCCTTTTCTCCAAAGATGAAGTGTACAGAGCGCTAGGATGCGAGTCTGGTTTCGCGGCTGCAGGCCCGGATGGATCCGGAATGGTGGCTGAACAGGGCCCCTGTGAGTTCCCCGACCCTACTTGATCGCTCCTGCACTGTCAACAACATTCTCGGGGGGCAGTGCACGGATTCCCGTCCAACAGAAAGCGCCAATGAAGACCTTGGCGCCACAGGCAGGTTGACCACAATCGCGTCCGGATCATGTTGAGGGCCAACTCAGGGCCCACTCTGCGCAACTCGACCCAAACCTCAGGCCCAGTAGCTGCGGTCGAGTGTCCGGTACTGAATGGCCTCGGCCAGGTGGGCGACTGTCAGAGAAACCGCGCCCTCTAAGTCGGCGATGGTGCGCGCGACTTTCAGAATGCGGTCGTGGGCGCGAGCGGTGAGGCCCTGCTGCTGCATGGCGCGCTCCAGCAGGCGCTCGGCGTCTGCGCCCAGCTCGCAATGAGCGCGAATCTGGCGCGTGTTCATCTGCGCGTTGGCATAGATCTTTTCTTTGGCCTTGATGAAACGCTCGCGTTGGCGCTCGCGGGCGGCCATGACGCGGGTGCGGATTTGCGCTGAGCCTTCCGCCGCGGCGCCGCCACGCAGTTCCTTGTACTGCACGGCTGGCACCTCGATGTGGATGTCGATGCGGTCGAGAAGCGGGCCGGAGATTTTGGCCACGTAGCGCTGAATCATGGGCGGCGTGCACATGCACTCGCGCGACTTGTCGTTGAAATAGCCGCAGGGGCAGGGATTCATGGCTGCAGCCAGCATGAAGCGCGCAGGGAAGCTGAGAGACATGGAAGCGCGGGCGATCGTAACAGTGTGGTCTTCGAGCGGCTGGCGCATCACTTCGAGCACGTTGCGGGGAAACTCCGGCAGCTCGTCGAGAAACAGCAGGCCGTTATGCGCGAGCGACACTTCGCCTGGGCGCGGAACGATGCCGCCGCCGATGAGGCCTGCGTCGGAGATGGTGTGGTGCGGCGAGCGAAAGGGCCGCTGCGTCACGAGGCCGGCGCCGGAATCGAGCACGCCGGCGACCGAGTGAATCTTGGTGGTTTCGAGAGCCTCGTCGAAGGTGAGCGGGGCGAGGATCGAAGGCAGCCGCTTGGCCAGCATGGTTTTGCCGGAGCCGGGCGGCCCGATCATCAGGATGTTGTGGCTGCCGGCCGCAGCCACCTCCAGGGCGCGCTTGGCGGTCTGCTGGCCGCGCACATCGCAGAAGTCGACGGAGAAGTGCTCTAGCTGGCCGAGCAGTTGCTCGGTGGCGACGCGGAAGGGCTCGCGCTGAATCACTCCCACGACGGCGGAGTTGAGGAGTTCGAGAACGTCGAGCAGCGAGGAGACAGGATAGACGTTGACGCCTTCGACGACCGCAGCCTCGGCGGCGTTGCCTGCGGGCAGGATCAGGTTGGGAATGCCCTTTTCGCGCGCGGCGATGGCGATGGGCAACATGCCAGCAACGGGGCGAACGCCGCCATCGAGGCCTAGCTCGCCCACCAGGAGAAAACGGCTGAGGTCGTTGGTGCGCAGTGCGCCGTACGCGCCCAGGATGCCGACGGCGATGGGCAGATCGAAACCGGAGCCTTCTTTTTTGATGTCGGCGGGCGCGAGATTGATGGTGATGAAGGTGGGCGGGATCAGGTAGCCGGAGTTCTTGATGGCGGCGCGAACGCGGTCGCGGCTT
>JBKQNU010000018.1:0-6311 GCA_052145815.1 Occallatibacter sp.
TTGCCATCGGAATCGTAAATCCAGGCAAAGCGGCCGTAGGATTCATCCCCTCGTTTGGCGTCGATCTTCACTCCCTCTTGTTTTAAGCGGTCGAGCAAAGCATCCAGATCGTCCACGATGTAGTTGATCATGAACGGCGCCGGGCTGGGATCGAGATATTTACTGGACGCGGGGAAAATAGTCCACACCGTAACGTGTTCCTTTTTCGGGTCGTCCTGTTCGCGCCACGGAAGCATCACGCCCCCGCCTTTGTCCGCCAGTCCAAGATGCTTCGCGTACCATTCGCGCATCTGATCGCGATTGGCGGATTTGAAGAAGACCCCGCCGATTCCAATAATGCGTCCGCGCGGCTCCGTTTTGGCAGCCGGCTTCGATTTTTCAGTTTGCGGAGATTTCATTTCCTGTCCTCCTGTTGAGCGGGCCGCGATGAGCAACCCCGATCCAAGTAACAACGACCCGAGAAACAACGACCCGAGTGCAATTGTGCCCCACGGTTTTCCTAGCATCGGCGGATTATACATAAATTTCGATTCGAATGGAGAAAACCGCGGGTGTGAAGTACGAACACTCCCACTCAATCCAAAACCGGATTCAGTCGGCAGGGTTGAGCTCAAGAGATTCTGGACCATGAATCTGAATCATCATTCCACATGATCGCGGTAAATCGCAGTAATCGCAGGCATTCGAAGCCAGCAAGAACGGACGGCCTGGGGCCACAAGCCGTTTGCTTTCTTTCGCTTATGGGAACATTGCAGGAATTTTCCTTTCCTTCCCGTCTCCTAGTCGACCACGCCTTCCGGACACCGGAAGTTTCCCCGCTTGCATTTGCAGTAAGTTTGCAGTATAAATGCAGTGTATGAGGAGGTGCCTATGGCACGTTTCACGATTGATACCGATCAGCAATTCGACCAAAACCTCACCGATCTTGTTAACATGACTGGCGGAACCAAGGCAGATGTGCTCCGCAAAGCGCTTGCTACATATAAGTACTTGAAAACCGAAGACCAGCAGCCTCAAAATAAGGTTTCGATCACCAACAAAGACAATGCTGTTGTGAAGGATGTTATCCTTCCCTAGACCACTGGGAGGCTAGTCATGGGTACTCCACCACCCGCAGTTCCCAATCGACCACCACAAGTAACGATCCCGGTCAGTGGTTCGGTGGGAATTGGCAACCTCACCCCTCCACCACAGGTAACGATCCCGGTCAGTGGTTCGGCGGGATTTGGCAACCTCACCATCACGCCCCCCACGTTCCTTGAAAGGTGGGGGGTTGTCTTTGTGGCAGTCGGCGGTCTTTGGATGCTCGGCGTTTGCGTCGCGATGCTCTGGTATTACTTGGCTCACCTTTCATTGCCGCCGCCCCTGACATCCAGCGTCAAACCCGAGGATTACAAAGCAATCCTGGATCTTCACAAAACGGCGGCCGATCATTTCCGCGATTCCTTGAATTTTGCTTTCGATCTCATGGTCACAAAGACCATCTTGCCTTTGCTGACGCTTCTGCTCGGCTACCTTTTTGGATCGAAAAAGGCCTGATGTACCGCAGTTCCTTCAACGCAGATCGGGAAAATATGGGGACAGACTGGATGTTCACCTAATTCTGCTTCCGAGAAACTGGGGTCAGTCCAGTCTGTCCCCGGTTTCAGATCGGAACAGCAGCGAATCAGTTAAATGCCGAACTTCAGCACGACCTGCAGCGTATTATCAACAGTGGTCGTCCGGTCTTCTTGGCCCACACTTGAGAGTTGGAGGTGTCCTTGCTCCAGTCCCGCACTTCTCCGCGTGAACAAATATCCAACACTGGGAAAAGCCGCGCTGCCTGGTTCGTCGCATTCCTCGCGATCGCCGCCATCGCAGCGCTCGTGTACGCGCTCGTGTGGTTCACCGCGCCGCCGAAGATTGTCGATCTGGTGTTCGAGAATCGCAATAACAGCGCCAATGCGGACCAGCAGACGATCCATAGCATTCAAAAGGTTGGCAGTCTATATGTGGTGAGCTATCAGGGCGATTACCAGGAACGGATCGACTGGCTCAATCATTGGCATATACAGGAGGCCGCTAAGATTCCCTCGCCAGCGCGTTGCAGCCTATTCGCGGCGCGCACGGCGAAGGGCGATTCCATTTTTGGGCGCAATTTTGATCGGCCCAGAGAAGTGCCGGTGCTCATCCAGTTTGCGGCCCCGGGGAAATACAGATCGTTTGGCTTCAGCCCATTCTCAGAGTGCGGGATTGGGGGTGTCCTCGGGAACGCTCAGCCCACTGAATACGATAGAAACAAGTTTCTCTATAGTTTGCCTTTTTACGTCACCGACGGCATCAACGAAAAAGGACTCGCCATCGGGACTGCGGCAGCGCCCCTCCGGCGTGTGACAAAAGACGATACGCGAAAGCCCGCGTTCGTGCTTCTGTTCATTCGGCGCGCACTCGACGAGTGCAAGAATGTGCAGGAAGTGGCAGAACTGGCGCGCACCCTGGCTCCCTACGACAAATCTATCGACTCGATCTCTAATTATTTTTTGGCCGTGGACTCGAATGGCGATTGGCTGGTGATTGACTATCCCGAAGGCAAGCCGCGTCTAACTAGCGGTACCGGATGGCAAGTGCGGACCAATGAATTCATTGACGGCGTGAAGGCGGATGAGGGAACGGTCGACTCCTCTTCGCCGCGAAGGTTCCGCAGTTTAACCAAAAAACTAGGCGCCGGCCAGCCAGCATCGGACCTCGATGCCATGCAGCTTCTGCATCGTGTGCACAACTACACCGCCTGGTCCGTTATCTACAACACCAAAGCAAAAGAAGGACTGATCGCAGCCCGCGAGAACTATCGCACCGAGTACCGCTTCCGATTTACGGAAGAAGCCGCAAAGTAATGTTGCCGGGTGCGCCACTTCTCTCGCGCTTTTCGAGAAGTGGCCCGCTGCCCCAGAGCCTGCCCTGAGCCTGTCGAAGGGTCCCCGCCCGGCTTTTGGGCAGTAACCTGGACGCCGCGTCGGTATGCGCCGCGGGCGTGACGTGTGAACATCCCCGCTCAAGCCAAAACCGCGCTTGAGCGGGGCGCCCGTCCGCCGCCCCCGGCTCAGATGTGCTGTAATAGTTGCCAAGACTCCTGTTCGAAGACGAATAGAGGTTCACGCCTTGCACAATTTCGAGCGGACGATCTCAAAGGCCAACGCGGCGCATCTGATCGAAACCTACCTCGCATCCGTCGAGAGGATCGAAAACTCGCTTGGTGACCACAAGGTTCTCGACCTATTAAAGGTATTAAAACGCAACCATATCGGAGCTGGGCCATACCCTTGCGTAACGTGGTTCGAGGCCTCGAACCGAATATTGAGCGATTTGGTGATTTTGTACGGCGTGAAATGGCTATTGGACAATGAGGTCTTCCCGTTCGAACAATATGTCGTTGAATACGGCAATGAAGATGAGAACGGGTTCGACATTCGCGCCGAAGGAGAGGGGAAGGCATTAGTTGGCGAAGCTTTCAACGTCGCCCCGTCCTTCTTCCAAGGCAAGAAGAACTCGATGCGCAAAAAGCTGGCTGAGAGTAGGGCCGACTTCAAAATCCTCATGTTCAATCATGACGCTGTGAAGCTCAGCTATGCACCGAGGCCGACCAAGAATGAGTATTTCGTCTTCGTGCAAGTCGGCATAGGCGATTCGCGCATGGTTCCTCGATTCGCGTGCGAACCCAAACCGGAGTCTGTGACGTGATATTCCCGCTCAAGCCAAAACCGGGCTTGCGTGAGCCAATCGTCGGCTGAGAGCTAGGTGAACGTACACAGCCCCCGGCCACGCTCTAGAGAAGCGTCATCCAGGGTTCGTTCGATGTCTCGAACCATCTTGTCGAGTTCCGGTTGGTAGTAGATGCGCGCGAGCTTATTCGGCATCGGCAATATCGCCTCCACCCGCCGCTTCCAATGCTTGTCAAGGGTCGCGAAGGCAGCGTATGCGGTCCCGATTACCGCCTGGCCAAAGTCGATACCATCGTTCGGCATGATCGTCCGACCCTTCGCTTCTCGGACTAACAGCCTGAGCAAATTGCCGTAAACGTATGTAGCTGGACGGTCGACCGTAAAGGGCAATTCTGGGAGTTTAGCGTCCAGCCAGCCGGGGTTTTTCGTGTGCTCGGTCCAGTGGGCCATGATATCGTCCCGAAGCCTTAAGCCCATCTGGTGCTTGCCATCTATTATGTCGCCCCTCTGCGGAGCGAGCCAGTCCATGAAACGTCCCAATCGGAAGAAATCCGAAGGTAGTGACGCTGGCAGGTCTGCGATCTTGATCTCGGGCGACCTTCTCAGCCGTTCTGCGGCGAACGTCTTGAGCAATCGCTCGCAAAAAAAGGGGAGGCCCTGTAGCTGCTGCTCCCGTTTGATGCACTCATACGGATTAAACTCCACGGGAAACCAATGGGTGCCTATTTCGTCCAGGAACTCACGAATTGCTATGAATGAGTCACCCTGAGGACCGGACAGCTCAGCTGCATTAGATACAGAGAAGAGCACATCGACGCCGCGATTCAGAGTCGCGATGAAGCGTCCTCTCCGATCCGGATCACCTTTGGTCAGATCTTTAATCGCAAAGTTGTCGAGAAAAACGGTTGGGCCGTTGACGGACGCCGTCATAGCGAACAGCTCGGTCGGGTGTGGGCTAACCGTTATCATCTAGGCCCTCAGACCTCGAGTGTCCCACTTAAGCCCAGTTTTGTTTTGGCTTGAGTGGGGCAGTTTCGGAACGTTCCCAGTAACTGGTTTGAATCGCAACCCAGAGAAAACCGAAGGGCGGGCCACCAGCCCAGTGACCTCCGGACCGACTGCGAAAAATCATCCCTCACAGGAACCTCCGTGTCCCGGCCTACTGCCTACAGAGTTTTTACTGGTCGAGGCGGGCGAGGAGGTGTGGATTTTTTTAACTTTTCCGCCACGTCAGGAAACACGTAAACAGCCTGAAGCATACTCTCTACGATGTCCATGACCGATTGAACTTCGGCTCGGGTAGGCATATGTCCCCGGTGGATAGCAGCATTACCCATTTCGAGGGCTGCAAAAAGAACCTCCCGATTCTTCGAACTGATGTACCCTGCCTTTTCCAGCTCCTGCAGTTTTCTGCCAAAGCCGCCGACATCCTTAACCTTATCTACCATAAGCAAGTCCACCAGCGTTCTAGCTCCCATCATGGGCAGACACAAGCTGGCAGAATCCAGAGATTTGTAAATCTCTTCAAGAACCAACCGCAAGTCGCCCGGTAGATAATATCTCCACCTCGGCAAATAACGGGACATCACGGGTGGAAAATGACTCACGTCGCCCTCGGGTTCGTCTTCAGTCCGTTGCGTGCGTCGCAGAACGATCTCTTGGCAGCCAAGACACTGAAGCACCGCGTAGGTTATCACCCACCAGTAGCCTTCACCTTCTTCGGCGCTATCCCCGTCATGAGCTCCAACGACCTGATGTGCGGTTCTGCGTCGACACTTATTGCAGAAAACTTTCTCGATTTCCGGCTTGGCCTTCTTGTTGGTCATAATAGTAGGATCGCAGAGATTATAAGCCGGGTGCACGACTTCCAGCGCTTTTCGAGAAGTAGCGTGCCGAACAACAAACCAAGTTGCACTACCTGATGGCTGACGGCTGATGGCTGACGGCTGCCGTCTGACGGCTTTTTTTTCATCACATTTTTCCTGTACCGCCGTCACAGACATGCACCACAATTGGTGCGATCATTTCCTCGACAGTGCATCATCGGCAAGTGCGCCCGCCTCCAGAGGCGAACGCATCTGCCGTCCCCAGCATTTTCCACGGTTCTTTGACAACGAATAGAAGTGGCGAGCGCCAACCCGAAGAGCACGCGAACCGCAAAATCTCCCGCTAAGTCCAATGATTTGAATACTTTGCGTCTAACATCTTTACTATCATCAACTTAACTCATTTTAGGTAGGGGGGGTACCCCCACACTTTTTCAAATTCTCAGCTCGTCAACACCAGTTATCTATCTGCGAATCATCGCCTTAGGAGCAATCATAATGTCCTCTTCTTCTGATAAATTTCCCGACGGAATCTGTGCCATGCGAAAGTGGAACGGCGATCCCTGCCAATCTCCAGCCCTTAACGGCGAAAGGTTTTGCCACTACCACAAGGTCATGGGAGAGCCAAAAGTCGACATCGACAACGGCCCTTCCCATCATGTCTACCTGCACGTCTTCGAAGACGCCGTCTCCATCCAGTCGGCGATCTCGGACGTTTGCGAAATGCTGCTGCACCGCCGCATCGAAGCCAAAGAAGCTTCCGTCCTTCTCTACGCCATGCAAGTCG
>JBKQNU010000019.1:0-3321 GCA_052145815.1 Occallatibacter sp.
GGGTTGGGTCACCTGAAAGGCTTTACGCACCTGCAAACGTTGATCTTGGAGAAGACGCAGATAACCGATGCCGGCCTCGATCATCTTAAAGGCTTGACCAGCCTCCAAAACCTGTACCTGCCCTTCAACATCAGCGATGCGGGCTTGGAAAATCTCGAACGGCTAACGGCACTTCAATCGCTAGACTTACGATACACTCGCGTGACCGACGCGGGGTTAGAGCACCTCAAAGGGCTGAGTAACCTGCAATCACTGACCCTGTGGGGGACCAACGTGACCGATTCCGGGTTGGAGCGCCTCAAAGCGTTGACGAAACTTCGATTGCTGAACCTGTCTCACACCAAGGTGACCGATACGGGGCTGGATTGCCTCAAGGGCTTGACGAGGCTTGAATCGCTCGACCTGTCGCACAATTTCAAGGTAACCGATGGCGGGCTGGAACGCCTCACACGGCTGGCGAATCTCCAATCGCTGAACGTAGAGTACACCGGCGTCACCGATGGGGGCATGGCCAAACTCCGGCAGGCGTTACCGAAGTGCAAAATCGATGGAACGCCGGATCGCGCCATGCCACGGCGCCGGCCGTCGCGCCCTCTTCCTCCCACGAGGCAGCAATAATGCCTTCGTTCGTGGTGTCCTGGGAGTTCCACGGGAGTTCCAGGGACAGCATACATAACTCGGCAACGACCGAGACAGTGACGCCGTGACCTACGCGGCGGCCCAAAGCGTGGCCGGCGAGGTCATCCTCTCCCAGGGCAATTCCCAATACGCCGCCGGCAACCACATCTTCGACACCAGCTACGACCGCCTGCCCGCCGCGCCGAACTCCGGCACGAGCGCTTCCACCGCTTCCATAGAAGCAGCGGTCACGTCTGGCAAGGACGATTCAAGAGCCCTGTGATTCAAGACGACGACCACCTTCTCACGGTTTTGCGGTACATTGAGGCCAACCCGTTGCGCGCCGCGATGGTGCAGCGGGCGGGCGATTATCCCTGGAGCAGTTTCGCCTCCCATGGCGAAGGACGCACGGATCCGTTGCTGGACATGCTGGCGGGCTACGATGCCCTGGGCGCGTATCCGGCGGTGCGGCAGCGGCGTTGGTCGGCATACGTACACCAGGAACCGGCGGAGACGGAGTTGGCTTCCATTCGCCGCAGTAACGAGAGCGGCCTACCCTTCGGCGAGCCCCACTGGGTGGATCGCCTGTGCGGGAAATTGAAGCTTGATTTGACAATCCGTCCCCGTGGCAGGCCTCGGAAAGATGTCAATCACAACAAACCGTTCTGACCCTTTTCTGTTTCAGCACCCAATCGTAGCAGTTTAGCTTCCCACCCCCCGCCTCAAGGAAGCGATGACGCGAAGGTCGCATACGTTGACAATCGCCAGATCGTTGCAATCGCTCGCCGCAGCTCTCGATTTCGTCGACGCGTGGTGAGATCGATGATGAGCGGGTGACGAATCACAGGTGCCGCGGATCATTTCCCGACCTCGGCGCAGCAGCGAACCGTCGGTCATCTCCAAGACATTGGATTGGAGAAGACCGCGATGAGCAAACGCTCGATTTGGGAGCCAGCCAGACTGGCCGGCAGGAACGCCCGCGGCGGGTCGACAGGCGAGGAACGAAGCCTGCTTGCGCGCTCTTCATGGCCGTGCATACATGGCACGCCGCGCTTGGTTCGATGACATCGTGAAGAGCGCCACGAGAAACTTCAGCACGCTTCTGCCCTGGCGTTTTGCCGTCTCGATCACCGTCATCATCGTGCCCAGCCGCTTGGCTCCCGCCTTCGTGCGGCTGCCGAAAGTCTGTTTTCGCAGAATCACCACCGCACGCAAAGCCTGCTCCGCGAGATTGTTCGTGGGCGAGACACCCGGATGATCCATGAACGTCAACCACTCGTTGCGATATCGGCGGATGCGTTTCTGAAGGCGTGCGGCGCGATCGGAGTCGGTGGGCATTTGTTGCAAACGCTCCAGTTCCTGCCGTAGCCAATTTGCCTCTCGATCCTTTTCCGCCCCGACACGGTTCTTCCATTTTCGATGCCAGGTGCAGCCCCGTTTTACCCACGCCCGCACGGCAGCAAAGAAGGCACGCGACTCCTTGGCCTCCGCAGGCAACAACTTCTCCCAGTCTTCGGCCGTTCGCTTCAGATGCGAGAGACACTTCTGCTTAATCTTGGTGGCGTGGCGGTCGTAACCGGAGTAGCAATCTGTGTTGAGTCCGCCTTGATAGTCTTCGCCGAGGATCGTCCGCGAAACCTTGCCGCTGCGTGTGCCGCTGACGTAGAAGTGGGCCAAGTCTTCGTTGCCGTGGAACCAGACATAGGCCGGCTGAGCGTTGACGCGGTAGTACGTTTCATCGGCGTGGTTGGCATCGCAGGCCCGCAGTTTCTCGGCAACATCCTGGGCCAACGGTTTGGCCATCCGGGCCGCCTCTTGGCCAAAATGCAGCAAGCTGGCGGGTACGAAATCGAACTGGGCCAACCCGGCCAGAGTGCGCACAACTTTGCGAGTCGTCAAACCAATATCGTATTGCAGGAAGAGGCTGGCGGCCCGCAGATGGGGGCCGATCATCGCCCGTAGCAGTTCGCCTTCGCCGGCCTGCCGAGCCCAGCGGCGACACTTCCGACAACGGCCTTGTTCGTGACGAAAGCAGGTCACTACCCGCTGGCCGTCAATCCAATCTTCCTGAATGTGGTCGTAGGGCTCGCGGTCGGGCCGCGCCTTGACCGAGGCGCCGCAATGCGCGCACAGGCATGGCGCCGGGACGAGAACCAACTGATCGAATGTGCCGGGCCGCTGGCGATACCAGCCTGGATGACCCACAGGCGCGCCGCGTTTCTTCCGGCCTTGGGGTGACGCCGCATCCGGTGAGGCTTCGGCAGCCGGTTCCTCTTTCTTGCGCTTGAATTGTTTCTGGCGTTCGGCCTTGAGTTCCCGCTCCAACTGCTCGATTCTCGCGGTCAACTCCTCGATCTTGCGATACTTGGCAGTGTTCTCAGCGCGCAAGCCGTCGATTTGTCGCCAGAAAAGATCGATCTGATCTTGGTTGACATTGGCTGCATTAACGACCGAGCCCAGTGACGCACTTCCAAGGTGCGGGCAGTGGTCCACGTGCGCGCAACCGAACCGGTGTTTTGGGTAGAAAGGGAAATGCATCGGCGGCCGTTCCTTGGCAAACGCAATCGATGCAGAGAATCTATCCTCTTATCGGGGAAAGCGCAATAGTCATTCTGAAGCAAAGAGATAAGCCAATCGAGGGGGCTGGGCTAACCCGTTACGCAATCGCTCCACCGAGGCACGGGTGGGAAGCTAAACTGCTAC
>JBKQNU010000020.1:0-10502 GCA_052145815.1 Occallatibacter sp.
CCGGCAAAGCCGATCAGATCTTCGACGCGTTCTTCACCACCAAGCCGCAAGGCAGCGGCATGGGTCTGGCAATCAGCAAATCCATTGTCGAGTCGCATGGCGGCCAAATTTGGGCAGACGGCGATGCGGAACACGGCGCGACATTCCACTTCACTCTGCCCCCAGCCCCAGTCGAAGCGGAGATTCCCGTTGCTGCGATGTAGTTGCGACCAGCCCTCCTGTGGTTCACGTACCGCTCACGCTAAATCTGCAAGCTGCTCCGTATACTCTAAAGTGTCAGACAAAACTCCTGCCAAACCCGAACTCTACTGCGTGGAGATTCAGCGTCACCCCAAAGATTTAGGCGTTTCTATCGTCCTCCCGGCCACCTGCGAACTTATGGCTCGGTGCGAGGTTTTGCGCCTATTCCCTGAGTACAGGCACAGTGTAGTTGCGGTGCAGGTTTATCTTGCCCGATACGCCGAACTTGATTGGGATAGTGGCAGAAGCATCGTAGTCAAGCAGCGGCGGCGACCGGAGGTCCCCGCATGTGTTGCGGCGGAGGATAAGCCAAGACGCCCGAAGCGACCACGGCTTGAAGGCGAGGGGGGCGTTCAATGACCGAAGTTTGGGAACGACTCTACATCGGTAGCCTTGCCGACGCCGAAAGACTCGCAGATGGCAATCCGCATGGCATCTCGACGGTAATCTCCCTGTCGGAGATTCCGGTCGAGCGCAATCGCCGGGACATCAACTACGTTCACTTGCCTATCGAGGACGATGAGCCTGTACCTGTTCAGCAGTTTGATGCCATCATGGTCGCCCTGACTGAATGCATTCGGAGAGGCACCGTGCTCCTTCACTGCGGAGTCGGCGTCTCTCGTGCCCCAAGCTTAGCGGCGGCGTACATGGATGCTGTCGGCTGCATGGGCATCGACTCCGCCCTCGATGAGATTCGGAAAATTCGCCCGTTTATCCATCCATCCACCACTCTGGTTAAGAGCCTCAAGGAGAACCTCAGATGAAGCGCTGTGCGATTTACGCCCGAGTTTCCACGCCAGACCAGCGAGTGGACAACCAACTTTACGACCTTCGACAATTCGCTGCCCAGCGGGGCTTTGAGGTCGTGTGCGAGTTCACCGACATTGGCATTTCAGGAAGTAAATGTCGCCGCCCCGGCCTCGATGCAATGCTCAGAGAGGCCCGCAAGCAAAAGTTTTCTGTCCTCATCGTCGCCGCCTTCGACCGGCTTGCCCGGAGCACGAAGCATTTCCTCGGCGTCGTGGACGAGTTGGATGCACTTGGCATTGAGTTCATCTCTCGCCGTGAAAACATCGCAACCGATGGTGCGATGGGGAGGCTCTTCATCACGCTCATCTCCTCAATCGCCGAACTAGAGGCCGACCTCATCAAGGAGCGCGTTCGTGCCGGAATTCGGCGGCGGAAGCTGGAAGGTCTGCCGGTCGGGCGCCAGCCTCTCGATGTTGACCATGATGCGCTTGTTCATGACCGGCTCAGCGGTCTCAGTCTGACGCAAGTTGCAAAGCGTTACGGTGTGAGCCGTGCCAGTGTCGTCCGCTGGGTTCGTGAGTCGAAAAGAACCAGCTCTGCGTTGCTGACTTCAACTCAACCCATCCACCAATTCAGAGAGGAGGTAGCGGCATGATGGATAGAGTCATTGTGCGTTTCAAACGTCCGAATGGTGCAGGGCGGAAAGTGCCTAGCGAATCCCTCAACCAAGCCATGGTGTCGCTGGCCGACAGCGACGAGATGCGCCCTCTCCTGTGCGAAGCAAACGCACAGGGAAAGGCGTTGGCAATTGACATCTACCAGAGCCGGAGCGGTCGCCCACTCTTGGTTCATTTCAACAAGGAGGCACTATGAAGACCTTTGACAACAGCGGCAAACTCGTCGGCGAGATTAACCACTTCCGCACAACTAGCGGTGATTCGGTCACCACGAACACGATGCACAGCAACGGGCGAGTTGTCAGCCAGACGGTCACCGTTGCCCAGCCCAACGGCAAGGTGAGCACGACGACCACCATCGGCGGCAAGTTACTTCCGTAGCTAGATCTCTCCGCCACTATGGTATGCCCTCAGCCATATCGCTGAGGGCTTCGTTGTGTTTGCGCACCGATTAGGGCGCTCAGCGGCGTGGTTCACAAAGCCTCATTCCCGACCCTTGTTTTTCGGGGCTTTTTACGGCCAGTCCGCCGCCGAGCGCGTGGTTCACATGGTTTAGTCTGTGAACCAGTACTTCACTGACCTGCACCTTCCCCCTGCTCCTGGTGTTGCATTGGCAAGTCGTTGAAGTGCCCAGTTCGGCGAGGCGAGACTGCGACTGAAATCTCAAGACCCTCCGTGGTTTCATAACGGCAGTGCAGTTGACCCTGCTACTCTCGCAGTAAGGCTCATTACTGTTTGGGAAGGGAGTACAACTCGCCCAGCACTCCCCTCGTCTTAATGAACATTTCTTTACAAAGTTCTGGTTTAGGTTCAGCTACGTGTACGGCGTCACGTGCTGCTCGTCGTATTTCATCCGAATCATCAAGGGTCGGTAGTAGTTCTCTTGAAAAAACTGAGCGGGCAAGCTCAATCAGGTTCCACAGGGAATCATTCCTCTGGTTCTTCATGGCGCTCAGAGCCCGCTCTTGACCCTTTGAAAGCAATCTTTCTCGAAGAGCAAACTCGATGGCAGACCGGCAGACGATCAGGCACGCAACGAAGCGTCCGTAGATGTAGCACTTCGAAGCTTCTTCGATATAGTGCTGCACATCCGGCGGTGCTGGTTGTTCAATCGGCACAATCCTCAGCTGCTCGGCACGCCGAATCAATTTTGGAAAGAGGCGGGACATCTCATTCGCATAGTGCGTCACGACACCCACTGAAACCGCTTCCGGGTTGGCATCGCGTTCGAGATTCGCCAGGGAATCTACGCTCACCCCTTCTCGACCCTTTGCAAGAAGGCGCTGCAGGCCGTTGATTAAGAGATGCAGTTGCCTGTAACCTACGGCGACCACAACCGGGTAATGAAGGGGGCTGAGATCGACGGAGGAGAACTGTTCGGCAATCATCCCCCCCAGTTTGTCTCCCAGAAGAACATTGAGAAATATGCGGACACTTGTTGGATTGCAGTCCTCTTTCAAGCGGCGGAGTGGCTCCTGCACTCGATCATCGGGTCCGTGACAAAGTTCCTCTTCCATTTCGGCGAGAGTCGGCTCGAATTCTGTAACCCACAACTCTCGTCCGCGCTCATCATCTGACACTGCATAATGTCCACTGGCAATCCTCGGGATTGCCCAAGCTATGATCTCGACTTCAGGACGCTTTTTCCCTCCAGAGTTTGGCATGAATCACCTTCCAATCCGTCCCCCAGCTTTCATGAAGCTATTGCGCATGGCTTCGACTGGTCTTACCTCCGAACCACCTCTGCTTTGACCAGGGAAGCTGCTCCAAGAACCGGCCACTCAACGGCGTCAAGAGCCAGAAGCTCGCACACAGCATATTAGAAGCTGCACTAGGTCAGTCGAAACACAAAATCATGCTCTAAATTCGCCGTCCTTCGAGCTGGCCTGAATGCGCTTGTCTCTCGGGGTCGTATGGTCGAGGTAATTCCAGCATGAAGAGACCGAACGTGGTGTGATTTGATTCCGTTCTTTAGACTCATATTGAGTCCGTCGCGCAGCTCTAGCTTCGTCAGCTTTGCTCCGCCGAGAGGTGGGCATAGCGGGCTGACATGGTGATGGTTTTGTGTCCGGCTAGTTCCTGAATCTCTTTGATGGTTGCCCCGGCCATTGCCAGCCATGAGCAAAACGTGTGCCGGTTGCAATGCCAAACGTACCCGGTGATCTTTGCCTCTACCAAGCAGGGCACGAACCATGACCGGGTGTCGAAGCGTTCTAACTTTCGTTTTGCCGGGCCTGTGTGATCTTCCCGAGGGAATATCCTATCGGCTGGTTTCTGTCCGGGGTGCCGTACAGATTCGATAGCGGCCAAGGCATCAGCGTTGAGGTGGATAGTGCGGGCTGTGCCGTTCTTTGTCTGTGTGAGGTCGATTGCGCGGCGGGACTCATCGAACTGTGACCACGTTGCGGAATACTGCTCCGTGAGGCGCATTCCGGTAATCGAGTGGTCATATACAGAGAGATCGTGACCATTCCGACAAAACAGAATTATCGCCATGCCGGTATGGTAATGCAGGGAGCTGGGCGGATGATCGAGGCCCCAGTGCGAAAATGGCTTCATGCTTCCAATTGATCTAAACGAGCTTACCGCTGCTCACGTCGAGAGCCTCATCGAATCGGAGGTGCCTGAAAGCCTGACTCTGGATTACAAACAGAAACTTCCGAACGACCAGAGCGAAGAGAAGCGAGAGTTCCTGTACGATGTCGCGGCCATGGCAAATTCAGCGGGCGGGGATTTGATCTATGGCGTTGCGGAGCGCAGGTCAGAAGACGATAAGCCGACTGGAATCCCAGACCGCCTTTCGGGAACTCGATTTGCAAACTCTCACGAAGAAGAAATACGCCTCTCCAATTACATACGCGACGGTATCGCGCCCAAGCTGATCGGAGCGTTAGTGCGGAGCGTCTCCTGTGCTTCTGGCGACGTTCTTGTGGTTCGCGTACCGGCCAGCAAGAGCAAACCGCACATGGTCACGATGGGAGGCGCAGACAGGTTCTATAAAAGGACGGGAACCGTGAGTCACAAAATGTCTTGGGATGAGATTCGACGGGCGTTTTCCGAACAAAGCGAACTTAGAGAGGTAATAGCTCGATGGAGAGCACATCGAGCCGATCTAGTCGAAGAGAAGCGCGTCCCAATGCGTCTCGCAGGGAAAGTGGCAATGCTGTTCCACATCATTCCCGCAGATGCATTCACGCCAGGTAATTTCACCGAGACATGGCGGTTGTCGCAGGACGAGAAGAGAGCAGTCTTTGTTCCATACGGAAACAGCCAACAGCGGTACAACGCCGATGGATTTCTCTGTCATTCAAGCTACGCAAGTGCCGGGCCGCCTCAAAAAACGGATGGGTGCTGGGGATACACTCAACTGTTTCGTTCGGGTATTGTCGAGTACGCATTTGGCCATTTCTATCGTCCACCTATCGGCTTTCAAGCCGCTCTGATATGCGGTCAGGAAGTCGAACAAGCAATCGTTCATTGTTATGAGGATGGAATTGGGCGATTGCAGCGAGAGGGACGCACAGAGAGCGTGTACGTTGGCTTTTCCATGATCGGAATTGAGGACAAGCAAATCTTCTCAACCGCATTGTCGTGGGATAGACGAGAGTCCGGCATCCGGCAGAACACTTTCACTTCACCGGAAGTTTTGGCGGACTTGAGCGAGCCGGATGAACCACCCTACGCACGAACCTTGCGCCCTTTGGTCGATACGTTTTGGCAACTCGATGGACGCGAGGGAACGCCATTCCTGACAGGTGAGCAGTGGAATCCCTTTGGGAACTTCTATTGACCTCTCTCCCGGAACAAGAGCAACAAACGTCCGGTAACCGAGATGGTCCGTAATCATATGGAGTGTCCTCACCTTTCGAACCATTTGAAATGTTCATCTTCGGCAGAACAAAGTAGGGGCTGTACATTCGATGAAAAAGAGATTCAGTGCGGACCAGATTGTCGGGGTTTGTAGCATACCGAACGGGAGTGCCACCTTGCCGGAGTGGATCCGGAAAGTCCAGTATCGGGGAAATGCTGTTCCCTGATATTCGGGTGATAATTCCCTGTTCGGTGCGGCATTTGAATGGGAGATCAGGGGGAGAGAACCGTATTTTATTCAGCAATATAGGGGAAGATGTCGCCTCGATTCTTGGAGTAGAATTCGTGAATTCCCTGTATACTTCCCTGTTAGCAGGGAATTTGGTTCGGAGAACGGTTCGCTCTAGACTCCGTCCACGGCCACACGATCTTTATAATCAATAACTTAAGGAGATTATTCGAATCAAGTGGCGGGTGACCCAGCCTTGAGCTTCCACGAATGAGGGTGCCCCATCCTCGGCACGCATTTGCTTTTGTGCCAAGGGTGGGAGCCGTCGCAATGTCCCCCCGCGACAATCCCCCACCCCATCCTGTATGGTGAGACTGTAAATCTGTTCGTTTATGCTTCTTTCTCTCCCGACCCTTGGCGAACCCCAGCACTTCTCGCTACTTGAGAAGCTCCTCTTCGCCGCCGTCGCCATCGCCTCCGGCTATCTTTTTTGGCGCCGCTTCGGCGTAGTCCTCAATAAAATCCTCAAATCGAAAAAAGACCCCAACTTCCACCTCTTCCCCATCGCCAAACGCATCTGGGACTTCTTCTGGGAAGTCCTCTGCCAGGCCAAGGTCATCCGCGAGCGCCCACTCCCCGGCTTCGCTCATGCGCTGGTCTTCTGGGCATTCCTTGCCTTCGCTCTGGTCACAATGAACCATTGCGCCGTCGGCCTGGGTATCGGTTTTCTCTCCCCTGACGGCCCGGTTGGCCACTGGTATTTCTACTTCGCCGCAGCCTTTGCGATGGCCTGCGCCGTGGGCATTCTAGGCCTCTTCATCCGTCGCTTCCTCGTCCGCCCCAAGTGGCTGGGCGAAAAGCTCTCCTGGGAATCCGGATTCATCGCCTTCCTCATCTTCGCCCTCATGGCCACTTACCTGGCCTCGTTCACCGTCGCCGATACCTCCACCGCAGCCCGCGTCCTTTGGTGGCTGCACACGCTCGCCCTGCTGACCTTTCTGCCGCTCATCCCGCACACGAAGCATTTGCATCTGGTCCTCAGCCCGGCAACCGTCTTTCTCTCCCGTGGAACCTTCGCGCAAATCCCCCCGCTCCACGGCGATGAAGACTTCGGCCTGGTCGCCGGCGCCGACCTCACGCAACTCGTCAGCCTGCAGGCTTACTCCTGTGTTGAATGCGGCCGCTGCACCGAGCATTGCCCTGCCGCCAATACCGGCAAGCTGCTCAACCCCAAAGAAATCATCCTTGGCGTCCGCGCCTATCTCAACGACCTCGGCCCCGCGTCGGACCAACCCTTACTCGGCAAATACAACTCCCAGGAAGCCGTCTTCCAGTGCACCACCTGCGGCGCATGCGAGTTCCAGTGTCCCGTCGGCATCGAGCATGTCCCCATCCTCGTTGGCCTGCGCCGCGGAGCGGTCAACACCGGCACCTGGGAAGACGATCATGGCGCCAAGCTATTCCTGACTCTCGAACGCGGCAGCAATGCATTGGGAATCAGCCCCGCCGAGCGCGACAAGTTCATCCAGAAGCAGGCGCTGCCCATCTTTGACGGGACTCAGGAATATTGTCTGTGGCTAGGCTGCATGGGCGGATACGACCCTAAGGGCCGCGAGATCGTCGCCGACTTCGCCCGCGTCATGAACTATCTCGGCACAAGCTACGGCGTCCTGCGCAAGGAAAAATGCACTGGCGACCCCGTCCGCCGCCTCGGCAACGACCTCGTCTTCCAGCAACTCGCCGAAGCCAACCTCGAAACTCTCGCCCAGAACAAGGTCAAGAAGATCGTGAGTATCTGCCCTCACTGCGTCCGCACCATTCAGGAAGATTGGAAGGAGTACGGAACTCCACCGGAAATCGAGCACCACAGCGAATTCTTGGCCCGCTTCGCCGACAAGCTTCCCCGCTCAACGATGCCGATCGCTACAAGTCCCGGAGGCTTTGTAACAGGGCATGACTTCAGTCGTGCCGAAAATGCCGAAAGTGTGCCCGGGGCTTTAGCCCCTGCGGGAATCGGAACCATCGTCTTCCACGACCCCTGCTACCTGGGCCGCTACCGCAACGTCTACGATCAGCCCCGCAACGTCGCCGCCCTCGCCGGCACGGTCATCGAAGCCCCCCGCAACCACGAGCGCAGTTTCTGCTGCGGAGCCGGCGGCGGTCTCGCCTTTCTCGGAGAAGAAACCGGAGAACGCGTCAGCCATAACCGCGCCGCCGAACTCGTCGCCACCGGCGCGCAAACCGTAGGCACGGCATGCCCCTTCTGCAACACCATGTTCCGCGATGCGCTTGCTGGTACCGGCGCTACCCCACCACAATTGCTGGACATCGCGCAGATGGCCGCCCGCGGATTGCCTGCATCCAACCACAACGCCGATTAAAATGAACCAGAGTCCGAAAAAATGAAAATCATCGTAGCCATCAAACAAGTCCCTGAACGCGACGCCCAGGTCCGCATCGACTCTTCGGCCAAGTGGATCGACGAATCCGACCTCCAATTCGCCCTCAACGAGTCCGACGCCTACGCCCTGGAAGAAGCTCTCCAACTGAAAGAAAAGCACGGCGGTGAAGTCATCGTCCTCTCCGCAGGCCCCGAGCGCATCGGCCAGACCATCCGCGAAGCGCTCGCCAAGGGCGCCGACCGCGCCATCAACATCGCCTGTGACGACCTGGCCATCCGCGACGCCCTCAGCGTAGCCCGCCTGCTCGCCGCCGCCGCAAAACAGGAGAGCCCCGACCTCGTCCTCACCGGCCTGCAGTCTGAAGATCTGGGCCTGGGCCAGACCGGCGTCATCCTGGCCGAGCTTCTAGGCCTGCCCCACGCCACGCTCATCCTGCACGTGGAAAAAACCGACACCGGCCTGAACGTCAAGCGCGAGCTGGAAGAAGGCTGGTTCCAGCAGATCGAGATGCCCTTGCCCGCCGTACTCACCATCCAGTCCGGAGGCAACAAGCTGCGCTACGCTACGCTGATGGGGATCAAGAAAGCCAAGACCAAGGAAGTACGCCAACTCTCCGCAGCTGAACTGGCCGCAGATGCCGCGCCCGTCGTCGTCCTCGACCGCGTCACCCTGCCCCACAAACAAAAATCCACGCAGATTCTGCCCGGTTCGCCCAAAGAAGCCGCCGCAGCACTGGCAGAAAAACTGAAATTCGAGGTGCGCGTCCTATGAGCGGAGTCCTGGTAGTCATCGAGCAGAGAGAAAACCGCATCGCCCGCATCAGTTGGGAAGCCCTCGCCGCCGGCCAGCGCCTCGCCGCGCAGTCAGGCACGCCGGTCACCGCAGTCATTCTCGGCTCAGATACCGAGTCCCTGGTTGCCGAGATTGCCACCCACCCCGTCGCAAAAGTCCTTCGCGTCGAGCACCCGCTCCTGGCCCAGTACACCCCTGACGGGTTCACGCTCGCCTTGCAACAACTGATCCAAACCGAGCAGCCGTCGACCATCGTATTCCCGCATACGTATCAGGTGCGCGACTACGCCCCCGCATTAGCCGCCCGCCTCGGCCAGGTCCTCATCAGCGACGTAATTGACATCGGCGACGGCCCCGTCTTCACCCGCCAGCTCATGCAAGGCCGCCTCAACGGCGAGTACAAGCACACCAGCACCGGCCCCTGCCTGGTCTCCGTGCAGGCCGGAGCCTTCCGCAAAGAAGCAGTCGAAGCTGCAGCTGCTCCAGCCCCAATCGAAACATTCACTCCGGCAATCGAGCCCGCCCAGATCCGCACCAAGCCCGGCCAGCCCTTCCGCGGGAGCTCTCAAACCGTCGATCTCGGCTCAGCGCAGCTCATCGTCAGCGTCGGCCGCGGCATCAAGGAAGCGAAAAACATCGCCCTGGTGCAGAACCTAGCCACAGCGCTCGGCGCAGAGCTAGCCGCTTCCCGCCCGATCTGCGACGCGGGCTGGCTGCCCATGGAGCGCCAGGTCGGCAGCTCCGGCCAGACCGTCGCCCCAAAACTCTACCTCGCCGTCGGAATCTCCGGCGCAATCCAGCACCTGGTCGGCATGAAAGCCGCGCAGTGCATCGTTGCCATCAACAAAGACCCCGACGCCCCCATCTTCGAAGTAGCCGACTATGGCATCGTCGGCGATCTCTTCGAAGTCGTGCCGGCGCTGACGGAGGCAATCAAAGCGGCTAAGGCATAACGAAGGCTCCATTGCGCCCGCAGCCGCCTTGGCCTATGCTTGACCCAGATGGATTACTCGAAGATCATCACCATTGAGCCAGGCAAGCGTAGCGGCAAACCGTGCATTCGCGGAATGCGCATGACCGTCTATGACGTGCTCGAATACCTCGCTTCCGGGATGACCGAGGCAGAAATTCTGTCCGACTTTCCCGCCCTTACGACAGAAGACATTCGCGCCTGTCTCGCCTTTGCAGCCGACCGCGAACGAAAGTTTGAACTGCTGACACGGTGAAGCTGCTACTGGACGAAAACTTGTCGCCGCGGCTAGTCGCTTCGGTTGGCGATCTCTATCCGAACTCAACCCATGTTGAAGACTGCGGACTCCTTGCCGCGCCGGATGAACAGGTTTGGCGCTTTGCTCTTGAGAACGGCTTTGCCATCGTCACCAAGGGCTCAGACTTCTCCGAGCGAAGCGTTCTTGATGGCTGTCCGCCAAAAGTGATCTGGCTCCGCATCGGTAACTGCAAAAAAGCCCAAGCCGGAGTAAGATACCCCCGGCAGAGCCGGGGGCTTTCCGATGTGAGCCGCTCAAAGCGGCTTGAGCGGGGTCGCTAACGCGGCCCCGGTTATGTTGAGCCACCTTAACGGTGGCAGGTCATCGCCACAAG
>JBKQNU010000021.1:0-15636 GCA_052145815.1 Occallatibacter sp.
GCAGCCACAAGGTTTCAGGCGTTGCCGAAGCAATCCGGGCGACAGGCGCCACTCTGCTCTACCTGCCGCCCTACTCTCCCGACTTCAACCCCATCGAGAAGTTCTTTTCCAAGCTGAAAGCACTTCCGCAAGGCAGCCAAACGATCCATCGATGCCCTGTGGAAGGAAATCGGTGACCTCCTCAATGCCGTTACGCCAGACATGCTCGAACTTCTTTGCCTCATGCGGATATGTTAACACTTAAATCGAAAACGCTCTAGAGTCTCCTTTTTCAACACCCACGGATGTTCACATCAACAACCCCAAATCTCCTTCTTGAGTGCGACAAAATTCCATGCCGGAAGGGTCATTCGCGCAGAACTTCCACGAAAACGAGAATCTTGAGGTCACGGTCGCGCGATGTTGGCGATAGCGTCCTTTAGCATTCACTACTTGGTTGCCAGGCCCACAGCAGGTTTTGGTGTCATATATCCGAGATGCCGACAATCCGGGCACAACCCGATTATTGAACCCTGCGGCGTTTTTCAGTACCAACCCTGGTCCGTGGCACTATTGGAGGCGTCAATAGGAGCACGCGTTGAGGATGCTCCCGAACAAACTTCCCTAACTTGACAAGTCAACCTCCATGGTGCTGGCCGACCTCCGGCCATAGCTGGTCAGCTGAGGCTATCTCGCAGCTGAAATTAGAGATGAGTATTGTCTTGCTTTCCTGAGCACATCAACCCAGGGTGGTCGCCAAATGGGAGACGCTCCAACCTGAGGAGGCTGCGCGTTCCCGCGGCACCCATTCGCACCGTTGCCGGCAAAGGCCACGTGGCGCACGACCGGATCCTCGGCGATGGAACCAATGTAAGTGAGGTTGTGAGCGGAGACAAACAGGGCTATAGTTGGCTCGCAAGCAAATGGCAAAACGGAATCGCTGGTTTGGTAGAATGCCTCTGTAATCTAAAGCTGCTCATTTAGAAGCAAGGCGACCTAGCCCGACATTCAGCGACCCGTCGCTTCGATCGGCGCCGAAAGACCAAATGAAACCGACGGCAGATGAGTTCGTCGTCCACCGATTACTCCCACGGTATGGGCTCGCCGTTCTTTCTGTCGGCATCGCATTGGGAGTGGCATTACTCCTTGAGCACTTCCATTTTCGGGTCCCTGCGGTGCTTCTGCTGCTGTTGGCGATAGCCATCGCTTCCTGGTATGGAGGCCGAGGCCCCGGCGTACTGGCGGCGATTTTTTCCACCGCCGCCTATTACTGGTATTTCGTGGAGCCGGTCCGCACCATTTACATCTATTGGTATGAGATCCCGCAATTTGTCACTTTTGCAGCATTCGCAGTGCTGCTGTTGTGGTTCGGTGCGATCCGGCGCCGCGTGGAGGCCGGTCTGCGCGAGCGGGCGGCTCTGCTGGATCTCACCCACGACACCGTCTTTGTGATGGATATGGAGGGGGTGATCAAGTACTGGAATCGCGGCGCCGAAGAGCGGTACGACTGGACCGCCGAGCAAGCGGTGGGCAGGGTTGTTCACGAACTGTTGAAGACGGTTTTCCCAGCGCCGCTTGAAGAGCTCAAAGCGGAAGTAACGCGTACTGGCCACTGGGAAGGCGAGCTTCGGCACACCAGAAAAGACGGAACCCAGGTGGTGGTGGCGAGCCGCTGGTCATTGGAGCGAGACGAGCAGGGTGCGCCGCTCGCCATCCTGGAGACGAACAATGACATCACTGAGCGCAAGCGCGCTGAGGAGGCGTTGCGCCGTTTGAATCGCGAACTGCGAGCGATTAGCAACTGCAACCAGACCCTACTGCGAGGCACCGATGAGCGGGGCCTGCTCGATGACATTTGTCGGATCGTCTGCGATGAAGCTGGCTACAAAATGGCTTGGGTCGGATATTCCGAGCACGATGAAGCCAAAACCGTGCGCCCTGTCGCGTGGACCGGGGCCGAAGATGACTACCTGCCAAACGCCAACGTATCCTGGGCCGACACGGAACGCGGACGTGGTCTCGCCGGGACGGCCATCCGGAGCGGTAAAACTTGCTGCATCCAAGATTTCGCAACCGAGCCTCGACTCGCGCCCTGGCGGGAAAGCGTTTTGCAGCGCGGTTTTCTTTCCGGTATCGCCGTGCCGCTCAAGGACGAACTCGGCAACGCCTTTGGCAGTCTTTCCATCTATTCCGCACAGCCCAACTCTTTCACGCCGGAAGAGATTCGTCTTCTCGAGGAACTGGCTGGCGACATGGCCTTCGGCATCGTCAACCTGCGTTCCCAAGCCACACGCAAAGAGGCTGAAGAAACAGTCCGCCGTCACGAGATGGAGTTGAGACAAGTTCTGGATCTCACCCCGCTATTGGTCGCTGTATTCGGGCCGGACAGGGAACGCTTCTATGCCAACCGGCCCACGCTCGATTACTTCGGCGTAACGCTAAAGGAATGGAGGAACAACCCCAATCCTCTCTGGTTCTATCATCCGGATGACCGGGAACGCATAGCGAGAGATGCGTACACCGGAGACGAAACTCCACATAAGTTCGAAGCGCGGTTCCGGAAAAACGATGGGACTTACAGGTGGTTTTTGTTCCGCGACAATCCCGTGCGAGACGAAGAAGGGCGCATCATGCGCTGGTATTTCTCAGCCACCGACATCGAAGACATCAAGCGCGCCGAGGAGGAGCGCACGGCGAGGGTCTGGTTCCTGGAAAGCATGGACCGCATCAACCGGGCGATGCAGAGCACGAAAGATCTCGAACAGATGATGAGCGATGCCATCGATGCCATACTGTCCATTTTCGATAGCGACCGGGCGTTTTTGTACTACCCGTGCGATCCGGATGCCCCTTCATTTGAGGTGGTCATGGAGCGGACCCGGCCGGAATTCTCGGAAGCAAGAGGCGTGATTCCCATGACCCCGGATACGGCTAGGAGCTTTCAAATAGTTCGGACGTCGAGCGGGGTTGTAACATTTGGTCCCGGATGCGACCACCCCTTGATAGGAGACTTCACGAAGGGTTCCGGCCACAAGTCCTCAATTGGGATTGCCTTATACCCGAAAACAGGCAAGCCGTGGGTTTTAGCGATGCACCAGTGCTCTTTCCCGCGTGTCTGGACGCCAGACGAAAGGAAACTGCTGGAAGAGATCGCCCGGCGGCTAGAGGACGCGCTCACCAGCCTGTTGATGTTCCGTAGCCTGCGTGAAAGCGAGAATGCTCTGCGGCAGAGCGAAGCGTATCTGGCGGAGGCGGAGAGGATAAACCATACGGGCACTTGGGCCTGGAATCCCGCCAGCGGTATCCAATACTGGTCCACGGAATGCTACGGGATTATGGGTTTCGATCCAGCCGAAGGTGTGCCGTGCCTGCAACGTTTTCTGGAGGCGGTCCATCCACAGGACCGGTCACAATTGCGGGAGCGATTGCAGAGAGTCGTTGACGAAAAAACTAATTACGAAACCGAATACCGGATCATGCGTCCGAGCGGCGAGGTCAGGGATCTTCGAGTGATCGGTCATCCCGTGTTCGATAGCGCCGGCAACCTTCTTGAATACGTTGGTACGTCGATAGATATTACAGAGCGCAAGCGTGCCGAAGAAGCCCTGCGCCGGACTGCGGCTTATCTGGCGGACGCGCAGAGACTGACCCACACAGGCGTTTGGGCAAGTGATCGCAACAGCAAGCCGTTGTACTGGTCTGAGGAAGTGTTCCGGATTCTCGGATTTGATCCGCAACAGGGATTGCCGACGGGGGAACAGGCGCTCGGGCGAATACACCCGGAAGATTTTGACAAGTTCCAGCGAGCCACGATCAATGAGAAAGGACATTTAGAGAGCGAATACAGAATCGTGTTGCCCGATGGAACACTCAAGTACGTGTTTGGCTCAGCACACCCCGTTTTTGATCGCAATGGAGAGGTTGTTGAGGTCGTGGGCGTGATCATCGATGTTACAGAACGCAAGCGGGCCGAAGAGGCGCTGCGCGAGAGCGAAACCCGCTTCCGCACATTTGTGGACCACGCAGGCGACGGCCTCTTCGTCTACGATCTTGAGCAACGGACCGTTGTCGATGTGAACCGGTCGGCCTGCGAGAGCCTTGGTTACACCCGGCAGGAACTGATCGGAAAAACGCCGTCCGCCTTCCACCTGGATTCGCATCAACGAGAGATGGAATCAACCGCGGAGCGTGCAGCGGCGGGCGAGACCGTATTCGATAGACACTTGCATCGGCGAAAGGACGGATCAACCTTCCCTGTCGAAACACACACCAGCCTGGTTTCGTATGGCGGACGTCGCTTCCTGCTGAAGGTTGCCCGCGACATCACTGACCGCGTGCGGGCCGAAGAGCAGCGAGGCAAGCTGCGGCAGCTTGAGGCGGATCTCGCACACGTCGATCGAGTGAATCTGCTGGGAGAACTGGCAGCCTCCATTTCGCATGAGTTGAATCAGCCCATCGCTGTGTCAATCCTGAATGCCAACCTGGTGTTGAAATGGCTTGAGCGCGACCCGCCGGACCTGACGCAAGTTCGTCAATGGACGACGCAAATCATCGATATGGGCACCCTGGCGTCGGAGATCATCGACCGCTTGCGCTCGCTCTATAAGAAAGAGCCGCCCAAACGGGAGCCGGTCTCGATAGACGAGGTGATCGGCGAGATGGTCGTGCTGCTGCGCGGCGAGGCGACCCGGCACGCAGTTTCTGTCCGTGCGGATCTCGCTGACAGCCTCCCCGTCGTCCTTGGAGACCGCGTGCAAATCCAGCAGGTGCTCATGAACCTGATGCTGAATGGCATTGAGGCGATGAGCGACACCGGTGGTGTTCTTACGGTCAAATCGCAACTGAAGGAGAACGGCCAAATTGAGATTTCTGTAAACGACACAGGGCCCGGGCTGCCGCCGGGCAAGGCCGACCGGATCTTCGATGCGTTCTTCACTACCAAGCCGCATGGCAGCGGCATGGGCCTGGCGATAAGCAAATCCATCGTCGAATCGCACGGTGGACGCATATGGGCCAACGGCAACGGCGGGCGTGGCGCGACATTTCATTTCACTGTGCCGGCGACTGCCTCAGAGGCAAGTCTGCCCGTGCATGTGGTGTGACTGGTCATTCGCCGCGAACTGAACTGATTAGTCCCGATATGTACGGCCAGTGTTTACAAATCCAAGCCACCTGGACGTAAAACCGGCTTCGCGGACAAGTGATCGCTGTTGATTGACTCCTAACGGCTTTCTCGACGAGCGCATTATCGCCAATTGACTCATTGACATCGGATTAGTACTGATATATCGGCTTCCGGCAACCTAACCTCGCCTCAGGCCGCTGGTGCGGCGGGCACTTTGGTTGGCCGGAAGAGCCAGGGTAATCGCATAAATGAAAAACTGACCAACGCAACAACCTCGTACTGCCCCTACGGGGCAGTCTCATCTCTTCGTCCCGCTCTCCCAGGACTGCCCCTTCGCTTCGCTCAGGGTTGTCCTGGGCTATTCTCGATTCGTCCCTCCGGGACGACGGGGCCACGCAGCATTTCCGTCCGGGACGACGGGGCCACGCAACTCGATGAATCCGAGCTTTCCCAGGACTGCCCCATCGCTTCTCTCAGGGTTGTCCTGGGCTATTTTCGACTCGTCCCTCCGGGACGACGAGGCCACGCCGTTTTAAGCCACATGCGGCGTGCACCCGGAGGGTACCGGCCGTGCTGTTTCAAGACAGTCACAACTATTACAGTTTCTAAACAGATTGCAAAAGTCTGCCCCAAAACCGAGTTCAAGGGGCTGTTGGGGTTTGTGGTCTCCCACCCATTCGCAAAAAACGCGAATGGATGGGGCACGGAGCGTTTGTGCCGGATTGGAAGTGGACAAATCGAAGTTCTTCGACAGGTTCCAAGGGCTGCTGCTAAACCGGGGCGTCCGCGGACGGAACCGCTCTCAGGCTTGAAGCGGGTTGTGGGATAGGCTTCGACGGCTTGAAGAGCCAGAGGTTGAGCAGCGTGAAGAGCAGCGCGCCGACGGTGAATTTGAGCCAGACGGGGGCGTGGGAGGGGGAGAAGAAGCCTTCCAGGCAGCCGGCGATGACTAACAAGGGGATGATGCCGGAGACGAGGCGGGTGGCTTCGAGGCCTCCTTGCGCGACGGAGTCTTTCCAGCGCAGGTTGCCGGGGAAGAGCATGGCGTGGCCGAGGCGGAAGCCTGCTCCGCCGGCAATGAGAATGGAGGGCAGCTCGAGCGAGCCGTGGGCGGCAATGAAGCTCCACAAGGGGATGGACATGCCGTACTGGTGGCAGGCGGCAGCGATGACACCGAGCATCATGCCGTTGACGACCAGATAATAAAAGGTGCCGAGACCGAAGGTGATTCCTCCCGCAAAGGTGACGAAGCTTACGGAGAGGTTGTTGGTCATGATGTGGCTGGACTCGGTGGGGGCGATGCTGACGATGGACTCGGTCCACATCTGGTGGCGCTCCATGGTGGCGATCATCTCCGGGCCGACGAAGTGGCGCATGAACTCGGGACGTGCGGTAGTGAGCACGGCGCCGAGCACGCCGAAGGCGATGGTGACGGCAAGCGAGGCGAGCACGTAGCCGATCTGGCGCTGGAAGACGGCGGGATATTCGTCGCGCAGGAAGAGGAACAGGGTGCGCAGATTCGTCTTGCGGCCGGAATAGATGATATGGTGGGCGCGAGCCAGCAGTTGATTGACGTGGACGGCGTAGGTGCGGGCGGTGGAGTCCTGGCGCAGGACGGAGAGGTCGGCTGCGACCTGGCGGTAGAGCAGGGCCAGTTCCTGCAGCTCGGCGCGGGAAAGCTGGCCGAGGCCGCTTGTGTCGGATTGCGCCAGCAGCGAGGCGAGCCGGTCCCAATGGGGCCGGCGCTTCGCGATCCACTGGTTGGAGAGGATTTGGGACATGGACGTTGGCGGGGACCTGAATTCCGAACAGCTTGGCCGGGATCAGATTAGCATCGATACCCCGGAGCTGGTGGCCATTGAGCTGCCGCTGGCGGGGATCGGCAGCCGATTCATTGCGCTGCTGGTGGACTACCTGATCTGGGGCGCGGGGATGTTGGTGGTTTATTTTCTCGCCTTTCTGCTTCTGCCGGCGCTTTATATCTTCAACAAGATCTCTGCGCAGTGGGCAGAAGCAATCGTCATTTTTGTTTTCTTTCTATTGAACTGGGGGTATTTCACGCTGTTTGAGGCTTTCTGGAATGGGCGCACGCCGGGCAAGCGGGTGGCGAAGATACGGGTGATTCAGCGCTCCGGGCGGTCGATCGGGCTGGTGGAGTCGATGGCGCGCAACTTGGTGCGCTATGTGGACCAGCTGCCGTTTTTCTATGCGGTGGGCGTGATTACGATGTTTGTTACCAAGCAGCACCAGCGGCTGGGTGACCTGGCCGCGGGGACGCTGGTGGTGCGGGACCGGGAGGCGGAGAGTCCGCTTTGGGGCGATACGGGATCGCGCACGTTTACGGCGCAGCTTTTTTCCGGGCATGTGCCGATTCCGGAGCCGCATACCGCGGTTACGCTTCCGGCGACGGGGATCGCCAAGCTCTCTTCGGGCGACCTGGAAGTGCTGGAAGGGTTCTTTTCGCGGCGGCTTGACATGAGCATGGCGACGCGGCAGGCGCTTGCGGCACGGATCGCGGCGGCGGTTCAGGCGAAATCGGGGTTGGAGGCGCCTGCGGGAGTAAGCGTGGAGACATTCCTCGAGGCTACGGCGCGGCAGTTGCGGGACCAGGCGCGGATGCAATAAGTCCCTTGTCGCGCGGCGCGCAAAGGCGGCGCAGCAATCGCGGCGTTGAAGGCGGAGACGTAAATCGCCTAGTTAAGTTGCGCCCGCGAAACTATGGATTTTTCCTGAGCGAGAAGATCGGCCAGGACCTTCTCAGGGCAGAGGTGACGTTGCTCACGAGCAGAGAGCTCTTCTTCCGTCTCGATGCAGGAGGCAATGGTCATAAAGCAATCGAGACAGCGCGTGTTGTAACTGCCGTTTTCGTTTTGGGTACGGTGATACATTGCGCTTTAACGCTCCGGAAGATTCCCCGATGCTAGCTGGTTCATGCAAGAGACCAAGGTGATTCAGATCACGGGTGGGTGTGATCGCATGGGCGGGCGGAAGATTGTGGACGGATTCAGATTTGGGAATTGCGCGCTGAGTCAGCCGCGGTCGGTGTCCTGCCCAAAGTTCCTTGTGAATATCGCGAAAGGACACAAGAAGATCCTTCGACTCACCACCCCCAAGCTGGAAAGCGTTTGGGGCCCCTTTCGCTCAGGATGACAGGTCGTTTTATGTGATGGACTTTCGAGACAGGACGCTAGAGGTTTGTGGTCTGGTTGGGATTGCGGCGGAGGCGCCAGCACGGGCTATTGCCGCCCTGAGGAAAGAGCGAGAGGGAGCAGGGGACGTCGGCCGTGCCGAGCCAGTCGTACTCGATCTTGTTGCCCTTGAGCGGGACGGTCTGATAGCGATTGACAGTGACGGTGGAGGAGGGCGAGCCGCGCAGCTTGAAGACGGCCCAATCGCCGCCGTACGTGACGATGAATCCCGCGACCAAGACGATCACGATGCGCTGCAGCCAACGCTTGATCTTCACTCAACCCTCTTTCAGCCGATGTGTTTCTTCCTTGAGGGCGACGCCGGTCAATTGTCTGCGGCGTGCCTCAGTGAGATAGTAGCCCAGTTGCACGGCGGCCTGAGAGTAGCTGAGGCCTTCGGCGCGGATGTTGGAAATGCAGTTGCGCTCGGCGTCGGTGCGGCCGGGGCGCGGATCCCAGGTGATGTAGGCGCCGAGCGAGTCGGGTGAGCTGAGGCCGGGACGCTCGCCGATGAGGACGACGGAGATTTGCGCACCGAGGGCGAGGCCGATTTCATCGCCGATGGCTACGCGGGCTTGCTCGACTATGCATAGCGGCGCAAGTTGCCAGTTGGTAAGAAGCGGAAGCAATTCCTTAAGCAGCGGGGCGGCGTGGCGCTCGACGGCCAGCGCGGAGAGGCCATCGGCGAAGATCAGGGCGAGCGTGCCTGCTTCCGAATCGGTGGGCGCGCGGCGGGCGAGCAGGTTGCGGCTGGGCTCGTCGAGTTTGCGGCCGAGGTCGGGGCGCTGCAGATAAGTGGTGCGGTCGTGCGCGGCGGAGTGGAGGCGGAGGACTTCGGCGCTTGTCATCCGGCTGAGTGTGACGGCCAGCGCGGCGGCTTCGGGGCGGCTGTGGACGGCGTCGCGGGCCTGAGCATGGCAGCGCTGAAAGTCCAGCAGGTCGCGGGTTTCGAGGCTCACGCCGGTGCGGGCGAGTCCGACGCGGGCGGGGGTGAGCGAACGCAGATGCGCAGCCAGTGCGGGCGCGAGGGCTGCATCGTGAGGTGTGTTGTCACTCATGCGATGAGCAGCCTTTCGGGATGGTTGGCATCGAGGGCGAGACGCTGAAAGCTTTCGCTTGTAAGCCATGCCTCGAACTCCGGCGCGGGCTTGAGGCCGAGAACGCGGCGCAGATAGAGCGCGTCGTGGAAGCTGGTGCTCTGGTAGTTGAGCATCACATCGTCGGCGCCGGGAACGCCCATGATGTAGTTGACGCCGGCCACGCCAAGCAGGGTGAGCAGCGTGTCCATGTCGTCCTGGTCGGCTTCGGCGTGGTTGGTGTAGCAGACGTCGCAGCCCATGGGCAGGCCGAGGAACTTGCCGCAGAAATGGTCTTCGAGGCCGGCGCGGGCGATCTGCTTGCCGTCGTACAAATACTCAGGGCCGATGAAGCCGACAACGGTATTGACGAGCATGGGGCGGAAGTGGCGGGCAACGGCGTAGGCGCGGGCTTCGAGGGTCTGCTGGTCCACTTGATGATGCGCGTTGGCGGAGAGTGCGGAGCCCTGGCCGGTTTCGAAGTACATGATGTTGTCGCCGGTGCGGCCATCGGCGCAGAGCGCACCGCGCTTGAGTGACTGGCCTGCTTCATGGGCTTCGGTCAGCAACGCGAGGTCGACGCCGAAGCTGCGATTGGCGGCCTCGGTGCCGGCGATTGATTGGAAGATGAGATCGACGGGCGCACCTGCGTTGAGGGCTTGCATCTGCGTGGTGATGTGGGCGAGGACGCAGCTTTGAATGGGAATACTAAAACGCTGGCGAAGATTGTCGATCATGCGCAGCAGGCGCGTGGTGACGGACACATTGTCGCCGGCGGGGTTGATGCCGATGACGGCGTCGCCGGAGCCAAGAAGAAGGCCGTCGAGAATGGACGCGGCAATGCCGGCTGGATCGTCAGTGGGGTGGTTGGGCTGGAGTCGCGCGCTGAGGCGGCCGGGGAGACCGACGGTGGTGCGGAAGCGGGTGACGACGCGGATCTTTTGTGCGGCGGCGATCAGGTCTTGAATTCGCATGAGCTTGGCTGTCGCTGCTGCCATCTCCGGTGTGAGGCCGGGGGCGAGGGCGGCGAGGCGGGCTGGAGTGGCTTGGTCGGAGAGCAGCCAGTTGCGTAACTCGCCGACGGTGAATGAGCTCACGGGCGCGAAGGCTTTTGCGTCGTGGGTGTCGACGATGAGGCGCGTGACTTCGTCGGATTCGTAGGGGACGACCTGTTCTGAGAGGAAGTGGGCGAGCGGGACGTCGGCCAGCGCATACTGTGCAGCAACGCGCTCCTCGGCTGATTCAGCGGCGATGCCGGCAAGTGCGTCGCCACTGCGCAGGGGCGTGGCTTTGGCGAGCAGATCGCGCAGATCGGCGAAGGTGTAGCGCTTATAGGCGATGTTGTGGGAGAAGGTCATTGCGTTGCATGTTCAGGATAGCGGTAATTGGCGGGAACGAGCGGATCCCGGCAGCGCGCGGGGCGGAATGTATGCTGGGCACATGACGCGCACGATGCTTGGGGTGGAGTGGGTTTTGCTTTTTGTGGCGCTGCCGCTGGGGTACTGGCTCTCGCCAGTTCGGATTCCGGCGCTGCCGATTCTGTGGGTGGTGGCGGGGTATGCGCTCTGGCAGTTGCTGCGCGATCCGCGGTTTGACCGGGGAAAACTCTGGAATGCAGATGTTCTTCCGGGGCATTTGGGCGCGATCCTGGGAATTTTTGCGGTTGTGGCGGTCGGTATATGGCTGGGCGTGCGGTGGTTTGCGCCGGAGTTGGAGTGGAACTTTGTGCGGCAAAGCCCGGTGTTCTGGGCGGTGGTGATGGTGGCGTACCCGGTGGTTTCGGTCTATCCGCAGGGACTGCTGTATCGGGCGTTCTTCTTCGAGCGGTATGCTGCGCTGTTTCCTGGCAAGTGGGGAATGATTGTGGCCAGCGCGGCGGCATTTGCGTTTCTGCACATCATCTTCAGGAACTGGCTGGCGGTGGTAATGACGTTTGGCGGAGGGCTGCTGTTTGCGGCGCGGTATGCGGAGACAGGGTCGCTGGCGACCTCAAGCTTCGAACATGCGCTTTACGGGTGCTGGCTGTTTACGGTGGGGTTGGGACAGTATTTCTACCACGGGACGATTGGGACTGTGGGTTCCTTGATGCGCAGGTGAGTTGAGAGGATCGGTTGTGCCGCAGAAGATCAAGTGTCATCAGTCTGAAGTTCGTTGCGTAATTTCCGAAGTGCAACCGCAGGTCCTTCGACTCCGCTGAGGTGCACTTCGCTCAGGATGACAGCATTTTTTGATAGAACATTGGACTCACCACACTAGCTGATCTTTTTGGTGAAGCGGAAGTTTTGGATGCGGTCGGCGTCGAGGATGAAGCCGGAGATGTGGCCGCTGGCGTCGCGGGTAAAGGTGATTTTGCCTATATCGCCGACGAAGACGTCGTGGATTGCCGGGCGAAGGGCGTCGGGGTTGTGCTTGAGACGCGTTAATATAACCGATCCGTTTTGAACGACGATGCGGTAGACGGGGTCGATCTCTTCGCTCACGTAAGCGCCGGCATATTCGGCTAGTTCCGCATCGGTGGCCTTGGCGGGAGCGACAGCATCAAAGAGCTCCGGCTTTCCGCCTTCGAAGACTTTCTCCATGCGGCGCGGCTTGCTGCCCTTGGCGGCGATGAAGTGGAGATCGATCTTTTCTCCCCAGGGCTCATCGGCGACGTGGAAATGCGCGGGGGCAAACTGCCTGAGCTCATGCCAGTCGTCGCGGTTGACGTCAAGCTGGAGTTTGCCATCTTTGACGATGACCTTTGCGTATTGATCTTTGCCGTCCCAGTAGTTTCCCGCGATGGCTGTCATCTGCTCGGGTGTGAGAGGAATGGGCGCGGATGAAGCGGCTGCGGGGTTGGCGGGTTGCGGAGCGGGAACTGTTGCAGGCGCCTTGAAGTCTTTGGCGAGGACGATGTCGGCGACTTTGCGGACCAGGTCGCTGGGGTTGGTGTCGGCGAAGTTGCACAGGACCGACGCGGAAAAATGCTGCTCGGGAAAGCGCGTCATGTTGGAGCGATAGCCCGCGTCGCCGCCGCTGTGATCCACGACCGGCAGGCCTCTGTAGGTGGTGATTACCAATCCTGATGCGTAATCCTGCAGCTCGCCGTTGTTGAGCTTGTCGCGATGGAGCATCTGCTCGATGATGGCGGGGCCGCCGACGCGGGGATGGTAGAAGTTTTCGTCCCAAAGCTGGAGATCTTCTACGGTGGTGTGCAGGCTGGTGGCGCCGGCGGTGTCAAAGTTGGTGAGGTTCATGCGGAAGGGCTTGCCGGGGCCGGCTTGCTCGTATCCCAGCGCGTCGTGCTTGACGATCTCCTCGTGATCGTCGCGGAAGTGGGTGTGGGTCATGCCCAGCGGCTCGAAGATATTCTTGGTAGTGAACTCGCGGAAGGACATGCCGCTTACCCGGCTGACGACGATGGCCAGCAGGGTGAAGCCGGTGTTCGAGTACATGTATTTCTCGCCGGGCTTGAAGTTGAGGTCTTTCTGGCGGGTGACTACGGATAGGACGTCGGCGTCGGTGATGAGGTCCTGCGAGTAGCGCCAGCCGGCGAGTTCGAGAAGAGCCCACTGGTCGCGCAGGCCGCTGGTGTGGTGCATCATCTGGCGGAGGGTGATGGGCTGGCCGAAGTCGGGCAGCTCGGGGATGTACTTGTGCACATCGTCGTCGATGGAGAGCTTGCCTTGCTGCTGGAGCAGGAGGATCGAGAAGGCGGTGAACTGCTTGGACATGGAGGCCACGTGGAAGACGGTGGCGGGGGTGATGGGGATGTCGTCGTTGAGGTTGGCCATGCCGTAGCCGCGCTTGTAGACGATCTGGCCGTTCTGGTAGACGCCGAGGGCGCAGCCGGGGGAGTCGGGCTTGTTCCATTGGGCGAAGATTTGGTCGATCTGGGATGTGGTGTCGGGTGGGAGGGTTTGCGCGGGGGCCGGAATGAAAGAGAGATAGATGGTGGCAAAGGCCAGGAGCGTCAGGTGCCGCTTCATGTGATTCCCTCTGGGTGGGATTGCCGGGGCAAAGTTTGATTCGGATCATTCTCACAGGATGGGGGCGGGGGCGCAAGGCTGGATCGGGCAGGAGTGCTTCGAGTTTTCTGATCGCTGGACTGAAGGGGGCGAGAGAATTCCAACCAAAGCTGATCTTGTCGAGTTTGCATTCCCTCAGGGGCTAAAGCCCAACAATTCAGGGGCGTAGTTGCGGCACGGCTGAAGCCGTGCCCTTTCAAGACTGTGATCCATGCAGAGCTTTCGCAAACGACAAGGCCAGCCGCGGTTGGCTGGCTTTGGTTGCTTAGATCTGGTTGGATTACGACTTGATGGATGCGGCTCTTGGGGAGATGCCGCTTAGCACTGCGGCGCGGGCTTCGGCGTAGGCGGCGGCGCCCAGCACTGCGGCGCGGCTTTCGAGGATAATGCGGACCGGCATATTGATGAGCAACTGGCTAAGGCGGCCCTTGTCAGTGAAGGCCTTCATGAAGGTGCCGTCCTTGAGCTTTTCAATGATGCGCGGGGCGATGCCGCCGCCGACGTAGAGACCGCCGACAGAGAGCACCTTGAGGGCCAGGTTGCCGGCCTCGGCGCCATAGGCGGAGACGAACATGTCCAGCGCTTTCTCGCAGATTTCGCTTTTGGCGGAGAGCGCCATTTCCGTGATCACAGCGTTGGGGTCGTGGACCTCAGCAAGCTTGGCAGTCAGCCAGGCGGGCTCATCCATGCCGCGGACTTCGCGCAGGAACTGGTAGATGCTGGTGAGACCCATGCCGGCGACGACGCGCTCGAAGCTGACGCGGCCGTTGTATTTCTCTTTGAGAAAGCGGAGCAGGTCGATCTCGTCTTCGTTGCGCGGGGCGTAGTCGGCGTGTCCGCCTTCAGAGGGATAGGGAGCGTGACTGTGGCCATTCCAGATGAGGAGGCCTTCGCCCAGACCGGTTCCGGCGGCGATGAGGGCGCGGTTGCCGACCTGGCTCGCATCCCCTTCTGACAGCGTGTAAATCTGTTCCGGGCTGAGCTCGGCGACACCGTAGCCGTTGGCCTCGAGGTCGTTGATGAGGAAGACGTGCTCAATGTCGAGGCCGGCGGAGAGTTCGCGGCTGTCGAGGGTCCAGGGGAGATTCGTCAAGCGCAGGCGGCCGTCGCGCACCGGGCCGGGGACGCCGAAGCAGGCGGCGGTTGCCGTGTCCGCGCCGAGGAATTCCTTGACGATGACTTCGAGGCCGGAATAGTCGTTGGCCTTGTAGACCTTGTCGCGTGTGGGTTTGAGTTTGCCGTCTATAAATTCATAAAGCGCCAGGTCGACCTTAGTGCCGCCCACATCCCCCGCCAGAATCATCGTTCCCTCTCCAAAAACCCACAGCCTTCCCCGTCTGTCGGAGGTAGCAGCGCGGCCGCAGCCTTATCCAGAATCAGGGTAAGTATACCGCTTGAGGGCCAGATAAGTTGACTGGGCAGGCGCTCTACATCTTGTTGTCCTGTTAAAACTTCGTTGAGAACGGAGGCCTTATCGGCGCCGGCGATGAGAAAGAAGACCGAGCTCGAGTGGTTGATGACGGGCCAGGTGAGGGTGACACGCCAGGAGTCTTTCTGCTGCGGGACGTGGTTGGCAACGGCCAGGCGGCCGAGTTCGTGGATGGCCTCAGTGTGCGGGAAGAGCGAGGCGGTGTGGCCGTCGGGACCCATGCCGAGAGCGACGAGGTCGAAGCGCGGGCTTTCGGCGCCTTCCAGGCGAAAGCTATTGCGGAGTTCGGACTCGTAGGCGGCGGCGGCGGTTTCGGGCTCGAGCTCGCCCTGGATGCGGTGAATCTGCTCCGGTTTGAGCGGGACGTGATCGAGCATGGCCTCGCGGGTCATGCGGTAGTTGCTGTCGGCGTGTTCGGGGGGAACGCAGCGCTCGTCGACCCAGTAAAGGTCGAGGTTTTCCCAAGGCATGCGGGCGCGCCAGGGCTGATTGGGATCGGCGAGCAGGGCAAAGGTGGTTTTGGGCGTGGAGCCGCCGCTGATGGCGATGCGGGCGCGGCCGCGGGCCTGCACGGCTTCGCCGGCCATCTCAAGGAAATACTGCGCCGCATGACGGGCAAGGGCCGCTGGGTTCGGTTCGACGTAGTATTTGATCTTCAACGATTTGCCCGCGCGCATGTGTGCTCCTTCTCTCTAAGGTACGCGAAACGCGTCAGGATGACATTGAGATGTGGGTTTATTCATTTGGGTTCAATGGGGAACGAAGCGACTCGTTCCACCCCTCCGGGGTTGGCGGAAATGTTTGGTGTGGGTTCCCCGGATTGGGGGCGGCG
>JBKQNU010000022.1:0-45989 GCA_052145815.1 Occallatibacter sp.
GATCAGCGACATCATGTCGCCCATGCCTAGAATGCGGCCCACAATCCGATCCGGATGAAACGGCTCAAACGCATCCGGCTTTTCGCCGACGCCGATAAACTTGATCGGCTGCCCCGTCACATGACGAATGGACAGCGCCGCGCCCCCGCGCGCATCGCCATCCATCTTCGTCAGGATCACGCCCGTCAGCCCCAGCCGTTTGTGAAAATCCTCCGCTGAGTTCACCGCGTCCTGGCCGGTCATGGCGTCCGCCACAAACAGAATCTCCGACGGATTGAGCAGCTTCTTCAGCCGCTCCATCTCGCCCATCAGCTCTTCATCGATGTGCAGGCGTCCGGCCGTGTCGACGATCAGAGTGTCGCAGCCCATGATCACAGCTTCGCGCCGAGCTTCCTTCGCCAACCGCTCGACAAGCGCTGATCCGGCCGCCTCGCCCTTCTGGTCGCCTTCATAGAGCTTGGCTTCGATTGACTTGGCGACAACCTCAAGCTGCTCGCGAGCCGCCGGCCGGTATACGTCCACCGAAACCAGCATGGGCCTGTGCCCGCCCTTTTTGAGCCACGCCGCCAGCTTGCCGCTCGTTGTGGTTTTGCCCGACCCCTGCAAGCCCGCCATCAGGATCACCGTCGGCGGTTGCGAGGCAAATTTGAACCGAGCAGTGTCCTTGCCCAGCAGCGCAATCAGCTCGTCGCGAACGATCTTGATCACCTGCTCCGAGGGCGAGAGCGCCGTCATCACCTCGGTGCCCACGGCTTTGGCGCGAATGCCCTCAATCAGATCGCGAGCCACGTTCAGGTTGACATCCGCCTCAAGCAGCGCCACACGAATTTCGCGCAGCGCCTCGGCAATGTTTTCTTCCGTAAGCGTGCCTTGGCCCCGGAGGGTCTTGAACGCGCGCTGCAATTTGTCTGTGAGGTTTTCAAACATAGGTCACTTCTTAGTGTATCGCGCGGGGCGTCGCGCCTGTCTTCAAGGCAGTGTTACATTACTGCGGTTGCGCGCGGCTCTTCCCCAATACCACAGCGACCAGCCGGACCTCGCTGGTAAAGGCCGCCGGAGTCGCACGCGAATAGGTCACATAAATCGTCTGCCCACCATTCGCATCATATTCCGGATGCGCATGCGCGTCGTAAACCCAGCCGCTTGCAGGCTGCATTGCCGTAAACGCGAGGGTTGCCACTGACCATGGGCCCTCCGGCGCTGGCGCGGTACGCATCATCACACTGTTGGAGAATGGCTCGCTGAACACAGCCAGGTATTGCTGCAGATAGTTGTTCCGCGCCACACTGAGAATACTGTCCCCGATAAACGCCGGCACCGCGTCTCCCACCTGAGCAGACCAGTTGCCATTCCCCGCGAAATAGCTCCACGCACTGCGATTCTGCACGTTGGCCGCAACGACCTTGCCCAGTCTGCACCCTTGGTCATTGCTGCTGGATGGGATTCCGCATCCGTAGACGTAGAGCGTTCCATCGGCAATCAGAGAAGCCGACCCAAACGCTGGCTCATTCTCATTGAAAAGCAGGTCAGGATGTCCGCTGACAACTGTTGGAGTGATGGTGGGTCTTACGGGCTGCTGAGACGGGCTTTGCCACATAGCCACCGAGCTGCCTACAGACTGAAAATTGAAAGCGCCAGGCAGCGCAGAAACCAGTGAGTAGAACACCAGCGCCTGGCCCGTCGCCGGGTCCACCACAATCGATGCAGGCCAAAGCGCCCAACCCGCTCCGCAAGGCTGTTCCTGACAGTTGTTGCCGTAATGCACCGCGTTGAAGGCTTGTTCCGCCGCCGTTTCGGGCAGAATCATCGTCGGCGCGCCTGCGGAATCCAGCGACTCTTGAAACCCTGAGATTCCTCCCTGTACCGTCAGATCGCTGGTGTGCGACCACGAGTCGCTGATCAGCGTAAAGCCTTCGGCGTTCGGTTTGGCCAGAAAGGTATCGCCATAGAGCCAAACCGATTCACCCTGAAACAGCGCGCTATATCCGCCATCGCGTCCCAGAATGTCAGGATTGGTTGGAATCGATCCCAGGTCCGTTGCGCTTACCACCGTGGGTCCCGGCGCAACCACAGAAACGCGGGCGCAACCGGAAATCCCCAACTCCGCCGCTGTCAAAAGCAGCGCGCACGACCAAACGCGAACGCCAACCGTGGCAGGAAGGGCGCTCCAAATTGAATTTCGGCGAAGACCCTGGTGAAAGAGGAATAACGCCATTGCCTAACTCCAGCTGCATGGCAGCGCCATAGCGGCGCTCTCGGCTCAGACATCAAGATAGACGCAGATCGGCAGATATGGAACTGCTGTTATTCCGCGGGCGCGATCAAACACTGCTCCAGCTTCCCGTCGGGATAGGTATACGTGGTCAGCCTCAGACGCTTCCCCGGATACACAATTTGGAAGGCGCGGAACGTCATTCCGCCGCGAAGTTGTTCACTGCTCTGGTGGAATGTCAGCGGCTCTCCCAGCGGTCCCAGGCTGTCACGGAAATCCGTCAGCGCCTCCGGCGTAAAGTAGTCGCTCAGGTTCGGCGCCAGCAGCGCGCGGTCAATGCGCCCCTGCTGCAGCCCATGATAAATATCGATCGCCTGCTGCTCCGGCGCGGTCAACGGCGCATTCAACACGGCCGGCGCTGTCAGCAGCGCAATGGTCGATGCCGCACCGACCGCGTCCTGATTGGTCAGCACGGCCACCGCGACGCCGTCGTCTACCAGCACTTCGTTGTCTGAAACAAATCCGGATACTTCGCCGCCGTGTTCAATCGACCTGTGCCCATTGCGGTCCTGAACAAACACGCCCAGTCCGTAGTGGGTCCCTTTCCCGTCTTTCAGCTTCACTTCGGTAAACATCTGCTTGTAGCTCTCCGGCTTCAGCACCGTTTCGGCAATCAGGCTTTCATCCCACAGCGCCAGGTCGTGCGCCGTCATGGCCAGTTCGCCGGCGGCAAACATCCATCCGCGCCCTTCCTTGGGAGCCACACGCAAAGGCCCAAGCGCATGCCGGTAATAAGCCGTTGCGTCCACCGAGGTAAGCTTTGCCTCGTCGGAGTTCCACACGCTCTTCATCCCCAGCGGCCGAAAGATCCGGCTCACCAGCAAATCCATCAGCGGCGCGCCAGTAATGGTCTCTACAATGCACCCCGCAATTACAAAGTTCGTATTCGAATACTGCCACTGGGTTCCCGGCTCGAAGTCCAGCGGCTTTTTGGCCCAAGTATCCAAAATCTGCTGGGCGCTCTCCGGCTTCAGCATCGGCGTCATCACGTAGTCTTCCGGCCAGTAATCCTGGTATCCCGAAGTGTGGGAGAGAATCTGCCGGATGGTCACTTTGTCCCCCTCCGTCAACCCGGGAACATACTTGCTCACCGCGTCATCGAGTGAGAGTTTGCCTTCCTCCTGCAGAAGCAAAATCGCCGCTGCCGTAAACTGCTTGGAGATCGATCCGATTGAGTACCGCATCTCCGGCGTGGCAGCCACCGCAGGCTCCAGCCGTGCCTTCCCGTAAGCATGTGTGTAGACAAGCTTCCCGTGCTGCACCACGGCCACCGATGCCGACGGAACACCCGTCTGCTCCAGCACCTGTGCCGCAATGCGGTCCACGCGGGCTTTGAGTGCGGGGTCGAATGTGTCCACAGTTTGAGCCTGTGTAATTGCGGTCAGCGACACGATCGAAATAAACGTGTACGCAAAAAGTCTTTCAAGCAGCTTCATTGTCTGGATTCTCCTGGTTATAGCGCCAATCAAAAAGCGTCTCGCACCAAAATACCAGCCTGGCCCATGGTGCGATAGGCTGGGCAGAGGCGATAGGTCCAATTGGGCAGATAAAACGGATTCCGGAGGCGGAATGGATCGATTAATCGAAGGGCACAGGCGTTTCCTTAAGGAAGTCTTCCCCAAAAGGCGGGATCAGTACAAGCTGCTCGCCGATCGGCAGGCGCCGGAGTGGCTGTTCATCACTTGCTCGGACTCCCGGGTGCTGCCGGAACTGATCCTTGGGACGGGGCCTGGCGATCTATTCATCACGCGCAATGCCGGCAATGTGGTGCCGGTTGCGACCCACGACGTGGACGGGGTGACCGCGACCATCGAATATGCCGTGGAGGTGCTGCGGGTGAAGAGCGCCATCTTGTGCGGCCACTCGGACTGCGGGGCGCTTAAGGCGGCCCTGGATAAGGAACGGCTCGAAACGCTGCCGAAAGCGCATCGCTGGCTACGGCACGTGGATGCGGCGTTCAGCCACAAGCAGCCACTGAATCCGGCCGATGGAGAGCATGCGGAACTGGCAGCTTTAATCCGCGGCAACGTGGTGGCGCAATTGGCAAATTTGCGGCAGCAGCCGTCGGTGGCGCGAGCGGTTGCGGAAGGACGGCTGACAGTACACGGGTGGTACTACGACATTCTGAGTGGGCGCATTGAGCAATACGACGAGGATGCGCGAAGGTTTGTCCCCTTGGCGGATTGAGTCGAATTGAAATGAGCTGGCTCACCGCGGGTGTCGTGGAGATATACTTGCCGCGGCGCAATTGCCGGAATGGAGACCAACCATGTCCCCCGCGACCCGCATCGACCCCTACCTGGCTGGAAATTTTCTGGTGAAGATAGAAGGCTTAACTGCTACTGCGTTCAGCGAAGTCCTGGGACTGGAGGCGGCAATTGACGTTGTCGACTACCGCACCGGCGATCTGAAAGAAAACACGCCACAAAAGCTGCCTGGACTGAACCGCTACCCCAACGTCACCCTGAAACGGGGCCTGACTGGAGACCTCTCACTCTGGAACTGGATCGAAAGCGCTCTACAGGGCACGCTTGTCCGGACCGGCGTAACCATCACCCTTCTCGATCAGAGCGACAATCCCGTGCTGACCTGGCAACTGAAGAACGCGTGGCCGTGCCGCTGGACGGGCCCCTCGCTGATTGCGAATTCCAGCGAAGTCGCGATTGAGACGCTCGAAATCTGCCACGAGGGTCTTGAGTTGGTGGTCCCGGGATGAGACTGTCGCCCAAGGCTGAAGGGTTACTCTGTCAGGTGTGCCTTCCTGCAGACGAATTTACCGTCGCGGCCAACGAATTGAGCTATTATCCGCGTGAGGGAACTGAAAAAGAACGATGAGCGAGCCGGAAACCAACATTCACGTTCTCGATGCGGCTTACAAGCCGTTTCCAAGTTTTTCGGAGTGGGCATCTCATACCTCGGTCGATAGGGTCCGATGGGACCGGTACTTAGCATCGATAAAAGACAAATCGAATCTTTCTCCGGAAGTTCTCAGCCGTGCGTACGAAATTGTGAAGCGTGCGGCGGCTCTTGACACCGGAGCCATCGAGGGTCTTTACGAGGTTGATCGGGGTTTCACCTTTACAGTTGCATTCGAAACAGCGGCATGGGAAGTTGAGTTAGCCAAAAAGGGAGAGAATGTTCGTCCGCTCTTTGAGGCGCAACTCCATGCATATGACTATGTGCTTGATCTGGCTACAAAGGCAGAGCCAATCTCCGAAGCCGCGATTCGCGTGCTTCACGAAGAAGTTTGCAGAGCCCAAGCGACTTACCGAGTGGCTACTTCAATCGGGTTTCAGGAACAACCCTTGACCAAAGGACGCTACAAGGTCCTTCCAAATCACGTACGAACCAGGGATGGGGTGGATCACTCCTATGCGCCCGTGGATGTTACGCCGGTGGAGATGGCGCGCCTTGTTAGAGAGTTGCGCACCGATCAATTCCTCACGGCCCATCCGGTCCTTCAAGCTGCCTATGCGCACTATGGCCTTGTTGCGATTCATCCGTTTGCGGATGGAAACGGGCGCGTGGCCCGCGCACTGGCTTCAGCCTTCACATATCGGGCGATCTCAATGCCGATTATGATTCTTTCCGAGCATAAGGAGAGTTACCTAGATGCACTCGAGGCCGCGGACGGAGGGAATTACCAACAGTTTGTGAGTTTCCTGCTCGCTCGGTCGCTCGACACAATTCAGCTTGTCGGCGAGAGCCTCCTTGGCGCGCTCACTCCGCTTGCGGAGCAGAGCGTGGAAGCAATTAACGCCATGTATTTCACGAAGGGCGGGTATACAAAGGAACAAGTTGAGGAAGCTGGCAGGAAACTCCTAACGATAATTCAAGATGAATTGACGAAGACAATCGCTAAGAATGTCACTGCAATGGTGCGTGGCACTGCGTACTTTAACGTGGGAACGCTCTCGTTCAAGTATCCATCGCAAACGAATCAGTCCCAAAAGGATCACAGGGAACACTCGGACAGCGGGCGTCAATTAGAAATTGACTTCAGCTCGGCCTCGCCTTTCGAAGCCAAGGCCGCAAGGTTATATCACCTATTTATTCCACGAGATGCTTCGGGCGAAGACGATTTTCAGTTGAGACATCGTGATGGCGAAATCATATTTGCTGCTCGGATTGATGAGATCATTCCTTCTGTTTCTGGTGTTTTGCGAATTCGAGTCACCTTATTTGCGGAACGAGTTGTAGGAGAAATGCTTGCGGAACTGAAGTCGCGTGCGGAACGAGCTCTGCCCGGACGGGGGTGAGCCAACCGCCGATCAGTGCGCTCCCGGCGGCGGCGCTGCGCCCCTGGCCGGCTTTTTGAACAGCCACGACGCAAGGGCGCAGAAGAATGCCAGCAGCGCCGTCCAGCGGAACACGTCCACATAGGCCATTAGCGCCGATTGCTGCTCCATCAGGCCATATAGCATTCCAAACGATCCGGGCCGCGCCTGTGCGGGACCGATCCTGTGACCGAGGTAATAGGCAAGGGCTGCTGATTTCTGCTGAAGCATCGGGTTGGACGGCGAGAGATTGGCGCCGATCTCATTCTGGTGAAGCGCCGCCCGTCGAATAAGCGCCGTGGTAGCCATCGAAATCCCGATCGATCCGCCGATATTTCTCAGCATGTTGAACAGCCCTGTCGCGTTGCCCATCTCCTCGCGCGGAATTGTCGAAGTGGCCATCGTCGCCAGCGGGACAAATACGAAGCTGAGCGCGAATCCTGTCAGCGTGATCGGAATCAGCAGAGTGTAAGGCCCAATGTCCAGGTTCACAGTGCCGAAAACCAGCGCGCAGACCCCGAATGCGAAAAAGCCGCCCGACAGCAGGATGCGCGGATCGACACGCGAGCCCAGGAACCCCACAACGGGCGAACCGATAAACGAACCGATCCCACGCGGCCCCACCACCAGCCCGGCGGTGAACGCCGTGTAGCCCAGCACTTCCTGGTAGTAAAGCGGCAGAATCGCGATGGTGATGTAAATCGCCATCCCCAGCATGGCAATCATGAAACAGCCAGTGCGGAAGTTGCGGTCCTTCAGGATGTGCAGGTCTACCAGCCCCTTGGGGTGCGTCCACGAGTGCCACAGCCAGCCCACCAGCGCGCAAACCAGCGCGGCTACTGCCCAGCGCACCCAGATTGCGCCAAACCAGTCATCCTCCTGCCCCTTGTCGAGCACAATCTGCAGCGATCCAGTCCACACCATCAACAGGCCGAAGCCGATGTTGTCGAACGGACTCCATTTGGCATTCTTGATGTACGGCGGGTCATGCACAAACCGCGAGATCAGAAGCACTGCCAGAATCCCCACGGGAATGTTGATATAGAAGGCATACCGCCAACTGAAGGTATCCGTCAGCCAGCCGCCCAAGGTCGGCCCGAGCACCGGCGCCAGTACAATCCCCAGTCCATAGGCAGCCATGGACATGGACCGCTTCTCCACCGGAAAGCTCTCCAGCAAAATGGACTGCGACAACGGTTGCAGTGCCCCACCACCCGCGCCTTGCAAGACACGCGCCAGCAGAATCACTGCCAGGGAGGGTGCCGCTCCGCAGAAGAACGAAGCAATCGTGAAGATGATCACGCAGGTGAGCAGGAACCGCTTACGCCCAAAACGCCTTGCAAACCAGTTCGAAGCCGGCAGAATGACCGCGTTGGCCACCAGGTAGCTGGTCAGCACCCAGGTTGCCTCGGAGTTAGAAGCCGAGAGCGACCCTGCGATGTAGGGTAGCGCCACCGACGCAATCGCGGTGTCCAGCACCTCCATGAACGTGGGCAGCATCACGGATACCGTGACGAGCCACGGGTTGACGCCCTGTGTGAGCGGGTAGCGAGCTTGGGCGGCGACCGTGGTCATGAACGAGCGAACATCTGAGGGTAAACGATTGAGGGGCGGGGCGCCAGTGATCCGGACCCCGAGTCTCCTGCTTCCAGGCTCCGGCTTCGGCCTGCGACTGGCCCGACCGTCGCCGGTGGCTGATTTAAAATCGTCTGTAGATCCATCACTCCGGTTTGAACGGGAGCGACCCTCATGCGGCATGTCTTCTTTTTCGGTTTGGGCGCGATCGCTGGTTGTATTGCGTTTTCGACTCCGGTGTTTGCGGGCAGCCCAAATCCTGCAGACTATCCTCTGCGGGTTCACATCTTGAAGGACACTGCGCAGACGCGCAATACCCGCGAACCCCAGCACCAGGGGGATTCGCCGGACTACATCGACGGAATGGGAGTAGCAGATCTGTTTGAGGGCGGCGTCCCGCAAGGCTTCACCTTCAGCTATAGCTGCATCGACGGTTTGAAAGCTTCAAGCGGATATGGGTCGTACCCTGCGCGGTGGAAGAAGAAGCAGAAGACCCTGGAGCTTCTGGTGCCGCAGCCCGGCAAACCCTGGAACTTGGAGACTTGCTCGTTACAGGCCGAGTTGAGACCCGGGTTGGTTTTCTACTGGAAGAACGGCAAGCTCGCTGAGGAATCGGTTGCGGCGCTCAAGGACTGGATGGTGAAGCACCAGTACGACCCGGAGAAGGAGAAGGTCGACCCGGTCATGATGCCTGGTGAGTCAGGGGACATCGATTCACCTCTGGCCGACCCCAATTAAAACCGCGCAAAACTCAATAAATAGAGAAACATAGGGCTGGCTTCTTTTCCGCCTTCCCGCGACCCCGTGCCTTCAGTTGCTCGTAATACCAGCACGCCGCAGTCCGCAGTGGGCAATTTCTGCTCGTTTGGGTTGGAAGGGGCGCACCGGGATCCTCCCATTCCATGGTTTCGATGCGGTACGGATTCGTCGAAGCAAGGGTTTATGAAGATGCAATCAAATAAAGTTGACACCAAGTCACTCAATCATGCATCTTATGAATGTCAGAAACTTACGAAAGAGGCAGGCTACCAAACATGGGAAAAATCATTGGAATCGACCTCGGCACCACCAATTCATGCGTCGCGGTCTTAGAGGGCGGAGAGCCCAAAGTCATTGCGAATGAGGAGGGTGCGCGGACCACGCCCTCGATTGTCGCCTTCTCCAAGAGCGGCGAGCGGCTGGTTGGCCAGGTCGCCAAGCGTCAGGCCATCACCAATCCTGAGAACACCATCTTCTCCATCAAGCGCTTCATGGGCCGGCGCTACAACGAAGTCACCGACGAGATGAAGATGGTCCCCTACAAAGTTGTCCAGCAGGGAGACCACATCGCCGTCGTTGCGCAGGGCAAGGAGTACACTCCGCCCGAGATCTCGGCTATGATCCTGCAAAAGCTGAAGAAGTCAGCCGAAGCCTATCTCGGCGAGACGGTCACTGAAGCCGTGATCACCGTTCCGGCTTACTTCAACGACGCCCAGCGCCAAGCCACCAAGGATGCGGGCAAGATCGCCGGCCTTGACGTGAAGCGCATCGTCAACGAGCCCACTGCGGCCGCGCTGGCCTATGGGCTCGACAAGAAGAAGGACGAGACCATCGCCGTGTATGACTTTGGCGGCGGCACATTCGACATTTCCATCCTCGAAGTCGGCGAAGGCGTTATCGAGGTCAAGTCCACCAACGGCGACACCCACCTGGGCGGCGACAACCTCGACCAGCGCATCGTGGAATGGCTCATCGCCGAGTTCAAGCAGGAGCAGGGTCTCGATCTCTCTTCCAAGGGCAACGAAATGGCCCTGCAGCGACTCAAGGACGCTGCGGAAAAAGCCAAGATCGAGCTCTCGACGACTGTTGAAACAGAGATCAACCTGCCCTTCGTCACCGCGGACGCAACCGGCCCTAAGCACCTGGTCCGCAAGCTCACGCGCGCCAAGCTAGAGCAGCTTGTTGAAGACCTGATTGACCGCTCTCTCGAGCCTTGCAAGAAGGCCCTGGCGGATGCCGGCATCGGTGTGGACAAGATCGATGAAGTGGTCCTCGTCGGCGGCCAGACCCGCATGCCCAGAATTCAGGAACTGGTGAAGAAGCTGTTCGGACGCGAGCCGCATCGTGGAGTTAACCCGGATGAGGTTGTGGCCGTGGGCGCAGCAGTGCAGGCAGGCGTTCTGGCCGGCGAGGTCAAGGATCTGTTGCTGCTCGACGTCACACCGTTGACGCTGGCAATCGAAACCCTTGGCGGTGTGGCTACGCAGATGATTCCGCGTAACACGACTATCCCGACCAAGAAGACGGAGACCTTCTCGACCGCGGCTGATTCGCAGACCGAAGTCGAAGTGCATGTGCTGCAGGGCGAGCGTCCGCTGGCCGCGCAAAACCGCACTCTGGGCAAGTTCAAGCTGGCCGGCATTCCTCCCGCGCCGAGGGGCGTTCCGCAGATCGAGGTGACATTCGATATTGATGCGAACGGCATTCTCAACGTGACCGCGAAGGACAACGCCACCGGCAAGGACACCCGCATCACCATCACATCGAGTTCGGGCCTGAGCAAGGACGAAGTCGAGAAGATGGCCAAGGAAGCCGAAGCGCACGCCACTGAAGACAAGGAGAAGCGCGAGGAAATCGAGGCGCGCAACCAGCTGGACGGCCTGGTCTACAACATCGAAAAGATGTTGAAAGACAACGGCGACAAGATCCAGGGTCCGGAAAGGTCGGAGGTCGAGTCGGTTCTGGCCGAGGCGAAGTCCGTTCTCGCCGGCACTCCAAAATCGAGCGAGCTGAAGGCCGCGCACGAGAAGCTGACCCACGCCAGCCACAAACTGGCCGAAGTCCTCTACAAGGCTAATGCCGCCTCCGCCACGCCAGGCGGTCCCGGCGCCGCAGGCCCGGAGCAGCCCGCAGCGGAGCAGAAGAAGGACGAAGGCGTAATCGACGCTGAGTACGTGGACGTCGAAGACAAGAAGTAGGCCACCTGCGGTGGGGCAGTCCTGCCGTACCGGCGGAAAAACAAGGGGTGGGCGACGATTCGTTGTCCACCCCATTCTATTAGCGTGGAAGATAACAACAAGGAGAACCTCAGCCATTGGATCTCTTGTCGAGGGAATTGGATATTGAGAACACGTGCAGGGAATAGCGCTTCGGGAGTGATGCGAAGCATCAAATGTAAGCTCTTACCGAGTTAGCAACGCAGGTTCTGGCGAAGTTCTTGCAGCACAACCTTCAAAGAACGCCTTAGGATGAACTGAGATAAGAAAACACACATGGCCACCACGCAAAACAAGGACTATTACGCCACGCTAGGCGTCAAGAAGACGGCTACCGCCGACGAGATACGCAAGGCTTTTCGCAAGGCAGCGCGCCGTTACCACCCCGACGTCAACCCTGGCGACAAGAAGGCGGAAGAGAAGTTCAAGGAAATCTCCGAGGCCAACGATGTGCTGAGCGACGAGAAAAAGCGCAAGGTCTACGATCAGGTCGGCTTCTATTCCGATCAGATCGACCCTGCGACGGCCGAGGCCTACGCCCGCCAGCAGGCAGCCGGTGCGCAGCCCCCGGTCGACTTCGGCGGCTTTGATTTCTCCGGCTTCCAGGGCGCGGCGGGTCCGCAGGCGGGTGCCGGGTCCCCTTCATGGGGCAGCTTCAAAGATATTTTTTCCGGCATTTTTTCCGGCCAGCAGCAGCCACAGCGCCCGCGCGGCCCGCAGCCCGGTACGGACCTTGAATACCAGGCTACGGTCGACTTCTGGACGGCCATCCGCGGCGGCCAGGCGCGCATCCAGGTCAATCGCCAGGAGACCTGCCCGACCTGCCACGGCCAAGCCTCGACCGGCGGCCCCATGCAGTGCCCTGAATGCAACGGCACCGGCCAAGTCACGCAGATGGGCGGACGCATGAAGTTCAACATCCCCTGCCCGCGTTGCAATGGTACCGGCCGCATCACCAATGAGTGCCCCACTTGCCAGGGCGAAGGCGTCGTCAGCCGCACCGAGACGGTCGATTTCCGCATCAAGCCCGGCACCCGCGACGGCCAGCGCATCCGCCTTCAGGGCAAGGGCAACGCGGGCGTAAATGGCGGAGCGCCCGGCGACCTGTTCCTCATCGTGCGCACCGGCACCCACCCCGTCTTCACCCGCGTCGGCGACGACATCCAAATCACGGTTCCGGTCACCGTGCCTGAAGCGTCTCTGGGAGCCAAGGTCGACGTGCCGACGATCGACGGTCGCGCCCAGTTGAAGATTCCGCCGGGCACGCAGAGCGGCCAGAAACTGCGCATGAGGGAGCGCGGAGTGGAAAGCGCACAGCACGCAGGCCAGCGCGGCGACCAGATCGTGACCATCGAGGTAATCGTGCCTCATCTCCAGGACGAGCGCAGCCGCGAAATCATCCGCGAGCTTGCCAAACTCAACAACCAGGACCCGCGGGTGGCATTGTTCGACAAGCTGTAGAGCACTGCGGAGGAGAACGAATTGGAATGGCAACGGTTTGAGTGGGACGACCGCAAGGCCGCGGCCAACCTACTCAAGCACAAAGTGAGCTTCCTCGAGGCAGCAACAGTGTTCGAGGATCCCTATGTGCTCGTCGAGCCCGATTCGGTTCATTCCGCAGAGGAATCGCGCGAATTAGCCATTGGTTTCTCGATGAAGGAAAGGGTATTGTTAGTGGTGTACGTGGAGCTTCAGGAGCGCATTCGGCTTATCAGTGCCCGCAGGGCTACGCCCGAGGAGAGGAGGAAGTATGAGTCCCAGTTCGAGTAAAATCGCCAGGAGCAAAGGATCATCCTCCCGCGCCGCCGGCGCAGATGCGCCGCTCCGTGGAGTTTTTGTTCACCGCATGGGAGAGAATGCCGCTGACGAGCGCCAAGTCGCGGAGTTTTGGCGCGAGCGTCGGCTAGGCGTCGATGCAATCGAAGATCCTCGCCAGCGTTTTTCCAAACTCCCCGATCTCTGTCTGTCGTATAATGGAGCACCGTGGGCATTCTGCGAAGTAAAGACGATTGCACGCCAAAGTTGGAAGGTGCGCATTCTCCACGACGGCCAGCCTCCGGAAGAATACATGGAGGAAACCAGCAGGTCCGTTATCGAGCGACTCACTGGCGATCTTGTGACAGCAGCCAGGCAGTTGAAAGCGGGAAATCCGGACCATGCGCTGCTCAATTTCGTCGTTCTGGTCAACCGCGATGCAGAAGCATCTCCAGGTCTCCTTGCAAATCTGTTCTCGGCAAAGCGCGCATCCGCAGGCCGTAGCCTGAAGGCGCGCTATGTGGCCCGCTTGGCAGACGAACTGCAGAGTTTCCGCAAAACTGTCGATCTTTGCCTTTGGGTCAATCCAATAGCTGAACAGCGGCTCAATGTCGAAGCATGCCTTCTGCTGAACCCCAATCTCCTTTCCTTCGCCGAGGAGGTCACTGGGCTGCGCGGTGACAAACTGATTTCCTTCGATTCGGCGGCATAAAGGGATTGTCATGAGCAAGTCGATGACAGCCATGGCCAAGACGGATTCGATCCGCATGATCGTTGCTTCTTTGACTTTCCTTGTCATGGTTCTTTTCGCTCTCGCTCCTCGCGCCCAGAGCGGCCCGCACTCAACGAGGCCGCGCTTCCCGTGGGCATGTTTGTACTTTGATCCGGGCCGCGGAGAGGTCGAGGACGCAAAGGATGAGCCAAAAGAGGAGCAGGAATACAGCGCGAGTGTAAAGGAGCTTTATCGCCTCTGGTGCACTCCAGTTTCCAGCACTCTCCAGCAGCGTCAGACTGCTGAGGACGACGTTGCGAGCCTCTGGAAGCGGATCTGGTATCGCGAGAACCCGTTCAGCGCCGAATTTCACGAGACTGGGAGCTTTGCACTCCTGGTTCCCATGCGAATCACACACCGGGTTCCCCAGTCAATGATCGATGACCCAGTTTTCATGAAGGATTGGCTCAATGATTGCAGCGATCGATGCTTTATGCTTTACGACGACGATGATCCCGGCGCGAATCGGGAGTGGGCGCAGATGATGCGGTTGCGGAAGATGGTCATCGACGGCCTCGGCAGCGATCCGACTGGGAGGCAAGTGAAAAAAATGCTGAAGAATGCGAAACTGTATCCGGTGAATTGATGGCCGCAAAACGCAAATCGAAAGGCGCGTACATGATTTCGGCGGTGGCCGAGATGTACGAAATTCATCCCCAGACCCTGCGGCTTTATGAGCGAGAGGGCTTGCTCAAGCCCTCCCGCACGGAAGGCAACACCCGGCTCTACACCGACGAAGACCTCGAACGCCTGGAGTTTATCCTCAACCTGGCCCGCGACCTGGGCGTCAACATCGCCGGCATTGGGATCATCCTGCAGATGCGCGAGCGCATGGAGGAGATGAACCGCCAGATGCAGAGCTTTGTCGAATACGTGCGCACAGAAATGCTCACCCGCTTCCAGCAGGCCGCTCCGGGGCCGCCTGGAGCGATTGTTCCGATGCGCCGGCCCACCGTAGTCGCGAAGTCCGCATCCCCGCGTAAACCTTAAGCAATGCTCAAAAAGGGGGGACCGGTTCAGCTGCTCCAGAACTCTCCTTGCCTCACCCGTTGCCTTTTCTCTGGCGATAGGGTAGGAGACCTTGTCCGGGTACCGGCTTTGTGAAGGTATTCTTAATCCTGTATGTCGTACGCTCTTCTAGCCCTGGCGCTTCTCGGCCTCCTCACCTCCACAGGCTTCGCAGCCATCGTACTCTCGGCCGCTTCGGGTTACCTCAAGGTGCGCCGTCACGCCCTGGAGCAGATGCGGGTCCGTCCGGGTTTTGCCCCTCCGCTCACCCTGCTCAAACCATTGCGTGGAGCAGAGCCGGGATTGGAGGCGGATTTGGAGACTTTTTTCGAGCAGGACTACCCCCCATACGAGATCCTCTTCTGCGCCCGCACGCCGGAAGACCCCGGACTCGAAACCGCCCGCCGCGTTGCTGCCCGTCACCCCGAGGTTCCGGCAAAATTCCTCTCCACAGGTGAACCCAGATACATCAATGCCAAAGTAGCCTCCATGGAAGTGATGGAAGTGGCCGCAGCGTACGACATTCTTGTCATCTCCGACAGCGACGTCCGCGTGACCCCCGACTATCTGCGCGCCGTGGCCCTCCCCTTTGCCGACCCACGCGTTGGCGGCATCACCTGCCCTTATCGCGGCGTAGCCATCGAAGGCGGCCTTTGGGCGCGCCTCGAAGCCGTTGGCATGTCCGTGGAAATGACCAGCGGCGTGCTCGCAGCGCGCGCCATGGAAGGGATGCAGTTTGTTCTCGGCCCCACCATGGCCTTCCGCCGCCAGACCATTCATCGAATGGGAGGCTTCAAAGTCACCGCCGATTACTGCGCCGACGACTTCATCCTCGGCAACGAAACCTTCAAGGCAGGCCAAACTGTAATCCTGAGCCACCATGCCATCGACCACATCGTTATCAATTCAGATTTTCTTGATTCGATGAAGCATCAGGTCCGCTGGATGAAATCGACGCGCTTCTCTCGCCCCGCCGGCCACTTCGCCACGGCGTTGAGCTTCAGCGTGCCCTATGGCCTGCTTGCCCTCGCTTCCGCCACGGCCCTGGGCCACCTGCGCCTTGGTCTCGCACTGTTCGCATGGAGCATTGTCACGCGCCTGGCGCTGGCGATCGCCGTTGGCCGCGGAGTCACCGGCGACCGAAGCTGGTTCAACCTGCTGGTCCTCTACCCGTTACGCGACCTGATGGGGTTTGTCTTCTGGACAGCCAGCTACTGGGGCAACCGGGTCCTCTGGCGGGGAAGAGTCTTTGAGCTGCTACCTGGCGGAAAAATGCGCGCCGATGAATAGGATCCGCGTTGACTCGCTACGGCAGCGGCCGGTCCGTCCACAGCGCCTTGTCCGCCAGGTTCTGCACCGGGTAAAGCCGCCTCGCCAGCAAGCTCTCCGCCTTGGGCTGATTCACATCCTGCGCAAAAAGCCATTTGCGCTCGCCCGTGCCCCATTCCTTTGACAATCGGTCTTCGGAGAGAAAGATATCCGGTGCATCCGGATAGCACGATCCCCACAACAGGGGCGTCCCCTCCCCATGCTGTCCGCAGCGCGGAAGCACCAGGTCTGCCGGTTTCCCATGGAAAAAGTTGTGCGTATAAAATACCACCGACGACGCATCCGATTGCTCGCCGTAGATGATGAACGTGTCTGCCGGCGTGCCCTTTTCCATGATGGTGTCAGCAAACGGCTTGGAACTGAGCATGGGGGCGAAGCGCGCAAACGCAATGTGCGCAGCGACCAGGAACACAGCCGAGGTAATCCCGATGCTTACCGTGGCGGCCAGGTGCTTGCCCTTCACGCGCAGCAGCCAACCCCACGCCGGGCCAATCAGGAGCGTGACGGCCGCCAGCGTCGCGGGCAGCCGCAGCGCCGCAAAGGAGGGACCTGTAAGGTCAAAGAGATGCGACATCGACAAGGTGTAGTCGCCTACCGCGCGGTGCGCAAGCAGGGTGCCGATGTCGGCGACATAAGGCAAGTGCCGCGAGTCCCAGAGTCCCCATCCGAGCGCCAGCGCTGCGGCAACACCGATCAAGGCGAACACGCCTTGTGCCCAGGTAAGCCAGGCTGTAGATAAAAGCGGGTTGGGACTGTCTGCTCCGCTGTCCGCCCCTCCATCCAGGCCACGCCTCTCTTCAATACCGGCCACAATTGCGGCAATCAGGATGAAGAGCGGCGGCCACACCGGAAAAGTGTAGTACTCCTGGTTCGAGGAGAGCGAAAAGAAGAACAGCGTCCAGGCCGAGAACAGGCTTAGCAGCCACACCGTCCGCACCCGAAACTTAAGCTTGAGAACGTAGGTAGCCACGTCTTCGCGCACGGCGTGGTCCAGATAGAAGTCCACCGTCTGGCCCGCATCGTGGCGCAGGTGCTGCAGCCAATGGTGCCGCGTCTTCCATGCAATCGCCAGCAGCGCCGGCACAAACAGGCTCCAGGGAAACAGCCACACCAGATGCAGCAGCCAGTATGCGGCCCAGGGCAGCTTGTTGTAGTCGTGCGGGTAGCGCAGGCTGATGAAGCGTAGGAAGTGCTCGTTGACAAAGTAGAAGTAGAAGAACCCGTGCACGCTTCCGATCGTTGGATGGTTGCCCACCGGGTGCCCCTGATCGGGATTGGCCAGCCCGCAGAGAATGTGCCACGGCGCAGCAATCGCCAGAAACAGGAGCGTCCCAGTCACCAATCGCAGATCACGCCACCGCCGCCATTGGCCAGTCAGCAGGAGATAGGGAACTGCCGCGCCCACAAAGAACAGGGGTGCAATCAATCCCTTGGTCAAGGTAGCCAGCGCCACGCATGCGTACGCCCAGTAAAAGCGGTTGGGGCGTCCTAACTCGAGGCCCGTAATCAGCCCATAGAGAGCGACCAGCAAAAACAAACTCAGGTACGATTCGGGAATGATGAACCGCGTAAACAGAAACGGCCCAATCGACGTGAGCACTGCCAGCCCGGCATAAAGCCCGGCTCGCGCTCCCCAAGCCCTTCGAGCCCATAGCCACGAAAGCCATGTCAGCCCCAGCATCGCCAGCGAGTTCGGCAGGTGCGTGGCAAAAGTGCTTTCGCCGAAAATCTTGTAGCTTACGGCCACCAGCCAGTACGGCAACGGCGGCTTTTCGATGTAGCGAATGCCGTCGATCTGGCAGGTGATCCAGTTGCCGCTGTCGAGAATGTGCTGAGCCGCCTGTGCATGCGACGCGTCCACATCGTCCAGCAGCGGCGGAGAGAACAGCGATCCCACCTGCACGGCAAGAAAAATAGCGCCAAACAGCAGCCATGTTGCCAGCGTAGAAGGCGATTGCCCCGGCTGCTGGTACGTGCGTTCAGTGATGTAAGAAGAAGAAAAGGCCATTGAATCAAGGATAACAGCCGCGCAATCGGAATGTTTCAGCGTGTGGAGAGCCGGCCCCTGCTAAATCTCCGAAGTCGCCAGGGCGCTTTGATTCCTGGAACGCACATCCCGCTCGTCGCGTAGACCTGTCTATGTGGCATGCGCGTCGTCTTCTGTTCAGCGGATTCGTTCTTGTTGTTTCATGGCTTCTTCTCTGCTCGGTCGCGGGGATCGTTGCAGGTGAGATGGCCCTGCACCCGGGACGGCGTCCATTGGATCCAACCGCTGAAGAGCTTGCGCTTTCGATTGCAGCACGCAATCACACAGAGTTGGCTGACGTCGCAGTCACCGCGGCAGACGGAGTGACGCTCCGCGCCTGGAGTATTCGCCCTGCGCAGGGCAACGGCGATGCCGTAATCCTCCTCCATGGCCAGTCGGACAACCGCGCAGGAATGCTGGGCAATGCAGAGCTGCTACTACGGTATGGTTATGCTGTTCTGTTGCCGGATGCGCGAGCGCATGGCAGAAGCGGCGGCGACCTTGCCACCTATGGAGTGAAAGAGGCTTCCGACGTGCGCCTCTGGTTCGATTGGATCGAAAAAGCCGAGGCTCCGCGGTGCATCGATGGCCTGGGTGAATCGATGGGCGCCGCGCAACTGCTCGCCTCCCTCACCACTGTCCATGGGTTTTGCGCAGTCGTGGCCGTATCTCCGTTCGCCAGCTTCCGCGAGGCCTCCTACGATCGGCTGGGCGAGAACCTGCATGCTCGCGCATGGCTGGGGCGGACGTTGTTGTGGCCGGCGGTCGAGGCCGGATTTCTCTATGCACGGTTGAAGTATGGAGTGGAACTGGAGCAGGCCTCACCTGAAAACGCAGTAGCTGCCAGCACCGTCCCCGTTCTCCTGATTCACGGCAAGAAAGACACCAATCTCCCACCACGCCATTCAGAGATAATTCTGGCGCACAGCTCCGCTCGCGCCAACGCCGTAGTTTGGTGGGAGCCCGCGGAAGCAGGGCATTGCGGCGCCGCAGGAGCCGAGCCGCAGGAGTATGCGCGCCGGGTGATTGGGTGGTTTGAGGCGCACGACCGCCCTTAGACCGTCCCACGAATTGGACTCGCATCCCCCCAAGAGAATCAGATTGGAGGACGAAGCGGAGCGGACTCCAATTCCACAGCCCGCGCCGGGGTTGTCGTGTATCTTGGCCGCAGAGCCTCTCTCCCTGCTTGCGGAGACCGCCCGGAAAACCATGCCCACTTTTGCCGCCGTCGATATCGGTTCAAACTCCTGCAGACTGAAGATTTCCAAGGTGGTGGCGCACCAGTTGCGAACGCTGCAGGAGGACCGCGAAGTCACGCGTCTCGGCGCCAGCGTCTTCGAGTCGGGACTGATCTCCCCGGAGGCAATGGCCGCCACCATTCAGGCGCTCAAGCGCTTTCAGCGCGCGGTGCAGGACCATGGCGTCGACAAAATCCGCGTGGTCGCTACCTCGGCCATGCGCGATGCGCGCAATGCAGCAGCATTTCAAGCATGGGTGAAGGCCGAAACCGGCTGGACAGCTGAGACCATCTCCGGACTCGAAGAGGGGCGCCTGATTCACCTTGGCGTCATGGCCGGCGGGGAAGCCGCAGGCGAGAGCAAGCCGGCCCAGAGCCTCGGTGGTCGCTTGTTGCTGGTCGACGTCGGCGGCGGAAGCTGCGAGATTACGCTATCCGAAAAGAAGCGCATCAAGGACACCATCAGTGTGCCGCTGGGCGCCGTGCGCCTGACCGAGGAATTCTTGACAGACGATCCGCCGTTAGCGGAGGGTCTGGCGCGGATGCGGCGGTGGATTCAGCGCGAACTGCGCCGCGCCCACCGAAGGATTCAGCCGGAAGGCGTCTCGTGGATGATCGGCACCTCGGGGACGGCGGCAGCACTTGCCGATGCCTGCGGCCAGACGATCGAGCCGGCAAGTGAGCGAGCCAGCAAGGCAGCGAAAAAGCAAGTCAGGAAGCCGGCGGGTCAGCAGATCATCACGTCAACCGCGATGGCGGCAACAAGGGATGTCCGCCGCCTGGCCACGAAATTGGCCAAGATGACGCAGGCGCAGCGCGAGGCCGTTCAGGGGATTGGCCCGCGTCGCGCGGAGATCATTGTCGCCGGCGCTGAGGTGTTTGCCGAGTTGCTGGAGAGCTTCTCGCTAGCCGGCTTTCGCTATTCGCCCTTGGGCCTGCGCGACGGCATTTTGGCGCAGATGCTTGCCGAGCAGGACGCGCGGGCCAAGGCTCATCGGGAATTCGAGCACGAGCGCTGGGAGAGCGTGCTGGCTACCGCTCGGCGTTACGGCGTCGATCCCCGCCATGCGGAACCGGTAAGAGCGCATGCCATGCAGCTCTACCGCGATTTGAAGGCGCTGCATGAACTGCCAGTTGAGTACGAAAACTGGCTTGCAGCAGCGGCGGTTTTACAAGACACCGGCAAGTTCATCAACCACCAGGGACACCACCGGCACACGCAGTACATCGTCTCGAGTTCTGAAATCTACGGGTACACCCAGGTCCAGCGCACCATCGTTTCCGCCATCGCGCGCTATCTGGGCAAGAGCCGTCCGCAGCCGGGCGACCGGGCGCTGAGAAACATCCCCAGCGACGAGCACAAGCACGTCAACCGCGCCGTGGTGCTGCTGCGGCTTGCCGTTGCGCTCAACCAGGACCGCGCCAGCGATGTCCTGCGCGTGCGGGCCAAGATATACCCCAAGCGGGTTTACCTGGAAGTGGAACCGGGGCGCACGGGCGCGGAGCTTGAACTCTGGTCGCTGCGCAAGGAGGCGGGCTACTTCCGCGAGGTCTTCGGGCGGGAGCTTTTCGCCACGCTGGCATAGAGGGCGCGAGCCATGCGCGGGTCAACGAGCCAGCGCAGCAGGGGCGGATGGCGCTCCATGTCTACGCGGGCAATGGAGCCTTTGCGCATGCGGATGGCAGCGCCGCCATTGCCGGTGATCATGCGGCCCAGAAACTGAAAGAGATTTGGATTGTGGCCCACTGCCAGCACGCCCTCCCGGTCAGCATATTTGGCCAGCATCTCCTGGAATGCAGCGTAGTCCGCGTTCAGGCCAAGCGCGGGGCTGATTTCGACTTTTGCGTCATAGCCAATTTCCGTACCGACAAACTGAGCCGTTTGCAAGGCGCGCTTCAGCGGGCTGGAGACGATCACGTCGATCTGCACCTTGAAGGCCGACAGCATGCGTGCCATCAGGACGCACTGCTCTTTTCCTTCCTTGATGAGAGCCCGCTTGGCGTCAAGCGTGGGGTTGCCGCGGCTGAGTCCGGCGTTGGCGTGGCGCATGAGGTAAAGATTCATAAAGTCAATTCGAGAGGAGATGGCTTGCTGGCTATTTTCCGCTCTTGTTTTTACTCCTTGATTTCATTACTGGATTTCGTACCTTCAATCATTCCCGGATCAGCAATATTAACATATTTGTAACAATTTGGCTGCGGCTATGGAGGGATCTCGGTTGGAGTTTGGGCTGAACTAAGCAGGCTGGCCGACCACCGTTCGGCGATCAGCAAACCTCCCAGCCGGGAGCGTCGATCAAGCCGCCGGAACCCGCTCCGCAGCAGCGCAGCGGCGTGGTCCGGGAGGCTGCGGACTTCCAGCCCGGTGAGCCATCCGAAGGAGAAATAGAGGCTCGAGACCAGCGGAAGGGCGATGAATCGGCCAAACCAGCCCGGCGGAATAGCGAACTCGGAGACGATCCACAGGGCGCCGGGCGCGACGGCGGAATGGAGCTTTTCAGCCAGTGTCTCTATCTCTTCGGTGGTGAGGCAATCGAGAAAAAAATGCGTGACGATCAGGTCGTAGGGCGCGGCCGCGATGGGGGCGGTCGGTTGCCAGGCGCGAACATCGGCCACGTGGACGCGCACTCGATCGGCGTGGGATGCAGCGCGACCCAGCAACGCCTGAAGCATGGCCCCACTGGCGTCGACTGCATCCACGCGGATGGTGGGGTTGGCTTGCAGCAGGCGTCCGGTAAAGCGGCCGTCGCCGTCTCCCAGAACAAGAGCGTGTTGGCAGTGCACAAGATCGCCAAGGAAGGTTCGTCGCGTGAGACCCAGCCAGGGCCCGAAGCTGAAGAACTCCATCCATCGATAGAACCGTGCAAGACGGTTGAAATCCGGCGGCGTTTTCATCGCACTAACAAGGCCAGCGGCGTCAGGAGAACCAGATCGGCGGCGGCACGCAGGGCAAGCGGGGTGAGGCGGCCGCGGAAGCGGTCCAGCAGGGCCAAAAGCAGCGCGCTTGTGGCGCCCGCAATGACTAGCGCCGCGGGACGAGGCTGAAGACTGCACGTAACGAGCCAGCCCGCGATAGCGAGGATGCAGGCTGGGGTCGAGGTCCGGAATTCGTTCGCCGAGCGTTTAGATTCCCAGCGATCAATGGCGTGGCAGTTGAGCCATGCAAGGAGCATAAAGAAGACGGCCACGGCCGAAAGTGGCCAGACCGCCAGCCTGCCCTGGGTTGCCGCCCGGCTGAAGACGGGAAGGGCGCAGGCACTGGTGAACAGCAACCCGACCAGCAACTCTTTCCTGAGGACCGGCAAATTGCTGGAGAGCGCGCGGAACGAGATCCCTCGGGAAGAATGAACACCAGTGAAGTAAGCCAGCGCGGCAGCCCCCAGCAGCGAGTCCCGCACACGGGTGGGGCTCGGCATGAGGGTAAAGACAATGCATCCGGCGCCACATGCGGCGGCAACCGCGAGCGGCACAAGCAGTGTGCGGTGGCAATAGTGGAAGAGATGGCGCTCGCGAAGTCCCAGTAGGTTGCCGGCGCGCAAGGCTGCGCGGGTGTCGAGCAGGCGGTCTGCAACGTAGACAGTCCAAGTCACCAGGGCAAGCAGAACCGGGATCCAACGAGGCAGGCGCACCCCGGCCGCCCATGCGAACGCCACCGACCAAACTACGGCGACCGTGGGTGCATCCAGGCTGGCCAAATGCCAGAAGCCAAGCGCCCCAGGCGCATCAAACCGGCGGCCTGCTTCGGGAACTCGCGTCGCTTCTCTGCCGTGCGCCTGCGGATTGGGGAGCGTCTGCGGCACTCTTCCATTTTAGAGGCGCTTCGAGCCCTTGTAGTTGCGCAGAAGAGTCAGCGGCGCGTTCCGCCGTGGTGGGCCACTGCCAATTGCGATTTCTCCAGTTCCTTAAGGTCCAGTTCACCGTCGTGGTTCACGTCCAGGCGCTGGAATTCGGCCTCCATGAAGGCCATGAACTCGGCGTGCGAGATCTTGCCGTTTTTATCGGTGTCCATCAGCTTCAGCAGCCGCACCGCCTCTGGCGAAGCAGCCGCAACCTCTGCTGGATTGGGTGCGGGCGCAACGGCTGCAGCCGGCGCGGCTGTCTGCTGCGCAGCGATGGCGTCTTTGAGCGGCGCGGCTACCACCAACAAAGCGGCCACAAGAACCACGCCAGGAATGAATTTCTTTCTGGATAACACGCGAATCTCCTTCCTCAGGACCTGCGTTTCAAATCCTCCCGAGTGCCAGAAGAATATTCACCGCAACACGGAGGGCTGCATAAACCCGCGGTGCGTGCCGTTCACGAAATCCGCGCCAAAGGCCATATTTCCTGTCGCCTGTTTGAAGCCAAAAGCGGCAATACCACGGGGACGCATGCACCGGTCGGGATGGACGTCTGCTGACTTAATCGGCGGCGGCTGCCTTGTTTGCCGGAGATTTCGCAGAACGTTTGCGAGCTTTCGGACCATCCGCGTGCTTGGGTTCCGTCGCCTTGGGGATTGCATCCAGGTCGGCCTTGCCCTCGGCCAGGTGCATCAGGAAGTCCTGGCTGCTGAACGGCGTGGCATCCTGCAGCAGTTTGCTGGCGCGCAGGTATGTGCCGTCTGGCTGCTGCAAACGCGCCTTGACCGTGTCGGCCAGGTAGGCGGGCAGAATCTCATCGTGAATGCGCGCTTTCGCCGCCGCGTCCCGCACCGGAAACACAACTTCGCAGCGCTCAAACAAATTGCGCGGCATCCAGTCCGCCGAGCCCAGGTAGATCTCCAAATCGCCGCCGTTCGCGAAATGGAAGATGCGCGAATGCTCCAGGAACCGCCCCACGATCGACCGCACGCGAATGTTCTCCGACAGGCCTGGTACCCCGGGCCTCAAAATACAAAGCCCGCGTATGATCAGGTCAATCTGCACCCCCGCCTTCGACGCCGCATAAAGCGCCTCAATCACCGATGGCTCGAGCAGTGCGTTCATCTTGGCGACGATATGCGCCGGGCGCCCCGCCTGGGCGTGCTCCTGCTCGCGGCGAATCAACCCCAGAAAGCTCTCTGCCATGGTCAGTGGCGCTACCAGCAGCGGCCGGTAGTCGTCGATCTCCGCGTGCGCAGTCAGGTAGTTGAAAACCATGTGCACGCGCTCGGTGATCTGCGGATCGCACGTTAGCAGGCTCAAATCCGTATAGAAGCGTGCCGTGCCGGGGTTGTAGTTTCCCGTGCCCAGGTGGCAGTAGCGGCGCGTCACGCCGTCTTCGTCGTGCCGCACCAGCATGGCCAGCTTGCAATGCGTCTTGAGCCCCACCACGCCGTGGAAGACCTGCACGCCAGCGTCTTCCATGCTACGTGCCCAGCGGATATTCGACGCCTCGTCAAATCGAGCCATCAGTTCGACCACCAGGGTGGCTTCCTTGCTGCCGGCGGCCTCAATCAGCGCCTCGCAAATCGGCGAATCCTGGCTGGTGCGGTAGAGCGTCTGCTTCATCGATAGCACTGCCGGGTCCTTTGCGCCCTCCTGAACAAACTCGACCACAGCATCGTAGGAGTCGTAGGGATGGTGCAGCAGCACATCGTGCTGGCGCAACTCGTCGAATATATTCGCCGACTTCCGGCTCAGGTGCAACGGGTGCGGCGCGAAGGACGCGAATTTCAGATCCGTCCGGCGCACATCGCCATAAAGGAACATCACGCGCGAAAGGTTAACCGGCCCCTCGCCGAGCAGTACCTGGTCCTCTTTGAGCTCGAAGTTCACCCGCAGCCGCTCCACAATCTCCGGATGGGCTCGGGTTTCGATCTCCAGCCGCACTGCGTCGCCCTTGCGCCGGTTATGCAGCTCCACGCGGATGGTCTCAAGCAGCGAGCGAGCTTCTTCCTCTTCGAAGTAGAGGTTCGAATTGCGGGTCACGCGAAACGCAGCGTGCGCCAGCACCTCGTAACCGCGATACATGCCACCAAGGTTTTGCGCAATCAGGTCCTGCAGCAGGAGGTAATCGAATCTCCCCTCTTCCGCGGGCAGCCGGACAAAGCGGGGCAGAGCGCGAGGCACAGTCACTACGCCCAGCACCTGCGGACCCGAACTGCGCCGCTTTGCCCTGAGCAGTATCGCCAGGCACAGCGCCTTGTTCAGCACGCGGGGAAACGGATGCGCCGGGTCAATCGAAATCGGCGTCAGCAACGGGTCCACTTCGCGCTGGAAGTAGCTCTGCGCAAACGTCCGCGCCTCGTCGTCCAGTTCCTTCCACTCCAGTAGCCGGATGCCCTCCTTCCGCAACTCGGGAAGAAGTTGTTCATTCCAGCAGCGGTATTGGGCGGCAACGAAATCGTGGATCTCTGCCGTCAGGACGGTCAACGATTCATCCGGCCGATTGCCGTCATATCCCGGTTCGCGGTAGCCGTCTTCAATACGCTGCATCAACCCGGCCTGGCGGATCTCCACATACTCGTCCAGGTTGGAGCCAGTAATGGCCAGAAACTTCACCCGTTCAAGCAGGGGATTCTCCGCGTCCTCGGCCTCTTCCAGGACGCGACGGTTGAACTGCATCCAGGAATAATCCCGGCCGTTGAACAGCTTTTGTTTCTGCGTCGTTCGGGCCATTGTGCGTTTCCAGTGTGCCGTGTTGGAAGTCTACAGCTTTTTGCCGCGGTGCGGAACCGAGAAGGCCGCCTCCGGCCAAAACCACCCCATCAGGCAATGCATACAGGATGGGGGCGCGAATGAAGATTAAGAGCAGAAAAAAAGGTCGGGGTATGCTGGAATTGACTCCCCGAGCCTGCGGGTTGAGGATAAAGGTTGAGTGATTCCAATTCCATCCCCAGAGAGGAGCGCTCCCGATGACGAAAGAATCGATCACAACCGGCGACAGCCTGATCCCCGCGCAGCCTGTACCGGATGGCGCCGAGGAATTCACCGAACGCGTCTACGGCTTGCTGGACGGGCAGCCGAAGGATGAAGCAACGGTCGCCAAGGCCTTCGACGGTCTGGACGAAATGTTCGATCTCATCGCTGCCGGCATGTATTCCATTGCTTCCATGCTGGTGGGCGAGGGAGAGGACAGCATCCGGCTGGTGGAGACGGCAGTGGCCAACGCCGAAGTCTCTCCTGCCCGCGAACCGTTGCAAGCCCGCAAAAACAGCCGACGAGCGCTCTGTGCCGCCGCGCTGGATACGCTGGCCGCGCGCGACGATGCCAACCTGGCCTCCCCTGAGGGGTTGGAGCATGCCGTTACCTGTATCGACGACAACGATCTGGACGCGGCGGGAGTTTCAACCGATGAGCTGGAGCGGATGATTGCCGGCCCGGACCGCGACCGTGTCCGCAACTGGCTGGAAAGCCTGCCGACCGCAATGCGCACCATCTTTGTGCTCCGCGCCGTTGCCGGGTTTACCACAGCGGAGGCGGCCGATCTGCTTCAAACGCATGGCGGTCCGCAAGCCTCAGGTTGGAGCGACGACGCAGTCCGTGAGTTGTTCCGCCAGGGGCTATGCTCGCTCGCTTCGCAGGTGCTGCACGCCGCCAACCGCTAGAATCAACCGCTAGCCTTTGGCTTGCATCCATTGGCTGCCCTTGCGGTGCGCCTGTTTCGGGCCCGACCTGCTTTTTCCACCTTAATTTCCTCTGTGGGTCAATTCTTCCCGGGGCTCCCAATTTCAGTAATCTCAGCCGGGCGGCTGGGTCGAGCATCGGTTCGATACACTACTTTAAGAACCCTGCTGGCCTTTTTCCGCATCCATTAGGGGCGAACAATTTCAGGCAGAGCCACATTTCAAGTGAGTTGAAGAATCTTGATCTCATCAAAACATCATAGAGATACCATGCTTTACCCATGCAGCTTGGTGCTCGGCCTCTCGACTCTAGCCTGGGGCGGGTACGGGCAGACGGCTCCGCAACCCAATGGCATCGCACCCAGTCAGGCGTCCGGCCCCACCGCACAGAGCTACCAGGGCAGCGTGACCAAAGGCGAAGCAACGGGGCAGACCATCGACCTCACGCTTGATGACGCCATTCAGCGCGGCCTGAAGAACAACCTGGGCGTGATTCTGAGCGCCACGCAATCGGCCTCCGCTCGTGGCCAGCGCCTGAGCCAGTTGCAGTCGCTACTGCCCAGCGTGGACGGCAGCTTCAAGGACACCGTATCACAGGTCGATCTTCCCGCGGAGGGTTTGCGCATTCCCGGCTTTCCTACCATTATCGGCCCCTTCGGCTACCAGGATCTGCGCGGCTCGCTGAGCTGGTCGCTGGTGAATGTGGCTTCGCTGCGCAACTACCTTGCCGCGCGGCATAACTTCGCCTCCGCGCAGTTGAACGCCGAAGATGCGCGCGACCTGGTGGTGCTCACCGTGGGCAATGCCTACCTGCTCGCGTTGGCAGATGAGTCACAGGTGACCAGCTACGAGGCCCAGGTGGCCACTTCCAAGGTCTCTCTGGACCAGGCAGTCGCCAACCACGAAGCAGGCACGGCCCCTAAGATCGATGAGTTGCGCGCACGCGTCGATTATCAGAGCCTGCAACAGCAATTGATTGTGGCCAAAAACTCGCTCGAGAAAGACAAACTGGCCCTCGCCCGCACCATCGGCCTGCCGCTTGCGCAACGCTTCAACCTTGCCGACAAGGAGCCCTACAAGCCCTTCGACGAGCTGGATGTGGAAGCGACCATTCTGCAGGCGCACGCCAACCGCAAGGATCTCGCTGCCATGGTGGAGCAGGTGAAGGCCGCCGAGCAACAGCGCAAGGCAGCCACTGCGGACCGTTTTCCGACCCTCGCCTTCAGCGGCGACTATGGCGACATTGGCGTAAATCTGAGTCACTCGCACGGCACCGGAGACGCGACAGGCACCGTCAGCGCGCCGCTTTTTGAGGAGTTTGCTCTGCGCGGCGAAGCCCAGGTGGCGCAGGCCGCGCTGGACACGGATCAGGCCAAGCTCAGCGACCAGAACGCACAAGTTGACGCCGACATTCGCGACGCGCTGCTGGACATTCAATCGGCGCAGAAGCTGGTGGAGGTTGCTCGCTCCAGCGTGGACTTGGCCAACGAAGCACTGAGAGAAGCGCAGGAGCGCTACAAGAACGGCGTGGATGACAATCTGGCAGTGAGCCAGGCGGAGCAGAGCGTGGCCCAGGCCGACAATCAATATGTGACCAGCCTTTACCGGCACAATGTGGCCAAGCTCAGCCTGGCGCGTGCAATAGGCGCGGGGCAGAGTTACCAGAACTATTTGGGAGGGAAGTAACCGTGGCGGATACGACGACAACGCCGGCCCCGACGGCGCCGGTTCAAGAAACTGAGATTGCGCAGCCGAAGAGCAGCCGCCGGGGCATCATCGTAGTGGTGCTGGCGGTGCTTGTGGTGGTGGCGGTCGCGGTGTGGTGGCACTCCACGTTCAGCGAGGACACCGACGACGCGCAGGTGAACGGGCACTTGATCCAGGTCAGCTCGCGCATTGCCGGGCAGGTTATCAAGGTGGACGTGGAAGAGAACCAGGTCGTCAAGGCGGGCGACTCCATCGCCGAACTTGACCCCAAGGACTTCGACGTCGCGGTCGAGAACGCCGAGGCGGCCCTGGCCGTGGCGCGCGCCAACGCCGCGGCAGCCAACGTCAATGTGCCCCTCACCACCATCAACACCGGTAGCACTTTGCGCTCTTCGGATGCGGATGTCAGCGGAGCGCATGCCACCGTGCAGCAGGCCGAGCAGCAGTTGGCCGGGGCGCGCGCCACCGTAGCCCAGGCGCAGGCCAACCTGACCAAGGCGGACGCCGATCTGGCCCGCTATAAACCGCTCGTTGAAAAGGATGTGATCAGCAAACAGCAGTGGGATGCGGCGGTAGCCGCCGACGACGGTGACAAGGCCGCCCTGGCCAATGCGCGGGCCGCTGAACGCGCCGCAGCCGATGGAGTGCGTGCCGCGCGCGACCACGAGGCTCAGGCCCAGGCGCAGCACAAGGCCGCCGAGACCGGCCCGCAGCAGGTGGAAGTGCAGAACGCGCGCGCCAAGGCGGCGCAGGCGCAGGTGGAGCAGGCCCAGGCGCAACTCGACCAGGCCGAACTCAACCTCAGCTACACAAAGATCATTGCCCCGGCCAATGGAATCATCACCCGCAAGAGCGTTGAAATCAACCAAAACGTCTCGACGGGCCAGAACCTGCTCACCCTGGTTTCGCTCGACGATATCTGGGTCACTGCAAACTTCAAGGAGACGCAACTTCGCCACATGTCCGCCGGACAGCCAGTGGAAATCTCAGTTGACGCAACCGGCAAGACCTATCACGGCAAAGTCACCCAGATCGGTGGCGCAACCGGCTCGGTGCTGAGCTTGTTTCCTCCCGAAAATGCCACTGGCAACTACGTGAAGGTAGTGCAACGCGTCCCCGTCCGCGTCGACTTCACCGACTTGAAGAACGAAGACCCGAACCACTTGTTGAGACCCGGTCTGTCGGTCGAGCCGAAGGTCAGGGTGAAGCAGTAATCCGGTTTGCTGCTCGACGGTAGCCGCCCAGACCCTTTCGTCTCCTTGTTCTCGATAACGGCAGGGCGCGCTTGATGTTTCCCGTTCCGCAGTCGGCTACTGAGTTGGGAGATTCGGTGAAAGGGGATTCCTCATGAACTTTCAACTTGAGCAAGGGATTGAAATTCTGGAACAAACGCCAGCCGTTCTCGATTCTCTACTACGCGAAAAGTCCGTTGCATGGTTGAACGCCAGGAGAGCGCCCGCCTCCTTCAGCGCGCTTGATGTACTCGGTCACCTCATTCATGGGGAGAAGACAGATTGGATCCCGCGGATTCGCATTATCCTGGAACACCAGGACACAAAGACATTCGAGCCATTCGACAGGTTTGCGTTTCAAGACTGGATTGCAGGCAAGACGGTGGTCGAATTACTTGATGAGTTCGCGAAGCTCCGTCGCGGGAGCCTCGAGACGCTGGAGGGTTTCAATCTTACCGAAGAGCAGTTCGCGCTTCCCGGCATGCATCCCGAACTCGGCGCCGTTACGCTGGGTAATCATCTTGCCAACTGGGCGGTTCACGATTTAGGGCACATCGCGCAGATTGTGAAGACCATGGCCTGGGAATACCGTGACGCCACTGGGCCCTGGCGCGTGTACACTTCGATCCTCGATTGACTGCTGCAGTTGTATTTGCGCCGGATTGCCCTTGAGCGCCTGAGGTCCGGGTCTAAAGGCCATGATTTCGGGACCTCTTTCCGGGGGCTGAAGCCCCCGGCTCCCTCCGTATCGTGCTCTCTCCGAACTTGGCTCCCTCCGAATCCGGCACACAACTGTAGAGCTAGCGGCTCCTGCTATTCCAGCGGAATGAATTCCACGCCCCGCACCAGGGCAGGTCCTACGCCCGGCGGAGTTGGGGTGGAGTAGAACGAAATGCCCTGGCTGCTTGCGGAAGGGTAGATTAGCTCGGTGAAGACGGTTTCTCCGTCCTCAGCGAACACCTCGATTGAATTCCGATCGACTACGATCTCCAGGCGTGTCGAATTCGCCTGCGGATGCTTGAGCGGAGCCCAGACGCGCGCAGGGAACTCAGGGGACCAGTCCGTCTTGCCGGAGCGTGTGCGGTCCACAAAAACACGGCCCGTGGCGCGGTCGATGCCGATCACTGTCTCTTCCTGCGCGGGTTCATTGGGGTTCGCAGTGCTGCGGCGCAGGCGCACACCGGTCTCAGCTGCGTCGCCGGGGTCCAGCGTCGCGCGCAACACGTAAACGCTGCCCGTCAGCTTCTGCGCGGCGATGTGTTCATTCGCCTGGGCGATCGTCTGGTACGGCGCGGAGCCAAACAGAGCCTGGGAAGGCTTGAACGACGGTGTCGACAACACAGGTTGTTGCACCAGCAGCAGCGGTTCCTGCGAGGGCGTTGCCCGGCTCAAGTCCGCCGGCTGGCGGAGGTAGAGCTTGCGAGCAACCGTCATCTCGCCGCGCCCAGGTAACGAAGGTAGGTTGCGAGCGTAGTCCCAGTTGCCCATCCACGCGATCCACAGCCGGTCCTGCCCCGGAGGCGTATTGGAGAACGATGTAGAGGCGTAGAAATCCTTGCCCCAATCGGCCCAGTGCGGCCCGGAGCCAGGATGATCTTCGGTGAAATGCGCCCCGTCGAACTGGCCGACGAAGTACTGGTCGGCCGAGCCACCTTGCGGCCCTCCCGGATTGAGATTCACGCTGAGCACCCAGCGGCTGGCGACGATTTTGCCCATCGCCTCCCGCTTGCCCGCCGGCTCCCGCACGGGGAGTTCCATCAAGTCGGGGCACTCCCACACGCCGCCGGTTGCCCCGGCCGGGCCAAACTCGCTTCCCAACACCCATTGGCGCAGGTTCTTCGAGTGGTAGAAGCGCACCTTGTGCTGGTCAGCCAGCGAAACCACCATCACCCAGCTTTGCGTGGCTGCGTGCCAAAAGACCTTGGGGTCGCGAAAGTCCCTGAGCCCCAAATCGAGCACCGGATTGCCGGAGTACTTCGTCCAGATGGTCCCACCGTCTGTGCTCACGGCCAGGTTCTGGTTCTGCTTGTTTTCGGAGGCTCCGGTGTAGATGGCAACCAGGCATCCCGGCGATTTCTGTCCCGGCCCGGCGCACAAGCCGCTGGTGTTGTCGCGGTCTTCAACCGTAGATCCGCTGAAGATCATCACGCCATTTGCTTCGGAGATGGCGACGGAGACCTGCTTCCAATGGACAAGGTCGGAGGAAGTGGAATGGCCCCAACTCATATGCCCCCACAAATCGCCGAAGGGGTTGTACTGAAAAAAGAGCTGGTACTGGCCGTTGAGCAAAATGGGTCCATTGGGGTCGTTGATCCATCTTGGCGGCGCGTAGAAGTGGATCTTTGGCTGCCACGGAGTGGAGTCAGGACTCGCCGACGGAGCCGCCTGCGAATGCGCAAAGCTGTGTGCGGCAAGAAGAAGCAGAATCGGCAGAAGCCGACGCTTGATGGTAGAAAAAACAGTCCGTTCGGTGTGCGCGATCATTGAGAGGACAGTCCTTGCAGCGTCCATTGTCTTTGCTTCCATGGTAGTTCATGCCCTTGTGACATGCGAAGCGCATTAGACTGTATGCAGCAAAGCCCATGAAAGATTCGATCCACGTATCCAAAGAGAATTACCTGAAGGCAATTCTGGAAGCTGAGGCGGAGGGCCACCAGGTAATTCCGGCCTTGCTGGCGCACTGGCTTGAAGTTTCGGCCCCCGCCGTGACCATGGCGCTCAAACGATTGAAGCGCGATGGGCTCGTCGAGGTGGGCGCGGATGGAATTGTGCGCCTCACCGCGGCCGGCCGGGAGACCGCCTACCGCACCGCCTTGCGCCACCACTTGATTGAACGCATGCTCAGCGAAGTTTTCGGCATGGAGTGGTACGAGATTCATGAGGAGGCCGAACGGCTGGAACATGCAGTTTCGCCGGCATTCGAGCTGAAACTGAAAGAGAAACTGGGAGAAAGCGGAGCGTGCCCGCACGGCAACGCGGTGCTGCCGGTTAGTCCAACGGAGCGCAAGAAGCGCGGCGAGACTCCGCTATCCGAGGCGCTCGAAGGGCGACGCTACACCGTTACCAGCCTTCAGGAACGCGACCCCAAGCTGCTGCTTTTCCTTCACAAAACCGGAGTCGGGCCGGGAAAAAGCTTGCGCGTAATCTGCCAGAACTACGATCAAACTGTTTCAATTGAGTTAAATACGGGAAACTCCATTCTGGGAAGACCGGCCGCCGAGGCGGTATGGCTGCGGCCGGATGCTTCACGATAATTTAACATAATGAAATAAATTAACCTTGATTAACTAGTTGTGGCATACTTGAGTTGGGAACCTCCCCGGAGCCTTCCCTCCCTTTCTATGGCCACAGAACTTACACAACTTGTCGAAGCCACCGAGCCATCCCTGCCCGAGGTGCACTCGAGCGTCCGAATTTCGCGCTCGCCCATCGCATGGCGTCGCCTGCTCGGATTTCTGGGACCGGGATTCCTCATTTCCGTCGGTTACATGGACCCTGGCAACTGGGCCACCGACATCGCAGGCGGCTCGCAATTCGGCTACACGCTGCTTTCGGTCATCATGATCTCGAACCTGATGGCGATCCTTTTGCAAAGCCTTAGCCTCAAACTCGGCGTGGCCACCGAGCGCGACCTGGCGCAGCTTTGCCGCGAGAGTTATGGCCGCTGGGTGAGTTTCGGCCTGTGGGCGGGCGCGGAGATCGCCATTGCCGCCTGCGACCTGGCGGAAGTGATCGGCTCGGCCATTGCGCTCAACCTGCTGTTTCACATTCCGCTGTTTTACGGGGTGCTGATCACCGGCCTTGATGTGCTGCTGATTCTGCTGCTGCAGCGCTGGGGCTTCCGCGTGGTTGAGGCGCTGGTCATCACGCTAATCGGCACCATCATCGCCATGTTCGGCGTGCAACTGTTTCTTTCGCGGCCCGAGTATGGGCCGGCACTGCGCAACCTGTTCATCCCCTCGGCGCAGATCATCATCGATCCGACGATGCTCTATATCGCCATCGGCATGCTTGGTGCGACGGTGATGCCGCACAATCTTTATCTACATTCATCGATCGTGCAAAGCCGCAGATACAAGCGCACGCCTGAGGGCAAGCGCGAAGCCATTTTCATGGCCAATGTGGACTCGGCACTCGCGCTGACGGTGGCTTTGTTTGTGAATGCGGCCATCGTTGTTGTTGCTGCCGCGGTGTTCTACCGCAGCGGACACTTCGAGGTCGCGGCCATTGAAGATGCGTACAAGCTGCTGAGCCCCTTGGTAGGCGCGGCCGGGGCGAGCACAATATTTGCCATTGCGCTATTGGCGAGCGGCCAGAACTCCTCGATCACTGGAACCCTCGCCGGCCAGGTAGTGATGGAGGGGTTCATCCACATCAGACTTCAGCCCTGGCTGCGCCGGATGATCACCCGCTCCCTAGCGATCATTCCCACGATCATCGTGGTGTGGTTTACCGGCGAGCGCGGCACCGAGAAACTCCTACTGCTCAGCCAGGTCATCCTGTCGCTGCAACTGAGCTTTGCCGTGGTTCCGCTGGTGATTTTCACCGGCAGCCGCAAGAAGATGGGCGAGTTTGTCAACGGCCCATGGCTGCAAGGCCTTGCCTGGTTTGTGGCTGCGCTCATCGCCGGACTGAACGCGTGGTTTCTGCTGCTGATGTTTCAGGGAAAAGGATAAGTCGGGTGAGCTCTTGCCCGCCATAACTGACTTGAACGCCTGACTGCCGGACGAAGCTTGATCAGGTTGACGAATTACTTCCCGAGGGGGTTATTCATGGCATCCACGCGAAGAGTCGTATATAACTGCATCTTTTATCTGCTGTTAACCGCGGTTAATTCGCGATCATGTCTGGCGCAGAGTGGTATATCGAGCGCTATCTCCGGCACGGTGGCGGACGCGACCGGCGCGGTGCTGACGGATGCGGAAGTTACCGCAACCAATGTTGAAACGAAGGCCTCGCGCAATGGAAGGACAAACGGTGAGGGAAGATTCTTATTCTCACAAATGAATCCCGGCAACTACGTTGTAACCGTCACGGCGAACGGGTGGGCCAAGCAAAAATCTTCGTCGGTTGAAGTGGACCTGGGGCGCACGGTCACGCTGAATTTCACTATGACCTTGCCGTCGATGGCGCAGCGTGTTGAGGTGAAGGCCGAACAATCGCTGATGAGTCTGGAGAATCCGAATACGGCAACTACGCTGGAATCAAAGACCATTGCCAGCCTTCCCAATCCAGGCCAAGACCTCACGTTCATCGCGCAGTTTGCGTCTGGAGCGCTGATGAATACGGCAGGATCGTCGAATGATGCCAAGGCCGCCGGCGGCTATGGGAACGTGGAATTCAATGGCCTGCCAGCGACATCGAATGGTTACATTCTGGATGGGTATGACAGCAACGATCCCTGGCTGGGTTTGAACATCGGACTCTCGACGAACCTTGTAATTGGCCTGGATGCAGTGGAAGAAGCGACGGTCAACACAAACTCCTATTCGGTAGATCAAGGCAGATACGGCGCGTCGCAGGTGAATTACTTCACCAAGTCTGGAACCAACCACTTTCATGGTGACTTATACGAGTTATGGAACGGTTCATTGATGAACGCGGAAGATTACTTTCTTCATGCGAACGACACGGCGGACAATGTTACGAAGAAACCGCGCTCGACGGTGAATGAGTTTGGCGTGAGCATGGGCGGACCTATTCGGTCCAACAAGCTGTTTTTCTTTGTTCACTACGAGGGCGCCCGGATTGCGCTGCCGTTGGTTTCGCAGGCCGTTGCACCTTCGCCGCCGTATCAGCAGTATGTCCTGGGCCAACTGTCATCAGGCGGAACGGACCCGATCACCGGCACCGCGCTCCCCGCCGAACCGCAAGAGATTCCGTTCTACCGGGCGATGTTCAAACTGTATCGGAGTACAGCGGGAACGCCGGTCTCCGTGAGTTCCTGCCCGCTGGATGCAAACGGCGTGCTGCTGCAAGGCACGCAGACGAGCGGGAGCCTCTTCAACGGCAGCGGATGCGCGAATCAAAGCCAGGAATCGTTGACCAACAGTGACAGTGAGAATCTGCTGGTGGTGAAGATCGACCACACCATCGATCGCAACAACAGCGTGTGGTACCGGTTTCAGCAGGACACAGGTTTGCAAGCTGCCTACACCGACCCTATCAATGCGATGTTCGACTCGTATTCTCCTCAGCCGCAAAGGACGCTGGTGGCCGGTTACACGCATATCTTCAACCCGAACCTGGTGAATCAATTCAATCCCGGCGCAAGCTGGTACAGCAGCATCTTTGAGCCGGAGAACTTTCCGCTAGTGCTCGCGGCGTTTCCTGTTGTGCTGATGGCGGGAAGCAACAGTGCACCGTTTACCACCATCGGCGGCAACGATAATACCTATCCGCAAGGCCGTAACGTGACCCAATGGCAGATGAACGACAACCTGATCTGGACAAAGCATAAGAATACTTACAAATTCGGCATCAATACGCGGCGCATCGACGTGAGCGACTACGACCTGGGCGAAGGGAGCGTTCCCACCGCGGTGTATAACGACCTGGCGCAATTCACTTACGGCGCCGCTTACACCGAGAGCGCGACATATCCGGTTGCGCTGAAGGAACGCGTGGCGGCAGGTAACCTGGATGTCTACGCAATGGATAGCTACAAGCCTACGGTGCGCTCCACGTTTACGGCCGGAGTGCGGACGACCTGGAATACCAATCCCGTGAATCAGCAGCGGCTTTTTGCACGGCCGTCCGGCTCGTTTCTGGAGTTATCGCACCAGATAACTCAGCCACTCGATCAAGTTATTCAGACCAACGTGCGCGGATTGTTTCCGGCTACGCCACTGCTGGTTTGGCAGCCGCGAGTGTCCGCGTCGTTTGAGGTAACTCACGGTGCGGTTCTGCACACCGGATTCGGTGTCTTCAACGACATCATTCCTGCGCAGGTGGCAGACCCGGCAGCGACCAATGCTCCGTATGCACCAACATTTGTCGGAGGACTTGGCGGGCAGGTGGGCGGAGTGGCAATTGCGCCTCATGTGCCGGACAGCGCGGCAGATGCAACCTTGAATGCAGAGCGAACCTTCCAAAGCGTGTTTGCCGCGGGCGCAGCGCCGTGCGCGGAAATTGCGGTGGGCGCGCCCACTTGTCCGATGGCGGTGAGCATGAACAGCTTTTCCAGCGGCACGCTCAAGACGCCGTACTACTACCAATACAACTTCGGAATCGAACTGCAAGCCGGCAAGGGTGGCGCGGTGCGACTCGATTATGTCGGTACCCGCGGCGTCCATGAGCCGTACCAAGTGGAACTGAACGGCTACCAGACGGTGTGCGCGGGATGCTTTGCACCGTTTCCCTTCGCGAGGCCTCTCGATCAGCGATTCGGCAGCGTGAGCGAATTCGAGACTAATGCCAACAGCAGCTACTCCGGATTGCAGGCCAGCGTAACCCAGCAGTTTGCGGGCTTGACCCTCAAGGCAAATTACACCTTCAGCCATTGCCTCGACGAGGTGTCAAACGGGGGATTGCTTCCGTTCTCATCCGAGGGAATTCTGTCGCCGCTTCCGGGCGAACTGAGCCGCCAATATGGAGACTGTGACTACGATGTCAGGCACAACGTCTCGGCATTCGGGATTTACCACATTCCCTTCGGTTCTTCCCGCGCGCTGCTTCGAGCTCTATTTGGTGGATGGTCTCTTTCCGAGACGGCGTTCCTGCATTCAGGACTGCCATTCACGGTGCTCAGTCAGCCTTACACGGCCGGCGGTAACGGCGTGTTTCAAGACAGCGGACCGCAATTTGCGCGCAGAGTTCCGGGAGTGCCTCTGTATCGAAAGGCCAGCTATCCGGGAGTTACCGTCGCAGGGACAAAACAGTGGCTGAATCCGGATGCTTTTGTTTCGGTTGTCGATTCGACTACAGGCGGCTGCACCGGTGGCGATTCGCTTGGCAATTGTCAGTTCGGCGATGCGGGGCGCAACACGGTGCGCGGGCCGCACTTTACAGAATCCGATATTTATCTGACGCGGAAGTTTCCTCTCACCGAGAGATCGTCATTGCGATTCGACACCCAGATGTTCAACGCCTTCAATCATCCGAACTTTGCTCTCCCCGGCAATGTGCAGGCGGGAGTGCCGGGCGTATACATTCCCGCCAAGTTCGGCACGTTGGAAGGCACCATCTCGCCGCCAACCGGGCTATTAGGCGTCGGCCTGGGCGGAGACAGTTCGCCGCGGATGATCGCATTTCAGGCGCGGATCGAGTTCTGAATCTTGTCATGGAGCGGGTACTCAAATTCTTCGCGAATGATGTGGCTGGGTCTTGCGCATTGAACGCTTCATTCCTCGAACATCGCGCCAATCTCGCGCAGCGTCAGCGTGCTCTCGGTGAACAAGAATGTCCCGTGCTCACGCATCTCGCGTGCGCCGCGCAGGAATGCACTCAACGCGGCCCGAGACAGTCCGCTGCCGATGCTGATGCGCTTCACGCCCAGCGCTGCAAGCTCGGCCCGGTTCATGGCAAGGCCCGGCATCCCCGCCAGCACATTCACCGGACGATCGACGGAGTTGACGACTGCGGCAATATCTTCCCTGCGTACAAGCCCCGGCGCATACAACACGTCCGCGCCTGCATGCTGATAGGCCTGTAACCTTGCAATCGTATCTGCGAGATCGGGCTTACCATTCAAATAGTTCTCGCAACGCGCCGTCAGCGTGAAGGGAAACGAAAGTGCGCGCGCCGCTTCTGCTGCTGCGCGAATCCGATCGATGGCCAATTCAAATTCACAAATTGGACGATCCATCTTGCCCGTTGAGTCTTCGATCGATCCGCCGACTACGCCCGCTGCCGCCGCCAGCCTGATGGTTTCCGCGGCGGCTTCCGGCGCGTCGCCAAATCCATTCTGGAGATCAGCGCTTGCCGGCAGCGATGTAGCAGCAGCAATAACCGCAACGTGAGCGATCATCTCGTCTCTGGTTACCGCGTAGTCGCGCCGCCCCACCGAAGCGGCAAACCCTGCGCTGGTTGTCGCCAGCGCTTCAAAGCCGAGATGCGCCAGTAGCCGCGCAGTGCCAACGTCCCATGGATTGGGGAGGATAAACGCGCCTTCGCGAAAGTGGAGAGCCCGAAAGGCCGCGCCTCTTTCCGCGCGCCCGTCAATGCGGTGTTCAATCTTTTCCAGTGCGTGTTCCGGGAATGCCGAAGGTTCCATCCATCACCTCCACGAAGTTTCTTTCTTCGCGCAGGATACACTGCGAGCGGTTAATTCACGGTTCTCTCTCATCGACTACCATGGAACCCATGCATGTTCTTTCCGCGGCAGAGATGCAGGCTTGCGACCGGGCAACGACGGAGCGCTTCGGTATTGCGTCCATCGACCTGATGCGCGCCGCCGCCGCTGCAGTGGCGGCTTTCGCGCAGACGCAGTTCCCGCGCGCACGCCGCGTTACAGTCTTGTGCGGCCGCGGCAACAACGGCGGCGACGGCATGATGACCGCGCGGCTGCTTGCCGCTGCGGGCCTGGAAGTGAGGACCCTGCTGCTCGGCGCTCCGGAAGGGTTTGGCGCAGACGCCGCGACCGCCTGGAGCGAACTTCTCTCGAGCGCCGCGCCGGGAAGCGTGCATGTGGTCGAATCGGCTGGGGAACTGGCCAACCACTGCGACGCACTGAACGCCGATCTGTTGGTGGATGCGGTCGTGGGCACGGGTTTCAAGCCCCCGCTGAAGGGCCTCGCGAAGGCCGCGCTGGAGCTGGTCAAGACCAGCCGGGTGCCGATCCTTGCCGTGGATTTGCCCTCCGGATGGGCAGCCGATTCCACTGCAGTCGCTGCCGCTGGCCCAGTGTTTCCAGCGGATGCGGTGATCACATTTACCGCGCCCAAGCCGGCGCACGTGTTTGCTCAGTTGACGCGGAGATGGGACCAGCCGGTGGTCGTCGCTCCAATAGGCTCTCCCGATGCAGCCATTATTTCAACGCTGCGCCTGCAATGGGCAGGCTCCGCAATGCAGCTTGCCAGAACGCCACGCGCCGCCATCGCCAACAAGGGCAACTTCGGCCATGTGCTGGTCGTGGGCGGCGCCGTTGGCCGCTCAGGAGCGCCGTCGATGGCTTCGCTTGCGGCGTTGCGCAGCGGAGCCGGCCTGGTCACGGCTGCGGTTCCAGCTGCCGTGCTTGCCCAGGTCTCCTCGGTTGCGCCGGAGCTCATGACCTATTCGCTTCCGGCGGGAGAATCCGGCGGCATCTCTGCCAAGAGCCTCACCCCGAGCGCACTGGCAGAATTGATGGAGCGTAAGACCGTGCTGGCCATCGGTCCAGGCCTTGGGCAGGAAGCAGAGACAGTCAAGTTCGTTACCGGCCTTTTGGCGGCTACGAAGATTCCCGCAGTCATTGATGCGGATGCCTTGAACATTCTCGCCTCCAAGCCTGTGCTGCTGGCCAAGCTTGCTAAGGGCCGCACCGTTATTCTAACCCCGCATCCCGGTGAAATGGCGCGGCTCGCAGGCATCACCATCGCCGAGGTGCAGGCCAATCGGCTTGACGTCGCGCGTGGATTTGCGCAGCGCTTCGGCGTTACTTTGGTGCTGAAAGGTGCGCGCACCCTCATCGCTCATCCGGACGGGCGTGTCGGGGTGAATACGACGGGGAATCCGGGCATGGCCAAGGGCGGCAGCGGCGACTTGCTTACAGGAGTAGTTGCGGGTTTATTGGCACAGTATGCAGACGATGCGGCGCGGGCGGTCGAAGCAGCTGTTTACCTGCACGGTCTGGCCGCCGACCTGGCAGTCAGGCAGCCGAGCGGCCTTCAGGACGAACATACTTTGCTGGCCACAGACAGTCTTCAACTTTTTTCTCGGGCTTTTCGCTTGGATTCGCATGGGGAGAACGGGTATGTTTGGTTGCAGGGGCTCCCGGTGGACTCGATGCCGGCGGTGTGCTCCAACGAGGCTCGCCGATGACGAACGCTGCTCCCCCAGCACCCAAAGTCCCTCCCGAGGCTGTACGGACGCACGAGTTCACCACGAAGAGCGGCGCGGATACGATTGAGGTGGGCCGCAAGCTGGCCAAGCTGCTCAAGCCGCCGCAACTTCTCATCCTGCGCGGCGATCTGGGCACCGGCAAGACGACGCTGGTGAAAGGCATTGCCCAGGCGCTTGACGCCGCCGAGGCCGACGAGGTCACCAGTCCCACTTTCACGCTCATCCACGAGTACGACGGGACGCAAGATGGCAAGCCGGTGAAGCTGTTTCATCTGGATGTGTACCGATTGGAAGGCGAGCGGCAACTGGAAACGCTCGGCCTGGACGAGCTGCTGACACCGGATGCGCTGGTGTTTGTTGAGTGGGGCGAGAAATTCAAGAGCATCAAGAAGAAAGCGACCGGCGAAATCGCCATTACTTCGGCGGGCGGCGATGCGCGGAAGATTACCGTTACATTGAAGGAATAGCAGGAGTTAAGCCCAGGCAGCGTCCACAGTTTCACAAAATCACCCGCGGGGTGATTCTGTGGATGTCTTGGATTTATATTATTGATTCTGAGTGGCTTAACTGCATCCCCACAGTTTCACAGCCGAGAAAGCACGATTTGTTTTGCGGGGGGCATTCTTTCGCTCGCTGTGAGCAGCTTTTCGGGAAGCTGCGACCCGGCGGATCGATGGGAGATCTCCGCTTGTTTTTCTATTCGAGGAACGCAAGTCCTTTGTTCCGAGGGGTGGAATGGCTCGAAATGGTCTAACGTTTTTTTGTTTTCAGTGGATTGGGACGAAAAGGGTGGGGGGGTGGGTAATTTTGTCTCCGGCCTTCTCCGATTGACCCTCTTATGAATCATTGTGCGCCCGAACGATGATATTTTGTGCAAACTGCCTTGGATGATTTGAAGGGCGGTTGCCTCGGGTGCATTGGGTGACAAATCGGCGTTTGTGAGGACTGATCCCGCGCCAGCTCGTGCAGGATCAGACCACGGATCAGCTCGGCTTGTGTCTCTTTGCGCTTTGCGGCCAGCGCCTCCAGCTCGTGCAGCTCGGCCTCGTTCAGCTTCGTCCCCACGTGATGCACGCGGAACCGGGCACGCTTGGCCGCCTCCGCCGCAAGATTCTTCCCATCCAGCAGCGCCATCGCTCCAACCTCCTCACAGAACCCACGTATACACACGTAAACACGGGTTTCCCCACGGAACCCCGGCACACGCTAACTATTGGACGCTGAGACGGTTGCTTCAGAGAGAGAACCAGGTTTCCCTACAGTTCCCTAAAAGGGGTGGAGTGTCCAACCTAAAACCGATGCCGTAGGCAGCGTGGTCCTTCGGGATGCTGGCTCGCCACGGAACTGCGGGTCATTGATGAGAACTGGAGCTTTGGGGCGGCGGTCCCGCTGAGCCATACCATTCCAATCCAGTGCCCGAAAGAGGGTCCAGGCTTTCTTCACGTGCTTTGCGGAACCCAACTCTCTTGACCTCAGCGAACCATTTTCTGTACGCCTCGTAAGCTGCAGAAACGGCCTCCTGCCGGGTTACATATTCCCCTTGCGCGCTGGACTCCTTAGCTTGAGGGCCTCGAAGTGCTATCGCTCCTCCATGAAGCCAGTTTCCAGAGAAGATGTAGGAGACGTAGTACAAGGCCGCGAGATTGGCGGGCGGTGGAGCGAAGAGCTGGGAGATTTGCGGCTGGATGTTCGCTGCGAAACGCGACGGGCGACGATCATCTTCCATGCTGAGGAGGCAGCCGATTGCCTCAACTACTTCTTGTTCGGACAGGCCCGTCACCTGATCAGGATCGCTAGGCAAACCAACTCTGGGAGCCTCTCCATTCGGGAGAGACGATGCCACGCTGAGGCTTTGGTTTGTCTTTTTGTCTGTTGCAGGCATTGGCACCTTCTTGACTTGCGCGCCCCCGACTATCCGTGCTTTCCAACGGAGGCAGACGCCCTCGGGTTTGTCCGATTGAGACGGGCCAAGCTGTGCTCCCGCCGCTAACGCCGAACAGCAAAATAGGAACATGATTAAGAAGGATACGTCTCGACGCATGGCGTCTCCTATTGTTGCGGGGTTTGCGAATAGTAGGTCACACTATCGCTTTGGTTTGCCCACGCTCCTGACGGAGTAGTCTCGACTTTAGGAGTGATGCCACCTTTACTCGTCACGGAAGTCACACTTCCGCTGGCATCCACGCCGCTTACGCGCACGCTGTGATCTACGCTGTCGGGTGTCACCGCGTCGCCGCGGCTGTAAATTCCGACATCGCCGACGCCTGGAGTCGTCGTCGTGTGATAGCCATCGCCGCTCAAGATCGTTGGAACCTGATCGTTGTTTATCCAAACTTGCCCGTGCGCAAAAGTTGTTCCGTGGCAATCAGCTGTTGCGCTCCATCCTGATCCAAGTTCCGCGTTAAGCCCAGATGCTCCCTTTCCGATGACCTTCCCATTTGAATCAGTGATACTCACGCTCATTTTCCCCGTCGCCTTTTCCGCTTGGACTTGGTGTCCATCGTCAGTTGTCACGGTTCCAGTTTTGTATTTTTGGGAAATCGAAACGGTGTTGCCCTTTGGGTCGACAAAGGTCCACTTCCCGACCGCTGTGCCGGTCGCATGGAATTTCACCTTGCCATTTTTGTCTTCCTCAAGGTGTCCGTCTGGGTCGGTTCGACTCAGCGGATTGTTCCCAACGTACGCATACAGGTTTAGTGTCTGCGGATCGCCCAACTTGGCGTATGGCACCGGCTCTTCTTTGGCGCTCCAGTCGGGCGACATGAACCGTCCCATTGAGCTTGCGTAGTACCTTGCCCCGAAGTAGTCGTTTCCTGATTCGGTATCCCGTTCTTTGCCGGTAAACAGGATCATATCTGCGCGAGTTCAAGCATTTACTCTTAAGGCTTGAACATTTTCCAAACCGCAAAGACAGTCATCAAAAGCGCGAGCGCAAAAACGATGGATCGAGTCAGCGGCGTCGCTTTCATTCCCAGTTTCTCAATGTGCTCTTCCGTCATTGGCGTGCTCGATCCATCAAGAAAGACATCCGCGGTAAACGCATAGAACATGCCCCAAACTCCTGGAATCAACAGGACGAGGTAGCCCCAATCTCGGACCCTGAAATCATGAAAAGCTAATGACATGCGGGATCCCCCATTCCGCCGAAGGTTACTTTGACCCCTGCTGTAACGACCCCTCTGTTCCAACTCGCACTCGCTCCTGGCCTCCCATGCTCGTCCACGGAAACGCCCGCGCCGAGACCTGTGTCCGGATCACGTGCCTCCAAAGTGCCGCTGAACGAGCCGCTCTTGCTTACCTTCACTGACCCGGAAAATGGGAGAGCCGACCCAAGTGGCGTATTTTTGCCGGTCACTACGGAGTTGATCGAATCTGGAGCGCCGGGAGTAACCTGTGCTCCTCCGTAGGGTCCACCTCCGCTGCTTGAGTCGTAGGAGTATCCACCCCGTAAAGGTCCGAAGCCAACCTGCGCATACGCTCCAACAGAACAGAGCGTCGGGAAACCGGCCGTATCCGTGGCGACTCCTTGAACAAGTGCCATGATCCTGGCGTCGTCAGGGTCCATTTGTTGACTCTGCGCGGAAACAACGATGGTTGACTCAGATCCCTCAGCTCCGTGCAAAGTAAGATTTCCATTCGAATCAGAGCTGGCCCAGTCAACTCCAGCCGCATACGTCCCAGGCTTGTAATAGGTGCCACCTGCGGCCTCGCAATCGCTCTGCTTCCCTGTCTGCTTGTCATCGTCTGAATCAAAACTTCCGTCGTCCCATACGCAACGCAGGCCATCCGGATCAATATTCGTCAGCGGATTGTTCCAAACGTAGCTATAGAGATTGAAGCTCTGTGGGTTCGTGGGATCAGCGTACGCTAGCCCAGATGGATCTGGACTTAGGAACCGGCCCATCGAACTCGCATAGTACCGAGCCCCGAAGTAGTCGTTACCTGATTCGGCATCTCGTTCTTTGCCGGTAGAAATCGATGTATGGACTGACGGTGCGCTGAGAGGACAAGCGAAGGGCTGCGTCGTAGATGTATGGGACACACGAATTGAACTTATCGCTTGCATCGTATCGATATCCTCGGTACCCTCATCGTGCTTTGGATAGCACCCGGAGACCGGGGCCACCCGCCATGTATGCCCTTCGCCTGCTGCGCCGACCACGCCCGATGGAAGCCGGCCGCAGACACTAACTTTTGCTTAGAACGATTACTGCTGATGGTGTTCCGGTTTCAGTATCCCTCAAGATGATTGGCTCAAATGGACGGGGGGCGTCGTCTTTGTCGGGATCAGCCTTGAGGCCATTGACTGTTTCTGAAAGATCGAACTTCGGAATGCGGCACGGCGTCTCCGGATAATTCTCACCGGCGAATGCGTCTGCCCCAAGGTATTGCTCAAGGGCAAGCAGGGTCTGGTCAGAATCAGTCATCTCAGGACTATCAGGACGAGGCGCAGCCAAGAGCAAGACACCGCCGGAAACCTGCTGCGCGCTAAAACATGGGGCGGAAAGAACCCGTTGCTCCCCTCCAAAAAGCTCCACATAGGGACCTCCAAAAAATGTGAGCCAATCCAGTCTTTCTAACCTCTCCAACGGAGTCATTTGCGCGACACGCCAGTGCATCTGTTCCGTGTGGCGCGCAGTTGCGTACACAGCCTGACTCCAGGCAGCGAAACCGAGGATGATTCTCTCTAGGCGATCAACGCCTTGCGCACCGGAAAAGGCTTTGGCATCAAATGAAAGCGAAGCGGAATTCAACGATGGAACTTTGCCTCGCCAGGACGATATCCATACCTGGCTGAAGGGTTTCTGTTTCCGGAAGAAAATCTGATTAGAGATGCGCCCACCGCGTTCCTCTGTCCATTTGGAACAGATTGAGGAATGCACCTCGGGGCCATAAATCAAGCGAACAGGCTCACATTCGCTCCACCGATCAGGCCGCCATTGCGCTCCGTCCATCGTATCTAAGAGTTCAAGCAGTTCCCCGCATTTGGCACTTGTGCCAAGAAAGTGCTCTGTCCAAACTTGGGCCCTAATTGTGCTTTGCCGTTGCATGATTCTCCATTTTAAGCCCTACTTTTTCAAGTTCTGTAGGACCAGCTTGGTAACGTCAACCCACTTGCCGTCAACTTGCTGGAACACTTTGGCCCCATTTTGCTTAATCGCATCGAGGAGTGGCTGCGAAAAGCTCGTACCGTTCCTGGTAAAGAAATTGACTTTCATCCCGGGGTTGTCTTTCGCATACGCAAAGAAGTCCTTTATCTGATTCGTCAGGTTGAGCTTTGCGGTATCCTTGACTTCACCTAGAATGTTTATACCCTTC
>JBKQNU010000023.1:0-9054 GCA_052145815.1 Occallatibacter sp.
TGTAGATGCTCCAAGATAATGTCACCCCATAACTGCAACGAGACTCTGTCACCCTCTCAGGATGGTGACAATGAGTCAGAAAGAGTTCCAACGGGTGAAAGTGATTGAGAATGCAGCGGGCGGGAGGCTGAGCGTACGCGAAGCCTCCCGCCTGCTGCAGCTGAGTGAACGCCAAGTGCAGCGCCTCAAGCGCCGCTATCGGCCCGATTCCGTCGGCTGGGTGCAGCACGGCAATCGCGGACGCCCCACGCCTTGGGCCTTGCCTCTTCCCCAGAAGCAGTTGATCTTGACCTTGGCCCGCGGCAAGTACCAGGGCTTCAACGATTCCCATCTGGCGGAAAAACTGCGCGACCAAGAGAACCTCGCCGTCAGCCGCGAAACCGTGCGCCGCATCTTGCGCGCCGCCAAACTGGCCTCTCCGCAGAAGCGCCGACCGCGCCAATACCGCTCCCGCCGCCCGGCGCGCCCGCGTTTCGGCATGATGGCCCTCACCGATGCCAGCCGCCACGACTGGCTCGAAGGCCGCGGCCCCACCCTCACTCTGCTTGGCTTTCAGGACGACGCCACCGGCCAGATCCTCGCCGCTCACTTCCAACTCGAAGCCGAAAATACCCTCGGCTATCTTCGCGCCCTCGACGCTATGATCGCCGCCCACGGCGTTCCCCTCAGCCTCTACCGCGACCGCCACTCCATCTTTCAGCGCAACGATCCGCACTGGACCCTCGCCGAACAACTCGCCGGAAAACAATCTCCCACCCAACTCGGACGCGCCCTCGAAGAACTCGGTATCCAGCAGATCCCCGCCTACTCGCCCCAAGCCAAGGGCCGCATCGAACGCGCCTGGCGCACTTGCCAGGACCGTCTGGTCAGCGAACTTCGACTCGCTGGCGCCTCCACTTTGGAGCAAGCCAACGCCGTGCTCGCCCGCTTCTGCGCCGACTACAACCAGCGCTTCGCTCGTCCCGCCGCCCAATCCGCCTGCGACTTCCGCTCCCTGCCCCGCCGCTTCGATCTCGCACGCTGCCTCAGCTTGCACTATCGACGCGTCGTCGCCCCCGATCACACCGTCACCTTAGGCACGCACTGCATCGCCCTGCCGCCCTTGCCCGGCCATCGCGGCTACGCCGGAGAAACCGTCGAACTCTCGCATCAGCTCGACGGCACGCTGCGCGTCTATCGCCAAGACACTTTGCTGTGCGCTTTGCCTTTGCCGCTTGAAGAGCATGCCGAACGACGCCCTGCGCCCATCACCACCGCGCAGAAACGAAAAACCCCGATGCCCCGCATCTACAACCTCTCCGGCCGACACGCTTTGGCGGCCGTTACTTAATCGATAGGGGGTGACAAAGTCTCGTTGCAGTTAATACGACATTTTCTCGTTGCAACAACAGGGAGGGGGTGAAGATGCGCGGTCAAAATTCCGCTGGCGCTGCGGGATGACCATCACAACGGCGTTACCGTAGCCTGGCCGGGCAGGCCTATCACGCACGGGTTTTTCGTACATCGAGCAAACCAGGATTGAACAAGGAAATTTTCCTTGTTATACTCCGGGGAATCGCGAAAGTTACGAGCAAACTACAACTAGCGCTTCCCAAGTCAATCGCCGTCCAGTGCAGAATTCGTCCGGGAGACAATCTGGACTGGCTAGCTGGCGGTGAGGCGGTTCGCGCGGTCAAGCGGGAGTTGTCGGCCGATGCTCAAAGCTCGCCTTGTCGTATACAAAGTTGGGGCCGGGGTTGGATGCGCGAGGAGATCCAGGAGTGTGGCCTATCTCGTTGACGCGAATCTTCGAGTGTGGGGGTGAGTTATGATCACGACGGTCAATTGGCAGTACATCATCCTGAACGGCAGCACCAAGACCGGGTGGAGAGTGAAGAGACGCACGAATGGCCCTCCACCGATCTACAGCAGCGGCACAGACTCACCAATGATGGATAATTGGACCCGTTCCGCGCCGCCTTCGATCTTGTACAGTGACGGCAACACCTACCTCTTCGTGTTTTGGTCGTTGACGGCATACGATAGCCAGTCTCTCCAGAGCAGTGCGCAAATCCAAACCTCGACCGTCGCCAACGACTCCCAAACCGGGGGACAATGGACCATAAACGCGAAAGCGTATTACTACTGGAATTTTGGTAACGGGGGGGGAGACAACGCCCTGCTGATTGACGCGTTCGATGTCCAGCTGGGCGACTTCATCCCAGATGATTTCGTGGACGCGAAACCCGACCCGACGGGAACGCTCACAGTCGAAGCCAACAACGGTTATATCGACACCACGCAGGAGATCCAGCAGGGACCGCCGCCGCCCACCTTGACCGTCAGCGCGCGGAATTCGCTCCCCAGTTACAAGAAGTTCCTGTACTGGCTCTATTGGCCGACAGCTCCGTTTTTCTACAGCCAGGATCCAGCGTATCCGGCCACTGTAGGCATGCCGAATCCTCAAGATATAGTGGTGCACTACAACGACACGGTTGTGGCGATCGGGATGTACGCGGACGTCAAACATGCGCCGCTTCCACCACCGTCGATCTATAACCCCTGGTGGTGGGTAGCGACGCATTGGGGCCTCGTGCCTCCGGAGCCCGAACCCTGGTGGTCGACACAGTACAGAGCGGCGGTGTTACTGGCGAACGCTGCGCGTGGACTCTCGCCTCAGCTTCAGGCGAAAGTACTTGAAATCGTTCTCGAACAGATGTCGCTCGCTTCCGCCACACTCAAACAAGAAATTGGGGGGCTTCAGCAGGGGTAGCTCTGCGGGGCGGACAAGAGTGTCCGCCCTACGCGAGCTAGTCTCTTACGCCGTCCATGAACGCGCGCAGCTTTCTTGAGCGCGAGGGATGGCGCAATTTTCTTAGGGCTTTGGCTTCGATTTGGCGGATGCGTTCGCGGGTTACGGCGAACGACTGGCCGACTTCTTCGAGGGTGTGCTCGGAGCCGTCTTCGAGGCCAAAGCGCATCTTGATGACTTTTTCTTCGCGCGGGGTCAGCGTGCGCAGCACCTGCGAAGTCTGGTCTTTGAGGTTGACGTTGATCACAGCTTCGGCCGGAGAAACGACGGCGCGGTCTTCGATGAAGTCGCCGAGGTGCGAATCTTCCTCTTCACCAATCGGCGTTTCGAGGGAGATGGGCTCCTGCGCAATCTTCAGGACCTTGCGGACTTTCGCTACCGGAATGTCCATGCGCTTGGCAATTTCTTCCGACGTAGGCTCGCGTCCCAGTTCCTGCACCAGTTGGCGCGAGGTGCGGATCAGTTTGTTAATGGTTTCGATCATGTGCACCGGGATGCGAATGGTGCGGGCCTGATCGGCGATGGCGCGGGTGATGGCCTGACGGATCCACCACGTGGCATAGGTCGAGAATTTATAGCCGCGGCGGTATTCGAATTTGTCCACGGCTTTCATCAGGCCGATGTTGCCTTCCTGAATCAAGTCGAGGAACTGCAATCCGCGATTGGTGTACTTTTTCGCAATCGAGACCACGAGGCGCAGGTTGGCTTCGATGAGCTCACGCTTGGCGTGCTCAGCGTCCATGTCGCCCTGGATGATCTCGCGCTGGGTGCGCTTGAGTTCCTGGAACAGCAGGCCCGCTTCAACTTCGAGCTTTTCCAGCTCCCCGCGGACGGTGCGCGACTGCTTCTTGTATTCCTTTTTTTGCTCTTCGCTGCGCGTCGCCTCGGCCCGCTTCTCCAGGTTCTGGATCTGGCGGTCGAGCGAGCGCATGCCCTCAACGGTACGGTTGACGCGGTCGATCAGGCGCTTGCGTTCGTTGTTGGTGAAGCCGAGTTTGCGTACCGCAAGCGAAACGCGCACCACGGCACGGGCCAGATGGAAGCGGTAGCGGCGATGGTCGCGCGGACGCTTCTTCTGGTTCACCGCCGCCAGCTTCTCGACGAAGGGCATGACTTTCTTGTAAAGCTTGTCGAGCGCGTGGATCTTGGCGAGAAATTCCTGCAACCGATGTTCGACGATCTCTTCCGTGATTTCCTCTTCGTCGAAGGTGACCAGCTCTTTGATGGAGCGGACGCCCTTCTCGAGGTCCTCGCCCAGGGCGAGGAGTTCACGGATGACGATCGGGGAACGCGACAGCGCTTTCAAGACGCGGTTTTGCCCGCGCTCGATTCTTTTAGCGATTTCCACTTCGCCTTCGCGGGTGAGCAAAGGCACGGTGCCCATCTCGCGCAGGTACATGCGGACGGGGTCGTTGGTTTTTTCCATGGCGCCGGGGGTTAAGTCGAGTTCGACGTCCTCGGAGCCCTCATCTACTTCCTCGAATTTTTTTTCCAGATCGGTCGGCGGAGCTTTCGAGCTTTCGAGTACATCGATGCCCTGCGTTCCGATCGTGGTCAGCAGATCTTCCAGGTCCTCAGGAGAGTGCACATCGTGCGGGATAAGGTCGTTGACCTGATCATAGGTCAGATATCCCTTCTCTTTGCCTGTGTCGATCAGCTTTTTTATGTCGTCGTACTTGTCGTCAAGTGCCAAGCCAGAATATCCTCAGGACGCCCGCTGGTTCGCGGACGCCAACTTTTCGGCGGTGGGAAATGTTACGGAGTTGTGCGCGATGCGCACAGACTTCAGAAGTATAGCACGACGGGTACGGTTTCCGCCGTGAGCGCATGCAGGTGCGCGACTGTTTACAAATACCCTCAGCCCCGGGTATCTCCTTTTCCGCTAATTCTTTAGATGCGTTGGAGGCGGTTTCGTTTCAAGCTAAGACGCCGGACCATCCGTCCCGGTGCCGCTCGGGTCGCGCTTGGCCAGCTTCAGGCGGACTTTTTCCTGCAAAAGCGCCCTTTTTTCGTCCATCGAGAGGCCCGGACGCTCCACGGCTCGCTGCACTACGCCCTGCTGACGCTCCAGGGAAATCCTGCGCAATGCGCGCACCGCGCCTTCGACGGTCTCGGGCGTGAGCTGTTCCTCCTCATGCATCAGGATCGAGGCTAACAGGCGGCGGTCTTCTTCCGTTTTTGGCAGCGCCATCACGTCCGCCGTTTCGGTTCCAGCTTCGAGCAGGGCCTCGATCAACGACTGCGATGCCAGGCCCTCATAGAGATGTTCGGATTGCAGCGCGAATTGCGCCTGGCGGGCGGGATCGAATTCCTCGTCGGTTCCTTCGCGGGCCGAACTGCGCGCTCCGCTGGCTTGCATCTCGGTGGCCGACGCCAAGGCCCGGATGAGGACGCGTTCCGCGCCGTTGATTTGCGCCTCAGCGGACGATTTGACCTCGGTGGCGGAGCGATTGGTGGCGGCGTGCTTCAATTCCTGGCGCAGCACGGCGGAATCGATTCCCAGTTTCTGCGAAATCTCGAGCGCCAGTTCATCGCGCACGATGCGGCTCGGCACCCTCTGAATGTGCGGCAAAAGATGGTTGACTGCCTTGACCTTGCTGTCGGCATTCCGCGCTGGAAACATCGCGCGCGCCCGGTCGATCAGATAATCAAAATATTTTTGCGAGTTCTTGAGCGCCGCGCCGTATGCGTCTTTGCCTTTGCGGCGGATGAACAGATCGGGATCGAATCCAGTTTCAAGGGTGAGGACCCTGATGTTGAATTCCTCTTCGACCAGCAAGCCGAGGGTGCGCTCGGTGGCCTTGGCCCCGGCGGTGTCGGGATCGAAATTGACGACGACATTTTTTGAAAAGCGCCCAAGCAATTTCGCCTGCAACTCAGTGAAGGCCGTGCCCGAGCTTGCAATCACATTGTGGAAACCGGCGGCGTAGACGGAAATGCAATCCATCTGGCCTTCGACGAGGATGGAGTATTCGAGCTTGCGAATCGCTTCCTTGGCGTGGTCGAGATTGAAGAGCACGCGCGACTTCGAATAAATCGCGGTCTCGGGAGAATTTAAATACTTGGGGCCGGCTTTTTCGTCGGTCGAGAGCGTGCGTCCGGTGAAGGCGATTACTTTGCCCTGGTCGTTCGAGATGGGGAACATGACGCGGTTGCGGAATTTGGAATAAATCGCTGCTGGCTGCTGGCTGCTGGCTGCTGGCTTGGGGCTCGCGTCATTCGCTGTTCGCTGTTCGTCGTTCGCGTCCGAGATCTCAACTGTATTGTCATCCTGAGCGGAGCGAAGGACCTGCTTTTCCTGAAAGCTGACGGCTGACGGCTGACGGCTATCCTCTTTCCACGAAAACAGGCCGCTCTCGCGCAGCAACTCCTCTTCGAACTCGCGGCGCAGGGCGTCGCGCAGCAGGAATCCGGAGTCGGGAGCGTAGCCGATGCGAAAGCGGGCGACGGTTTCGGCATCGAGGCTGCGGCCTTTGAGATACTCGCGGGCACTGGCGCCTTCGGGACGGCGCAGGCAGTCCTGGAAAAACTGAGTGGCGCGATCATGCACGTCGAGGAGCGCCATACGGAGGTGGGCATTGCGGGCCTCCTCCGGACTGGAGAAGGTGACCTTGGGCATGGGCACGCCGAGCTTCTGGGCGAGTAGCCGGACGGCCTCGGGAAATGTGATGTTCTCGACTTTCTGGATGAAGGTGAAGACGTCGCCCGACTCTCCGCAGCCGAAGCAGTGATAAAACTGGCGCGTGGCATGGACGGAAAACGACGGCGTCTTTTCGGAATGAAACGGGCACAGCCCGGAGAAATTCTGGGCCCCAGCCTTCTTCAGCTTGACGTAGTCGCCGACGATGCGGACGATGTCCGCCTGCTGCTTGAGCGTCTCTTTGAAGTTGTCGGACGAAGTCGAAGGCATTGTCGGTGTCATTGAGGGCGCACACTGATCCCGTAGTGATTATGAGGGCGGAAGGGGCGGAGGGGAATAGGGCGGGGGCGGGATTGCTGTGGGAAAGGTGTGGAAGACGCGGGTTCGCGGTTGAGCGAGTAGGAAAACAAGCGCCTTCGAATCGTCACAAACTCGATGTAGAGCCGTCACTGACCGGCCGTCGTCTGGCTGATAGGTTTCGGCATAAGGTGCCCCGCTTGCGCCACACTGCCAGTCCGCAGTCCAATCTTTACATTCCCAGTCTGGATGGCATGCGCGCGCTCGCGTTCCTGATTGTCTTTGTCGCGCACTCCATGCCCTTCAATATCCTGCCGGGCGGGTTCGGAGTGACCGTGTTCTTTTTTCTAAGCGGATATCTGATCTGCACGTTGCTGCGCAGCGAAGCGCAGAATACTTCGACGATCTCCCTCAGAGGGTTTTATACGCGGAGACTTCAGCGCATCTTTCCTCCCTGCTATTTGACCCTCGTCGTAGTCGGGGTTCTGGCCGCCTGCGGCCTGCTCTACAACGTGGAGAGCTACAAATCGCTGCTTGCCGGTTTCTTGTACTTTTCGAATTATTGGAACATTCTGGGTTGGGGAAACTTGCCAGCCGGTCTCGGCGTCATGTGGTCGTTGGCCATCGAAGAGCACTACTACCTCCTGTTTCCGCTGTTGTACCTGTGGTTTGTGCGGCGACGGATGCGCCCGCGGCATCAGGCCATGATCCTGTTGGCGCTGTGCGCCCTTGCTCTGGTCTGGCGTTGCTACCGCGCCGCAGTTCTGCACTCGCCCTGGGAGAACATCTACGAAGGGACGGACACGCGTTTTGATGCGATCCTATTTGGCTGCGTGCTGGCGGTTGCAGCCAATCCGCGCTTCGACGATCGAATCGGCTGGCTGAAACGACATGCCAAACTGCTTGCCGCCGGGGGCGCGATTCTCATCGTGGCGTCGTTTGCGTACCGCAACCAGTTCTTTCGCGACACGTTCCGGTATTCGCTGCAAGGCATCGCGCTGATGCCGATCTTCTTTCTGGTGGCGCTGCCGCAGAGGCATCTACTCAACCGATGCCTGGAATGGCGAGTCCTCCGCCACCTGGGACGGCTTTCCTACAGCATGTATCTGATCCACCACACACTGTTCCACCACTTCTACCACTACTACCGGCCGGGAGTTCTGGTTGCCTGCGGCATTTTTGTGATGTCGTTTGGATATGCGCAGGCGATGCGGACGTTGGTGGAACTGCCGATCCAACGGGCGCGCAGCCGCGCGACGAAGCGGCCTGCGGAAGTCGTGCCGATCGAACCGGTCGAGAAACGAGAGTTGCAGAGAGCAGCGGCGAAGTGAGGGGAGCGGAGCGAGGGCGGGATTGCTGTGGGAAAGGTGTGGAAGACATGAATACTCGGTTGAAGACTAAGTAAATTTGGCAGGCCAACCAAATCGCTCCTGATGAAGCAGTAGAGAGGCTATCACCTTAGCTCTCTCTTCGGAAACTCCGTTCTGCTGCTCGATGGCAAGTGGGTGTTCTGGTTGCTCGACTATGAATAATGGACGGGTTGCAACCGGCTGAATCAGAATTCTCACTTTCACATTGAGAGTTTCAACATAAACGGAAAGTGAATTTGCCAGGCGACCTTTGAAAGGTCCGTGAGTCTTTTCTCGTCCCTCCTCCTCCCAACTCTCAGAAATCTCGTCAAACACATCTTGATGTACCGAAGCCCACAATCCCCAAAGGAACGGTTCAGCCGAGCCTACGACCGGAATTTCGAGGCATCCACGAATAAAAAACCACTGTTGGTCAACCACGCACTGGTCGCTTCCAATAATTGCCCGGGCATCTTGCTCTTCCCGTTTCATGTTTGCGTACATGTCCGGGAAATCCGCAGCAAAACTGCGTGGCAGTTCTGGATGAATCTTCCCACAGGTCGCGCACTTGAAGTTATCGTTCACGCCCTCAGATCCACCGCCGTCATCCGGCAACCTTCCGCTCCGGCCAGGGCGCGTCGGGATCGACGGCACGTCGTATCATCTGCACCAGTTCCTTCATGCGCATAGACGATACAATGCGCCGCTCGCGTTCGATTAGATTGGCCTTGGGAAGGACCTGAATGAAATGCGCTTTGAGGTAAGAGACGCCGGGCAAGCCAGATTCGCCGGGCGAGAACTCTGCAACGGTCGGCCCGGGCATTCCGTAGCTCCCGAATGGAACGATCAACACCGACGAAGCGCGGTCACTCAGGTTCCGGTTGTCGAGCGACACAATGACGACCCAATGCCGTTGCGAATGGTCTTCGAGGTAAGCTGTCCAGATTTCGCCGCGACGCGGCCTAAGGTTCGCGGTC
>JBKQNU010000024.1:0-43209 GCA_052145815.1 Occallatibacter sp.
GCCGCGCGCCGCCCTGGGATCGCCGCCCCTATAGGCCGGATAAGCCCCGTAGGGGCGACCGAATTTCCCGAATGACTTCCGACGGAGCGAACGGGTCCCCAAGCGTCTTTTGAGTTCCGAGGGGTGGTGAGTCGAAAGCCTGCCCTGAGCGAAGTCGAACGGGAATCTGCGGTTGTTCTTCGATGAACTTCAGACTCGCCACACTAGAATTGCTGTGAATAAGTATCATGTACCGCATCTCCCACTACGCCACCGGAATCCGAGGAGCGGTTGAAATCGAGTCGGAGTGGACAGCGAGAATTCGCGGTCCACAAATCGGTCACCGCGGCGACCAGCGATGAATGGGGCTCAGCTTTCAGTACTGGCCACCGATCGAATGGCGAAATCGATGTGAGGGACATCTGCAATAGTCATCTGAATCTCGCCCACGAATATCCGTCAAGCTTCTCCCGGATGGGTAAGCAATCTGATTACACGAGCTAGGCCATCTTCAAATCTGTTTCCCAACAGTTCAATCAAAAAGTCGAGCATCTCAATGGCGTCCGAATCAATCTCCCTGTCACTCATGAGTGACTCGTAAACGCTGAGTACGTAGCCGTGGGCAAGGTTTAGCCAGATTTCATCCCCTACCTTCCAAGAGATCTTGTTTGGAAAGGCCGAGACATCCACAAACCTGACCACCTCATTGACCCTGGCGGGCAACTTTGCTATCACTGGTTTCGCGATGTCCATGCCTTCGATCACATTCGTTGTGGTCAAATCAACGGCTGGGATGCCTACGGACTTGCAAAAGGCAATTATCAGCGTCGCTTCCACCAACGGTGTGCCTCCCCCCGCTTTCGCATCTGCCCGAGTCAAAGCTAATACCGTCTCCCCCCGTTGCGCAATTATTGCTGCTTGGAGCTCAGCAAAGCCATCGTCATTGAAAAAAAAGAGAAGGTTGTTGAATTTCGTATGATTCCAATCACCCTTGGGGTATCGAAAATAGACCTTTGCAGGAGGATCCAGCCGAAGATCTCCAAGCAAAAGCAACCGGGTGCGCCCTAACATCGGCACTCTATAGCTGTCCATCCGTTTAAGAATCCTGGCTTTCCACGCCGAATCGGACTCGTCGTAGATTTTTGTCAAGGCTAACGCGGCAAATTCCCGCTCGCCCTTTCCGACCGCCATTGTCTGCATAATAAGGCGATCGATTACGCCAAAGCTCTCGTCCACGAAATGCTGAGCTCTCGCCCTAAACTTGGCGTCTTTGACCACGCCGTCGCGTGCGGCCTGAAGTGTAATTGCCCCAGAAGAGAAGTTAATAAAGCCAGAGCAAGCTTTTAAGGGACTCGCTGTCCAATCGCCTGTAAGTTCATCTGTAACATAAATTCCTTCGTTTAGGATCTCAAGAACGCCAGGCTGAGTGAGTGCCGCCTGGATATCGCCGGGCGGTAGCCAGATCGCACCGCTGTAATCATTGCCCAAGATCTCGGTCGCAGCCCTCGCACCTTTTGGTGGGAGGTACTCCCGCGGCTTAATGTGGCTGGAGTCGTTGATGGCGATCTTGCTGATCTCCGTCCTCGCGAGATCTGATGCGTTCTGGCCCCACTCAAGTTCTAGTATTCTTAATGGAACCTGCTCCATTTTTCGAAAATAGTGCTTCACTGAATCCAAGAGATCCGCTTTTTTGAGCCCATCTCCGGCGAATTTCACGATCACCGTCGTACCGACGGACTCATCCTTTGAACGTTGAGGCCTCATATCATCGGAGATTCCTACTAACGTGAGTTCGATAGGTACTTCTTTCTCTTTCGCCGTGCGAACAAGAATACTCTCTGAAACCTTGAAACATGAGAGCAGCCCAATTCCAAAGGAAGCTATCAGGTGCTTGCTGAAGGTGCTCTGAAGGAGCATCACTAAATCCGCTTTGTTGGCGATCGTAGCGCCGATCGTCAAGAGAGTGTCTTGGATGTCCTCCAGATTCATACCTAAACCGTTGTCATCCACGCGAAACGCGCGGGCCATGTCCCCCTCCCTTAGAATTGTAATAATTACCTGCGCCTCATACAGACGGGTGCGACGCACTTCTTGCATTCGACGAATTAAACAGGCGTCGAGGCTATTTTGAACAACCTCGCGGACAAATACGTCCTCGCGCTTGTATACGCCCTCAATAAGCAGCTTGAGTATGGCAGGAGTATTCGCCGTGAAACGAAGCGACTGATCTAACGGCGAGTCGAGTCGCGAAAGATCGAGTTCAACGTCATTGATGACCGACAGCTTGGATTGAAAATATGGTCGGATAGCATGTAACTGCCGCTTGATCGCCTCACAGTATCCGGTGACTGCCTCGTCTCCTTGCGGGCTAAATGTGAGAGCAGTCATGATGAGTAGTGGCCCATTGCGGGTAATCCCAGATATCTGTGGGTGGCGCCTCCAATGAAAACGGCTTTCCTCAGTCAGCTCGAGGTGCCGGTAAACAATTTCTGGCGCTCGCGAGGTATCGGCATGGCAGATGTCAGCCATCGAGAGGCACGCGCCTAGCTTTCTCAGGTCGAGTAGCTCGGTGCCCAGTGCAAATCGTTCCTTCAGTTCGGCGATGTCTGAGACACCATGTCCAAGTATTACTTGGAAAATGGCTTCAACTTCTGGAATGCTCAGGCCCAGCAGGTCCCGGTTACGGGCCAAGAATTCCTTTGCCTGCAAGACATGATCCCTCCGCGCATCAGCTTCACTACCGATCCTGCGAGGCACCATAAGTGCATCGTGAAAGAACGTAGCGCAGAGCAAGGAAAAAAGCTCGTGGGGCAAAAAATCATTTATGTCTGCATCAGAAAGGAGCCAATCATAATTCCTCTCAACAGCTGAGATATGCGATAGGCCGTGTGTCGTGTAGGATACGTTAGATCCGCCCTGAGAATATTCCGCAAACTCACGTGCCTTAACCTCGACCGTCTGTAGCCTGGCGTAGAGTTCCCCAGATAGAGCACGCAAGCGCTGGCGAAGTTTGAGCGTTGCTATTTCCATGGGTAATGAGTCTACCAGAAGCCCGTTACGAAGTATTAGTGTTAAGGAATAGAGGTGTTTGAGAGATAGGAGACTATGAAATTAGGAAATAGGGAAATTGGGGTTCACTCCACTACGTATTCACACCAACTCTGGCTGTTCAGCGGTTGGCTCAATCTTCGCATCGGGAGCAAAAACTTTTCCGCAAAAAGGCTTGCATAGAATTAGCCTCCCCCGGCGCACAATGGAGAAAACAAGCCAAAATCCCACCAAGTCCAGGGGGCAGCCATGCGCAACATCACCGTAGCCGTCAGCGACGATTCCTACCGCCAGGCCCGCATCTGGAAATACGGGGACATGTGGAAATACGGGGACATGATACCTATTCCCCGCAATTCTAGCTGTTCAGCCAGATGGCAGGTGGCCCGCCCTTTCCCATCCTCTGACGTGGGTGCCCCATCCTTCCGCGCTGTTTGCGGAAGGGTGGGCGGCCATGAACCTCAACCTTTCCCGTTATCAAACTGAGCATGATACGGCAGTTGATTCCCTCGCTGAAATGCCGTCCAGCGGGGATAGGGGGAATAGGGGTTCACCCCAATACCGATTCACAGCAAATCTAGCCGTTCAGCGGCTGTCTAAATCTTCGCATCGGGAGCAAGAATTTCTCCGTCAGTGGGCTCACTAAAAATCAGCACCCAACGGCGCACAAGGGGAATAACCATCCAAAATCCAGCAGAATCGATGTAATCTTGGCCGCCATCCTAGCCTCACATTTGTATATATAAATCTTGAATGGAATATATACACGGGGCAGCAGTTTCCTGAAACACCAGAAAAATCCGGCGAACTCGCAAGATTTGCCGAAATTCCGAACTAAACGAAGCCGAATGAAGCACTTGCCCCTTCGTAAATCAATTGCGCTTGATTACCCTCCATCGGCGCACAATTGAACTAACCATCCAGAACCCCGCCCAATCCAGGGAGGCAACCATGCGCAACATCACCGTAGCCGTCAGCGACGATTCCTACCGCCAGGCCCGCATCTGGGACGCGAAGAACGACACCTCCGTCTCCGCCGTCGTGCAGGACCTCCTCCTCAATCTGCCCGGCCTGGCGCGGGTCGCGCGCTCCTTCACCGCCGGCATTCCCACCCCACCCCCCGGCCCGGATTCCGTCGCAAAATAAGAACAACGTGGATTTCCGGCTGTGAAACTGTGAAGAACGATTTAAACGTCTCAAAATCAATGATCTACCAGAAGAAACTCCACGGAAACACCCCAACGGTGAAATTGTGAATCCGTGCAGCTCTCAACCAGCAACATGCCTTGGATCATTAATATCCAGCCGCTTGCTCAAGGATCATCCAGATAGCAAAGTTTTTGTGCTTCACCTTCATTCCGCGGGCCACCGAACCCCCGTCAGCTCCTCGGATACCTCCCACAGCCTCCGGGCCACAGCCACATCGCGGGCGCGGCTGGAAACATGTGCATGAGCCGGCCGCCCGGCCAGCTCAAACAGTCCATCCGGTCCGTAGAAGCCTCCCGGTTGGGCACTTGCAGAGACCGCAGCATACAAAGCGGGCTGCGCGCCGTCCGCGGCCGACTGGCTTACCGCCCGTCCCAGAGACCGATGCAGCATGGCAAGCACGCTCCTGGCGCCGGGGCCATTCGCAAAAAGATTGGTTTGCGCATACCCCGGATGCACCGCGTAGCTCAGCAATCCCCAGCGGTACGCATTGCTCCGCCGCTGCAGTTCGCGCGCAAACAAGAGCGTCGCCAGCTTGGACTGCGAGTACGCTTCCCATGGCCGATAACCCCTTTCGCCATGCAGGTCGTCAAAGCGAATTTGACCGAACCGATGAGCCAGGCTGCTGACCTGCACCACCCTGGGATGCCGGCTGGCGCGAAGCAGCGGAAGCAGCAATCCTGTCAAAGCAAAGTGGCCCAGGTAGTTGGTGCCAAGCTGCATCTCGAATCCATCCGCTGTAACCCGTCGCGTGGGCAGCGCCATCACCCCGGCGTTGTTCACCAACAGGTCCAATGGCCGGCCCACAGCGCCAAGGCGCCGTGCAAACGCAGTCACCGACGCAAGGTCGGCCAGGTCCAGCTTCTCAAAACGCACCAGAGCCTTGGGCGCCAGGACGCGGATTCGCGCCGCTACCTCCCGGCCCTCAGGTTCATTCCGCCCGGCAATGATTACGTCGGCGCATCCCTGGGCCAATGCCAGAGCGATCTCATAGCCCAGCCCGCCGGTCGCGCCGGTAACAACCACCTGTTTTCCAGTCTGCGGCGGAATCTCGCCCGAACCCCATCTTTGCAGTGAATTACTCGCTTTACTGTCTATCGACGTACCCTCTTCGATCTTCTGTTTTCTATGACTTACCAGACTGTCTTGCGCGACTGCCCGTTCATTCAAAAACAAGAAAAACTATCTTCCTGACAATCCGTTCCAAACCATGTTGAACCCCAATTCCCGGCAAATCTCCGCGCTTTCGGGATGGGCATTGATAAACTCCACCGTGATCTCTGCCTGCGCCCTCACCATCAACGCCAGGTACTCCGGAGGAAGCTTGCTCGGTTCTGCACCCTCCGCAGCCTCCGAGGTAGCCTTCATCATTTCCACCAGCGCAAAGTGGGGCGTCTCATTTTCCCTTAACAGCCTTCCCGAGGCACGCAACTGGGCCAAAACTTTCAACTGCTCGGGTTGCGCGGCTCCCAATTCCAGAAACCGGTCCCAGATGTAGCGCAGCCGGGTTCGAGCATCCTCACCATGAGGAAAATCCGGCAGATGACGGCTGAACTCCCTGCGTAACGTCGCGTAGAGCTCGTTGAGCAAATCGTCTTTGGTCTTGAAATACGTGAACAATGAACCCTCGGCAATCCCTGCCGCCTTGGAGATAGCTGAGGTTGGCGCCCCACCGATCCCCCGTTCCGCGCAAATCCGCAATGCCGCATCAAGAATTGCCTTCTGCTTATCACCACTCCGTGGTCGAGCCAATGATTGTCCCCTGTTTTCGCGATTACTGAGTGCCTGCTCACTCAAATTCTATTACAAGCCTTTCACCGATTGCAAGTACCGGAGCCTGAGGAAAACCGATTTTTTGAGCCGTTCAGGTCAGGAGCGGGACATTCGCCACTCCTGACGTTCCAAAAACCTGCCGGTAGCGTTCGATCTCACTGGCAGGTCCCATCGCCTTCAAATAATTATCCGACAGCTTCACTGCCGGCCGCCCATCCACCTCTGTCAGCTTACACACCAGGCTCACCGGGTTGAACCCATCCCCGCCCTGCGGATCGCAACTGCGAAAGTCGTTGGTCAGCAAAGTTCCCCACCCGGCGCTGAAGCGAATCCGGCGCTCCTCAACCCATTTCCGCTTGTCCGCGAAGTCGCTCGCCTTCTGGAAGTCCGCCGGCGTCGCGCCATTGAGCAGCCTGCCGCCAAAGTACGCGTGCAATCCCAGAATCTGCTCCACATCTAGGGAATCGGAGGCAATAAGCCGCTTCTGACGCGGATCGCGTCCCAGCCTCTCAAGCCAGGCAATGTACTCATCTCCCGCAATGTATGGGTCTTTACTGTCGATGCGCTGCCCCGTCCAGTTCGCCACCCATCCCGGCGCGTCCTCAAGAAACTGCGTCGTTCCGAAGGTGTCCGGCAGCAGAATCAACAACTCCCCCTGGTAACTCTGCTGCCACAACTCAAGAATGCGGTACTGCGCCGTTCGCAGCTCCTCCTCGTCGTCGGCCAGAGCCGCCAGGGCCATGGGCAGTTCGTGGGCATTGGTTCCGATGGCTTCCAGATCGTGCTTGTAGGCCAGATAAGTATTGGAGCTGCCCGCAAAGCTCGATCCCAGCACATCGCTCATGGCCTTCACCACGTATTCCTGCCACAAAAAGCTGTGCCGCCGCCGCGTTCCAAAGTCACTCACATTCAGACGCGGAATCCCGCGCAGCCGCTCCATCTTCTCCCACAGTCTAGTCTTCGCCCGAGCGTACAGAACGTCGAGCTCAAATTCGCTCAACAGCTTCAGGCTGGCTCGCGTTTTCAATTCGTCGATGGCTGAGAGCGCATAAATCTCCCACAATGTCGTTTCCGTCCAAAGCCCATGAAAATTGAGCGATATTTGCCCGTCTTCCACGAATAAGTCGAAATCGGAAAGCCGAAAGTCCTGGTCAAGCCACTCAAGAAATGCCGGCTCGAAGATGCCCCTGCGCCCGTAGAAGGTATTGCCGGCCAGCCAGATCAATTCCGACTTGTGGAACTTGAGCCGCCGCGTCTCCTCAAGTTGTTCTCCCAACTCGCCCACATCCACCACGTCGCCCAGCCTCACCGACGTGGTGCGATTGAGCAGCGTAAATGAAGTCTTTGTTTTAGGGAAGTTTTTCCAGATGAACTGCAGCATCAGCAGCTTGTAGAAGTCCGTATCCAGCAGCGAACGCGTAATCGGATCCAGCTCCCAGTTGTGGTCATGCGCGCGCCTGGCAATATTGATAATCACTATGATTCAACTTTATCGCAGCCGCCCCAGCTTCTTTTCCCGGCAGGCCTGTACTCGAGGCGATCACGATCAGGAAGCCGGCTTGACCGGAGTCAAATCAGGAGGATAAGCCCGCTCGACAGCGCTCTTGAGCTGCTGCACCAGCAGAACGGACGGCCCATCAAGGCCGCCTTGCAGTTCCCGCGTCCAGATGGGCCCATTGCGTTTGCCTTCGATCATTGTGTAAACCAACAGCCTGTCGCCCTCCGCGCCCATCTGCGTCGCAGCGCCCATGGAGTCTAAATCCCCCGGCTGCCCCGGGACCCTCGCCGACCCGGACCCACCGTTCGGTCGTTGCGGTCCGGACAGACCGTTCTGCGCATCAGTGTTCCCACTGCGGCTCTTGCGCACCACGAAGATTAGGTCGGCCTGCTCAGCATGAACAGTCAGCGTATAACGACCCCAGCGTTGCAACGCATTCTGCACGTCTGCTATGGCCTGGCGATCGGCGCCGCTCAGCGCCGGATTTGAGTAGTCCCCATCCGCTGCTTGAACAAAAGCTGAGTGCGCCGTCCCAAAAACTTCCGGAACATCGTTGTGCTTTTTCTTTTGCGCCACTGCAACTGCGGGAATCAGAATCGTCACCAGGGCGATTGCCTTCCAAACCTTCATCGAGTCACTCCATTGGACAGCCCGGAATCAAGGCCAATATAACTTGAGACGCAAAACCGGCGCTCAGGACTACAAGCCGATGGTCCACACCCACATCGACCCATCAGCGAAGTGCTCACTCGTTGCCGCCTGCCGCTGCTTGGACCTCCAAATGCGCCCCGCACGACCGGCGCACCACCAGGCTTGTCGGCACCGTCACGTCCCGCACCGGCAATTCCGGATGCTCGATCCGCTCCAGCATCGTAGCCATCGCAACCATGCCGATCCCGGCGCAGTCCTGGTGGATCGTGGTCAGCGGCACAGGCAGCAGGCTGGCATATTTCACATCGTCCATGCCCACGATCCTGATCTCCTCCGGAATGCGCACGCCCAGCCCGATCAGGGTCTGCATGAGCCGGGCCGCGGTCAGGTCATTGGCGCACACAATCGCCTGCGGTCGAAGCTCATCCAGCAGCCTGCGCACCAGCGCTTCATCCAGCGGGCTGCCGCGCCAGGCGGGCTCCTGCTCCGGTTGAATCCCATGCTTCCGCAGCGCCTCATGAAACCCCGTAATGCGCGCATCCACCGTGCCTGCCGCATTTACTTCGCCCAGAAACGCGATTCGTTGCACGCCCAGGCGCAGCAGGTGCGTCGTCGCCATGAATCCCGCACGCCGGTTGTCCACGCCCACCAGGTCGTGTTCACTTCGCTCCGGGTAGGGCATGTAACAGCGATCCAGGAGAACCACTGGGATTCGCGACCGTTCCAGGTCCCGCGCAATCTTCCGGTTGGCCGCGTCCTTGTCCCCGCTCAGCTCCAGCGGCGCGAAAAACACGCCTGCCACATTCTGCCGGATAAAGGAGCTCAGCATCTGCTCCGCCTCCTTGGCCATTTCGCCCACAGAGGTGGCCGCATTGCCCCACAACAGCGCATCCGGCCGGGCAAACGCCGAGCGCACCATCCCGTGGCAGATCGGCTCAAAGATCTCCGTCAGTCCCAGCTCCGGAATCAGCAGTCCAAAGGTCCTGCCTTCCGCCTGCGGCGGAGCCAGGACGTGCGTTCCGGCGCCCGGCCGCCGCGTAACCAGCCCCATCCGCTGCAGGTCCAGAACCGCCTTGGCCACCGTAATTCGTGAGGCGTCGAACAGCTTGCCCAGTTCCGCCTCGCTAGGCAAGCGGTCTCCAGCCTTCAACGCGCCAGACTGGATATGTCCATGCAGATACTCGAAAACCCGCCGGTACTTGGCCGTAGCCTGCGCCGGAACTGGCTCGGGCGGTGGCGCCAGCTTGATGGCGGTCTTGCGTGGTCCTGCCATTGATTTCCCTTTCAAGCGAAGCATCGGCCCACACCGCAGGCCTGATGTCCGCTTGGTGAGGAACAGTACAGCAAAGTTCCACTTTTTGTCTATTCAATACCAGACCGATCGCATAGTCCGTTCAGGACCAGGTAGCGATGAACGGTCTTTTCAATGGGACCGCTATTCGTATATTTCATTTAAGGGATTCACTGCAAGTTTTTTGCTTGTGTTAGTTGAATTAGAACGCTGGCTCTGCGTTCCATCCGCTCCTGGCGGCACCAGGGGATCAGCTCCTCATCGACCCATTGCACGATCTTTGTCTATTCAAATTCCAAGCCTGAATTCAAACCCGGAATGGGCAATCCAAGCGTCGGGTCAGGTTCTCCGCTCAGCCCTCAATCGCCGCCGCGATCCCATCCCGCACCTCATCCGGCAATGCCGGCATCGCTCCCGAATGCGAGGCTACCCAAGCTCCCCATCGATTCCCTGCTTCATTCAGCGTTTGCAGGTCCGCTCCACGCAACAGGTAGTGTGTCAAGGCCGCAGTAAATGCATCCCCGGCGCCAATCGTGTCTGCCACCTTTACCGCAATCCCGGGATGCTCGTGCCACTCGTCCCGCGTAACCAAGAGGCTGCCGTGGCCGCCGCGCGTCACCGCCACCATCTCCAGCGTGGGAAACTCGATCAGCAGCCGTTCCGCGCCTTGCCGTAGCTTATCCGGCCTTGCCGCGCCGGGCGACGGCTCCGTCGCGTCCGTCAAGCCCAGTAACCCCAGCACCAGCGGGACCTCCGCGTCATTCATCTTCATCACCGTCGCCAGTTCCAGCGACTCCTGGATCACCTCGCCGGAATAAAACGGAGCGCGCAGGTTCACGTCGAAAACCCGCACGCATTTCGACGAGGTCTGCGCAGCCAGCGTCTGAATCGTCTGCCGCGACTCCAGGCTCCGTTGCGCCAGCGACCCAAAACAAATTGCATCGGCCCGCTCCGCAAGCCGCACCCATTCGTCGGAAAGCTCCAGGAAATCCCACGCCGCAGGCTGGTGAATTGTGTAATGCGGCTGGCCGGCCTCAAAGTAGACCGTTACTCTGCCGGTTTCGTGCGCCGGATCAGTCTCAACAAAGCTGGTGTCCACCGGCATGGGCTCCAGCCGATCCAGCGCGTTCCGGCCCAGGCCGTCCCGCCCAATCCGGCTCAGCAACACGGCATGGCTGCCCAGCCGTCCTGCCATTACGGAAAAGTTTGCCGGCGCTCCGCCTAACCGCGGTCCTTCCGGCAAAACGTCCCACAACAACTCGCCCAATCCCAATACCAGATGCGGTTCCTTCAAGGTCTTACTCCATCGGCCGCCCATGCTTGTGTTATGTCGGATTCCGTTTGCGTGCAGTCTCTGCCGCAGGAATCATGACATCGCTTCGATTGTCAATGCAAACGAATGCCCCCGCCAGCCCAGCTAACAGCTTTCCCTCACGAACCCTGTCTCGTCAAATGCTTTCTAAGAAAGCAATAAAACGTCTACGTCCGTATTCCCTGGTCCCTTAGTCCTTAGTCCCTTAGTCCCTGGCCCCATCTCCACATCGAGCAATCCTCCCAGTTCGAAGATGCATACTCCCCATCCGGTTGGTTGGCCATGATCTTGTGATCAGCAATCGCGTCTGCCTTCGACCGCCTTACCTTACCCAGAAACAAACGCGTCCATCCCTGTTCGCTTTCAAGCACGCCCTCCTGCTCGTTGTTCACGTAGATCAAATCTACGGACTGCGCGCGTCTTGTCAGAGGCTTGCGCCAGGTCTTCAGAAGGCGACGCAGTACAGCACTCCCAAATGGGTTAAACAGAAACACCAGCACCGGTCCGGCGGGCAGTGCAAACTCTACCGCATCCCCTTCAACGATGCACACCGGCGACCGCTCTCGCCCAGCCGCCCGCCACAATCTCAAGTTCTTCCGCGCGATCCGCGCCAGGGCCGGATGCAGTTCAACGCCCAGCACGGCCTTGAATTCAAGTTCAGACGCCAGCAAGACCGCCCGCCCCATCCCCGCGCCCAAATCCACAAAGGTCGTCGCGCCCATCGCGGCGCCAGGCCTGCTCTTCCGCCATCGTGCGATCAGCGCATGAAACACCGAAGGCGCAATGCCATAGTAGGCCGTTACGTGCCGGTCGTGTCGATGCCCGCTCCTCAAATGCCTGCCAGCAACCAGCCCGCTCGTCCTTACCCCAAACTCCGCATCGAACGGATGGCGCGTGAAGCCATCCTTCACCGACAGCCCCGGCAGCAGTCTCCGCCCCCTTTCGAAGACCGCGCTTTCTTTTGGTTCCCTTTCAGATTTCACGGGTTGAACCTTCGCACGCGCGGCCATTCCAACCGTCGCGCTGGATCTACTGCTTCGCGCTAGCGTTTACAAGCAACTCCACCGGCGAAGCCACCTTATCCACCAGCACGGCCTTCGGCTTTGCCGCCGCCTTCAGCAGTTCAATGTTCTTCTCCCGCGCATCCGCGCTCACCGTGCGATGTTTTTTCAAATCATCCAGCGCCTGCAACCCGATCTCTGCAACCTGCGACAAGCTGTGCGACACAGCGCTCAGTTCGGCTGTCAATTCCGACGCGGCGAGTTCCGGTTGCAGCTTCGCGTCATTATCGCGCCAGAGCACAAGGCAGTCGTGCGCTTGCTGCCACTGTTGCGGTGACGCTTTGCCTGCAGCGATCAAGGCCGCGAGTTGCTCAAACTTCCGCGCCGTCTCGCTCTCCGGAGGAACCGCATCCACCATCCGGTTCAGCGGCGAAAAGCTGTTGTATTCGTGCAGGCTCTCGCGCTCGTACCCTTGCGGAGGCTGCACCGCGCTGGCCAGCACCTCCAGTTCTTTCGGATCAGCTTTGCCGCTCATCCGCTCCAGCATCATCCACATTGACGAATTGTGTTGCAGCCCGTAATTCTCCAACTTCTGCGAAACAATCGCCATCCGCCGGTACATCGAGTCCACATCGCGCACATCCTGCGCAGACCAGAAGCGCTCGGCAATCGAAGCCGTGCGCGGCCAGATGCGGCTGTCGATGTTTTCAGGAGTTACAAACTCGCTCCACATGGTCGCCTCGCCGCCCAGCACGCGCGCTTTCTGCTCCGCGGTCAGGCTGGCGCCGTCCCCACCCAGTGGATCAACGAGGTAATGCTCAGATGCCGGCTGGTTCAGGTCAATGTAATAGCCGTTCGAAAGCAGCACCTGGTTGCCCTGCCTCGCTGCCTGCGCCAGCCCCGCAGGTCCGCGCCACGACTGGATCACCACGTCCTTCGGAGTGTCAGGCTGCAGCACCTCGTCCCAGCCTTCCGGAATCTTATGGTGCCCGGTCACAAGCTTCTGCACACGGCCCGTGAAATAGGATTGCAGAGCCGCGTCGTCCTTCATGCCATGCTCGCGCATGAACGCCTGAATGCGCGGGTTCGCGTCCCACTCTTTCCCGTCGCACTCATCCCCGCCGATGTGGAAGTAAGCGTCCGGAAACAGCGCCGTCATCTCGCCGATCAGCTTGTCGAGAAACGCAAACGTCTCTTCTCGCGTAGGGTCCATTGCAGGATCGAAGACGCCCCATTTCGTTTCCACCTTGAACGGCCCTGGCGCGCTGGCGAATTGCGGATACGCAGCAAACCAGGCCGTCGTGTGGCATGGCATATCGAATTCCGGCACCACGCGGATTCCCCGATCCCGCGCGTAGTCGATCACTTCATGAATCTGCTCCTGCGTGTAGTAGCGCCCGCCCGATCCTTTCTCCTGCAACAAGGGGAATTGCCTGCTCTCCACGCGAAAGCCCTGGTCCTCGGACAAGTGCCAATGAAACACATTCAGCTTCACCGCTTCCATACCGTCCAAATTGCGCTTGATCACAGCCAGCGGCTGGAAGTGCCGTCCCGCATCGATCATCAGCCCGCGCCATGGAAAACGCGGCTGGTCGTCGATTGTCACCACCGGCACGCTGAAGCCCTGCGGTGTAACTCGCACTAACTGCAAAAATGTTTGCAGTCCATGCAGGATGCCCAGTGCATTCGCCGCCGATAACTCAACGTGAGTCGAAGTAATTGCCAGGTGATACGATTCATCCTCGCCCAGTTGCTGCACCGCGTCGCTCGGTCCGCCGGTGTGGATCACGAAACTGGCGTTGCTCGCCGGCGGATCCACTGCAAACGGAATTCCCGTCTCCCGCGCAAGTATCTCCATGAAGCGCCGCCGGCCCTCCACCACGCGCGGATCGGGATAATCCTTGACCGCCACGGCAAAGCTTCCATCGATGAGGAACTGCCCATTTCCTTGCGTCACATGCGCCGGCAGCGGCATCAGGTCAAGCGAACCCTGCTCCTGGCCCCGAGCGGCGCCCGAAACCACCAATCCCGCAACAGCAAACGCAAAAAACAGCACCGAACCGAACGGCCGCCTGGTCATGGAAAAGCATCTCCTCAAATCTCATTTGCGATACGCAGCGTAATCATACAACGCCAATACGCTCCATCGCCGCGATCAAATCCCGCCGGATCGCTCAATCCGGCATTGCCAATGCCGCCCGCTGACTTGCTGGCTGGCAACCTGCGAAGCGGGGCGCCAACTCGCTGCTTCTCACTCAACCCGCACCATCGATTCTCAGAGAATCATTGTCGACTCAGTTACCCCTCCACCTCCCCCAATTGACATGCCGCCGTGACACGACCCCTTGATTCGCGTTACCCTGAATTGTATTCATGCCTTGGCCCGCCCGAAGGAGCTCGTCAGACTCTCATGCCCATCCAAACCACATCCAAAATCTGGCACAACGGCAACCTGATTCCCTGGGAAGATGCCACCCTCCATGTCATGAGCCACGTCATCCATTACGGCTCCAGCGTATTTGAGGGTATCCGCTGCTACGGCCAGCCTCACGGCTCCGCCGTCTTTCGGCTTCCCGAGCACATGCAGCGCCTCATCGACTCTGCCAAAATCTACCGCATGGAGCTCCCCTACACCCTCGACGAGCTCTGCGCCGCCGCCGTCGATGTGATTGAAGCCAATGGTGTTGCGCCCTGCTATATTCGCCCCATCGCGCTGCGCGGATACGGCGAAATCGGGGTCAGCCCGAAAGGCTCGCCCATTGAGGTCTACATCGCCAACTTCCCCTGGGGCAAGTACATCGCCGGTCATGGCGGCGCAGATGTCTGCGTCTCCAGCTGGAACCGCCTCGCCCCCAACACCATGCCCGCCCTGGCCAAGGCCGGCGCCAACTACATGAATTCCCAGCTCATCCGCATGGAAGCGGAGATCAACGGCTACCAGGAGGGCATCGCTCTGGACGTCAACGGGCTGGTCAGCGAAGGTTCCGGCGAAAATATATTCGTGGTCCGCAACGGCGTCATTTACACGCCCCCGCTGGCCAACTCCGCCTTGTCCGGCATCACCCGCGACAGCGTCCTAACCCTCGCACGCCACCTCGGCCTCTCCGTCATCGAGCAGGCTTTCCCCCGTGAACTGCTCTACATCGCCGACGAAGTCTTCTTCTCCGGCACCGCGGCCGAAGTCCAGCCCATCCGGACCATCGACCGCATTGTGGTAGGCGACGGCAAAGTCGGTGAAATTACCAAGAAAATCGCCGACGAATTCTTCGGCATCGCCAACGGCCTCAAGCCCGACCGTTTCGGCTGGCTCACCCCGGTCAAAGTGGACGCCGCCGAATACGTCCCCGCCTGATCCCACTCGCATCCACCAACGAGAAAGGGCGGCCGATCGGCCGCCCTTCACTTTTTCACCCTCTTGATAGCCCATTGTCATCCTGAGCGAAGCGCAATCGCCGCGGCGACCGGAGTCGAAGGACCTGCTTTTCAAGTCGTCCTTTCCCGAAACGAGCCCTCGGGTACCCCGCCGCTGGCGGCTACTCATACCGCAGCGCCACCACCGGTTCCACCCTCATCGCCGCCCGCGCCGGAATTAGCGTAGCCGCCAGCGCCACCACCCCCAACACTCCCACCACGCCTGCATAAACCACCGGATCGTACGGCCCCACGTTGAACAGCAGGCTCTTGAGAAGTTGCGCCGCCGCCAGCGCCGCACCCAGCCCCAGCACACCGCCCAGCACAATCAACCGCACACCCTCGCCCGCAATCAGACGCAGAATATTCATCCGTGTCGCGCCCAACGCCATGCGCACGCCAATCTCCTGGGTCCGCTGCGTTGCGACAAACGAAATAACGCCATAAAGCCCGATCACCGCCATCAGCAGCCCGCAAAACGCGAAGAACCCCAGCAGAGCCGTTTCAAACCGTGGCCGGTCCGCCAGCTTGCTCACGCTTTCGCTCAGCGTCTCAACTTCGATGGGGAGCGTGGGATCGATTTGCGCAATCTGCGCACGCACCCATGGGGCAACGGCCTCGGGAGGAAGGGACGTTTTGAGCACCATCGCGTTCCAGGGCGTCCAGTCCTCCGCAATGCTTCGCCTCAGCCGATAGAATTCCGGCTCGTCCGCGCCGCTCAGTCCGCCGTTCTTTACGTTGGCCGCAACCCCCACCACCGTGCACCAGGGCCCAGCTGGAACCGGCCGCACATGCTGGCCAATCGGATCAGAATCGCCGAACAATCGCATCGCAAGCAAACTGCTCACAACAAGATAATGCTCGTTCGATCTTCGCTCCTCATCGGTAAACCCCTGTCCCCGCACGATGGGAATATTCAGCGCCTTAAAGTAGTCAGGCGTGACCCACCGCCATGTCACCATCCCTCCCGTTCCGCCCGTCGGGCGCGGCTTACCGGCGACGGAAATGATGTTGAAGATCTGGCTTTCATGAGTCTCCGCTGGGGGAAGCCAATTGCTCATGCCAACCGCGGAAACACCGGGCAGCCGCCGCAAGGCAGCCTCCACCGCAAGAAAGAACTCCATCTGCTGTTGCGTTGTGGTATAGCGATAGCGCGGAAGCGCGATGTGCGTGGCCAGCACGCCGCGAGTGTCCATGCCCATATTCTGGCGCTCGAGGCTGCTAAAGCTGCGCATCAAAAGCGCCGCACCCGCAAGCAGAACCATGCTGACAGCAATTTGCCCCACCACCAGGCACCGGCGCATAAAGGCGTGTGCGCCGGAGTTCGCCGAGCGCGCAGCCAGCGCAGCCGTCCGCGGCCTCTGCAACGCCGGGAGCATTCCAAACAAGGCTCCGCACAGCGCCGACAGGATGATCGTGAAGAGAACGATGCGCAGGTCGAGCTGAGCTTTCTCCAGAAATGGGATTCCCGCAGGCGCGATGGCAATAAACACGCGCAGAAGAATCTCCGCCAGAACAAGTCCCGCGGCGGCTCCTGCCAACGATAAGAGAAGCGTTTCTGTCAGCCGTTGCCGCACCAGCCGTCCTCGGCTCGCGCCCAGCACCGACCGCACCGCCAATTCGCGTTCCCGCTGCGCAGCCCGCGCCATCAGCAGGCCCGTCACGTTGGCGCAGGCAATCAGCAGCACTGCCAGCACTGCTCCCAGCAGCACCCACGCCACCAGCCGCACGTCGTGCATTTGCCTGTCGCGAACCGATCGCACCCGCAGATGAACTTCCTTGCGAAACTGTGGCGGCGCCAGGCTCAGGGAGTAATTGAAGACTGGCTGCAACTCTGCCTGCGCCTGCTCGATGGTGGTCCCCGGCTTCAGCCGCGCAAAGGCATACATCACCCTGCCCGGATCTGCTTTGCGCTGCTCAGCCTCATCCAGAGCTTGAGGCACAACAATATCAGCGGGTTCGAGTGCGGGCATCTCGAAGTCTTTGGGCAGCACGCCGATCACGCGCACCTGCACACCATCGATATCGATAAGCCGGTTCAGGATGCCAGGATCGAGGCCATAGTGACTCAGCCACAATCCATACGAGATGAGAGCGACCTTGGGGCCTTTAGGCCGATCCTCTTCCGGCAGAAAATTTCTCCCGAGAACCGGCGAGATGCCCAGCGTCGGAAGAAAACTCTGTTCCACGCTGGCGCAGCTCAGATGCGCGGGATTGCGTTCCGTCAGATCGCATGCACTCGCGCCCGTCTCCGACGTGAATGCCTCGAAGGCCTTCTGATTGTCACGCCACTCATAGTAGGAGCCGCCCAGCATAAACTCCTGAGGAATGATCGGGGCCACCAGCCCCACCGATACCAACCGGTCCTCATGCGCATACGGCAGCGGCCTGAACAGTATCCTGTCCACCACGCTGAACACCGCCGTGGTTGCGCCAATTCCCACTGCCAGCGTGGCGATCACCGCAACCGTAAACACCGGATTGCGCCGGAACCCGCGAAGCGCATAGCGCACATCCTGCGCCACCGTTCCCATCCACCACCCCGGCCGCTGCTCGTGGCATTGTTCCCGCGCCCTTTCCACGCCTCCAAACTCGATCAGCGCCTGCCTGCGCGCCTCTTCTGCCGTCATTCCCGCAGCCATGTTGCGCTCAACGGACAGATTCAGATGAAGCTGTATTTCCTCATGCAACACATCTGCTTTTCGGCGCAAGAACATGAATCGAAGCTGACTTAGCCATTCCTTGATCATGACGACACCTCCGGCGTCAGTACCAGCGCGATAGCTCCGGACAGGCGCTCCCAGTTCTTCAACTCCGTCTCCAACTGCTTCCGGCCCATCGCCGTCAAGCGGTAGAACCTGGCCTTCCGGTTGTTCTCTGACAGGCCCCAATCAGCCCGAATCCAGCCCTTGTATTCCAGCCGGTGCAGTGCCGGATAAAGCGACCCCTGCCCGATCTGCAACACATCCTTCGACATTTGCTGGATGCGTTGCGCAACGCCCCAGCCGTGCATCGGCCCCGCCGCCAGCGTCTGCAGAATCAGCAGATCGAGCGTCCCTTGCAACAAATCCATCCGGTTCGCCATGTTTCCCTCGACATTCGACAATAGACTGCCGCACCTTCCTGTCGAATGTCAAGGGGGAGAACCTTGCGCCGACCGCAGCTCATGGAACATTCGATCCCCTCTCCGCGTAAGATTATTGACGCGGCCATTCCAGCCTCACGGCCATGCCGTTGCATGCAAAGGAGAACTCCATGCGCAAGATTCTTAGCTCCGCCGCCCTCGCCGCCGTCCTTCTTTTCACGATTCCGGCGACTTTTGCCGCGCCGCCCGCCACTTCCAAAGGCACCCCGGGCACCATCGTGATCGTCTTCAAAGATGGCCACCGGCAGAGCTTTAATCTTGCCGACATCGAGCGCGTCGAGTTTCCCACCAGCGACTTTGTCGGCAGCTCCGGCGCCTCCGGCCCCTCACGCGGACGCTTCCTTGGCAAGTGGGAGGTCGGCGACGGTACCGGGAACGATTTCTACATCACGCTGCAGGAGGACGGCAATGCGATGCGTTCGATTGGCAACGTTCACGGACATTGGAATTACGTGGACGGCGAGGCGCAGATCATCTGGGACGATGGCGCCGAGGACGCCATCCGCAGAATCGGTTCGAGATACCAGAAGTTCGCCTACAACGCCGGCAAATCCTTCACTGACACCCCGGAAAACGTGACCAACGCCCGCAACCTGACCCCCAAGCCTATCTAGTGCTCGGGCAAGTTTCCCGGCGGCCTTGCGCGTATCATTGGACCTGGGACAGGGAGCCCGGCAGCCACGTTGCCTTTCAAGGCCCAGACCCCACCAAGGAAGAACTCCGCCCGTGAAACCCGACATGAAAGTCCGCCTGGCCGGGATGGAACTGATCAACCCGGTCATTGCCGCCAGCGGCACCTTCGGCTATGGCATTGAATTTGAAGAAATCGTCTCACTCGAAGCAATCGGCGGATTTGTCACTAAAGGAATCTCGCTCGAACCAATGGCAGGTCACGCTGCCCCCCGCCTGATCCAGACCGCGGCCGGCATGCTCAACGCCATCGGGCTGCAAAACGTCGGCGTCGATGAATTCATCGAGCGCAAACTGCCTCCGCTGGCGCGTTACCCTGCCTGCAAAGTCATCGTCAACGTATTCGGCTACACGATCAACGACTATATCCAGGTCATTGAGCGCCTCAACCACGCTCAGGGCATTGCTGCCTATGAGTTGAACGTCTCATGCCCCAATGTGCATGCCGGTGGCATGGCTTTCGGCTCCGATTCAAGCTCGCTGGAATACCTGGTCAGCCGGGCAAAAAAAGCCAGCGAGCGCCCGCTGATCGTCAAGCTTTCGCCCAATGTCACGTCCATCTCCCAGATGGCCAAGGTCGCCGCAGATGCCGGCGCAGACGCCGTCAGCCTCACCAACACCTTTCTCGCCATGTCCATTGACGCGGAGACCCGCCGCCCGCGCTTGAGCAACGTTACCGGCGGCCTCTCCGGCCCAGCCATCAAGCCCATCGCGCTGCGCATGGTGTACGAGACCGCGCGCGCCGTCACGATCCCCATCCTCGGACTGGGCGGCATCGTCACTCCGGAAGATGCCGTTGAGTTTCTCCTCGCCGGCGCAACCGCAATCCAGGTCGGAACCGCCAGCTATGCCGACCCCCGGGCCACCGAGCGCCTGGCGCGCGGCCTCGAATCCTGGTGCCGCGGTCACAGCGTGGAAAGAGTGAGCAGCCTCACAAGAGCGCTTGAAATTCCGCGCGCCTGATCATTGTCGCCGACACCCCCAAACATCATCTATCCTCATTAAATTCTCGAACCGCTGCGGGTGATCCTTTCTCTTTGAGTCTGATAGCCTTACCAACGCGCGCTCACATCCGCGCAAGCTCTTAACCAAAGTCCTGTGATGTAGCGCACAGCGAGTCGTTATTCGCGGTGCGTACCTTCGCTCTCGTCATTCGGCGAACAGCGGTGCTTCTCATCCATCTCTCCTGCACCCTGACCTCGCCGTAGTTGCACAGTGAGCGAGGGACGCATGGGTCAGTCAATTTGGTCTTCAATGCAGCAGAAGGGCTACAGCCGCAGAGATTTCATGCAATTCTGCGCGGCAGCCGCAACCGTCGCCGGTCTGGGCCAATCCGGCGTTGCCCAGGTTGCTTCCGCCTTTGAGAAAAAGGAAAAGCCGGCCGTTATCTGGATGCACTTTCAGGAGTGCACCTGCTGCAGCGAGTCGTTCATTCGCGCCTCGCACCCCATCGTGGTGGATGCGCTGCTCGACGTGCTCGACCTGAACTACACCGAGACGCTGATGTCCGCATCCGGCTTCCAGGCCGAGAAATGCCTCAGTGACACCATCGAGAAAAACAAGGGCAAGTACATCGTGCTGGTCGAAGGCGCTGTGCCTACCGGCGACGACGGTGTCTACTGCATGATCGGCGGCAAGACAGCTGAGTCGATCCTGCAAACGGTCGCCAAGGATGCGGCGGCCATCGTGGCCTGGGGCAGTTGCGCATCGAACGGCTGCGTTCAGGCTGCAAAGCCCAACCCCACTGGCGCCACGCCGATCTACAAACTCGTGGACAAGCCGGTCATCAACGTTCCCGGCTGCCCGCCGATTGCCGACGTGATGATGGGCGTGGTCACGCACCTGCTGGTACTCGGCCAAGTGCCCGCGCTCGACTCGCAGGGACGGCCCAAGGAGTTCTACGGCCGCCGCGTGCACGACACCTGCTATCGCCGCCCCAACTACGATGCCGGTTTGTTTGTCGAGTCGTGGGACGACGAGAACGCGCGCAAGGGCTACTGCCTTTACAAGATGGGCTGCAAGGGCCCGGTCACTTACAACGCCTGCTCGGTGGTCAAGTGGAATGAAGGCACCAGCTATCCCATTCAATCAGGCCACGGCTGCATCGGCTGCAGCGAAGCCGGCTTCTGGGACAACGGCCCGATGTATCAGCATCTGCCTTCGTTCCCAGGCTTCGGCATCGAAAGCACGGCAGACACAGTGGGCACCGTGGTAGGCGTCGCCACTCTGGTTGGCGTAGGAGCCCACGCAGTGGTCACCAACATTCGCAAGCGTCCCGTCATCGCGGAAGTGCACGCTGACGATCAGAAGGAGTTGTAGGCGTATGGCACGCATTGTCGTCGATCCAATTACTCGTATTGAAGGCCACCTGCGCGTTGAAGCAGTGGTAGAAAACGGCTTCATCACTGACGCATTTTCGTCCGGCACCATGGTGAGGGGTCTTGAGAAGATCCTCATCGGCCGCGACCCGCGCGACGCCTGGGCCATTACCGAGCGCGTCTGCGGCGTGTGTACTACGGTGCATGCTCTCACCAGCGTGCGCGCCGTGGAAAGCGCGCTGGGAATTACCATCCCTCCCACTGCGGAGATTATCCGCAACATCATGATGGCTACGCAGTACGTGCAGGATCACGTGATCCACTTCTATCACCTGCACGCGCTCGACTGGGTCGACATTGTCAACGCGCTCAAGGCCGATCCTAAGAAGGCCGCTGAACTGGCCGGCTCGTTCTCCAAGTGGGACAAGAACACGCCTGCGTATTTCTCTGAAGTCCAGGACAAGATCAAAGCCTTCGCTGCCAGCGGCCTGGGCATCTTCGCCAACGGCTACTGGGGACACCCGGCCTACAAGCTGCCGCCGGAAGTGAACCTGATCGCCGTCGCGCACTACCTCGACGCGCTGCAGTGGCAGAAGGAAATCGTCAAGATCCACGCGGTCTTCGGCGGCAAGAATCCGCATCCGAATTACCTTGTCGGCGGCGTTCCCTGTTCCATCAACATGAATGAAGTGGCCGCCATCAACTCCGAGCGGCTCAACCTGGTCGCTCGCCTCATCAGCCAGGCCGATGAGTTCGTCAACCAGGTTTATATTCCGGATCTGCTCGCCGTCGCCTCGTTCTACAAAGACTGGGCGCAATGGGGCGGCGGATTGAAGAACTATCTCTGTTACGGCGAGTTCCCGACGCAAGGCTACGGCAAGCCGGAAGCCTTCAAGTATCCACGCGGCGTGGTGCTCAACCGCGACCTCTCCACGGTCCATCCCGTCAACGCCACCGATTCGCAGGAGATCAAGGAATACATTGCCTCCTCCTGGTACAGCTACGACGGCGGAGACGGTGTCGGCATTCACCCCTGGGCAGGCGAGACGAAGCTCAATTACACCGGCCCCAAGCCACCCTTTGAGACTCTCGAAGGCCATCAGAAGTATTCGTTCCTCAAGACGCCACGCTGGAAGGACAACCCGATGGAAGTGGGCCCGCTGTCTAGGCTCCTCGTCGCTTATGCCTCCGGCCGCACCGACGTGCAGGAACTGGTGAAAGACACGCTGGGCAAGCTCAACGTGCCCGTCGCGGCACTGTTCTCGACCCTCGGCCGCACAGCCGCGCGCGGCCTCGACGCCGCACTGGCCATGATCTGGCTCAAGGAGTTCTACGGCCAGTTGATGGAGCGCGTCAAGATCAACGAAGTCTCCACCTTCAACGGCGAGTTCTGGGAGCCGAAGAGCTGGCCCAAGGACGCCGAGGGAGTGGGACTGACCGAAGCTCCGCGCGGCGCCCTCGCTCACTGGATCAAGATTCACGACGGGGCGATCGAGAACTATCAGCTCGTTGTTCCCACTACCTGGAACGGCTCTCCGCGCGATGGCAAAGGACAGCACTCATCCTTCGAGGCGTCGCTCATCGGAACTCCTGTGGCCAACCTTGAACAGCCCGTCGAAATCATTCGCACCATTCATTCCTTTGACCCGTGCCTGGCCTGCGCCGTCCATCTGTACGATCCGCAGGGAAGACACATCAGCCAGATCTCCTTCGAGTGAGGCCATGAGCACAACAGTCGTTACTGGAAAACACGCGAAACAGCCCGCCCCACAACCTGTCGATTATCGGCGCGTGTATGTGTGGGAACTCCCGGTGCGGGCCTACCATTGGATCAACGCCGTGGCCCTGGTCACCTTATGCATCACTGGCTACCTGATCGGCGCGCCCGTCCGCCTCTTGTATGCACCCGAAGCCTTCCAGCTCTATTGGTTCGGATGGGTGCGGTTCATTCACTTCCTTGCCGCGTTCATCTACGTCTTCAACTTCCTGGCCCGCCTCTACTGGGGATTCGTCGGCAACAAGTACTCCAGCTGGCGCGCCTTCTTCCCGTTCACGCGCAGGCAGCAGAAGGAGATCGTCGACGTCATCAATGCCGACGTCTTCGAGACCAAGCTGCACGGCCCCATTTCGACAGGCCACAACGCGCTCGCCGGCGTCATTTACTTCGGCACGTTCCTCGCCTTCGTGTTTCAGACCATCACCGGCTTCGCCCTCTACTCCAGCATGAGCAACTCCTGGCTGCCGCGCATGTTCACATGGATCGTTCCTCTGATGGGCGGCGAATTCAGCGTGCGTTTCTGGCACCACCTGTTCCTGTGGTTCTTCGTCACCTTCATCATCATCCACATCTACCTCGCCTTCTATCATGACTACATTGAAGGAAGAGGAACCGTATCCTCCATCATCGGTGGATGGAAGTTCGAACGCGAAAAGCCCAAGGAATAGCGGGCAATACAATGAAGCTTGCGGGGCACGGCGAAGGGTAAGGGCTTGAGCGGGTACAATGAGCCAGCCGAATGCTCCGGGCTTCAACCCCCGACGTAATGCAATCTCAAGAGGAACGATTTGCCCGAGGACTCCCAAAACAAGACCCTGATCCTCGGCCTCGGCAACGTCCTCATGGGTGATGAAGGAATCGGCGTCTACGTTGTGCGCGCCCTCGAAAAGCAATCGCTACCTGAAAACGTGGAATGTCTCGACGGCGGCACCGGCGGCTTCACGCTGCTGGAGCCGCTGCAAGACGCCAACCGCATCATCATTGTGGACGCAGCCGATGACGGCAATCCGGAAGGCACCGTCACCCGCACCACTCCGCGCTTCGCGCGCGACTATCCGCCCACGCTCACCGCGCACGACGTGGGCATGAAAGACCTCCTCGACATCTTCTACATCCAGGGTGGTCACCACGAGATCGTCCTCTACGCCATCACCATCGACCCCAAGCAGCCCATCCGCATGAGCCTCTCCCCCCAAGGTGAAATAGCCGCCAATGTCGCAGTCCAAAACATTCGCGCCGAGTTGCACGCGAACAAATAATGCCGCGTAATTCTGAGTAACTAAACACCCTGTCATCCTGAGCGAAGCGCCGTCGCCGCGGCGACCGGAGTCGAAAGCCTGCCCTGAGCGAAGCCGAAGGGGACCTGCTTCTGATCCTTCCCTCATTGGTCCTTAACCCCGAATGAAGATCGTGCTATCGTTCAAGAGTATGGCTACGATGTTGCAAATCCCGCTGGAAAAGTACCTGGCCAAGAGCTACAGGCCGGACTGCGAATACGTAGACGGAGAAATCAGGGAGCGCAACGTAGGCAAGTATGAGCACGCGCGAATTCAGGCATTGCTGGCGGCCTGGTTTGGAAACCATGAGCCGCAGTGGGCAGCGCAGGTCGTTACCGAACAGCGCGTCCAGGTGTCGAAGACCCGTGTTCGTATTCCCGATGTGACACTGCTTCCACTCGGCGCCCAGCCGGATGTCATCGTCGATCCACCTCTGCTGATCATCGAGATCCTGTCTCCTGACGATAGTTATTCTGACACCCAGGAGCGTGCTCGCGACTACCGCGAAATGGGAGTGGAAACGATCTGGATCATCGACCCAAAGACACGCACCGGCCGCGTCTGTTCGGGAACAAAATGGATCGAAGCCTCGCGACTGGAGGTGGAAGACAAACCCTTTTATGTCAATCTGCCCGACATCTTCAGCCAGTTGACACAGCAAGTCTAATTAAATTGTTCCGCTCTTCGCTTTCCACCCCAGATAATCCAGCAACCACTTCCAAGTACCATCCATAGTCTGCTTTGCCGGTGGCGCCGCAACCGCAGCCGTCGGAAAGCGAACCGGCTTGCCCCGATGCGCGTTCGCCAATTCCTTGAACACTCTCCCTTGTTCCTTTACCCGCCCATCGTTCGTCAACAGCCCCAGGCTATACTCCAGCGAGTTGAAGGCAAACCTTCGATCCACATCGTGGCTATCCCAATACGTAAACCAACTCACCCCGCCCTCAATGCCTGCCGTTACCGCCTTCTCCAGCCACTCCGCCTGCCCCTTTTCCGGCAGCGCCTCGATGCAGGTATTGAACTCCCCCGCCCACACCGGCTTCTGCGCGCTCCCCGCATACGACCGAACCAGCGCCGCAAACGCAGCCAGAATCTTCGTACTAGGCGGGTCCATCGGGCCGCCATACTTCAGCGCCCCCGCCCACCAGGGATACGCATGAATCACCGGAAACCGATTCGCCGCCAGCGCCCGCGAAGAAAAAGTGTCCGCCTCAAACCACGGATGATGATCCACTCCATTCACATGCAACCCCTGCGGAAACACCGAGTTCATCAGCGCGAACATCTTCTCCATCCATGCATCGCCCACGGCAGTCTTCGCCTTCCAGCAGGTGTTCATTTCATTGCCAAAGTCGAATCCGATGATGTTTTCATGCGTCTTCATGGTCTGCGCAAGCTCGCGAACCAGCAGTTCCTGCGCCTTCCAGATTTCTGCGTCCGCGTAGAGCGCGGGATCAGGCTTGTTGAACGGAGGCAAGAAATACCACCCGCTCAGTTGTCCGGTAAACACCGTCACCAGCGCGTCGAGATTGCGCTCCCCCATCAGCGAGAGCAGCTGACTGAGCCGCTCCAAATGCGCTCCGCTCACCCACGTCAAATTTGGCTGGAAATACGGCCAGATCAGCATGATTCTCAGGTGATCGGCGCCCAGCCCTGCAATCGCATCCAAGTCGCGTTTTATCGGATCAGCATCCCAGTTGTTCCAGCAAAACCACCACTCGTGCGATGGCGTGTAATTCACACCAAAACGATGCCGGTCCAGGGCATTGCCAATCCTTTCCTCGCTGCCCGCGTCAGCCCACGTCAAGCCAGCCCCAACCTTCCCGCCCTGCCCCAGTCCCTGCCCGGCGGCCGCGGTCACCGCCGCACCCGCACCACTAACCAAGAACTTGCGCCGATTCATGGCTCACCCTCCCGTCCATTTCATTGCGCTGCAAGGATATACCACTGCTTCAATTCGCCCTGCGCCTCCCCAATCCCTTGAGAAGGATTTGTCTTTTCAGCGCCTTCCGGCTATCATTCCTTCATGAAGATCGCCCTGTGTTGTCGCCTTTCCGCTCCGCTTCGCGCGCAGAGGTGACCTGGGTCTGACAATTCTGATCTAATTACAAGGTTTCCAATCGCCCGCGACGCAGCCCCGCTGCCGCGGGTTTTCCATTTCTGAAACCAAAAGGAAAACATGCCCGAAGCAATTGCAGTAAAAGAGACCAAAGCCCAGCGCACCGAGCGCCTCAAGCTCGCGAAGAACCCGTGGGAGGCATTCGACGAGATTCGCGCCTTTGCCCGCGCCGGCCGCTCCAGCGTTGTGCCCGAGTGGGCCTCACTCTATTTCAAGTGGTGGGGCATCTACACCCAGGGAGATGGAGTGGGCGCCACCGGCGGCAAAGGCGGCGAAGGCCTGGTCTCCGACTACTTCATGATGCGCATCGCCATCCCCAACGGCATCCTTTCCGCGCACCAGCTTCGCACCATCGCCCAGCTCACCAAGCAGCACGCCCGCAACCTCGCCGACATCACAGTTCGCCAAGCCATCCAGCTTCACTGGCTCACCATCGAGTCCCTCCCGGAAGTGGTCGATGCACTCGACGCCATCGGCCTTTCGCCCAAAGGAGCGTGCGGCGACGTGGTCCGCAACGTAACCGGCTGCCCGCTCGCCGGAGTGGCTGCCGACGAAATCACTGACGCCGCGCCCCTGGCCCGCGAAATCGCCGAACTGCTCAACGGCAACTCCGAGTTCTACAATCTTCCCCGCAAATTCAAGATCTCTGTCACCGGCTGCCCCTCGTGGTGCAGCGTTCCCGAGATCAACGACATCGGCCTCACCGCTGTCGAGCACAACGGCCAGGTCGGCTACTCAGTGCGCGTCGGCGGTGGCCTCTCGCGAGAGCCGTACATTGCCGTTCGCCTCGACGCATTTGTCCTTCCCGACCAGGCCGTCGCTGTGGCTCGCGGCATTGCCGAAATTTTTCGCGACCAGCAAGGCCTTCGCGAGAGCCGCGAGCGTGCCCGCATGAAGTATCTCTTCCTCAGAGAGGGTTGGACCGCCGAAAGCTTCCTTACCGAACTCCAGTCGCGGCTCGATTTCAAGTTGTTGCCTGGTGTGCCCGAGCAAGTGCCTGATGACATCTTCCGCGACCATGTCGGCGTCACCCATCAGCGCCAGCCGGGTTTGAGTTCAGTTGGCGCCAGTGTGCTCCGCGGCCGCCTTTCCGGAGACCAGCTGGAAGCCGCAGCCGATCTCGCGGAGCAATTCGGCAGCGGCGAACTTCGCACCACAACCTCGCAGAACCTTCTTTTCATCGACATCCCCACCCACAAAACCGTCGAGCTCATCCGCGAACTCGGCAAAATCAATCTCCACGTCGAAGGCTCTTCCTTCTGGCGCGGTTCGGTGGCCTGCACCGGAACTGAGTTCTGCAAGCTCGCCATTACTGAAACCAAGGGCTTCACGCGCTGGATTGTCGACGAACTCGAAGAGCGGCTGCCCGGCTTCGATCAGCAGCTCAAGCTCAACGTAACCGGATGCCCCAACGGCTGCGGCCAGCACTGGGTCGCCGACATCGGCATTGAAGGCAAAAAGATCAAGCACGAAGGCAAGCTCACCGACGCGTATTATTTCTGTCTCGGCGGAGCAGTCGGCAAGCACGCCGCTGTCGCTCGCCCCGTCGGCTACCGTTGCCCTGCACCGCTCGTCCCTGAAGCGATCGAGCGGCTCCTGCGCGAGTACCTAGCCGGCCGCAACCCCAACGAAAACCTCCGCGCCTGGTTCAGCCGGCACAGCGACGAAGAACTCCGCTCCCATTTAGCCGGCGAAGTTTTGGCCGCCGTCGAGCGCGATTTACCAACTGGCCCCGTCCCACACGGCGTCGCAGATTAGGAGGCGTTAATTAACAAATTGAGCTGTCATCCTGAGCAAAGTGCCCTTCAGCGGAGCCGAAGGACCTGCTTCTCAAACGTGTTGATTTGCCATGAACCACGAAGCTAGCACTCGAAGAGCGAGAACCAAATGACCTTGTTGCCGATCTTCCTGAAACTCGCCAACCGCAATTGCCTCCTCGTCGGAGCAGGCAACGTCGCGCTCGACAAGATCGGCAGTCTCCTCCCCACCGGCCTGAACCTCCGCGTCATCGCGCCACAGGCCCATCCCGAAATCCAGCAGCTGGCCCTAGATGGCAAACTCGAATGGATCAACCGCCGCTTCGAACTCTCTGACCTGGACAACAATTTCCTGGTCATCGCCGCCACCGATGCACCGGAAGTCAACACCACTGTTTATCGAGGCTGCGTCGAACGAAACATCCCCTGCAACAGCGTCGACGACATTCCCAACTGCGATTTCTTCTTCGGCTCGGTGGTCAGCCGTGGCAATTTGCAAATCGCGATCTCCACCAGCGGAGAAAGCCCTGCGGTCGCCCAGCGCCTTCGCCGCGAAATCGACGCGCAACTCCCCCACGACATTGGCGAATGGCTTGAGAACCTCGGCCAACTTCGCCGCGAAGTTCTCGCACTGCATTCCCGCGGTGCGGCGCGCAAATCGCTCCTGCATCAACTTGCCCATCGCCCGCTCTGTGAGTCCGCGACATGCCCCTCACGCTTGATGGCGCTCGCACCACTTGCAGAGAAACGCGGCAAAGTCTTCCTGGTAGGCGCCGGCCCCGGCGACCCCGACCTGCTTACCGTAAAAGCTCTGCGCCTTATCCAAATCGCCCAAGTCATTCTCCACGACGACCTCGTCCCGCAGGCCATTCTTCAGCTGGCCTCGCCGCTGGCCGAAGTTGTCAACGTAGGCAAGCGCTGCGGCGCCAAGACCATCACGCAGGACGAAATCAACACGCTCATGATCGCTCACGCAAGCGCCAACCGCAGCGTAGTCCGCCTCAAGAGCGGCGACCCGCTCATCTTCGGCCGCGCTGCCGAAGAGATCGCCGCGCTGACGGAAGCGGGCGTTGACTTTGAGATCGTCCCCGGCATCACGGCCGCTTTCGCTGCTGCCGCCGCCATCGGTTGCTCTCTCACCGACCGCAACAGCGCCTCGAACGTGACCTTCTTGACCGGCCACCACGCTCAATCCCACAACTACTCTCCGCTGCCTGAAATCGAAGACACCACGCGCGTGGTCTACATGCCCGGCCGCGACCTGAATCTGCTCGTCGCCGAGTGGCTACAGCAGGGCCTGCCGTCTGACTTCCCCTGCGCTGTAATCTCCAACGCCGGTCAACCTGCTCAACAGATTCAAACTTGCACCCTCGCCGAGCTCGGCCACCTCGCGCCCGTCCCCGCGCCAAGCCTGCTCATCGCCGGTTGGACCATCCTTAACCTCGCGCCCGCAACGCAACCTACCGCTGAGTTTGCTCAGGTCACAAACCCTCCCGGGCGTGAGGCGGCTATAGACCAATACGACGCTAACTTGCTAACTCGCTAACCCCGCGTAGGCGGGGGCTCAACTGCAGCTTTTGATCCTCAACATTAGATTTAATCGTCACATTTAATCGTCGCCCCGAGACAGACTGAAAGCTTCGGTCCCGCCCTGCTATACTCCATTCGTTCGATCCATTCAGTGTTGATCGAGGAGTGCGATTGTGACTCATGCGCAATCCGGCAAGTCCGTTGCCTTTTCTGCACAACGCAAATTACGCCTCGCCTACTTCGTTACCCATCCCATCCAATATCAGGCCCCGCTGCTGAAAAGAATCGCTGAGGAACCGGATATTGACCTCAAAGTATTCTTCAGTTCCGATCTCTCTGTGCGCGGCTATGTAGACAAGGGCTTCGGCGTTCGCGTCGCGTGGGATACACCTTTGCTGGAAGGCTATAACTACGAATTCCTGCCGCAGTTGGAGGGCGCGCAGATCGGAAAAACCATTGGCTCACTGGGTCCGCTCAATTATGGAATCAAGCGCAAGCTAACTGAAGGGCAATTCGACGCAGTATGGGTTCACGGATATAACTACCTCACTAACTTGCAAGCCATCCGCGCGGCTAGCTCAATGCGCGTCCCCGTCCTGCTGCGCGCCGAATCAACATTGCACGGTCGGCCGCGATCTCAAATGAAGCTAGCAATGAAGAAGCTCTTCTTCAGCCGGTTGAGGCCGAGAGTCTCCGCAGTTCTGTCCATCGGCGACGACAACGCGGCTTACTGGAAACATAACTTCGGCGAGCAGTTTCCCATATTTCCCTGCTACTACGCAGTCGACAATCAATTCTTTCAGCGCGAATGCACCCTCGCATCGAAAACGCGAGAAGAATTTCGCGCTTCGCTCGGGCTTGAGCCAGGGCGCCCAGTCATTCTGTTCGCCGCAAAACTCATCCCCCGCAAACGATGCGTCGATTTGCTGGAAGCATATTTGCAGTTATTAAAGCTGGACAGCATTGAACCGCTCCCCTACTTGCTCATCGTTGGCAACGGCGAGCAACGCCACAGTCTCGAAAACCGCGCCAAGGAAGCGCGCCCAGGAGACATTCACTTCCTCGGCTTCTGCAACCAATCGGAGCTTCCCCGCTTCTACGATCTGTGCAATGTGTTCGTGCTCGCCTCCGTCGAAGAGCCTTGGGGTCTCGCAATCAACGAAGTGATGAACGCCGCCCGGCCGGTGATCGTCTCCGACCAGGTAGGCTGCCAAAAGAATCTTGTTCACCCCGGCGTAAACGGCTGCGTAGTGCGCTCTGGAGACATCAACGGCCTGGTGGAGAGTCTGAAAATGATCCTCGCAAACGAGCAAACCGCTCGCGCAATGGGCGCAGAGAGCCTGCGCATCATCGACCAATATAACTTCGAGCAGAATTTATCCGGTCTTCGCCAGGCGCTGCACGCTGTAACTCCGGGATTCCCACTTACCTCCGCAGGCTAACTCCAGAAACTAACTCCGTCTATCGCCATCGGAAGATCCTTAGTGAAATCGCAAATGGCGCAACAAACCACGCCAGCAGGATTCCAACCTGCGGCATCATCTGCCCCAGGTTCATCCCTTGCAGCATGTTGCCGCGCATCGTCTCAATGGCAGCGGTCAGCGGCAGCGCACGCACAATCGGCTGAATCACAGCCGGAAACCGCGTCGCAGAAAAGAAAATGCCGGAGAGAATCCACATGGGCAGCATTACCAGGTTCATCAACCCTGACACCGCCTCCGTCGTTTTCGCGCGCGATGACACCAGCAGGCCCAGTGCAGAAAACGCCAGCGACGTCAGCAGGCACAGAAGTCCCAGTTGCAAAAGCGATCCGCGAAACGGCACCCTGAAAGCCACGCGCGCAAAGAACAGAAACGCCGCGACCTCGATGATCAGCAGGACCAGCCTGGAGAGAAGAAACGACGCCAGGTACTGCCATTTCGGCATCGGCGAAGCCACCAACCGCTTGAGCAGCTTCTTCTGCCGTGCCTCCACAATCGCAAAGCCCAGCCCCCACATCGCCGAGCCCATCAGGTTCATGCCCAGCAACCCCGGCACCACAAAGTCGATGTATCGTGATCCCGTTTCATGTACTAGTTCGTTCGCAGCCTGTACAGCATCGTGGCGCCCAGCAGCCGTTTGAATTGCCCGATCCGCCAGCAGCCGCGCCGTTCGCGCATCGGGATTGGTGTCGTCGTATTTGTAAGCCACGCCACCCCCAAGCTGAATCGCCAACAAGAGAATCTTTCCCGTGGCCAGTTCATGCGTGCCTTCCGCTTCGTCCATCGTTTCCGGAGTCAGCCCCTTGTCCGCGGCCAGCGCCTGTGTCAGTTGCGCAGTGGTCGCGCCCACCTGCAACACGTCCGCCGGCCGGTTGCGGAACGCAATCCCCAGCCCCACTGCCAGCAAAATAGGAAAAAAGAAGATCCAGAAAATCGCTTCCGGCTCACGCAAAAAAAGCCGGAACCGCACCATCGTCAGTTGGTAAAGACTGCTCAGCTCCAGCTTACTCATCGCGCAAGTTCCTTCCCGTCAGGCGCACAAACACGTCTTCCAGCGTGGCCGAGTGGGTGCGAAATTCGCTCAAATGCAGCCCCTGCTCACGCAGCGCGGCAAAAATGCGCGGCACTGCCAGGTGCAGTTCGCTTACCGAGAGCTGGTGCAGCCCCGCATCCACGCGATGCGAATTCAAGCCTCCAATCGCCTCCAGTTGCGCCACATCCACCACCCCGTGTGCGCGCTCCCCGGCGCCCGCGTCCCCTGCGCTCACCGCAAACTCCACAATGTCTTCGCCGCCCACCGTCCCAATCAACTGCTGAGGTGTCCCCAACGCAATCACCTTTCCGTGGTCCATGATCGCTACCCGGTCGCACAGCCGCTCAGCCTCGTCCATGTAGTGCGTCGTCAAAATAATTGTGCGGCCCGCCTGCTTCAGCTCGTCCACCAGGTCCCACAAATGCCGACGCGCCTGGGGATCCAGGCCCGTCGTCGGCTCGTCCAGAAAAAGCAATTCGGGATCGCCCACCAGCGCACAGGCCATCGCGAGCCGCTGCTTCTGGCCACCTGACAGTCCGCCCACACGCGAGCTGCGCTTCTCCTCAAGTTGTGCCGTCCTGATAGACTCCTCCACCGATATTCCGCGCTTGAAAAAGCTGCGAAACATCCTAAGCGTCTCTTCCACCGTGAGCTTGTCGGGAAACTGCGTCTCCTGCAATTGAATGCCGATCCGCTGCCGCAGCTCACTAGCGCCCGTGCTCCAGTTCAGCCCCAGCACTTCCACAATTCCCTCATCGGGCGCCGTCAATCCCTCGCAGATTTCGATGGTCGTGGTCTTTCCTGCACCATTCGGACCCAGAAGCCCAAAGCACTCGCCCTGCGCCACTTCCAGATCCAGCCCGTCCACCGCCTGCACATCGGCAAACGCCTTGCGCACGCCCTTCAGCAAGAGGGACGGCCCACTCCGTTGAGCCCCTGCACGAGTTCCCAAATCCGCCACGCCCACCCCTGCACCCTCGCTCATCGCGCCGCCTCCAAGTCGCTGACCCGCTGGTCTCCGCCCCAGACTACCTCATTTTCCTTGGAGCCTTTATGACAACCGTCGACAATTCGATCGGCGAACTACAACTCCGGGCCCCATCCATTTCGCGCACTTCGCGGAATGGGTGGGAGACCTTGAACCTGCAACCAGCATCCCTCTCCATGTTCCCTTCCCTCACAACTCCGGGTAAACTAGAATCATGGCGGAGATTCAGCGCAGAAAAACCCCAACTGTAAAAATCGGTCACGTCCGCGTCGGCTGGGAAGTCCCGGTCGTCGTCCAGTCCATGACCAACACCGACACGGCCGACATCCCCGGCACCATCGAGCAGGTCGCAGCCCTGGCCCTGGCCGGCTCTGAAATTGTTCGCGTCACTGTGAACAACGAAGACGCCGCAGCCGCAGTTCCCCACATCGTCGAAGGCCTTGAAAAACGCGGAATCCGCGTCCCCATCGTCGGCGACTTCCACTACAACGGCCATCTGCTGCTCAAGAAGTTCCCTGCCGCCGCGCGCGCGCTCGCCAAATACCGCATCAATCCGGGCAACGCGTCCATAGGCAAGAAGGACAACGACAACTTCCAGGTCATGGTCGAGTGTGCAGTTGAGAACCAGAAGCCCGTCCGCATCGGCGTCAACTGGGGCTCGCTCGATCAGGCCCTGCTCACCCGCATGATGGATGCGAACTCCAAGCTCGCCAATCCTCAGCCGGCCCGCGACGTCATGATGGAAGCCATGGTCGTCAGCGCGCTTGAATCCGCCAAGGCCGCCGAGCATTACGGCCTGCGCCCCGACCAGATCATCCTCTCTGCGAAGGTCAGCGGCGTGCGCGACCTGATCGACGTCTACACATCGCTGGCCTCGCGTTGCAGCTACGCCCTGCATCTCGGCCTCACAGAAGCCGGCATGGGTTCCAAGGGCCTGATCGCCTCCACGGCCGGCCTCGCACCGCTCCTTTTATCCGGCATCGGCGATACGATCCGCGTCAGCCTCACCCCCAAACCAAACGGAGACCGAACCGAAGAAGTGCAAGCCGCGCAGCAGATACTGCAATCGCTCAGCATCCGCAGCTTCATGCCGCAGGTCACGAGTTGCCCCGGCTGCGGCCGCACAACAAGCACCTATTTTCAGGAATTGGCCGAGCAGATTCAGAGCTACCTCCGCACCTCCATGCCCGAGTGGCGCAAAAAGTATCCCGGCGTTGAAGAGCTGAAACTGGCCGTCATGGGCTGCGTGGTCAACGGCCCCGGCGAAAGCAAGCACGCCAACCTTGGAATCAGTTTGCCCGGCACCTTCGAAGAGCCCAAAGCCCCCGTCTACATCGACGGCAAGCTTGCGACTACGCTGCGCGGCGACACAATAGTTGCCGACTTCAAGCAGATCCTCGACAAGTACGTGGAGAGCCACTACGGGCAGAGCGCAAAGAGCGAGGAACTAGTCGGCGCGCGGTAACGACGCCGATCAGGACGCCTATTGCCTTCAGAAGCGGATTCTGTATTTCAATTGTGCACGTGTATCCATCCTCACTCCGCCTTACTGAAGTCAAACGTAGCCAGGTTCATGTGCCCCTCGGCCAGAATATGCACCGTGAGCACCGATTTCCCCTTCGCCAGCCGCAGCCTCACAAAGTTCTTGGCCAAGTTCCAGTGATGGTACTGCCGCCAATCCAGCGGATCGGTGTCGTCGTATGTGCTGATAATCTTCAGTGGCCCCGTTGCCGGCTCACCGTTCACGTCCAGCAAAAGCGCTCCCCCGCGGTTCGACGTATAGAGCAAATCGGCCGAATACTCCCCTGCCTTGGCCACGTCCACCGTGATATTGAACCACTCTCCAGCCTCCGTCCAGCCCACGTAGAGCAGGTTTGCCGGCGGCTCAACCTTGTTGTATGCGCTGTCGTCAATGTGTGGCGTATGCCCGAACTTGGTGTACGAAATATCCACGCCCTCGTGCATGCGGAACTCGTTCAAATAGCTTCCGTCCGCCTTGTTCAACTCGCCGCTGCCGTGGTTTTCCGCGTCCGTGTCGTGATAGGCAACGCCCTCGCCGCCCAGGTCGTAATAGGCGCACAGCACCTTCCCGGGAATCTTCTGTGCACCGCCCTGATATTGGCTGTCGTGGTAGGGCGTCCCCTTGTATTGGGCCAAGAATCCAGTCTGCGGCGCGGCAACGATCGCAGCGCCTGAGAATAAAGCCACGGGTGCAAGCAGCATCAGCGAACCACGGAAGGAGCCATGCATGGCGAAACCCCCAATCCAGTAATTGAATCAGAAGACAGGGAAAATCTGCGATAAGCCTACACGAAGCATAGCCCACAGGCATGACCCTTTCATTCCTCGCTGGACAGGACTAGGATTCTCGCATCCTCGGCGGAGCAAACCATGGTCCGGCTACCACAGCATCGTCCTGTCCTGCTTATCCCGGTGCTTCTCGTCCTTCTTGAGCCGCTCTCCTCCCTGGCCGCATCACCCAAGCCTTGCGTCCCCGCCGGCGAGGCTTCCAAAATGCTCAAGAAGGACGTTTGCGTTTCCGCGCATGTTTATGACGTGGTTCAACTTCCCGATGGAACCCGCTTCCTCGATGTGTGCACGCCGCAGACCCCTGACGACGCCTGCCGCTTCACCATCGTCAGCCTATGGGAAGACCACGACGAAGTCGGTGAACTGCGCAAGTACCGCGACATGAACGTCGAGGTGCGCGGTATCGTGCAGCCCATGCACGGCCGCGCCGGAATGATCCTGAGCCATTCCCGCCAGTTCTATGGCGGCCCACCCAAATTCAAGCCCAATCCCATGCTCGCCCACGGCTTCTCAGCCGACCAGTCCCGCCCTCCCATCAACGACCCCAACCTGCGTTCTCAAGGCGTCGGCCGCTCCTTCATGAATACCCGCGACCAGGAGACTCGATCGGCCAAATAGCTTCATCTCCAGTCCCCCGCGTTCCGTCGCAGTTCCTGCAACGGATAGAGCGTGCGACGCCAAACCACCCCGCCGCGCCAAAGCGTCAAAACCACCGACCGCACCAGCGCAAACAACAAGATCCCCGTTGCCGGAGCAAACAGCACCGCAACCCACGGAGACACCTGCGTGACCGGCCGGTTCGCAGCGTAGGTTAGTGCGATGAATACGTAAGTCAGCACCGCTGCCACCGCTGCCCAGCCTCCGCATGCCATCGCGGCCAGCGGCAGAACAATCTGCACACCGAATCCCACAGCAGCAAGCAGAGCCAGTCCAACCTGGAAGCGCACTGCGGCAAACCCGTTCTTTTCGAGCAGACCCACAATGCCCAGCGCGCCCTCGATCCAGCGGATCCGCATCAGCCCCGCTCCCAGCACAATCCGCTGCGCATACCCCGCGCGCTTGATCTTCCAGCCCAGCCGCAGATCTTCTATCACCTCCATGCGCAGCGCCTCGAACCCTCCCACACACTCATAAGCCGCGCGCCGCACCAGGTTGAAGCCTCCCGCTCCAACAAAGTCCCGCGCCTTTGGATCGGCAACCTTCCACAGGCGGACATTCCACGCCGCAAGCGCCTGAAACGCGCCATACACGGCGGCCTCCGCAACGCTCTCCAATTCCAGCGTGAACGCCAGCACCACGTGATCGGCGCGTTCGGCAACCGCATAAGCAAGCCCCAATCCAACTGCCCGCGGATCGAACCGCACATCTCCATCGGTAAACAGCAACCAATCTGCTCGCGCGCGTCTTGCACCCAGCGCCAGCGCATGCGCCTTGCCGATCCAACCTGCCGGCAATTCGCCATTGTGGACCACCTCAAGCGCGTGCGGTCCACTCGCGGCGAGCGCCTCCGCGGCAACCGCATCCATACGCTCGCCTGTCCGGTCCGTCGACCGATCGTCGATAGCCACGATCTGCAACCGCACTCCGGTTGAAGCCAGCAGCGACCGCAGGGTAGCTTCGATCGATTCCTCTTCATTGCATGCCGGAACAACCACCGTCACATCCGGCCCCGCTCCCGCAACAGGCTCTGCCCGCGCCGCACCAGGATGCGTCAGGTCAGGCAGAGCAGGCACTCCGCGCAGCGCTGACACCGCCTGCCGAAGCCATCCAAGCCCCAGCATTGCCGTCAGAACACCAATCACATTTGCGGCAAAGTGCACTGACGTCATCCGGCAGGTCTCGATCGGTTACATGAGTTAATAACTCTTACAGGGTTGTTGCAGATGAGGGAATCAAATGCCAACTCAACTCGCTAACTCAGGAGTATCATCCAGCCGCGGCGCAAACCGCGCCCCAGCTAACAGAATTGTCCCGGAGATAACCAGAAAAATCAGTGTAACTCCCAACCCGATGCGCAGGTTTGAGCGCACGGAAACGGCGCCGATGATGGTCGGCGAAAACGTGTCGCCAAATAGATGAATGATCAGCAGATTCAACGAAATCGCCGTGGCCCTGATCGGCGACGACACCGAGTTTACAATGGCAGCGTTCAGAGGGCCGGTATTGAGGAAGACGAAAAACTCGGCAGCGACCAGGCCCGGTATCGCCCATATGGGCGGGCCAAAGAAGACCAGCGCCCCGCAGGGCAGCGCCAGCGCCACGCTCCAGAATGAAAGCAGGTAAAGAGCGCGGTGATTCGTCCGCAGCCACCGCTGAGCCAGCCAACCGCCTACAGCAGTTCCAACAATGCCGTCAGCAGCCGTGATGGCTCCAACCACCAGTCCCGCCTTTCCGACGGAGAGGCCTGCAAAGCGGCTCAAGAATGTCGGAACCCAATTGGATATTCCGCCCATGGCAAAGGTCAGCATCGCCAGCCCAAACGTCGCCGTCAAGAACGCGCCGTTGGTAAAGAGCCCCAAGAAAGTGCTTCGGCTCGCCGTCGCCTTCACATGGTCGCTCGCCCCGCGCACCGGCTCGCGCCCCAACCATCCATAAAGCACTGCAATCACCAGCCCCGGAATCGCGCATATGAAAAACGGCGCCCGCCAGCCCAACGCGGAACCCAACTCCCCGCCCGCCAAATACCCCAGTGCTGCACCCACTGGTATCGCCAGATAAAAGATCGACAGAATCCTATTCCGATCCCGCTCCGGATAGAAATCCGCCAACACCGCCGGCGCAAAGATCCCGAAGGTCGCCTCGCCCACCCCCACCAGAGCATGACGGACAAACAGCGTCCAGTAGTCGTGCACCCACGCCGTCCCCAGCGTCGCCAGGCTCCACAGCACCGCTCCGCCAATGATCAGCGGCTTGCGCGGGAAGTGATCCCCCAACCAGCCCGTCAACGGCGCGGCCAGCATATACACCACAAAAAGCGCAGTGGTCAGCAAGCCCATCCGCTCGTCGTTCCAGCCATATTCACGCTGAATCAGCGTGACTTCGCCGGGCAGAATGTAGCGATCAATGTAGTTGAGCAGGTTCAGCCCGATCAGCAGCACCAGCGTCGCCACCGCCGGGCTCCAGGTCATTCGCCTTGACAGGGATGAAGTCGACAAGTGCCCTCAGCGTCTGGAAATCTGCTTGCCCGAGTGTACACAATCCCCCAAAGCCCGCGCCCAATAACGGCCCGCCGACTCGCTGACTTGCTGATTCGCATGCTTCAGGCTTTCGGCCTCGGCCATTTTGCCTCAACCGTCGTCCCAATCCCGCCCCGCGGCCGGAACACGCCCTTCACCACCGCCCACACCGGATCACATGCCTTCACCACATCTTCCAGAACCTGGTTGACGATGTTTTCCTGAAAGATCCCCAGGTTGCGGTAGCTGAACAGGTATTCTTTCAGCGACTTGAGCTCAAGGCACTTCGCCCGCGGCATGTAGTGAATCGTCAGCATGCCAAAATCCGGCAGCCCCGTCTTGGGACAAACGGAGGTGAGCTCCGGATCGTCGATCAAGATCTCGTAGCCGGGAAACTGGTTCTGCCACGTCTCAATGGCGGGAAAGGCAAAGTCCAGCCCGGCCTTGGCATGTTCCTCGGTATAGCGCGGTTCAAGAGCCATAGCACCATTCTACCCAGCCTGCGCTTTCTCGGCCAAATCCCCCCCATGGAGCATCTTGAACCCACTCCGCGAGGATTTTTTGCTTCCTCGAAGCTTTTCAAGAGTCCTATATACTGACCATGGTTGGGTGAATGGCTGAAGCGAGAAAGCAATCGAGCCGGCTCTGGCTTTGGCTGGGTGCGGCCGTAATCGTCGTGATCGTGTACTTTGTGGCGCGTTCCTTCACACGGGAGCGCCTTCCCGTGCGTGAAGCCCGTGTGAGCCGCCAGTTGCTGGTCAACAACATCAGCACCAACGGCCGCGTTGAGCCGTTGGTGAACTATCCCGTCTCCAGCCCCATCGCCACCACCGTCAAAGCAATCCACGTGCAGCAGGGCGACCAAGTCCCGGCCGGCAAGCTGCTGCTTGAACTCGACGACGTGCAGGCGCGCGCCCGCGTCGCCAGCGCCGAGAGCGGCGTGAAATCCGCCCAGGCCGCCCTCGACGCAGCCGTCCATAACGGAAGTTCCCAGGAACGCCAGGCCTCGGCTGCGGACATTGAAAAGGCGCGCATTGACCGCGACCAAGCCCGCCACGACCTCGACGCCCTGAGCAAACTGAAAACTACTGGCGCGGCCTCTGCCAGCGAGGTCGCCGCCGCACAGGAACGCCTCGATAGCGCAAAAGCCGCCTTGAATGCCGCTGAGCAGAATTCCCACAGCCGCTACGCCCCCGTCGATGTAGCCCGGGCTCAGGCCGCCCTCGACGACGCGGAAGCAAGCCTTGCCGCCGCCCGCGACATTGAAGCAAAAACCGCGCCCCACGCCCTCATCGCAGGAACCGTCTACAGTGTAGGCGTCGCGCGCTCCGACTTTGTCGAGGAGGGTCACCTCCTGATGCAGTTGGCTGACCTGCACGACCTTCGCGTTCGCGCCTACTTCGATGAGCCCCTCCTCGGCCAGCTCGCAGTCGGTCAGCCGGTGCAGATCAAGTGGGATGGCGACCCGCGACCCGGCCACGTCTGGACGGGCCACGTCGCGCGCACCCCCACCACCGTCGTCCAATACACCACGCGGACCGTCGGCGAGACCCTCATTGACATCGACGGGGGCGATGGCGGCCTGCTCCCCGACACCAACGTCACCGTCACCGTTACCACCTCCAGCCAACCCAACACCCTCACCGTGCCCCGCGAAGCTCTCCACGTCGAAAACGGCAAACCCTTTGTCTTCAAGGTCGTCGGCGACGAACTCGTGCGCACTCCAGTCACCGTCGGAGTCCCCAGCCTCACCCTGGCGCCCATTGTCTCCGGATTGCAAGAGGGCGACATCGTGGCCACCGGCACAACCAACGGACTGCCTTTGCTGGAAGGCATTCCAATCAAGGACGTTCAGTGAGGCTCTGTCGGCGTATTGCAAATGGCCTGTCCGCGGCAATGCTGGCGGCAGCCATCCCGCTCAACGTCACGGCGCAGAGGGCCAATTCACCCTCCACCCCGCCCTCAGTTCAGAATCCAGACCAGGCTCCAAATGCAGCTCAGCCCCAGAATCCGGGTCAGGCCCTCGCCGCTGCCAACGCAGCCTTGCAGGCGGGCGAGGCAGACAAGGCCCTCTCGCTCCTCTCATCCCTTCCAGCCTCCGGTCCCGGCCAAGCCATGGGCCACAATCTCATCTGTCGCGTTCGCTACACCCTTGCGCAATGGGACGCCGCGGCGGCCGAATGTGAGCAGGCCGCGCAACTCGATCCGCAGAACTCCGACTTCCACCTCTGGCTCGGCCGCGCCTTGGGGGAAAAGGCCAGCCGCGCCTCGTTTATCACCGCATTCTCTCTTGCCAAGCGCACTCGCTCCGAGTTTGAAGAGGCTGTCCGGCTCAATCCCCGCAATGCTGAAGCCTTGGCCGACCTGGGGGACTTCTACCACCAGGCCCCCGGCGTGGTTGGCGGGGGAATCGAGAAAGCCGAGGCAATCGCCGCCCGTCTCGACAAAGTCGATCCCGCCCGCGCCCACAAGCTTCGCGGCCAGATCGCCGAGCAGCAAAGGGACTACCCTGGCGCCGAGGACGAATACAAAAAAACCATCACCGCAGGCACGCATCCCGCCATCGGCTGGGCCACACTGGCCAGTTTTTACGTCCGCCGCCAGCGCTTCGACGAGATGGATTCGGCGGTCGCAAGCATCCTCTCCACCGCCCTCCACGACAAGCATCCGGGCTCTGCCCTCTATGACGGCGCCGGCCTTTTGATTGAAACCAACCGCAACCCCGCCCTTGCCGTCACCATGCTCGAGGATTACCTTGCCAGCCCGTTCAAAACCGAGGAGGCCCCGGCCTTCATCGCCCACCTCCGTCTCGCCCGCCTGAAACAGCAACTCGGCGACCAGCAAGCCGCCAATCGCGAGCGCGCCGCCGCCCTCGCCCTGGCGCATGAATACAAGCCCGCGAAGGATTTCAAGGCCCAGGCCGGACCGCAACAACGTACCTCGGACCAACTGGCAGAGAATTGACCACAACGATGCTCTCGGAATCCGCCCCAAACCCGCGCCCGGCCCTCTCGCAACTCCTTCTTGCGTCCATCCTGCTTGCCTGCGCTCTCGCCCCGGTCGCCTTACAAGCCCAAGTCTCCCTCTCCACGGTCGTCGACCTCGCCCAGCGCAACTCGAGTGCCGTCAAGCTCGCAGATGCCGATTTGAAGAAGGCCCAAGCCGCACTGGCCCAGACCCAGGACGCGTACATCCCCAACTTCGTTATTGGCTCCAATGTCGGATTCTCGCATGGCTTCCCCGCCGGCCAGCCGTCGGTGGGCAGCGCTACGATGCAATCGCTGGTGCTCAGCTATTCCCAGCGTCAATACATCAAAGCTGCTCGTGCTGGAATTGAAGCCGCCGAACTCAACCTCAAAGACGCTCGTGAGCAGGTGGCACTTGACGCCTCCACTACCTACATTGAGCTGGACACCGTCAGCCGCGAACTCGCGGCCGCCCAGCGGCAGGAGACCTTCACCGGGGACCTGGTTCGTATCGAACAGGAACGCAACGAAGCCGGCGTCGATTCGGACCTGGACTTGTTGCAGGCCCGTCTGACCGCCGCAATCCTCAAGCTGCAACGCCTTCATCTTGAGACCCGCGCCGCCACGCTCTCCAAACAGCTCGCGGTTCTCACCGGCCTGCCCGTCGGCTCCATCCTTCCCGACCACGCCAGCATCCCTGAGATTCCTGAAATCACCGCGGACGAAGTTCCACGCACCTTGCCCGGGATCAACTCCGCCAACGCCGTGGCGCTCTCCAAGCAGCTCGAAGCCAAGGGGGATGACCTGGCGTGGAGGCGGCCTCTGATCGGATTCGGCGCCGTATATAACTACGACTCAAACGAGCTGAACAGTTACAGCACGTACTACAAAAACTTCACCCCCAACAACGTCAGCTTCGGTCTCCAGATTACGATTCCCTTTTTTGACTTCGCGCTTCGCGCCAAAGCCAGGGCGACCGCCGCCGAAGCGCTCCGCGCCACCGTCGAAACCGAACAGGCGCAACGCCAGAACGACGTCCAGATCGCCACCCTCACCAGCAGCTTGCGCGAACTCGACGCCCAGGCCGAGGTCGCCAGCCTCAAGCAGCAGATTGCCGAAGCCCAGCTCAAGGCCGTCCTCACCCAGCTTGAAGTCGGCAACGGCGCCTCCGCCGGCCCCAACCCTCAACCCCAGACCACCCCAAAATCCGAGCAGCTCGCCCGCATCGACGAACGCCAAAAGTACCAGCAAGCCCTCGACGCCGCGCTGGATCTCGCCAAGGCCCGTCTGACCCTCCTCCGCGCCTTGGGACACATGGACGACTGGCTCCACGAACTCCACACAAAGTAAGTATCCTCCGGCAGAGCCGGAGGCCTTATGATTGGTGGCCCCTCGAAGGGGCCGGTGTAGAAGCCCTCCATGCTGGCAGTCGCCAGCGCCGTAGGCGCCGTGGTTGTTAGCCCCGCGCTTCA
>JBKQNU010000025.1:0-45306 GCA_052145815.1 Occallatibacter sp.
GAAGGGTATAAACATTCTAGGTGAAGTCAAGGATACCGCAAAGCTCAACCTGACGAATCAGATAAAGGACTTCTTTGCGTATGCGAAAGACAACCCCGGGATGAAAGTCAATTTCTTTACCAGGAACCCAAGAGGTTCAAGGCGTCGCAAGTTCAGTCGGGAACGCGGCAATACAAGACACGAAGCAGTTCGCAACAGACCTCAAGGAATCGACGACGTGCACCGGATCGACATGCGCAATTCCACACTGAGTTCTAGGAAGACAGAAACAGCTTGGAAGGGGTGAAAACGTGGGCATTTTTCTCATGATTTTCGGTGTTGTTGCGATCCTGGGAGGGATATTTGGAAAGGACTTCCACGCTGCCGATGTAGTTGCGCTAGGCGAGTTTAAACAGAAGAGTTCGAGATGGTCGGGGCGTCTTGTTTTCATCGTTGTTGGGGTGGCCCTTATCGGAGTAGGCATCAAGATGCTGCTCGGAGCTGAGTAGGCCTATTGTCCCAATCGGAGCAAGTCATGAGCAAAGTATCCGTCAAAGGCGTGCTGATCGGTGGCATCGTCGATATCGTCGCGTCGGTTGGGGGAAGCTGGTGCCGACGCGTTTACAATAATGAAACTGGCGGGACACTCAAGCGTCACGATCTCACAGCGGTATGTGCACCCAACAGGCGAGACAATTGAGCTGGCATTCGACAGGCTTGAGAATCTCAACCGAAAGGCGCTGGAGGGATCAAAAGGTAATGGGTAGCTACGTTTTTAGATACAGCAGCCTAAGGATCGAAAAAAGTAGCTCCCAAATTATTGATAATAAAGGAAGGGCCTGTAGCTCAACGGTTAGAGCAGGGGACTCATAATCCCTTGGTTGGGGGTTCGAATCCCTCCGGGCCCACCATTACTTTGATCCGGGCTGCTATGCATGCGCTCAACTCCGGAATTCAGTTTCTGGAGCGGTGCCCGATCTCCTGCGCGCATAGACCCATAAATAGAAAATCGCCATCGCCAGCAACATCAACGGCGCTGGAAAAACCTGCAGCGCTGTGGAAAGCCATCCGGAGAAGCCTGTAGCCGCGAGGTGCAAATGACCAATAAGGCCGAGAAGAATTGCCCACGTCAGGTCGCCTGTCAGGACGAAGGCCGCGGTATTCACCAGCAGTGCGAGTTTGCCGAGCACGCTGCCCTCAGCCCATAGCATGACGCACGCGGGAACGGTGAGCAGCAGCAACTTGGCATCGTACTGGCGGTGATACACAGGCAGCATGGAGATCGCCGCAATGGCGGCCAGGGCCAGCCACGTTCTTGTGGGAGAGGTGCGGTTACGCAGGGTGACCACGGCCCAGACAAGAAGCAGCGGCGCAGTGAGAACGTAGCTGCCCAGGTTGTAGAAGTGCGGATCGTCACGAAATACGCTGAGGATAGATTGCAGACTGATCACCATGGCCAGGCCATGTCCGCCAGCGGAAGCAGGTCCGGGATCGTTGATCCCGCCGCGCGCTGAGAAGACTGCCAGGTTGGAATGCCACTCCTGCAGCCAATGGGGCGAGAAGTGCCAGACCCATAGAAGGGCAGGCAGGCTGATGGCAACTGTAACCAGGAGGGTTTGCAATGCGCGTTTGCGGTATACCCCGCCGGCCAGCAGAAAGAAGAGCCACACAAGGCCTGTCTCCTGCGGCTTGATGGTGAGGCTGATGGCCAGGCAAAGCATGCCGACGGCGACGAAACGGTTGCGCAAGAAGCAGCAGACGGCGACAACGCAAAGGCTCACAACAATTCCTGCCGCGTTGCTGGAGATGACGAGCAATTCGCTGTTGACGAGAAAGAGGGCGATCAGGCCGCCTGAGACCAGGGGAGCGTAGCTGGCGCCGAGATTCCACATCAGAAACGAGGCGAAAAGGATGCTGACAACGGTCAGGATCAGCCAGAGTATGTGCGCCGGCCCCCACTGGAGCATCGCGAAAGGAAACATGAAAGTGAATGCGCTGGGCGGATAGACATTGCACGTTGCAATTACCCGAGCCTTCCAGTCATCCCTGGGAAAGTTCGCGCTATCTTCCTGATAGATTGAGCTCACCTCAGGTATGGAGTAAGGGTCAGAGTTATGAACGAGGGTTCGAGCCGGGTAATAGAGGGCTCTGAAATCCGACGCCGGGGTGGCGGCGGAGTTTTCGAGAGCTGCGCCGAGCAGGACAAACACCACACTGCCAAGCAGAAGCAAAATCAACCCGTCGCGGCGGGCTCTGGTCGCGTTTGCCTGCTCTTTGCTGATCATGATCGGCGTCATTCCATATTACCGAATGGATCCTCGAGCGATGGACTTTGCGGAGTGAGCAGCTCGGAAGCGGATTCCGTAATAAGCAAGTCGTCTTCAAGGCGAATGCCGAACTCGCCGCGGATGTAGATGCCTGGCTCGTCGCTGAGCAGGTTGCCGGCCTGGAGTCGCGGGTTCAGGTCGTAGCCGTACATGTTGTTCTTCACGAAGTACGGCCACTCGTGCATGTCCATGCCGATGCCGTGCCCGAGACGATGCGAGAAGTAAGTGTAACCGGGACCGTATCCGCCATCGACGATAATCTTGCGGGCGGCAGCGTCCACGCTGGCAGTTGGAACGCCGGGCCGGGCTGCCTGGACGGCAGCGAATTGCGCGCGGTGGACCAGATCGAAGACCGATTTCATTTTGTCGGTGGCTTTACCTAGGACGAAGGTACGGGTGATGTCGGAGGTGTAGCCTTCGACCGCGCAGCCGTCGTCGAGCATGAGAATGGAGCCTTCGCGGAGTGTTTGCTGCTGGCGCGAACCGTGCGGCAGGGCGGTGAATTCGTCGATGTTGAGGCTGGCTTCGCCTTCGAATCCAACGCGCTTGTAGGCGGCGGCGATCAGGGAATGTACATCCGCTGTGGTCATGCCCGGATGAAGCGACTGGGCAACTGCGCGGTAGACCAGCAGCGTGGCCCGGCAGGCCAGGCGCAGGCATTCGATCTCATGCGCGTCTTTGATCATGCGGCATCCGGCAGTGACCGGCGAGGCGGAGACGAGATTCAGATGAGGGTTGGCGGCGCGGATACCTTCAGAGAAGACGAACTTCATGTTCTCATCCAGGCCTATCGTCGCGCTGGTGAGGCCACGATCACCGAGGCCCTTGCCGAGAGCGGCGAAGGGGCTTTCGTCTTCCTGCCAGACCAGGACGTCGGCGTCTTTGCCGAATGGGCCGGCTTCGAGAAGTTCGCGGGCACGGCCTTCTTCAAACGCCGGACAGACCAGGAACGGCTTCGTTTTGGCAGGGATCACAAGAGCCCAGAGACGCTCGCCGCCGTTGAGGCGCAGGTCGGCGAAATAGACCGACGATGTGGTCGAGTTGGCGAGGACGATCGCGTCGATTTTAGTGGCCGCCATAAGCTGCTCGGCGCGATCGATGCGAGCCAGGCGCTCAGCGTTGGTAAAGGGGCGTGAGAGGCCGGAGAGAACGGGAAGTGCGGCGATGGCCGCGGCCATCTGCGGTGGGGCAGAGCTTTGATCGAGCGCGGTGTGCGGGGCGGCGAACGCGGCTGTCGCAGCCAGGGCGCCGGACGCGCCGAGAAAGCCCCGGCGAGAGAAGGGTTGGATAGAAGGCATGATTCTCCGTGGGGAACGCTGAATCGATTGTGTCTTCCAGACTAAAGCTTAAGGGCGGATTTTTTCGGATTGATTTCGTGTGCATTCCGTTTTGAAGTTTCTAGAGGGAGTGCAAAAATGGGCGCATGGCGTTGGAATTCACCACCTCTTACCTGCAGGACTCGCTCAGTCTGTTCCGCTATTACAAGGGTCTGGCAGAGCGGGCCATGGCGCAATTGACGGATGCGCAACTGCTCTCGACGCTGGACGCGGAATCGAACTCCATTGCAGTGATCGTGAAGCATCTGACCGGCAATATGCGGTCACGATTTACCGATTTCCTGACCAGCGATGGCGAGAAGCCGGACCGGCGGCGCGATCTGGAATTTACTGACCCGCTTGAGACGCGCGATGCTCTAATGGCTTCGTGGGATGAAGGCTGGGCTTGCGTATTTGCCGCGCTGGAACCGCTGGGCGAGGCGGACCTGGCGCGGACGGTGACGATTCGAAGCGAGGCGCATTCGGTGGTGCAGGCCATCAACCGGCAAATCGCGCATTACAGCTATCACTGCGGGCAGATTGTGTTTCTGGCCAAGCACCTGAATGCCGCCGGATGGAAGCCGCTGACTGTCGGCCGCGGACAGTCAGAGGAATTCAATCGGAAGGTGAGCGCCGGTAAGGCTAGTCAGCGATAGGGTAGTGAGGTCCGCGGTCTCCTCAACACTGAAGCGGCAGCGTCTTTGCTGGTAGGATGTTGCGCATGGAAACCATCCAATACAATCTGCCCCAGAGTCGTATTCCCCGCGCGTGGTATAACCTTGCCGCCGATTTGCCCAAGCCGCTCGCTCCGCCCTTGCATCCAGGAACGCTGCAGCCCATAGGGCCGGATGACCTGGCGCCGCTGTTTCCCATGGCGCTTATTATGCAGGAGGTCAGCCAGGAGCGGGAGATCGAGATTCCCGACCCGGTGCGGCAGGTGTATGCGCAGTGGCGGCCATCGCCGCTGTTCAGAGCGCGGCGGCTTGAGAAGGCCCTCGATACGCCGGCGAAGATCTTCTACAAGTACGAAGGCGTTAGCCCGGCCGGCTCGCACAAGCCGAACACCGCCGTGGCGCAGGCCTACTACAACAAGGTTGAAGGAACCAAGCGGCTCTCCACCGAGACCGGCGCGGGGCAGTGGGGCTCTGCACTGGCCATGGCCTGCGCGTTCTTTGGGCTCGAATGCAAGGTCTACATGGTGCGCGTCAGTTATGACCAGAAGCCTTACCGCCGCGCGCTCATGGAGGCGTTTGGCGCCAGCGTTACGCCGAGCCCGAGCGTGGAGACGGAGTCAGGCCGCGCGATTCTGGCCCAGTTTCCGAATACGAACGGATCGTTGGGCATTGCCATCTCTGAAGCCGTGGAAGTGGCTGCGAAGGACGCGAATACAAAGTACGCGCTGGGCAGCGTGCTGAATCACGTGCTGCTGCACCAGACGGTGATTGGCCTGGAAGCAATGGAGCAGATGGCGCTGGCCGATGCCGAGCCGGATGTAATTGTCGGCTGCACCGGAGGCGGCTCGAACTTTGCCGGCCTGGTGTTCCCTTACCTGGGAAAGAAGATCAAGGGCCAGACGAATGCGCGTGTGATTGCCGTGGAACCGGCTGCCTGCCCAAGCTTGACCAAGGGACATTTCGCCTACGACTTTGGCGACACCGGCCATCTCACTCCACTGGTCAAGATGCACACGCTGGGTTCCACCTTCATTCCGCCGGGCATTCACGCCGGCGGGCTGCGCTATCACGGCATGGCGCCGCTGGTTTCGCACGTGCGCGATCTGGGCCTGATTGAGGCCACCAGTGTTCAGCAGCTTGACGCGTTTGCGGCAGGCATTCAGTTTGCGCGCACGGAAGGAATCATCCCCGCGCCTGAGGCGAACCACGCTGTTGCCGGGGCCATCGCCGAGGCGGTGAAGTGCAAGGAGGAAGGCAAGGAGAGAACGATACTGTTCAATCTCTGCGGACACGGCCACTTCGACATGCAGTCGTACATCAATTACCAGGCAGGCATGCTGGAGAATTACGACTACCCGGCAGAGGAAATTGCGATGGCGTTGGCCGGGCTACCGGCGGTGGGCTGAAGGCAATGGTTAGGGACTAGGGGTTAGGGATTTGGGATTAGAAAAAAAACAAAAGCCCACGCCGTGCGAATACGGCGTGGGCTTCAGTTTCTTGCTGACTCGCTGACCTGCTGGCTCGCTCGCGTTCGCTACCCGTTGAGCAGTTCCTGCAGCTTGTTCAGCGTGCGGTGCAAGTCTTTGTCGGCGCGGCGCTGCTCGTCGATCTTGGCTATCGAGTGCATCACCGTGGTGTGGTGCTTGTTGCCGAACTGGCGGCCGATCTCAGGCAAACTCGCTTCGGTCATCTGCTTGGCCAGGTACATCGCAATCTGCCGCGGCACCACCACGTTACGCGAATTGTTCTTCTGCTTGAGGTCGGCGACCCTCATGCCGAACTGCTCGGCGACCGCGCGCTGAATGGCCTCAATGGTGATCTTGCGCACCTGCATGTCGATGAATTGCTTGAGGCATTGCTGCGTTGAAGCGAGAGTGATCTCCATGCGGTTGAGCTGGCACCAGGCAATGAGCCGTACAAGTGCGCCTTCAAGCTCGCGCACGTTGGTGCGTACGTTCGACGCAACGAAGAGAGCAACGTCGGTGGGGAGCTGCACCTGCTCGCTCTCCGCTTTCTTCTGCAGGATGGCGACCTTGGTTTCAAGATCCGGTGGCTGAATGTCCGCAATGAGGCCCCACTCGAAGCGCGAGCGCAGCCGGTCTTCAATCTCCGTGAGCTCCTTGGGTGGACGATCGGAAGCGATCACGATCTGCTTCATGCTTTCGTGCAGAGCGTTGAAGGTGTGGAAGAACTCTTCCTGGGTGCGCTCCTTCTGCGCGATGAACTGAATGTCGTCGATGAGCAGCACGTCCACAGTGCGGAAGCGATCGCGGAAGCTGGTCATGCGATCGTTGCGGATCGACGTGATCATCTCGTTGGTGAACTTTTCCGCGGAGACATAGGAGATGCTGGCCATGGGCTGGCGGCGTTTCACCTCATGGCCGATGGCGTGCATCAGATGCGTCTTGCCCATGCCGACGCCGCCATACAGGAAGAGCGGATTGTAAGCGCGCGAAGGCCGCTCAGCCACGGCGAGCGCCGCTGCGCGCGCAAACTGGTTGCCGTTGCCGATAACAAACGCATCAAAGGTGTAGCGCTGATTGAGCTGCGCGGCCGTCGACCAGTCGAAGCGCTCCTGCTGAGGATTGCGCGCAGGCGCCGGTGGCGCGGTAGGTGCGTGTGCAGGCAGAGGCGGAAAGCCGCCATCGCGGCGTTGCGGGGGAATCGACGGATCTTCCTCCGCGGTGACAAAGCTGACGTCATCGAACTCCAGCGCCTGCTGGTCGATGGCTTCGTGGATCAGGTCGTCATACTTTTCGCCGATGTGCTGGAACTCCGGCGAGGGCACACGCACATAAAGAGTGCGGCCCGCGGCGTGGCTGTAGCGCGTGGGTTTGAGCCAGGTCTCGAAGGACTGGCGAATCACCTTCTTTTCGAGGGCTGCGAGGATTTGAATCCAGGGATTGAGCACCGTTGCTTGAGAAGCTGCAAATGCCATCGATCTATTCCTTGCCTGCGTCGCCTATTTTACTTCTCGGAACTTTTCGTCCACGCGATTTTTGGCAATGGGTCTCTGCAGACGCAGAGCGCATTGCTTTGCGTCCAGCCGCTGCCTACCGAGTGCCTGATCGCCGCTGATCTGCCCCTGAACCGTCGAGCCGGGACCGTGGATAAATACGCTCCGTGGGACGCTTGGAAACTTTTCTTGAACGGTCCCGATAGTAGCACATTTAGCGACCGTTGCAATGCCTCATTCACACAACTTTTTGTGGCCGCGAAGAGTTGCACCAATGGTGGTGAAACTGGGGGCAACAGTCACTCTCAGCGGTCTCCACGCCGGAGAAAAAAAGATTACCAGAGTTACAGAGTGGAATCGGAAAAACGGAACATCGCTTCGTGCATCTGCGCGCCGAGCAGATTGGGTGCCGCGAATCGAACAAGCAGGCCACGCGTTCGCGTGCAGAGCGTGGGGCTGGATTCCGGACCCAAGGTACGCTATACTTAAAACTTGCCGTCAAGGCGCAGATTTAGCCAAGAAACAGGAGCGCATTTCCATGCCCAAGCGCACATTTCAACCCAACCGCCGCAAACGCGTGAAGACGCACGGTTTTCGCGCGCGTATGAAGACCAAGAGCGGCGCAGCCGTGTTGAGCCGCCGTCGCGCCATTGGCCGGAAGCGTGTGTCTGTGAGCGCCGGCTTCCGCGACTAGTCTGCCTGCCGTTCTGTTCGAGCCGCAGCAGACTGCAACGCGATCCGCTCCGGCTTGAACCCACTTCGGCATTTGTCATGACCAGACTTCCCCGCACGAACACGCCGCACGCACTGCAATCTCCAAACCCTGGGCGTACAGCTCCAATTCATTCGCCGAATCCGACTCGACCCAGCATTCATTCGTTGACCGGGAAGCGCCTGCAGAAGCATGCCGACTATCAGCGCGCATATGCCGGTAGCCGCAAGCGGCAGTCTTCATCCATGAGCTGGTTCATGGCGCGCCAGACTCCCGCATATGCGGGCGCCGCGCTGCCGCCTGGGCCGCGCGTGGGCCTTACCACCGGCAAGGTGTTGGGCAAGGCCCATCAGCGCAATCGCATCAAGCGGCGCATGCGCGAGGCGCTGCGGCGCCATGTTGACATGCTGCCTGTGGGATTCGATCTGATTCTGCATCCTCGGCGTATTGTCCTGGAGCTTGAATTTGCGAAACTTGAGGCGGAGATTGTGCGTATTCTTCATCAGGCACGGGCTGAGGCGGCACGCATGTCTCAGGAAGTGCCTGTCTTATGACGCGCATTCTGCTGGCCACTCTCGCTTTCTATCAACGCTGGCTCTCGCCGGCGGTGCATTCTCTCGGTCCCGGCGGGTGCAAGTACGTGCCTACCTGCTCAGAGTATGCGGCAGGAGCGATTGCCACGCACGGCCCAGCGCGCGGCGTCGCCCTGGCCGCCTGGAGGCTGTTGCGCTGCCACCCCTTTGCGCGCGGAGGCCTGGACCCGGTGCCTCCCACTTCCGTGGCAAGAACTTTCCCCCACGAACCATTACCATAGAACTAGCGCCGGCCTGACGGCTGTTCGCTCAGAGCGCCTGTCAGCAGGCCGATAACGACAAGGAAGTATCCTTTGGCAGAAATTCGCAATCCTAATCTTCAAGGGCAAGGCCCCGGCGCGGCGGGTGGTGGGGGCGGGGGCGATATGCGCTCCATGATGGGCTTCGCCCTGTTGTTGCTGGTGGTTTTGCTCGGCTATCAGTATTTCTTCAAGCCCAAGCCGGCGCCGGAAACGACAACGCAGACTCAATCGCAGACTCAGAACGCGGCATCCAGCCAGGCTGCAGCCGGCCAGCCGGCAATCGGGCAGACGGGAACAGATTCTGGCCAGGCAAGTGGGTCAAACGCATCGGCTGCGGTGGGCACGCCCTCGGTTGCGGCGGCTCTGGAGACGGAGACGACCGTCGAGAACGAGCTCTACAAGATCGTCTTCACCAATCGCGGCGGTCAGGTGAAGCACTGGATTCTCAAGAAGTACAACGACACGGCCGGCAAGCCGCTGGACATGGTACAGCCGCAATCCTCGGCACAGTTCGGATTCCCGCTTTCGCTCTACACCTATGAGCCCGCGCTGAGCGCGCAGTTGAATCAGGCGCTCTACCAGGTTTCGGTTGCAGGAGCGCAGCCTTCGGCAACGGGAGTCGTTCTGGCGCCGACCACGCTCACATTTCACTACGCGGCAAACGGGTTGGATGCCGTGAAGACCTTCCACTTCGAGTCGAGCTATGTGGTCGACATCGAAACGCACGTGCTGCGCAATGGTTCCCCGGTTCGCGCGCTGGTGCAATGGCCGGCGGGCCTTGGCGATATGGAGGAGTTCCTGCCTTCGTCGTTGACCCGGAGCCAGGTGCGGACGCCTTCCTACTTCTCCTGGTCGATCGACGGCAAGCAGGACTATGAAGCCGCAAGCAAGGTGAGCGGCAACGCCACGCTGGAACAGCCTTATGGATACGCCGGCGTGACCGATCTCTACTTCGCCTCAGTGTTTCTTCCCGACGATCCTTCGCGGACCACGGTAGTTACTCTGCACAACAGCATCAACCTGCCCAGCGATCTGAGCGATCCCAACAGCCAGAAGAAGCCGGCCGACGTGCTGGGGCTGGCCGTGGGCGACAGCAGCGGATACACCAAGCTGCGGCTGTTCGCCGGACCCAAAGCAATGGACGTGCTGGCTTCAATCCACGCCATTGGCGCGGACGGCAAGCCTACCGGGACGACGCTGCAGCCGCTGATCCAGTTCGGCTGGATGACCATCCTTGCCACGCCGCTCTATTGGGTTCTCCGCTTCCTGAACGAGCACGGCGTTCCCAACTGGGGCTGGGACATCATCATCGTGACCGTCGTCTTCAACCTGCTGATGCTGCCTACGCGGCTGATGATGATGAAATCGTCGCTGAAGATGATGCGCATTCAGCCCAAAGTGGATGCGCTCAAGAAGAAATATGCCCATCTCAAGGTGAGCGACCCCAAGCGGGCCGAGATGAACACCGAAATGATGGAGCTCTACAAGCAGGAGAACGTGAACATGTACGGCGGCTGCCTGCCGCTGCTGATTCAGATGCCGCTGTTCTTCGCCTACTACCGCGTGCTGGCCAACGTGATTGAGCTGCGCCAAGCGCAATGGTATTGGCTGCACGATCTCTCCGTCGCCGACCCGCTGCACATTCTGCCAATTCTGATTATTGCCAGCATGTTCCTGGTCCAGTTCATAACACCTTCGCCGGGGATGGACCCCAATCAGCGGCGGATGATGGCCATCATGATGCCGGTGATCTTCGGCTTCTCCATGTGGCACTTTGCTTCAGGACTGGCGCTCTACTGGGGTACCGGCAACGTGATCAACCTGGGCATTCAGCTGGCCATCAACAAGTCGAAGATGGGCCAGGAGATGCATGCCATCGCCGCTAAACGGCAAGCGAGAAAACTTGGGGGAAGCAGCGGGCCGCGGACGATTCAAGGGCGCAAATAGTGCTTAAGCTTCTGAAATCCTGAACAACAACAAAGGGACGAGCCACGGCTTGTCCCTTTTTTGCAACTGTGGCCTCGACTCGCTCAGCCGGCGTGGACGGGCTGCTCCACTGGCTGCTTGATCGAGGGCGCGTTGTAGCCTTCCTCAGCCAGGTGCCGGCCCATCTGCGCGTACATCTGCGGGTCATTCGGCTGCCAGGTGCCCAGGCCGTCGACGTAGCGGTTGTACATGCAGAAGGCGGCCGCGATCAACACGGTGTCGTGAATCTCCAGGTCGGTTGCGCCCTGGTTGCGCGCGGCCTGGACATCGGCAGCCGTGACCAGCTTGCCGTCCTGCTGAACCTTGCCGGCGATGACCAGCAACGCTTTTAACTTGCCGCTGATGGGAGCCTGGGTAAAGTCGGTCTTGACCTGTTTCACTACGGTCTCATCGCCGAGATGGCAGGCGGCTGCGGCTCCGTGGCTCGACTGGCAAAAGTGGCAGTTGTTGCGCGAAGAGACAAAGGTGGCGATGAGCTCGCGCTCGCCGGGAGTGAGGGAGCTGGGCTCGTGGAGCAGGATGTGGGCCAGCTGGCGCATGGGTTTCGCCGTCTCAGGGCGGTAGGTGAATCCGGCGCTGATGCCGGGAAATCCTTCGGGAAGTTCGATGTGGGGCATGGATTGCTCCTTTGTGCGGGTTCAAAATGGTGGATTCCCACCCATCCGCGATGAAACTGCAGATGGATGGGGCACTCAAGCTTTTTATGCGTGGGCATGGCTGCCGAGATACTCTTCGCTGACGGTGACGTATCCTTCGTGGGCCACGCGGCGGCCGCGTTCGCGATAAAGCGCTTCGTCGTCTGGCTGGTCTGTGCCGAGGCCGTCGACGTACCGGTTGTACATGCAAAAAGCGGCGGCAATGAGCACAGTGTCGTGGATCTCGAGATCGGTTGCGCCCAGGACGCGAGCGACCCGCACATCCTCGGCTGTCACCAGCTTGCCATCCTGCTGCACCTTGCCGGCAATGGTGAGCAGAGCCTTCAGCTTGGGACTGATGGCGGCCTGGCTGAAGTCCGTCTTGACCTGCTTGACCAGGGCCTCGTCCCCGCCGAAGTGAGCTGCGGCAATGGCTCCGTGAATGCTGTGGCAATAGTGTGTGCAGTTGCGGCTCGAGACATACGTGGCGATCAGTTCGCGCTCGCCGCGGCTGAGGGTGCTGGGCCCGGTGAGCAGGACTTCAACCAGGGCGTTGAGCGGACGCGCTGTCTCCGGGCGAAACGCCATGGCGCCGCGGATGCCGGGAAGGTCGGGTGGAAGTGCGATGTGGGGCATGTTTTCTCCTTTGATGAAAATGCACTGAATTGGGGTTATTCCGGGATTTCCGCCTGAGTCTGTATGGGGCTGTCGAGGACGCCTCCGCAGGGATGGTTGCGAGCTATCTGCTGCATTGCGCGCGCCGGTCGCAGCAGGAGCCAGCGGACAGGCAGGCCGGCAAGAACGACTGCCGCTCCCAGCAGCGAAGGCCACGGGCTGTGCATCAGCAGCATCGCGGCCAGAACGCCGCTGCCCGCGAGAAAGATGATTGGGGCGATTGGAAACCACCAACGCTTCACCGGCTCGGTAGCGCGGAAGAGCGTGGCCACGGAAAGAGCCAGAAAGACGACCGCGGAAAAGATGATGAACGCCAGGATGCGGTCAAAGGCGCCGAGTGCCAGAACCGCAAGCGCCATACCGGTCTGCAGCAGGACGGCGTTGGCCGGGGAACCGTAGCGGGGATGAAGCCGGGCGAAGAAGGCGAGCGGGCCGGATTGCGTCTCACTGCCGGCTTCTTCGCGGGCCAGGGCGTAGGTCACACGCGGTACGGCCATGCTCAGGACCATCAGCCCTCCGAGCACACACAGCAGCACGCAGGCCGAGAGCACACGGCCGCCCTCGGCTCCGAACAGCGCCTGCCCGAATTGCGCCACGAAAGCCGTGTTGTTCTGGATCTGCTCCATGGGAACTACAGCGACAAACGCGAGGCTAACCAGCAGGTAGACGGCGGTGACGATGAGCACGCCTGCGGCGAACGCGATGGGCAGGGTGCGGCGGGGGTTGCGCACGTCACCGGCAATCTTGCCGGCCTCCCACCATCCGCCGAAGCAGAAGAAGGCGCTGATGGCTGCTCCGGCAACGGCGCCTGCGATGGAATCGGAACCGGCGCGGCGTAGGGTGAGCGGAGCGAGGTTTGCCATAGTGGCGTGTCCGGACACGAGTGCCCACCCGACCAACCCGGCGAGCACGGGAACCTTGAGCCAGTTGAGGGCAGTCATGAATCCGCTCGATAAGAGGGTTCCGGCATAGTTGATGACGCCAAGCGCCAGCAGGATGAGCGCAGGCAGCGCCGCAGCCAGCCAGACGGGAAGAGGGACAAGCGACTGCACATAGGGCACCGCGCCCACGCACAATGCTGCCGCCACGCCGGGATACATCACGACCGCAGCCATCCATCCATAAAGGAAGGCGACGCGGCGGCCAAAGCCGTGGCGCAGGTAGACGTATTCGCCGCCCGCCTGCGGAAAGCGCACCGCGAGCTCGGTGAAGCAGAGGGCGCCTGCCAGGGTGATAAACGCCATGCCGCACCAGACGGCGCCGAGCAGCGCCGGGGAACCGAGAGAACGGGCCATTCCGGCGGGAGTTAAGAAAATGCCGAGCGAAATGGCCTCGCCTGTGACAACGGCCGTGGTAGCCCACACTCCCATCTGCCGGCCCGTCTCGCCTGCGCTGCTCATCGTTCGGACATGGTACTCATTTCGATTGTGAAGGCGCATCCTCCATTGGGTTGAGAAGAAGGCGCGATGCTTCTGCGAGAAATCGAACGACGATGCATCTGGGGCCTTTGGTGTATCGTCCAATTCGTATGGCTACCCTGACCAATCGCCCCGCGTCCCCGGCCAACTGTCCACGACCCGCGCCTGAGGCGGAAGAGCTTTACCGCCGCTGGCTGCAGTTTCTTGACGATGAATTTGTCCGCCATAGCTCCCCCGAACGGCGGGCGGAGATTGTGCGCGACCAGCTCTACCAGCTCTACCTGGGCCGCCCCCACGGCGGCAAGCTGAACCTCACGCTGACCAGCGAGCTGCCGGGCAACATCCTGGGGCTGAGCCTGGATTCGGCCAATGTGACTCTCGAAGCCGAGTACTTCCATGACGTGGACCGCGAGCGCTATGCGCAGCGCAAGCCGCTGCTGTGGTTCTGGCAGATGTTCGACCGGTCGCCGATCGGGCTGAATCTGTGGCTCGGCGTCCGCTTCCGCTGCATGCTCGGCCGCCACATCTTCGAGCACATGGGCACCAGCGTGAAGATTTTTCACGGTGTCGACCTGACCTACGGATACAACCTCAAGATCGGTGATGGGGTGACTATCCGCCAGGGGGCGCTGTTGAACGACCGGGGTGGCATCGCCATTGGGAACAATGTGGTGATCGGATCGTTCGCGCGAATTTACTCGTTCACCCACGCCGCGGATAACTACGAGAAGGTGACACCGGTGCCGACAGTGATCGGCGACGGCGCGCGCATTGCCAGCCATGCGATCGTGCTCGGCGGCCAGAAGGTAGCCCCGGGCGAAGCGGTGGGCAGCTTTCCGGCAGACAAGGCGTGAGACGAGACGCGTCTGAAAGGGACCGTGCGTGCTAACCTGAGCTTTCCGGCATACGGGGAGAGTGGTTTGCAACAGTCCGACTTCATCAAAGCAATTTTCGAGTTTGTCATCCTTATCTTCTCGCTTTGCGTGCATGAGTGCGCACACGCTTGGACGGCGTCCTACCTGGGCGATCAGACTGCACGGCTGCAGGGGCGAGTCACCCTGAATCCGGTCTATCATGTGGATCCGGTGGGAACGCTTTTGTTTCCGGCGCTGGTGATCTTCGGACCGTTCATCGGGATGAATTTTTTCAGCGGAATGCTGGTGGGGTGGGCCAAGCCGACACCGGTGATTACTCGGAACTTCCGCAAGATTGTGCGCGACGACAACCTGACCACGCTGGCCGGTCCGGCATCGAACCTGCTTATCGTCCTTGTGTCATTCTCCGTGTTGGCGGTCATGGCCATTTCGAGCCCTGCCGAGCATAATGCGGTGATGCGGTCCTTCCTTGGAGCTCTCGGGGCCGGTGGGACCGTCATGGAGCAGCCCCTTGCGCTGCTCTGCAGCCTCGCCATTCTGATCAACCTGATGCTTTGCTTTTTCAATCTGCTTCCGATTCCTCCTTTGGACGGCAGCCGCCTGGTGCGCAACATACTGCCCTACAACGCGGTTCAGGCTTATGACCGAATCCCCATCTGGGTGAGCTACCTGTTCATGATCTTCGTTGGGGGCTTCATCCTGAGGCTGCTATTGGGACCAGCGCTTGGGATCGTGTACCTGGCGCTGAAGCTGGTTTAGGGCTCGATAGGGCAGGTCGCACGGCTACCCGTACAATAGAACGAGCCTCTTTTTTGGCCTTTCCGGCACACACCGCGGCAGCTCTGCGCAGCCATCCGGAATGGAAAGAAAACCAGGCCTGGGAACCGATACGAAACAATGCCTGAAAGCCAAATTCAATCGTCACGGCCGCGTGTTCTAAGCGGCATGCGCCCTACGGGCAAGCTGCACCTTGGCAACTACATGGGGGCGCTTGCCAACTGGGTGAAGCTGCAGGACCAGTATGAGTGCTACTTCTTTATTGCGGATTGGCATGCGCTGACGACGGATTACGCGGATACGTCGCAGATTGTCGAAAACACCAAAGATGTTCTGCTGGACTATCTTGCCGCCGGGCTTGATCCCGAAAAGAGTGTGCTGTTCTTGCAGAGCCGGGTGCTGCAGCATAGCGAGCTGTTTCTCGATCTGTCGATGATCACGTCTTTGAGTTGGTTGGAGCGTGTACCCAGCTACAAGGAGCAACAGGAGAATCTCGCTAGCAAGGATCTGACAACCTATGGGTTTCTGGGCTACCCGCTTCTTCAGGCGGCGGACATCCTCCTGTATCAGCCAAAATACGTCCCGGTCGGTCAGGATCAGGCAGCGCACGTTGAGCTCACTCGCGAAATCGCACGACGCTTCAACTTTTTCTTCCCAAGAGGCGGGCGGAAGAACAGGGACGCTGGCAAGCACCCCGATATAAGACCCGTCGCAATAAGTGGGTGGGAGAGCGATGAAGTCCTCCCCGAGCCTGATGTTCTGCTCACGCCTTCACCCAAGCTCCCCGGCACCGATGGCCGCAAGATGTCAAAGAGCTACGGCAACACGATCCTGATGACGGACCCGGAACCCGTGGTGCGGCAGAAGCTGAAGACCATGGTCACCGACCCGGCGCGGGTGCGGCGTACCGATCCCGGCGACCCGGACATTTGCCCGGTAGGCGACCTGCACAAGGTGTTCTCGATGCCGGAGACGCTGGCCAATGTGTATGAGGGTTGCCGGTCGGCGGGCATCGGCTGCATCCAGTGCAAGAGCTGGGTAGCGGACGCGCTCGTTCAAGTGCTGGCGCCGATACAGGAGCGGCGGGCGAGCTTTACCGAGGCGCAGGTGATGGATATTCTTGCCGATGGGTCGAATCGCGCACGGGCACGCGCCGAGCTGACCATGATCGAGGTGCGGGCCGCGATGCAGCTGGGGCTTAGTACGCAATGAGCGTTTCAGCGCCGGTGCGAGAACAGACTGCAAAGAGAAACGACGAAGCATTGACCGAACAGAACACCAATCCGCAGATCGATTCAGACGCAACGCAGCCGGATAGTGCGCCGTTGCAGCACGCCGAAGCGCCACTGCTCTTGCATGTGGCCAAGCCTGCTGCCGATGAGAAGGCCGCGGCCAAGGCAGCGGCTGTTCAGAAGAAGCGCGACGAGAACTCGGAGGAGTCTCCCTTTTCCGTCAGCGTGGGCATGGTCTATGACGGACCTTTGGACCTGCTGCTGGACCTGATCCGCAAGCAGGACATTGACATCTACGACATCCCCATCGCCAGGATCACGGCGCAGTTTCTGGCGTATGTGAATCAGCTGAAGGCTTCAGATGTGGACGTGGCGGGGGAGTTTATCTACACCGCTTCCCTGCTGATCCACATCAAGAGCAGGATGCTGTTGCCGCGGGCGGGAGCGGGTCCTGAGGAAGCTCAAGAAGATCCCCGGCGCGAACTGGTGGAACGGCTGCTGGAGCATGAGCGCTTCAAGAACGCGGCCCAGATGCTGCAGCAGAAGCAGATGCTGGAGGCGGCCACCTGGACCAATCCCGGATTCAAGGAGTTCAAAGACGACGCGACGGCCGAGCCGGAGATTGCCGCAGATACCGTGGACCTGGTGCGAATCTTTCGCGACATTTTGGAACGCGCCCGCAACCGGCCGGTGCTGGACGTGGAAGAGGACGCCGTGACGGTTGGCCAGATGATCCGCTTCCTGGGCCGGCGCCTCAACATGGAAGACAAGCCGGTCTCGCTGAGCCGCCTGCTCAGCCATACACATTCGCAGCGGGCGCTGATTGCCACCTTTTTGGCGCTGCTCGAGCTGGTACGTTTGCAGGCGATTCTGCTGCGCCAGGACCGCGCCTTCAGCGATATCTTCATCAAAAAGCACACTGGGTTTGACGCGGTGATGAACGAAGGCCTGGCGAACGCGCGGGATGACTGGCGATAGAGCTAAGTTATAACTTATGTTATACTCAAGCCATTGAGGGGTTTTCCAATGGCTACAACCACCAAAATCATCGCAATCGGCAACTCTGCCGGAATCATTCTGCCCAAGGAAACACTGGCTCGACTGAACGTGGAAAAAGGCGACTCGATCTGCCTTTCTGAGACCCCCTTCGGCGCGCATCTGACGCCGTACGACGAGGAGTTCATGCGCAAGCTTGAAGCTAGCGAAAAAGTGATGCGGAAATACCGCGACGCTCTGCGCAAACTGGCTGAGTGATGCAAGAGCCCCTTTGGATGAACCTCGCCGATGCGGTGATCGCCCACGATTTAGAGCTTGCGGCGCATGGCGGCTCTTTGGGAATTCGGGACCAGGGCCTGCTGGAATCCGCCTTAGCGAGGGCCAGAAACATCTGGGCTTATGCGGATTCTCCACCCTCGCTGCCCGTGCTGGCCGCAGCTTACGCCTTTGGCATCTCTTCCAACCATCCGTTTGTGGATGGAAACAAACGCACAGCGTTGGTCGTTTCCTTTGCCTTCCTGGAAGTGAATGGCCTGGAAGTAACCGCAACTCAGGAAGCAGCATATCTCACTATTCTTGCGTTGGCCGCCGGCGAGCTGACCGAGGCGGAACTCGCACTATGGTTCGCCCAAAACACGGCTGCCCTTTAGCTCCCGCCGAAGACGCGATTTTCCTTGCGGAATCGGTCTGAATCCCCCGCTGAGCCTCGAATGGAATGGGGACTGCCCGCCGATAAACGCTTCGGGTTGGTCCCCATGTCAACTCAAGCTTCCGCGCTAAACCTCTCCAAGGCTGCGCAGCCAACATGGTCCAGCGAGATGCGCTATGTTGCCCGCCGGCCGATCATGAACCTGCGCTGGCATGTCCAGCCGAGGCTGCGTTGCGTTCCTCGGTGTGATGCAAGCCTGGCCCAAGCCGGCTCCGCCACAGAAAAACCCCCTGCTATCCGGGTAATTCATCGCCCATTCATATAAATCGTATATCCATGGATAGGTCCCGGCTTTGCCTTCCCCAAGGGCAGCGGGATAGATTGGTAACTTATACCCCCTGGAGCCGCTCTATGTCTGATTTGGCAACCGTCGCCCCTGGCCGTCCGCCGGCCGCGGCACTACTCGATAAGAAGATGAAGAAATCCCACGCCATGATCAGCACCGGCGTGGTGCTGGCAGCGCTGATTATTGGCATTGGATTCATCGGCTTCCACATAGCCCAGGACTTCAGCACCGTGACGCTGGGAAGCATCTGGCCGTATGCGCTGCTGGTTCTGGCGCTCTGCATCGCCCTCGGTTTCGAATTTGTGAACGGTTTCCACGACACGGCCAACGCTGTGGCGACGGTGATTTACACGCATTCGCTTGACCCCAACATTGCCGTGGTCTGGTCCGGACTCTGCAACCTGACGGGGGTTCTGCTCTCGAGCGGCACGGTGGCCTTCGCGGTAATTACACTGCTTCCCGTCGAACTCATCCTCCAGGTCAGCGCCGGAGCCGGCTTCGCAATGGTCTTCGCGCTGCTGATCGCGGCAATTCTGTGGAATCTGAGCACATGGTGGTTTGGGCTGCCTGCGTCGAGTTCGCACACCATGGTGGGTTCCATCATTGGCGTGGGGCTGGCCAACCAGCTGATGGCCGGACACAACGGTACATCCGGCGTCGACGTCGACCAGGTCACCAAGGTATTCAAGGTGCTGCTCATCTCTCCGGTCTTTGGTTTTATTCTTGCGGCTGTTCTCTTCCTGTTGTCGAAATGGACGATCAAGTACCCCGCCCTTTACGAGGCCCCCAAGGGCAATACCCCTCCGCCATGGCCGGTTCGCGCCCTGCTGATTCTCACTTGCACGGGAGTGAGCTTCGGTCACGGGTCAAACGATGGGCAGAAGGGCATGGGGTTGATCATGCTCATTCTCATCGGCACCGTTCCGACCGCTTACGCATTAAATCACGCGGTGACGGGGAAAGATGTTCAAGTATTCATTTCCGCATCAGAGGCCGCAGGGAAGGTGCTCGACCAGCACGTGGACAAGACCGGAATCCTGGGCGCCGACGCACGCACCGAAGTGACAGACTTCATCCGCACCAAGCAATTGCAGCCGGCTACCGTGCTGGCGGAGCGCGAACTGGTGGAAGATCTGAATCACGAAGTGGCATTGTATAAGGAATTCAAAGCGGTTCCGGCCAACCAGCAGACCAACGTGCGCAACGATATGTACGTGGCCAGCGAAGGCATCCGGCTCATGGAAAAGTACAAGAACCCTGCCTTCACACCGGCGGAGACCGCGACCCTTTCGGCCTACAAGGTCGAGGTGGACAAGGCGACAAAGTTCATTCCCACATGGGTCAAGGTAGCTGTCGCCCTGGCGCTGGGGATGGGCACCATGGTGGGTTGGAAACGCATTGTGGTAACCGTGGGAGAAAAGATCGGCAAGGAGCACCTGACCTATGCCCAGGGGGCAAGCGCGGAATTGGTAGCGATGTTTACCATCTTTGCTGCCGACAACCTGGGTATGCCGGTGAGCACGACGCACGTGCTGAGCTCGGGTGTGGCGGGAACTATGGTGGCCAACGGCAGCGGGCTGCAGTGGTCCACGCTGCGCAATATCGCGGCAGCCTGGGTGCTCACGCTGCCGGCCGCGGCGTTGCTTTCGGGGTCGCTCTTCTGGTTGTTCAGCCAGATGATGCACTAGAACCTGGAAGAAACTACGGGCCGTATTCTGTTGCAGTACAAGGGCGTTCGCCACAGCGGACGCCCTTTTTCCGCTCCTTGCACATACCTTCTGAGCCCAATTGCCCGCGGGAAGGCTCCAGTTCCGGTACCATACTTGAGGTGCCTATTCCCGAATGAGCCTTAAAGCAAAGCTGGAAGCTGTTATTTACGCTGCGGAGGAGCCGGTCACACTGGCCCAGCTCTCCGCCTTGTTTGCTGCCGACGCCCTGGAGTGGAAGTCGGAGCAGGAAGCCGCGGCTGCCGCGGTCGCCGCCGAGCAGATTGCCACCACGGATGAAGAACTCCCGCTGTTAAACGCGAAGCTTGACTCCGGCGAAATGGAAAAAACGTCAGAAGCGCCGATTGGGGCAGATTCGGAAACGGGTCCAGAAACGGGTCCGGATACGAGTCCGGATACGAGCCCGGAGACTGCTCTCGAAAAGGATCTGGAAACTCCCGCCGACTCTTCCGGGGAAGCATCCGTTGAAGCCCCCGCGGACGAAGCCCATTCGGAGCCATTGCGCGAGACGCCTGCGGATGCGGAAGCCGAGGTCAAGCGAATGGCGCGCCAGCGGGACCGCGACGTGCGGGCTATTCTGCGCGGGCTCCTCGATGAGCTGATTGCGTCCTATGCTAGCGACGACCGGGGCATTGAAATCAAGGAGATTGCCGGCGGCTATCGCATGGCCACCAAGCCGGAATGCCATGACGCGGCGCGCATGTTTGTGAAGAGCCTGAAGCCGGCGTTGAAGTTGAGTTTGCCGGCGCTGGAAACGCTGGCGGTGATTGCCTACAAGCAGCCGGTGACGGCCCCGGAGGTGAACGAGATTCGCGGGGTGGATTCTTCCGGCGTGTTCGGCTCGCTGCTGGCTCGAAAACTCATTGCCACGGCGGGTCGGAAGCAGGTGATCGGCAGGCCGATTTTGTACAAGACGACCAAGGAGTTTCTGCTGCGGTTTGGACTGAAGGACGTGACCGAGCTGCCTTCCATGGACGAGTTCGAAAAGATGGCGCAGCTTGAGTTCGAAGATATGGAGTCGGCTTCCGAAGAAGCGGCAGGGGACACGATAGAGGGTCCGGAAGTGGACGACGAGCCGGACCAGCCATCCGCAGAAATAGACGCGCTGGAAACAGAGGAAGGCGGCCAGCAGGAAAACACCGCCCAAGGTAGTACTGAGACCGCCGCGATGGCGGACAGCGAAGAAGTTCCGGCCGCATCTGTGCCGGGCACAACAGAACCCGTTCCCGGTACGCCGGCGATGGAAGCGGAGTCAATCCCCGCAGAGGCCGCGCCTGCTGCGCCTTCCCCCCTTGAGCAGGCAGAAACTGAGACTGTACCCCATGACTGATGAAAATCGGCCCGAAGCGAATGAACAAGACCCTGCCGAACCAGGATTGCCAGGCGCTGCTGAAGCGGAAGTGATCGAAGACCCGATCGGCGATGTGACTGACGGAGAGGCGAAGTCCTCCGTTACGCCTGGAACTTCGATTTCGAGTGAAGAGGCAGCAGAGATTGAGACTGCCGAAGACGAAGCAGACACTGAGTCGGAAACCGACCCGGAGATCGTAAGCGAGGACGAGTCGCAAACAGCAAAAGAGGTCGACGCCCAAGCTTCGGAGGACACCGGTGACGATGAAGGTGAGACGGAGTTCACTCCCAAAGCTCGCCCCCCGGCGAAGCTGGAACGGCTGCAGAAGATCCTTGCCCAATCCGGGGTAGCCAGCCGGCGCAAGGCCGAGGAGATGATCGAGCAGGGCCGGGTGCAGGTGAACGGCAAGGTAGTCACCGAACTGGGCACCAAGGCCGATGCGGGACGCGACCACATCCGCGTGGACGGCAAGCTGCTGCAGGGCGCGGAACGGCTGCGCTACTTTGTGCTCAACAAGCCGCGCGGCTTCGTGACCACGGTGAAGGATCCCGAGGGCCGGCCCACGGTGATGCAGTTCTTCGACAAGATGCGAGAGCGGCTCTATCCCGTCGGACGCCTCGACTACATGAGCGAAGGCCTGCTGCTGGTAACCAACGACGGCGAGCTGGCCAACAAGCTGACCAAGGCATCGGCTGGCGTGGAGAAGACCTACCTGGTGAAGGTGGCCGGAATTCCAAGTGAAGCCGAGCTGGATATTCTGCGCGCCGGCGTGGCCATCGAGAAGGGTAAACCCGGCTCAGGCAAGGTGCGGACGTCTCCGGCGCGCATTCGCCAAGTGCGGCAGGGCGACAATCCCTGGTATGAAGTGGTGCTGATTGAGGGGCGCAACCGGGAACTGCGCAAGATGTTCGAGGAGATCGGCCATTTTGTGGAGAAGATTCGCCGCGTGGGTTATGGGCCGCTGATTCTGGACCAGGAGCCGGGCAATCTGCGCGAGCTGGATGCTCAGGAACTGGAGCTGCTGCGCAAGGCTGCTGACGGCAAACTGCGGACTCCCAAGGCGAAGGAGATCCGACGTCGGAACATTGTGGACTCTCTGCCGCCGGAGAAGCCCGCTTTCAAGGCACGCGGCGCAAAGCCTGCAGCAGGTCCGAAGGACTACAAGCCCAAGAGATCGTTTGGGACAGACAAGCCGGCTTGGAAGAAGGACGATCGGGCAACTCGTCCACCGGCGCGGTTTGCCGCGGGGCCGAGCGGTTCCGCGCGCCCCGCAGGACGGACTTTTGGTGCCAGCCCGAGCGGGACCAGGCCGCCAGGCGGCAAGCCTTTTGGCGTTCCGCCGTCTACAGGCCGCAAGTTCCCAGCCAAACCGGCCGGGAAGAAGCCTGAGCGCCAGGAATGGCCGCAGTATCATAGGCCGCCAGCCTCAAGGCCGGAGACGACACGGCGTCCGGTACCGGAGCCGGCGGAGGATCTTGGACCCAGAAAGCCGACCAGGCTGCACATTGAGCCGGTACAGGATTTCGGACGCGCGGAGCGGGAAAGGCCTGGGCGGGCACGGTCGGAACGCACCAGCTCAAGTCGTCCGAGAGCGACCTGCCCGCCATTTGGACGATCGGGTGGGGCGCGGCCAGGTACAGGACGATCGGATTCAGGCCGGTCAGACTCAGGCCGGTCAAGCTCTTCCAGGCCTTTCCGCAGCGAGGGTGGGATGGCGCGGCCTTTCACCACCAGCAGCGGCAAGCCGCGTGCGGGGGGGCCAAGGCCCAGCAGCAAGCCTGGCAGAGAAGGCGGACGGTCCTTCGCAGCAGGCGCAAGTCGTATTGGACCGGGCCGCGGCGGCTCTGGCGCGGGTGCGGATGCGCGGCCCAGCTTTGGCGGAAAGCGGCCATTTGAGGGCAAGGGCAGCGCGGGCGGTCCGGCGAAGCGGCCCTTCACGCCGCGCGGCGAGAGGTCTGAGAGTTTCAGGGCGACCGGCGGGGGTTTCAGGCCGGCCGGCGAGGGTTCCCGGCCAGAACGCAGAACCGGCACAGGTTGGAAGCCCAAGCCGAGCTTCGATCGAAAAGGTGCGGGTGGCAAGAGTGCGTCCGGAGCTCGATCCGGAGCCAGATCGGGGCCCAAGGCAGGCGGGTTCTCGAAGTCCGGCTACAAGGGAAAGCCGAGCAGCTCAGGAGCCAGGCGGACCGGGCCGCGACCGGGCGGCAAAAAAACCGGCGGCAAACGAGCCTAGCTGAGTTTTATTGAAGTTCCGGGAGATTGCGTTTCAGCAGAAATATCGTGAAATCGCCTTCGTTTTGGGGCGAAAGCTTGTCGATTCAGCCTGCATTTCAGGTGTTTTTCCCGGCGGAACGGCTGTGGCCCACAGTCGTTTGGGGCGTTTTTTGCGCTGTGAAACTGTGGAAGCGACGCGATTAAGCTGCTGATTCCTTGATGGTTCGATTGGTCTTCACAGGATCACAGCCCGAAAAGGATGCCAAGTTTTTATTTCGGAGTTGGCAGGTATACGGTACGGGGGTATGGTGGGGGAGGGGGGGTGGGGTCGGCATCCTGTCTCTTCGGGATTTAGCTGGAAGATGCATCTTCGAGCTGCCTTCCTTTCCGGTCCTGTTTTCATTCCAATTCAATTGTGCGCCAATGGAGGTTAATTATCTGCAACTGCTTTTGGCGAGGCGGCGGAAATTTTTTGCTCTCGGAGGGCCTAGGGGTAGGGCGCGGCTCTAAGGAGGCACGACATTTGTTTCTTGATGGGGCCGCTCTATGCGTCGGCGCCTTTCAGGTCTGATCCGCAGAGTTCCGCTTAACCGCAGTTCAATGGGTGCATTGGGCTGTTTGCTTAGAATTGTGATTACGGTTCCCTGGGACCTCAACGAGGCTCCAAACAAAATAAATAACCAAGGAGGCACCTACCTGGTGTAAAGTGGTGCAAGGTACCGAAGGCGGAAATAGATGGCCCGAAAACCCCGAAATGAACCCTCAACGAGAACCTCTGTCACGATTCCTGCGGAAGTTTATTCCTCTCTTGAGATCATCGCTAAGCAGAAGAAAGTATCAATGGCTTGGGTGATCCGCGATGCTGCAGAGAAATATGTTTCCGAACATTGGCCTCTATTTGCAGGAATCAGACATGAGTAGCCACAAGAGCTTCATCCCCAGCTGCAAGAACGCCTAAGAATCCCGACCTACCCCGCGAACTCTGAGCCCGGTTAAGATTGTTGCTCTTTTGCCGGGCCGCCAACCCGACGCAACAGTTCCACTATTTCTTGTTCGTTAAACAATGTTCCACATGTCGAACATTCGATTTTGTTGTGGTCGAACACCTGTGTGTCGAATTCGCTGCTCTTCATGAGACCGCCGCGAGCATCAACGCCTGTAATCTCGAAACGTGCCCAAGCGTCGTACTTCCAGTCTATCGAGTCATCGCCTCCGCAATTCGGGCAGACTATTCCGCTTGCCATAGAGCTCCTTTCAGAGCGCGGCTCCCGCACCCGCCGCGGACCAAGGGACCGACGTTAAGACGGGGCGACACCGATGAGCAGCCGATAAGTGCCCCTGCCGCAGAACTGAAGGTACCCCATGTCACGAAGAACCTGAAGCTGTTGCCGAATTTTGGCCCTCACGTTGCGATTCGCAGGGTATACGCTCGAAAAGAGCAGCTCCCGCCGGTAAAGATCGTCCAGAGAGAATATGCTCGTACCGAGGCTGCGAATCATTCGTAGAGTTAGCGTCGCCCACCCTCGGGCGTTGAGGCTGAGTTCTCCAAGCCGGTTGAACTGCCTAAAGGCGGCGCGGACGACTTCGGGCTCCCTTGGTCGGCCATCTTTCACGATGGGAATCTGCGCGTCATCCGCAATCATGTCGAGCCTTATGTTGCAGCCCACCCACCCCGCCCGGCGAGCCCCCGGAGAAAGCGGTTTCCGCTGCACGATAACGCTTGGAGTGAGGAACGAACCATGCACCGCTGTCAGGCTCCGGACATCCCAAGCCTGGCTTCTTTCAAGCAGCACGAGGGTGGGCGCATCCCCACTCTTGATTCGAGAAATCATCGCGCTATAGGCCCCATCGACCAAACTTCGCTTTGGCTTTAGCCCAAAAGTCTTGAGCTCATAGGACTGATCGCATCCAGTGCAAACAAAGTCGCTAGCCCTTGTATTTGCGGTGGTGGGACGGAGCTCGCGGCTGTCGCACGAAAGGCAATATCCGAATGACCGAAACCAAGCCTCCGAGATTACCCTTGAGCGCTGGCTTTGGCTCGCGTATGAGTCAGCAACCGAGATGTCGCATCGAAGCAGCAAACTGACTCCGGCAGCCCTCTACGCGGCACTAGCTAAGAGCACGGCACCGCTCGACGAGAGAATTTGACACCAAACTCCGACGCTGATTGCCCCCTCAGCGTGCAGCCTCTTGAAGTTTTCGAGGTCACGGTCATAGAAGGGGTCTTTGTTGTTCCACTCTATCTCGAGTGCAACTGTCTTGCCATCGAACGCTTTTGCATGATCCACTTCGTGCGAGATGGACTCACGTTCGATGCCGTTTATCGTCTTTTTGATCTCAAAATGGACCTTCTTCCAGCCCAAATCGTTTAAGGCATGACGCATTCGCTGCGTGCCTTTTGTCTCTCCCCCGCCGGAGCCGATAATCTCGACGATGGGGATCTCGAAGCTAGACAGTGCAGCCTCGATTTCATCCAAGGCCGAGGGAAAGTCAACCTCAAGAATCGCCGCGGCGTGGCACTCGAAAAGAAGCTCGAAGCCTTTTTCTCTAAGTGCATTAAGCATCGTTCACTCAGTATTTCATCTTTCGCGCATGCTAGGTCGTCAACAAGCCAGCCAAAAGCGGATTTACAGTCCGGATAAGTCGGGACTGAAGAAGTGTTTCGTGAGTCCGGGCTCGGCGACCCCTCCCGGCGGGATCGACATCCGGCGTGAGACTGCGGAAAAAGGCCGTTCTGTCCGCAGGACCCTGGAAAAGCATCCCTCAGGGGCTAAAGCCCACGCTGATTTGATTGCCTTTGTGCCGGGGATGAATCCCCGGCCTACCGCACGAACGAGTTTTTTCACGGCCTGTAAAGCCCACGCTATTCTATTGGCCTTATCGGCACGACTGAAGTCATGCCCTGTTACAAAACCTTCGAGAATCCCGACTGGAATCGGTTTTTGTGCAGCCTGTGAGGCCGTGCCCTTTCAAAACCGGGTGATTTTATACAGGTTCATTGCACAGGTTTTCAGAACACAAAGGGAATCAGGTGCCGGGTGCGGCGCATGTACTCCTCATATGGGGGCCCAGGCCTTTGACGAGGGCTTGCTCTTCGACGCGGATCCGGTACGCGTAGGCGATTCCAAGGCACAGCGCGGGCAGGAACCGGCCGGGATTCTGCTGACATTACCAATCTCTGTAAGCAGCTTCTGCAGCAATCTCTGTAAGCAACTCCTGAATCGATTTTGTGTCGATGGTCCCGGCAGGAGACTTCTGCTCGGTCACCAGAACTCCTACAACACCGGACTGCGTTTCCTGTTCGCTCATTTCTGCTACGGCTGTTGGCATGTTGTCTCCTTTCATTGAATCGGAATGGCCGTTTTGGCTGGTAACAGCCCCAGCACGATACGTGAGTACCTGATCTTGAAGCCCAAGAAGCTTGAAAAGACTCCAGGCGGCAGGATGTCTGCGCAAATCCTGCTCGCACTATCGGGAAACTACTTCAAAATTCGGATCAACCAGCGATTCCCGTTGGGAATGTGCGGGATCGCGATTTCAACTCCTCAGTGAAGACGTGGAACCTGCGGGCGTTTCGCCTCAGAGGACTGGCATCTCACCTCCGAGTGGAAGCTGCCAGCCGGAGAGGTGCTCCAGATCACCAAATTGAGACATCGTCATGGGTATTTGGTCTGTGCTCCCTGTCACATTGCGATGTGATCATGGCGCGGGTTCCCGGCTCCATGAGGCAAGGTCCGGGACCGAGGGCATTTTCAGCAGCCTTCCATTGCCAGGAATAAGCATCGAGGTCGGGGGCATTCAGAGGGTCCGCACGATCCGGATCTAGTGTGGTGTCTCCGAAGTTCTTGGCATTTGTTTTGCACTACATGGTTTGCCGCGAGCTTCCCGAAAAGCAGGCCCCCTTCGACTACGCTCAGGGCAGGCTTTCGGCTCCGCTGAAGAACGCTTCGCTCAGGATGACAGGTCTTTTTTGATATGAACATTGGAGACTGGACACTAGTTTTGTCTTAAACGCTTGGATCATGCGGCCTGATTGGTCCTCGCAACTCGGCATAGCGGAAGCGATTCGCGGATCCGGACTCGGCAACCCCTCCCGGCGGGATCGACAGCAAACCGTGGATTGCCGCGGAAACTCCTTGTTTGCTCACGAATGCCGGCCTATCCCGTCCTTTGAACAGCGGATGACTCTCAGACTCCCGGAGCAGAGAAGCGATGGCAACGGACGCGGCGAGATACCCCCTTCACCCGGCTGCGGGCGCAGCGAGTTTGGCGTGGCCAACTGCAAGAGCGGTACAATTCTCTGCAGGTATGGCTGCCACCACGACCATGGACGGGGGAAAGAGCGCTCAGGACCGCTTGCAGGCGCGGGCTCCGGAGATGGAGCTGATTCGCGAAGCGCAGGCGGGTTCGCGCGCGGCCTTCGATGCGCTGGTCCGGCAGTACGAGCACCAGGTGCTGCGGCTGGCGCTGCACCTGACCGGCAGCGAGCACGACGCCGAGGACATTTACCAGGAAGCGTTTTTGAAGGCCTACCGGTACATCGGGAACTTCCGCTTTGAGTGTTCGTTTTATACGTGGATTTACCGGATCGTGACCAACCTCTGCCTGGACCAGTTGCGCAGGCGCAAGACGCGGCGCGAGGACCACGCGGTGGTGGTTGACCACTCCGGCGACGAAATTGACATTCTGGCTTCGGTCTCCGACGAGCGGTCGTTTTCGAATCCGGCGAAGGAACTGGACAGGAAAGTGCTTGGCGCGCGGATTCAGGCGGCGCTGGGCAAGCTGACGCCGCGGGAGCGGATGGTTTTTGAACTGAAGCACTACCAGGGACTCCGCCTGCGGACCATTGGAGAGATGTTGAACACCACGGAAGAGACCGCCAAGAATACGCTTTTCCGGGCAACGAAGAAGTTGCGGACACAGTTGGCGGAGTTGCGATCGTAAAGATGGACCGGGGTGATTTACCGGGGAGATGCACCAGGCAATTCCTGAACGGAATGCGGATTTTCTGGGAGCGCGGTGAGTTTTTTGAGGCTGAAGGGACGTAGCGATGAATTGCGAACTTGCACACGAGCGGATCGTGACGGCGGCCTACGGAGAGCTGCCCGACGAACAGATTCACGAACTGGAGCGGCACATGACCGGCTGCCCGGATTGCCACCGGGACCGGGAGCAGTTGCTGGCGATGAAGATCCTGGCCGATGCGCACCCGGTGCTGGAACCGCCGGCGAACCTGGTGGCGCGGTCGCGGATGCGGCTCGAGGAAGCTCTTGACGCACTGCCTCCCAAGCGCTGGTATGAGCGCCTGACGCAGAAAATGACCAACAATTTTGCCAGCATTCAGGCTGCTCCCGTGGCTGCCTGCCTGTTGCTGGTGGTGGGCGCCGGAGCGGGAATCCTGGGCAGCTATGAGTATGTGCAAAGCCACGCTGCGCGCGTTGCCGCAGGGGCGCAAAACCGTGCCGTTGTTCAGCCGGCACCGCAGCCGGCGGAGATCGCCAGCATCTCCAGCATTGTGCGCCAGCCCAACAGCGAGATTGTTGATGTGACATATAACCAGGTGGTTCCGGAGCACATGCAGGGCTCGCTGGGCGACCCCAAAATTCAGGAATTGCTGATGCTGGCGTCGGAGAATTCCGCTTCGCCTTTGGTGCGGGATGACTCGGTGGGCTTGCTGGCGGCCGAATGCCGCGCCGGGCATAGCTGCCAGGCGGCGGGCATCCGCGATGCACTGATGGTGGTATTGCGCTACGACAAGAATGCAGGTGTACGATTGAAGGCTCTGGACGGCTTGGCGCCGTATGTGGCCTCCGATACGCGTGTTCGCGACGCCGCTCTTGAGGCGCTTTTGAATGACGCCGACCCGCGCGTTCGCAGCGAGGCGGTGAATATTCTGGAGCCGGTAGAAGCCGATACCAGTGTGCGGCAGGTACTGCACACTGTGGCCAATTTCGACCAGAATCCGCATATCCGGACGGTATCGAGAGAAGTCCTGAGCCGGGTACCGGAGATTCAGTAGATTTGCTAACGACTCCGATCGATGCACCGTCAGGAAAGAGTGCAGGGCAGAGAGTGCAGATCGGGGATCAAAGAACAAGAGGGAAGACCATGAAACACTTTTTGAGGCCGTATCACGGTGTTGGAATTCTCCTAGTGGTGGGAATGATTGCGGGGGCTCGGAGCGGGCCGGCTCAATCCACGCAAATGGTGGAACTGATGCAAGGAACCAATCCGTTGCTGGTGCAACATACGGGATCCCCCCAGGGCTATCTGGGTGCTTACGTAGAGGACGTGGACAGTGAGAAGGCGCAGGCGCTCAAGCTGAAGGAAGTGCGCGGCGCGGTGATCACGCTGATTGACCACGACGCTCCGGCAGGCCAGATTGGGCTGCGCGTCAACGACGTTGTACTGCAAATCAACGGGCAAAACGTTGAAGGCGCCGAGCAGTTGCGCAGGATGCTGCGCGAGATTCCGCCGGGTCGCAAGGTGAGCCTGGAGTTCAGCAGGGACGGGAATCTGCAGACGACTTCAGTCGAGTTGGCGGACCGCCGCGCGATGGAGCACGACGTCTGGAACAAGCTGGGCAACAACGGAGATGTGTTTGTTGCCCAGAACCCCGGCATGGGCGTTCTTGCCGGTGGCGGCGATGGCTCTCTTCCCGGCATGTTCCACATGCCCATATTCGGCAGCACCTTGAACGTGGGAGCCATGGTTGAGCCGCTCACCGGGCAGACGGCCGATTTCCTGGGCGTGCCAAATGGACTGATGGTGAAGCAGGTGGCGCACAAGAGCGAAGCGGCTTTGGCCGGCTTCAAGCCGCACGATGTCATTCTCAAGGTGGGAAACGATCCGATTACGACGCTTTCTGACTGGGATCGGGCGCTGCGCTCGAACCAGGGCAAGCCAGTGCAGGTGACCATACTGCGCGACAGGAAGCAGCAGACGCTGACCCTGCAAGTGGATTCGAAGCACAAGACCGGCGGCGCGCTGGAGATGGAGGAGCTGTTCCCATCCGGCGATTGCCCGCTGGTGGCGGAACTGGACCCGAACGCGGCGCAGATTTTTGCCATGGACGAAAAGACTGCCAAGGCGATGCGCGACCAGGCAGAGGCGCTGAAGAACCAGGTTCAGGGATTCGTGAATTCCCAGCAGGCCGAGGAGTTGCGCAAGCAGGCTGAGAAGCTTCGCGAAAGCTTCAAGGCGGAAGACTTCAGGATCGACCCGAAACAGATGGACGAGTTGAAGCGGCAGATGGAGGAGTTCCGCAAGAATCTCAAGGCTGAAAACTTCCAGATCGACTCGCAACAGGCTGAACAGTTACGCAAGCAGGCCGAACAACTGCGCGGCCGGTTGAAGGGTGAAAACTTCAAGTTTGACCAGAAGCAGATGGACGAATTGAAGCAGCAGATGGAGCAGTTCCGCAAGAACTTCAAAACGGACGAATTCAAGTTCGATCAGAAACAACTGGATGAGCTGAAGAAGCAGATGGAGCAGTTCCGCAAGGGCTTCAATTCGGGCGACCTGCAAAACGATCCTGTATAGTCGTCGCAGGTTGCAGCCGTGTAAGGGCGTTCGCCGCGGCGAACGCCCGTCGGGTTTATCGCGTCTTGGTCCTTATTAGGAAGATAATTACTCCCGAACTTTTTTGGCACCTTTTGGGGACAGACTCGATCTTCAGTTCGGGTACACTCTCTGCAAGCGGTCGCGGATTTCGGGTGCATGGGGATGCCCCTGCCACGGCCGGGGGGTCTGGGGATGGAAGTGGAAGACACGATTCAGATGAACGGGACGAAGCGGACGATCAGAGCTGAGTCGGCGGACCTGTCGGGGTCGAGCTTCAGCGATGTGAATCTCTCCGGGGCAACCTTCAACGATGTGAACATTGCCGGCGCGCGGATTGAGGATGCGAACCTTTCCGATTGGGACGTCCGAAACGCCAACCTCTGCGGGCTCAGGATCAGCAATGCGGATCTGCGCGGCACGGAGATCGTCGACAGCCTGATGGCGGGCATGACCATCGACGGGATTGCGGTCGACGATCTGCTGGATGCGTACCGCGCTTTGACTAAGAGAGCGGACTAGAACCAGCCGCGCTCGGCCTTTCCAACGCATTGCGATCCCAATTGCCTAGTGTGGCTCCTGCCTCGTAGGTACTGCGGCAAAAATCGAGCAACGCCGCGCTGGGTGACTCGGCTTTGCGAACGTCCTCATAGGGCAGAAGAAACTCCCCAAGCTGCTGGTTATAAGAGGCGGCATTTGGACGGACGCTTGCCAGCTTGAATCCCTGCGGCTCGGGCACCGTGTAGGAATAAAAGGCCGCGTCGGAGACGCCCACGTTGCCTGGCCAGAAGCCGACGCTGCTTACTTCGTGCGAATAGGCTTCGCGCGTCATGGCATCGGCGCCGGGCCGCTCCGGGGCGCGGCGCCCGGAGAAGCGGCTGACCGCAAGGTCGAAGCTGCCCCAGAAAAAGTGCACCGGGCTGGACTTGCCAATGAACTCCGACCTGAACTCGTTGAAGACTGAATCGACGGAGAGCAGGATGCGCCAGGACTTTTCTGCGGCCTGGGGATCATAGGAGGCGTGGATGGTGTCCTGGTCGAAGGGGATGGGGTCGGGGATTTCAACGGGCATGTGCCAGATTTTGACTTCGATGCCGGCAGAGTGGAGCATGTGCATAACTTCGTGATAGAAGTCGGCGACGGAGCGGGGGGCGAGGGGGATGGATTTCAAAAGGCCGTTGCTGGTTTCGAGAACAAGCTGGTGGCGGAGGAAGTCGAACCAGAGCTCGAAGGACATTTCGCCGTAGGGGATGCGCGAGGTGGTTAGGCCTGTTGCGGTTACGTAGAGAGGGACGTTCCACCAGTGGTTCACAAGCGGGGTGAGGGCAAGGCGGATCTTGCCGACAATTTGAGTCCACATGTGCAAGGTGGCGCGGGCGTCTTGCCATGACTCCAGAGGCAGCGCGGGCCAGCATTCGGGGCGGTCGACGGCGGTCGCCATGGCGGAATTCTACACTGGTTCAATTCGGCCCATGGTCCGGCTGTTTGTGACGAGTGGCTTCCGGCGCGCGATGGCCTTACAAAAGAGTCCTTCGCAGGCGTGACTAACTTAATGGAAGCGGAACGGCGGTCCGGGTCGGGGAAATAACGGAGGCGCGAGCCGCCGAGGCAAGGCGTGGCCCGGCAGCCTTCGTAACTACCCGGACGGGGGCGGGGACGAAGAGGACGCATACCGAGCGGTGCATTTGCAGTTCGCTTCTGGCGCGCTCCATCTCCACAACGTCGTAGGCAACAAATCTGTCGCTTATGGTGCGATACAAAGAAGAGCGAGCCCGGATGCACTCCGTGTTCCAACCCTCAAACGTTCTTTCCAGACGCTTACAGACCGGGCAACTCATAACTTCCCCTTCCGGCCTTTGGCCAGACCTTCGCTACGTGAAACAAGGTTGCTTTAGCGCGACTCGATTGGCCGCCCGGCGATTTGAATCTCGGCGCGGAGCCAGTCCTGCGTGTCGAGGCCGGGTTCGCCGCCGCGGCTTTCATAGATTTGGAACGCCCGATCCCTGATCATGTCGTGCGTAACGCAAACTTCCGGCGCTGCCGACTTGCTGGCAGGCGAGGTTTTGACTCTTGGCTGTTTTTGAGCTTTGGAAACTATCATTGGGACCCTCTCGTATATCAAGGGCTAAGAGATAAGGTACTTCAGAGAAACTGCCTTAGTTCAGAGAACCTGAAAGGGGAGATATGTAACTCAACCCTAAGTTAAGGTTATTCTCATTTATCCCGGGAGTCAAACGCTGGTTAGACAAAGCAGTTGTATTTGCTTTACGAATTGGAGTAAGACGGTCTGAGCCGAGTGGGTGAACTTACTGCATTTGCCGTAAAGTCTTAGTGCAATCTTGAAATGCCGCGGGATTGAGATTCATGGAATCCACCCTTGGCATCCGCCGCGGCGGATGCCAAGGATGGGGCACTCCATATCCGATCCAGCTCGAACAAACCTATGCCGCTCGTTTCGGGTCGCTTCATTCCTGGCTGCCGACCAGAGAGAACATGGCTCCCTGAGGGTCCTGGCCGTTGATGATCCAGCCGCCGCCTGGTACCTGCATTGGGCCGTTGACGACCTTTCCGCCACCGGATTCAACGCGTTGGACCGCTGCTTTAATTGAGTCGACGCTGAAATAGAAGGTCCAGCATGAGACGGGTATTTGCGGCGCTTTGTTCATCATTCCGCCGCTGCCCATTTGTTTGTGGTCGCCTTCATCAAAGAGGCGATAGAGGCCCATGGGGCCCATGTCCATATCGCTGACCTTGGTCCAGCCGAAGAGCTTGCTGTAGAAGTCGAACCCGCCATCGATATCGGTGGTGTAGAGCTCGTTCCAGCCGATGGTGCCGGGCGCAGGGGGTTCGGGGCGTTGCGGCGAGGGCATGGCCGGATTGGGGGTGAAGACCACGAAGGCTGCTCCCTGCGGGTCGGACATGACGGCGAAGCGGAGCATTCCGGGAACGTCGGTGGCGGGTCTCCACAGTTTGCCGCCGGCTTCGACGATTTTTTCGATGTGCGCGTCGACATCGTCAACGCAGATGTAGCCGATCCAGGCGGTGTGTCCGGGGATGGTCAGCATGCCGGCCATGCCCACATTGCCGATGTTGAAAACGGTGTAGGGTTGGCCTTCGGCGCTCGGCATCTCCTGGGTGGTCCAGCCTACAACGTCAGAGTAGAACTTGCCGGCGGCCTGGGTGTCGCTGGTCATCAGTTCGTACCAGGTGAATTTTCCCTTTGGGGTAAACATGGCGGGGTTCTCCTTTTTGGCAGACGCGCTTTGATATCAACGTATAGTAGCCCGGTGAATTGGATATCAATTTTGTCGGCGGTCTGTCAATCGGGTTGAACTGATTCACCCATGCGGGACGGCGAGGACGCGGGGCGGATGGCTTCCCAGGCCTTTCACCCTCGCCATTTCTGCTCGCCCCGCCAGGGAGCTGCCCGCCTCCCAGCGGGAGGCCGTGAAAATAGCCCAGGGTGAGACCCTGGGATTAGGTTCAACGCGGATTGCACCGCCCCGTAGGGGCGGTATGATATCCGCGTGGATTTTGGTCAGGAGGCACCTCTCAATGGCGCACACCTATTGTTCCGCCCTTTTTCATTGTGTTTTCTCAACAAAGGAGCGCCGAAAGGCGATCACGCCGGGATTGCAGGAGCGATTGTGGAAATACATGGGAGGGATTGCACGAGAGAACGAGATGAAGGCCCTCGCAGTGGGAGGAATGGACGACCACGCCCACATTCTGCTCTCGCTGCCGTCGTCCGCGACGATTGCCGAGGCGATGCGGAAGATTAAGGGCGGGTCGTCTCTGTGGTTGCACCAGTCCTGCGGGCTGACGGGGTTCGAATGGCAGCAGGGCTACGGGGCATTCAGCATTGGATGGTCGCAGGTGGATGCGACGGTCGCCTATATTGCCGCACAGCAGGAGCATCATCGGAAGCGCGATTTCCAAGCGGAGTTTTTGGCGATTTTGAAGCAGCATCGGATGGAATACGATGCGCGATATGTTTGGGGATGAATCACGCCGGCCCTAAGGGACGGCGGGGATGTGGGGTGGACGGGTTCCCCGGATTTCACCCGGGGCTATTTTCGTTGGCTCCCTACGGGAGCGGGGTGCGCGAGGGTTGAGAGGCGCGCGGCCCCAGTTTCCAGAGGCGAGACCAGGGGCACCCGCTGGGTACCCGCCGCCTTGCACCATCTCCTTAATCCGTCGCGGAGGGACGGACCGATAATAGCCCCGGATGGAGTTCGCCGCAGCGAACGCAATCCGGGGAAAGCGCCCAACAACAACCCCTCGGCCCCGGCGGGGCGGATTGAATAAGCGCAACGAATCATCTGTCATTCAGGCGATCGCGCCGCCACGCCGGCCCTATGAGACGGCGGGGGATGTGGGGTGGACGGGTTCCCCGGGTTTCACCCGGGGCTATTCTCGTTGGCTCCCTCCGGGAGCGGAGTCGAGGGACGCTCGGGTTCGTGGAATCCCACCCTCCGCAAAACGCGCGAAGGATGGGGCACCCGGCGTGTGGTCTCAGATCTCAGAAGCGAAATCTGGGCGCCGGCAATGCAGGAACGCAACCGCAAGATTGCGCCGGGGACCGTGCCGGATGCAATGTGTGATTCAATAGTAGAGATGGCTGTTCCCCGGAGATCTACGGTGCGCGGGCGGGCGATTGCGGCTCGGCGGAAGATGCGCGAGTATGCGATGGTGGCGCGGGCGCTCGCTTCGACTGCGCACCCGGTGCTGGCGCAGATTGTGCCGGCGCGGTTCTGCAACCTCTCCTGCGGGTATTGCAATGAGTATGACAAGGTTTCGGAGCCGGTGCCGCTGGCTGAGATGCTGCGGCGGGTTGACCACCTGGGACGGCTGGGGACGGCGATGATCGGGATCTCGGGCGGGGAGCCGCTGACGCATCCTGACCTGGACGAGATTATTCGCCGCATGCGGAAGACAGGCGCCATTGCGGGGATGATTACGAATGGCTATCTGCTGAATGTGGAACGGATAGACCGGCTGAACAAGGCGGGGCTCGATCACATGCAGATCTCCATCGACAACGTGAACCCGGACGAGATTTCCAAGAAGAGCCTGAAGGTGCTGGACAAGAAGCTGCAAATGCTGGCGGAACATGCCGAGTTCCATGTGAATATCAACTCGGTGGTGGGCGGGGGGTTCAAGGACCCGAACGACGCGCTGGTAATTGGCAAGCGAGCTCTGGAACTGGGGTTCGAGTCGACGATCGGGATTATCCACGACGGGGACGGGCAACTGAAGCCGCTCAGGCCGGAGGATGCGCGGGTCTACTTCGAGATGACCAACCGCAAGAAGACCAACTACGCCCAGTTCGACAAGTTTCAGGAGGCGATTGCGCAGGGGCGTCCGAACGACTGGCGCTGCCGGGCGGGGTCGCGGTACTTGTATATCTGCGAGAACGGCCTGGTGCATTATTGCTCGCAGCAGCGGGGCTATCCGGGGGTTCCGATTGCGGAGTACACGACCGCGGATGTGAAGCGGGAGTACTTGACGGCCAAGAGCTGCGCGCCGAATTGCACCATCGGGTGCGTGCACCGAATCAGCCACCTCGACCATTGGCGCGGGGAACAGACGTCGACCGTTTCGCCGGGGGCGGGTGGGCTGGTGCAGATTGGGACAAACTAGGGACTCGGGACTTAGGGACTAGGGACTGAGGAGCGTGGGGTTAGGGGAGGGATTGGCTTCCCTTGAGTGTGGAAGAACAACCGCAGATCCTTCGACTGCGCAGATCGCAAAGAACGCGACCTGCTCTGCTCAGGATGACAGGTCTTTAGGCTGGATGACAGGTCTTCGGGTTGGAGGACACGGCGTTTGTAATGTTGGAGATGACGGGGATTTGGACTGTGCTGCGCCATTGGGTGCGGCCCTTTTTCGTTTTGGGGCGGAATTGAAGGCAAATCAGCGCGGGATGAGCTGGAATTGCTGGATGGCTACTTTGGAGCCTTGGTCGTAGTTGGCGTCGTCGGGAAGGAACATGACGGTGATGTGGTCGAAGCTGCGGAGCTTGGCAGATGCGGGGCCTGAGGCGGGCACTGGGAACCGGAGGGTTTCCGCAGCGGCGGTGGGCTTGAATCCGAAGTTGGCGGGTTGGCTGCTGACTACGGGCTGCTGGCCGAGGTAGAGCTGGTTCGTTGGCGCGGAGGAGTGTGAGAGCAGGACGGCGACGTTGATGACGCCGGGCCTGTTGTCGCCATTGAGGATGCCAACCTGGATTTCGCGGCAGCGGGCGAGCGGGATGGCGCTGCCGAGGGTCTGGTGGGCTTCCATGACCAGGGGCATGAAGTTGTTGGATTGGAAGTCGTGGATTAACGGAGTGCCACGCACCTGGAGGGCGGCGGGGCTGGGACTTTTATGCGGCGGCTGGAAGTAGAAGTAGGGGCCGTCGAAGCGGATGATGAGCGGCTTGGTGGTTCCGGGGGCAAGCAGCGAGGCGGGCTGCGGGAGCGGCGGAAGGATTTCCTTCTTCTGCGGGAAGGGCCAGAGGATGATGCTCTGGTAACCGGGGATGCCGGTGGCGGAGGGGTGGGCGTCAGGCTGGGGTTTCTGAGCAGCATCGTCTCCCTGCGGCTGGGCGTTGTCGCGGGATTGGGCGGCGGCGATGGCTTCAAGGCGGTTGCGGTGCTCCACGCCGTCAAGCAAGGCGAAAAGCGTGACCAGCACGGCCGGAACCAGGATGAGAGCCAGGCGGCGGGTGGCCCGGGCGGTCTGCTTTCTGCTGTGCAGTTTATCGCCGGGAGCAGCGCTGGGCTCGAGGGTCCATTTCCAGACGAAAAGGAAGGCGCAAAGGGCAAGCAGGGCGCAAGCATCGAGTATCCATCCGTTGGAGAGTTCGTAGCCCGCAAGGTAGAACCCGATTGAGAGCAGGTAGCCATGGATTTCGCGGCGAGGCGTGCGCAGGGTTGCGGCGAAGAGTTCCCGACCATGCTGACCTGGCGCGGTCGAGTGTGTGGGAATAGGCAGGTCGCGCAAAGGAATGGACTGGCGCAGCGCAGTGGCGAGCAAGGCCGCTCCGAGAATGGCGACAGCGCAGGTGACGGGGGAATCCTCACGCGAGAGCAGCACAATTGCGGGCACCCATACCCAGCCGGCAGCGGATGCGAGCGCGAACAAGCGAAAGGGGATAGGGGGATCGACCAGGAACGGAGAGGCGGGACGGCGCCAGTAATACCAGGCGCCCACTGTGCCTGCCAGTGCTCCGACAAGTACAAAGATCGAGGCGCGGACGACGAGGGTTGTGAGCGTGGGGGCGTGGTCCTCAGGCAATCGGAGGAATAGAAATGCGGCAATGAGGGAGTTGAGCAGCCCGGCAGCAACAATGAACGCGAAATAGCGGATGATGCCGGGCTGGGCGGCAGCCGGGTAGGTGGCGAGGCCGATTTGGGTCGGGGAAGCCATGCGGCTGGAGGATGGATTCTCCTTATTTGGGGATGAATGTGGTTGCGCGGCGGACGTCTCTTTTAGGTTAGACACCGCAGGCGAGATTTTTGAATTTTCGACTCCGTTGCAATTCCCCCGACGGGCCAGTTCGCTGTTGGCCAGCCTTCAGCAGCTCTGGATTGCAGGCCTTGCTTTCACGTGCCTTCCCAGTCGATGACGGCGCGACGAAGGCCGCGAACGGCGTTGCAGAGATAAATGGCGTCGGCTTGGCGCAGGTCTTCGAGGCTCAGGACTCGCTCTCCGGCGTTGGGGTGGGTGGCGAGGATGGATCGGCGTTGGACGCCAGGAAGCAGGCCGCATTCGACCGGGGGCGTGAGGAGGCAGCCATTTCTCTCGATGAAGATGTTGTGGATGGCGCCTTCGGTGACTTGGCCGCGTTGGTTCAGGAACAGCACATCGTCATACCCGGCGGCGGTTTCGGCCTGGAGAGTCTCCGCGTACAGGGGCCGATGGGTGGTTTTGTGGAAGTAAATGGGATCCTGGGAATCGGTGGGTTGGCCGGCGATGCGGACGCGGAGGGGTTCGATTGACGAAGCAGCGATGAGCTCGGAAGCGATTTGAAGGGAGCCGTCCTGGTTGAGGAGGAGACGGACTTTGTGGGGCGAGGACGGCGAGTCAGCGAGGTCTGGGATTGGTTTAGGGTCGTGGTCTCTCACCCTTTCCGCAAAAGGACGTGGAAAGGATGGGGCACCCTGATTCTCGGTGAACTCGGTGGCGTGAGCTTCGAGGGCGGCCTTGGTTCGAACGCGATCAAAGGGGAAGGCGAAGTAGTCGGCGGAGTCCTGGAGGCGGTCGAGGTGCATCTCGATGAGCGGATATTCGCCGGACCAGAGCAGGGTCTCGACCAGCGAAAAACCGGGCGGGAAGGCATTCTCGGCGGGGCGAGTGAGGAACTCGGCTTTGAGGAGGCATTCGCCCCACTCATCGGCGGGATTGGAGTCGATGACGATGCCGCTGCCGACTCCCATTGTGCCCTGCTCTCCGTGGAGCGACAGGGTGCGGATGGCGACGTTGAAAACGGATTCGCATTGCGAGAAGAAGCCGATGGCACCGGTGTAGACGGCTCTTGGGCGGCCTTCCAGTTGCGCGAGCAGTTGCATGGCGCGGATTTTGGGAGCGCCGGTGACGGAGCCGCAGGGAAACAGGGCGCGGAAGATGTCGTGGAAGCCGGCTTCGGGGCGGAGGTCGCCGGTGATGGTGGAGGTCATTTGCCAGAGGGTGGGGTAGCGCTCGACGGCGAAGAGGTCTCTCACGTTGACAGAGCCGAAGCGGCAGAGCCGGCCAAGGTCATTGCGCAACAGGTCGACGATCATCACGTTCTCAGCGCGGTTTTTGGAGTCGTTGCGGAGCCAGCCGGCTTGGGCGCGGTCTTCGGCTGAGGTCCGGCCGCGGCGGGCGGTGCCTTTCATGGGGCGGGTGGTGATGCGGCGGGTTTCGCCCTGACTTTCAAGGTGGAAGAAGAGCTCCGGGGAGAAGGAGAGGATGCGGTGGTCGCGCTGGGTGTGAAGGAAGGCGCCGTAAGGGGCGGGTTGAAGGCTTCGCAGCCGTTGATAGAGAGCCGCAGCGGAGCCGGAGACGTTGACCTGGATGGGCACGGTGAAGTTGAGCTGATACACGTCGCCGGATCGGATCCAGGCGTGGATTTCTGCAATGCGTTGAGCGTATTGCTGTTCCGTCAGCGCGAAAGCGCAGTCGAGTTTTGGCCCATGAGGTTTATCGGTGCCGGACGAGGTCCGGAATTGGGCGAGGGCGGGCGGTTCCCCGCCAAGGAAAGCGCCGGTTCGATGGTCGAAGAGGTGTGGGCGCTGGTAAATGCCGAACCAGGCCAATGTTTCATCGGGCGAACGGGGCGGGGCTTTGGCAGGCGCGGCTGTGGGCTCAAAGACGGCGCCGCACTCGTAGCTGAAGTAGCCGGCGGCGTAGAAGCCGGAGGCGACGGCGCGCTCGATTTCCGCGAAGAGACTGGCCAGCTCGGCTGCTTGGCTGGCGGTCAGAACGCGAACTGGATCGATGAAGAGCCGCGTGGGCGGCGGTAGTTTGCCGGGTCTCGATACACCATTTGCGGGCCTGCCGGACTCAAGCAGAACGGTTCCCGGCCTGTGCTCAACCACGGCGTAGAGCTCCGCGGGAGGGAAATGCCAACAGGTCATCGGGTGCTACTTGACGGTAAACGCCAGCGTAGTTGTATGCGTGGTGGCGGTGACGCCGTTGCTCGACTGGGCGGTGACATCCACGGTGTAAGTGCCGGCCGGGGTGGCGGGATTGATGGGCGGGCCGTGGTTGAAATAATTGTAGCGCGCGTCGCAGGCGGTTGTGCCGAGCATGGAGACGAGCGCAACCAGGGCCAGCAGCGACAGGCGTTGCAGCCAGGGACGCCGGCGAACTGACCAGGCCAGGCAGCCGAGGCCGAGAGCGCCGGGAAGCAGAATAGCCAGGGCAACGCCGTTGGAACCGGGACGCGCGCTAAATCCGGGCCGCGCGAGGTAGCCCTCCTGCTGCTGGGTGAGGATGACCATGGAGCTGGTGATGGCGGCGGTGGCGTTGGGCAGGATCTCGATATTTTCCGGGGTGAAGGTGCAGGAAGACTGGTCGGGAAGGCCGGAGCAGGAGAGGGTTACGAACATGGGCGCGGTAAGCGCCGAGGAATTCTCCGGCGTAATAGAGGCCGTAACGGTCCCGGATTGTCCGGGGCTCAGCGTGAGCGAAGCCGGTGCGACCGAAACCTGAAAGTCGGGGGTAGTGGTGTCCTGGGCTATTGCGTGCACCGACTCGGAGATGGAACCGCGGTGAGCGGCATCGCCGGCATACGCGGCGGTGAGGGAGTGGGCGCCCGCAGAGAGAGCGAGGACGAGCGTGGCCTGGCCTTGCTTGTTGAGCGCTGCTCCAGCCAGCTCGCGGCCGCGGTCGCTGATGGTGACGGCGCCCGTGGCGGGAAGGCTGTCTTCGCCGGTTACGGTGATGGCGAGTTTGGCTTGTGTACGTCCGGCCTGGTCGTGGGTTTCCACGGACAGCACAGTCTGCGTGGTCTGCCTGGCCAGTTCCCTGCCTTGGGTGTCCTGCGCGAGACCGGTCAATGCGGGATTACCCAGCGCGGGCACGGCCAGCGCGATGCTGATTGCTGCAACCAACTCAAGCCGCAGACCGCGGCGGATCATCCCTGTCACGTGCACCTGCTCCAAATCTCAAGAAAAAGTCGTATTGCCCGGCGAGCCAAAGCGTAGAACTTCATTGTAGCTGGCGAGGGCGCGGGCGGGCTATGGCAGCCCATTCCTTGGACGGATGGGAACGAAGAAGGGCGGCAAATGCATTGCAGGGGAGCGGGTTCAAGGATGAGTCTCAAGTCGTCCCTCCAGGACGAGGGGTTCCTGGGGTAAGCAAACCCCGGGTTTTCACTTCGTTCGACCCAGGGCTATTCTCATACACTCCCTACGGGAGAAAACCGCTGTATGCTTTTTGATTGAGGTGAATGCGATGAGTGAGACTGTTGCCCGCCCCCAGCTTGCGTTCTTAACGACCGCTATGGATGAATTGCGCGCCAAGGGGACGCACTTCAAGCTGCGCATTCTGGACGACCAGCAAGCGCCGGTGTGCCACTACGACGGTAAGCAGGTGATCAACCTGGCCAGCAATAACTACCTCGGGCTCGCCAATCATCCGAAATTGATTGAGGCGGCGCTGGCGGCGACAAAGGAGTTCGGCGTGGGCTCGGGCGCGGTGAGGACGATTGCCGGGACGATGCGCATCCACATGGATCTCGAGGAGAAGATTGCGCGCTTCAAGAATGTGGAGGCGTGCGTGGTCTTCCAGAGCGGGTTCACAGCCAACGCTGGGACGGTAAGCTCGATTCTGGGCAAGGACGACTTCATTCTGTCCGACGAGTTGAACCACGCCAGCATCATCGATGGCGCGCGGCTGTCGCGGGCAAAGATCAAGGTGTTTCGCCACAAGGATGTTGACCATTGCGAAGAACTGCTGAAGGAACTGGTCAAGGAGCCCGGTCACAAGCTGGTGATTACGGATGGCGTCTTCTCGATGGATGGCGACATCGGCCCGGTGGACAAACTGGCCGCGCTGGCGGAGAAGTATGGGGCCATCATGATGGTGGACGACGCGCATGCATCCGGCGTTCTTGGCCGCAACGGCCGCGGCAGCGTGGACCACTTCAAGGCGCACGGCAAAGTCGACGTCCAGGTGGGCACGTTGTCGAAGGCCATCGGCGCACTGGGCGGTTATGTCTGCGGCAGCCGCGATTTGATTGACTATCTCTACCATCGCGCGCGGCCGTTTCTGTTTTCCACTTCCCATCCGCCGAGTGTTGCGGCCACATGCATTGCGGCCTTCGACATTCTGGAGTCGGAGCCGGAGCGGATTGCGCGGCTGTGGGATAACACGCGGTATTTTCAGGGCGAGCTGCGGCGCGCTGGCTTCAATGTGGGCGGGGTGAATACGCCGGCGACGGAGACTCCCATTACGCCGGTGATTATTGGCGATGGACGTAAGACGATGGAGTTCAGCCGCGCGTTGTTCGACGAGGGTGTGATGGGCACAGGAATTGCGTTTCCCACAGTGCCTGAAGGCAAGGCCCGGATTCGCTTAATGTTGACCAGCGAGCACACGAAGGCGCAACTTGACCAGGCCCTGGAGACTCTGGAGCGGGTGGCCAAGCGGCTCGAGATTCTTCATTAATCCTTGTCGCAGACATAAGATGGTAGGGCATCTTCGTCGCTCGCTTGACGATTCCACTCGGCCAGCTCAAACCATTTTTTTGCTTCGCCGTACTGGGCCTGCAGCTTCCTTGACGCGACGTCGCGAACCTCCTTGCGCTGCTTCGGGGTGAGCGACCAATTCAGCGGGTCGGTGTGGGCTTCCGCCACGGAGCACAAGTCGGCAAATACGATCCGATGCACTTGGACCTTGTCGGCGAGCGCATCCTCAAGCACTTCCAGCCCCGACTGATTTCTTGCCGTCACGCTCTCGTGGCCGGCCTGCCAGAATCCGAGCAGTGGAGCGCCCACCTGGTTGAAGAGGTTCCAAGGCAGCTGGTCCGGGATGTGATCGGGAACCGTCTCCGGATTGCTGCCCTCGACGCCGCCGCTGTTGCGAATCTCGATGAGTAGAATGCGCAATGGAGCCTTCTTCTCCTGCTCGGCGGCCTTAGCGCCCGGGGTCTTCGTTGCAGCGTCTTTTTCCGTTTCGGAGGTCGTGGATTTGATCGGCGAACTGAGTGCGTAGTGCAGGAATTCGATCGCCGAGGCCGTACCGTCGTTGTCGTAGTAGCCCCCATCCACAAAGTGAACGCTGTTGACCGCGTCATCCACCTCCATAGGCACCCGCGTCGCGGAAGAGACAAAAGGAAACGTCGCTGACAATTGCGCGGCCGTGGCCAGCGGAAGGTCGGGAACCACCTGTGCCTGGCGCGCTGACTCGCCGAATGTGGACAAGAACGACCGCGCTCTGTAGTTCGGGCCCATCTCCAGGTTGACGTAAGGAATCTCGTAGTTGGCCAGCAGGAATCTCTCGCCGGTCTCCACGGCGGTCGTATTCATCGTAAAGGCGGGGAACGATTTGTTTGCCGTTGGCAAGAAGGCGCCCAGCGTCAGGTCGCTCCCCGGCTGCGCGTTCGGACTTGGAGCGCTGTTCCAGACCGGAGCCGCATTTCCATCTTCCTCCCAGAGCTGTTCGCAATATTTGTTCTCGAGGTTCCGCTCGAATGACCTGCGCAGAGACCAGGTTCGATCTTTGACCAAGGGAGTTCCGGCCAGATCGTTCACTCCCGAAGAGGGCGGAACGAGGTAAGGAACCAACGGCACGAAAGCTTTGGGCAAATCGTAATACACCAATCCCCAGCCCACGCTTTCCAGGCTCGAACACTGCGCGGCGCTTTCCATTCGCGCAATGGCCGCCTGGGCGTCGCTGCCATCGAGCGTGCCTTCTTGCAATTCGCGCAGATAGGCAAGCAGGCCTACGCTGCCGCCCGACACGGTGCTGGCGAGAAGCAGATGGTTGTGAAACTCGCCTCCAAACTCAGTCTCAAGATTGCCCAGGATCGTGGCCGTCCACGCCGATGCATGAAGTCCGCCGCCGGTCGCCGTGACGATAATCAGGGGCCGGCCGTCATGGGCCGCTGAGAGGCGATTTGCCAGAACCTCCGCGGGGGTTGGAACCGCAGGAAGGCTTTGGGTTCGCGTCACCACGGATAAATAATGCTCCTCCTGGCTGGTTCCAAGATGCGAAAAGGGATTGCGATCCCAATGCAGCATCCTGGGCACAACCATGACCACAATCAGGAGCGTCAACACCGGAACCCGGTATCGGTCCAGAAAGAAAGCCAAACCTCCCATTAGCCATCCAACCGCAATCATCATGATCAGGACCGTGGCAAAGATGGGAAATCTATCGGCGCTTGTATAAAGGGCGAGACTCACGACAGCCCCCACAAATACGAAGACTCCAATCGTGAGCCATCTCTGCACTCGAAGCAGTTTTGCTTTCCTCTCCCGCCTCCTTTTTGCGAGGCTTTCCACGGACTGCCCCGGCCGCGCCGTCAACGGTGCTTCCATGGGTTTCGCCGTCCAGAAGATATAGAGGATGCCGGCCGCGAATGCGACCAGCGC
>JBKQNU010000026.1:0-70661 GCA_052145815.1 Occallatibacter sp.
GCCTACGCTCCAAAACTACGCTTCCCAAGCTGCCTAAGACACACTCATCAAGTGTCCGCTAAAAAACAAGCGGACACTTGATGACACACTCTACCTCCGGTCAAGAGGGACTCGGCGTACGCTTACGCTAATTCCACCCGGCGGAGCGAATTTCTTAGACAGTTTCGCTCGGGAGATCTTGAAATGACAGCCTATGGCCACTTTTGAGTCATCGCCTAAGCGATCGAACGGCTGCACTCAATCAAAGACTTGGAATTCCTTCCAGAACACCGGCCATGGGAGGCGTGGTGGTCCGCATAAAAATATATCCGGTGTTTTGCTTTCTTCATTCCTCACGCCCTCAGAGTTATTGATGTGTCCGGCCAGCTTGCAGGCAGTGAAGGCTACGTCGGCGTCCTGTTGCGAAAAGCCCAGCACGATGAGTGAGGTTGGAGGCAGAGCCGGATACCCGCGCAGCCAACCCGAATTGACTAGACTGATGGGGGGTGACAGATGATATTGCGCTCCCAGAATCTCAATTGCCCCCTGCTCGGCATAGTCGTCGACTAGGATACCGACGTCGGCCTTTTGGCTCGCCGGAAGTGAATCGCGTATACCGGCAACTGTCCGGACCATTTCGTCCCAGCCGAACTCCTGGAGAAAGTCCGCATTTCGCTTGAGTGCGTACTCCTTGAGCCGGCCCCTGGATTGGAATGGGACATTGATCGCATAGATCCATGATCCATCGAGCGCAAGCGCAGTGAAGAAAATCACTGCGACCGCCAGAGCTCCAAACCGCATCCCTAGGCGTTTGGTCTGTTTCGTTTTCTGGGGACCAGTGGCCTTTGGGACTTTCCAAGTACCATTGAACCAAGCCTCTGCGGCAACCGAACCCATGGCCAGCAGCATCGGATATGCCGGTGCCAGGTAATAGGACCGGCCCTCTGCAACAAGGAAAAGCACCAGAGGGATAAGGTACATCCAGGCGAGCATGCGGTAGCGCGGACTACGTAGGAAGCAGACCAAGCCCGCCAGCCAAAGCGGCGCTGCGACCACGTTTACACAAAAGAGGAACTGATTTTGGAGGAATCCGTTTGCGTTCCCCACCCCCAAGTCGCGCTCGTGAATAATCTCAAGGAAGCGATAGGAAATGAAATCATGCCGCGCCAGCCACAGCAAGTTGGGCAGGAAGATGGTCAGGGCCAGTGCGATTCCGCACCAAAACCATCCGCTCTTGAAGAAATGGCGCGCCCGCGTCAGCGCGGCGCCACACAGAATCCCCGCCCCGAAAAACGCAACGGAATACTTAGTTTCCATGCCAATTCCCGCCGCCGCCCCAACCGCCAGCCACCAGCGGGGATTCTCCGACCTCAGCAGTCGAATTGTGAAATAAGAGATTAGCACCCACCACAGGAAATCGAAGCAAGAATATTGGAGTTGGGTGCCATAAATTACGGGAATCGAAGAGAGGGCCACACACAGCGCCCCGGTAATCTGCGCCAGTCGTCCACCACCCAGCTCGTATGCCATCAATCCGGTTACCACGATTACCGCAGCCTGGGCGAGGACAGAGAAGAGCCTCACACCGGCCACCGAAACACCGAACATTCCTAAACCGATACGCCCCAATAAAGGCGTCAACGGTGGATAGGGTACGAATCCCCAATCTAGGTGCCGTGCATCGCTCAGAAACTGGAGTTCGTCGGGGTGAAAGCCGTATCGACCGTTTGTTAGTTGATGGATAGTGGCAACAATTGCCGAAATTCCCAGTAACAGTCCCCATTCTGCTCGTTTTTCTCCATCGAACTGCTCAGAATTCTTCATTCGCTCGATCAGGGGCATCGCACTCTCTGGCTTTGTCAGTTCTTCGCTGAAGTGGGTGTTCCAGGCAATATTATCAATGAGTAGCCCTTAACGTTACCGAGGCGGGTCAATCACAAGAGAACACCAGTTTTGACTGGTTGAGCTTTCCGGGGGCAGGTCAGCCCCTCATCTGGATTTGGGCAATTCTCAAATGATGGGTGGCTGATCTCCAGGAGTTCCTAAATACGGAATCTCTCTCTAGTTGGACTGCAGGAGGTAAATCCCCCAAGGCTGGGAAGGCAATCCAATCGTATCCATTCCGATTAGAAATATGGCATTCTTCCCGCTGATCTGGCCCGCAACCGCGACCGCTGGAAACGAATATGCGGAACCAAGACCATTCTGCGGGAAGCCGGCCGATACATACACCGTGGCTGTCGGGTAAAGACCGTTATTGTTTGAGTCCTGAGCGCCTAAGTCGATTGCGAGATCGCAGTTGCCGTAAGCATTCGTCGAAGGATCGTTATTTGCGAACTCGCCTCCGTAGATGATTGTGCTGGTATTAGGGGCAGGCAATGTTGGACACGAAGTGGCCAGGTTGGAATAGCCGAATGAGCCGATCAGTCTAAAACCCGGGCTTCCGTTACTCGCGCTCGAACCGCTCGCCGCTCCGTACAGAATCCCTTGATACTGGGCCGACGCTACGGTCGACGTAGAAAGCGCACTCGAGGGTTTGGGCAGCCCAATAGCTCCGTAGCCTGCTCCCAAAACATTCTCATACGTAAGACTCGAAGCGTTAGATGATCCCTGAGTTGAGCCAGAATCTTCCAGGAGGAACCCCGAAGAACTGATGCCAACCGTCGCAGAAGGCGATGAGGACTGCGGATTTCCTCCCGGATTTTCGACTGTAACCGTCTCGGGAATACTCATTGTCTGGCCAAAAAGGGTAGCTGAACATACAGTTTCCGCCATAACGGGCGCTGGGTTCGCCGGCGTCCCTGGCGTCCCTCCATTTGTGGCCGGAAGGGTGTACTGGTTGATGTTGCTGAACTGGACCGAGGAGTCGCTCGTGGAGACGCTCACGCTTCCAAAAGCAGTTTCTGTTTTGGGATTCCAGCCACCATTTGAAGCAGTCTTGGGAATCGTTACGAACTGAAATGGTTGAGGCGATTGCAATGATGGGCAGTTCTGCGTGGACACGAGTGGCGCAAACGTCGTGGATGTTCCATTGGCATTTGTCGCCTCAACCTCTACTAGAGCAGCCTGCCCAGGTATCTCCACCGCCCAACTCGCGGTTTGCGATGGTTGAGACGCGCTTGAAAGCACAGCGCCAGGAAAGTATGTCGCACCCAACTGCACCACCCCGTTTGACAGCGTGGAAATGGTTCCCGACTCCAGTATTGTAGCCCCAGTGGATATCGTGCTTCCGGCCGCGGTGGATAGTGTAATTCCGCTTGGGGCATACGCCGTCACAACAAACGTATCGAGGGTATTATCCAAGGTGTAGGTCGATAGAGCATCCACCTCGGAAGCTAAACTTCCCACTCCAGCAGCGAGGTAAACCTGCGCCGGATTGCTTGTCTGGCTCGAACTTCCATTGGAGCCGATGGTGCTCTCGCACGCCGCTACAAGGAAGGCCAACGAGACAAAGAAAACCACTCGATATGGCGCATGAATTCTGCCGCATTGTTTCTTGGTGGTTCTGCGGCTCAACCCGTAAATGCCTCTTGTGTTCATAGAGCTGACACCTCGCCACACCTTACGCTAAAAGACAACCTTCAATGCAAATTGCATGATTCGAGGATCGTGCGCATTCACCGGGTGCAAGAACGAATTTCCGGCTAAGCAGCCTTCGCTGCCAGCTGAGTAACCTGTTGTAACATCGCCATAGCAATTAATTACGTTGTTTCCTGTATTTCCCGGATTTGTCGGATCGTAAATCCTGAACTGCGTGTGATTGAAGACATTGAAAAACTCTGCACGGAATTCCACGGCGTCTTCGCTCGTCAGAATCCAACGCTTGATCAATGACATATTGACATTCGACCGGGCTGGGTTGTTCACTGAATTGCGGCCGGCATTTCCAAAAGTAAGTCCGCGCGGGGCAACAAACGCAGACGGATTCAGAAGCAATGGCCCGATATTCGATCCTGTTGAAGGAGCGATCGGTTTTTCTCCCCTTGGGTTACCGATGCGATCCGGATAAGATCCCAACCCTATCGCGTCACCGACACCCGCGTTATCCGCTGTTCCAACGCCGCTCGCGCTTCCCTCGTTCACGATGCTGAACGGAGTTCCGCTCTGATGCGAGATAATTCCGGAATACTGCCAATGATCGAGCAGGATCTTTGCAAGTCTTCCACCCTGCCACCCAGATGCCGCCTTTCCTTGATCAGGAGCAGTGGCATCGCGCTCACTGTCGTCGCTCGCAAAATGTCCGAACTGGTTTAGTAATCGAATGAGCGGCAAATCGTATATGTAATCGATGCTCAACAGATGCCGTTCATCGAAATCGGAGCTTGCATAGTTCGACTTCAGATCAAGCGAATTCGCGAAATTCGCGCTTGCGCGATCGGAGGCTTCGTCGAACGAGTGGCTATAAGTGTAGGCCATCCCTAAAGTAAATGACCTCGAAGAGCGTCGGAGTGTAGCCTGTAAACCGTTGTAATTTGAATTCGCGATATTGGCTACAGACAGAATGTTACTGAAGCCGTTATAGGGGCGAACAGCGTCAGCGCTTAATCCCAGCGGAGCCCCTGCATTCGTGACATATCCAGGCGAACCGGAGCAGGCGATGGCCATATTGATATAACCCGGTTGATCCGGTCCGATCCCCGGTGAGCTAGTTGCGCCATTCTCTTCCGTGGTTCCCCCAACCGGAAAAACTCCATTCGATCCAGCTTCGCAGATGCCGGCTGTGATTGGCTGATGTGCGGGAAATGGGTTGAGAGATGGCGACAAAGGCTGAAGTTGATTGAGGTCCTGTTCGGCCGTCAGGTGCGTTCCCTTGGTGCCAACGTATGCCAGGGATCCCACTAAGGCAGATGCAAACTGCCTCTGAATACTCAAGCTCCACTGTTGGACGTAGGAATAAACCGCCTTCGTGGGAATCGATGTGACATTCAAGGGAAACGTGACGCCACCAGAGTAGGAAGGAAGATTGCCACACTGGTTCGTCCCCTGCTGGCAAGAGAACCCAATCTCGTTGTAGGCGCCCGGAGATACACCCACTGCCGGATTTGCCGACAAAATGCTGCGCGGCGGACCTGGAAAGGCCTGTGTTTCGCTCAGAATCAAGGGCGCGCTGCCAATCAGCGAGCCGGTGTTGGCCTCATAGCTGGTGCCATGTTCCCAGAAAAGGCCGTAACCGGAACGAATCGAAGTCCGACCGTTGCCAAACGGATCCCAGGCCAAACCAAATCGAGGAGCGGGATTGAAGAGACGGTTTTTCATGCAACTGGACGGCACGTTCCCTGCTCCACATTGCACGAGGCCGTTGGTTATAACTGGATCGAGGTTGGCCAAGCTATACGGTCCGGTTCGGTTCAGGGGCACGGGGTCAAGATTTCCTGACGTATCCGCGATGTTCCGCACAAGAAACCCGTTGGTCTGGTCCACGTGAATGGACGCACCAAGCGACTGGCTGTATGCCTGTGGTTCCCAATTGTACGCAGAGTCTTTCGCGTTATACCAGGTACCGAACAGACTTGCTCGAAAGCCCACAGTGATCGTGAGGCGGTTGCGATGCCAATCGTCTTGCGCATAGAGTTCTGCAAGTTTATATCGATCGTAATATCGCCCCTGGCCGCTGTCTTGTTGAAAACTCTTGATAGCCGTTGTGCCTCCACCGGAAAGCTGGCCGGAAATGTCGCCGCTCACATACAGTGGAACTATACCCGGGCCCGCCAGGAAATCAGCGAAGGCATTGTTTGATGTGTTCCGCGACTGTTGATTGCTGAAAGTAAGCAACCCTTGCACATCTCCCGAATTCGCGCCGCTCACCGCGCTCGACTCGTTTTGGAGCGCCAGGACCGCCTCTAGACCAATTTGGATGGTATGTTTGCCGAAAGTCTTGCTCAGGTCGTCTCGAACGACATAGGTAGGGTTCGCCATCTCCCATGGCGCATAGCCGGTATCCACCGCAAAACCATGACCGCCGTAGGCGCCGTTGTTGCCCTGGAAGATCATGCCCGGCATTTTTGAGCCAAAACCGTTGTCAAAAATGTAACCCATCGGGCACTCGGTCAATTGCTGTGAGGATTGAGGAGGAGTGGGTTGGTACGGACTGGTCACAGTCGCGCAGGGCGCATCCAGAACTGAAGGCCTGGCCAGTGAGGCGACTCCGACCCCGGGCTGAGGAGTCAGCGTGATGTGAGCGGCCGAGTATGCCGCCGTAGCACGATTTAGTACGCCATGCGGCAGCTGCTCGGTAAGACTAAAAACCAGATCAAGGCCCGGTCCGTCGAGGTGATTCTCAACGGTCGGGAAACTGTTCTGCACGATTCCCCACTGCGGAGTCAAGGTCGTCGTATTCCACGCGTCGTGGATGTATCGGAACGAAAGCTGTTGCTGTTGCGTGAGATTATGATCGATGCGAAACAGTTCCTCTCGCCAATAGGTTGCCGGAGAAACCGCGGCGACGTAGCAGTGCTTGAATAGGGTCGTATTGGTGCTGTTACAGCCGACGTTTGAGTTTGGAAGGGGAATGATATCTGTCTGAAGCATCGAAGCAGCAGTGTAACTCACGTTCGCATGGGCGTAATTGAAGCCGGGAGCATTCGGGGAAAGATTCAATTGTGGCTCGACGACTGGACAGTCCGGATAGGAGGAACCAGGATAGTAGGTTCCTCCGTTAATTGCCGCCGGCGGGCAGACATCGCTGAAGTCGCCAGATCGTTCTGCTACCGTTGGAACCGCTTGGTTGTATGTTACAGGTGTCTTCTCCAAGCGCAGTTCTTCGGAGAAAAAGAAGAAGGATTTGTCTTTCTTAGTGTTGTATCTGTTCGGGATGAACAGGGGTCCGCCGACCGTGCCACCATAATCCTGCCTACGATAGAGTGGAGCTTTGCCGGGCTGATCAAAGTAATTCCTGGCGTTAAAGAATTCATTGCGTATAAACGCGTAAATATCCCCATGTAAATGCCCGGTGCCTGACTTTGTATTCATAATCATGCTACCCGACGCAGTCTTACCATACATCGCGCCGTAGTTCGACGTAAGCACCTGCATATCCTGGATTGCGTCGATGCTGGGGTAGACAATCAACGGCTCGCCTTGTCCGCGGCTGGCATTGATGCTCGTGTTCAGAACGTCGCTACCGTCCACTTCGAAGGTGTTGTACTCGACTCGGCCACCATTGACGCTAAATTTCGCGCTGCCTGCGAGGCCGACCTTAGCTTCGTCCTGGCCGGATTGATTGCTGACGCCTGGTGTCGTGGTAACCAGTTGAATTGCGTTACGCCCATTTAACATTAAGTTCGTAACTTCCTTACCCGTGACCGTGCCGGAGAGCGAAGCGCTTTCCAATTCGATGTTGTTGACACCTTCGCCGACGACCTCAACGCTACTCGTCACGCCCTTCACGGCAGTCAGTTGAATATCAAAGGTTAGAGACTGCCCCGCAGCCAGGGTTTGCGTGTCGCTCGTCTTCGTCTCGAACCCTTCTTCTTCGACGACGACCAGATAGTCGCCAGGCGGCAGATCGGAAACTGAATACGCGCCTGCCGCATCGGATTTCGTATCGCGCTGCAAGTTTCCGCCGGTATTGACCGCATGCACGGCAGCGTCGGCGATGGCTTTTCCCTGAGGATCGGTAATATGGCCCTTGATCGAAGCATTCTGGCCAAATGCGCACACGCTTCCCAGGCAAAGGAACCCAATCGTCAGATGGAGCAATCTTATGATTCGTCGAGACATTCTTGGAGCTCCTAGCAACTTATGCCCGGCATGATCGGGTGAAGCTATGGCTGACCGATTCACTTGGCAGCCGCTTCTTATTGGGGCAGGTAGTATCGAAACGATGTGAACCACATGTTGTCGATGGCTTTGGGAGAGCCCGCAATTGCAGGAGTGCCCACGACAGGGTTTGCGGGCAGGCCTACACCCTGCCACGTGTGGCGTTCAACGTACGAATACTGAATTCCCTGCTGGAGCATTCCTTTGGGCCCCTTGTAGAACCGGAACCAGTATCCGGCCGTTCCTTCCTGAATGTTCCGCGTATCTGCCGTACAGCCAACAGCGCTGCCTGGTACATCGCCGCCGCCATTTGCCGACCCAGCAGGAACTACTTCCGTCTGGCAACCGAACTCTATGTTAGTCGGCGCTCCATAACCTCCAAGAATAGGTTGCCCCAGCGGTGGCATGTAGATATTCGTCGGGGACACGGTGACCACGGAACCGGTGTTGTAGAAGGCGCGCTTCACATACTCGCCGCCGTAATATCCATATAGATCGAGGCGCCGAGTAGCGTGCCACTCCAGACTGCCCAGCGCAGAGCCGCCCGCAAGCAATTCGAGCGAGCCGTCAGGGTGTGCCGTCGCATCGGGAAGCGTGGCCGAGCTATACCGGCCGAGTCCATCTCCTGCGAGCCCGTGCACTCCGAAATCCAGGCTCTTGCCGAACAATGAAACCCTGGCGTTGGCTCCGAGACCGCCTCCGGCCGTTTTAGTGGTGAATGCGCCGAGTGTGCTGGGTGAAGTCGGGCCCCAGGTCGTCGTTGTCAACATGGGTGCTGCGTTCGGGAAGGCACGGGCACGGAAGAATCGCCCGATTGAGAAAACTTCAAAGTGGCCGAATTTCGGATCGTAAGCAAATTTCGCGATCAGATCCGGCGCTAAGTTGAAGCTATAGTTCGCGGCGGAATCGTAAAGACCACCACTGTTACCGGCCTGTTGATATACGATAGCGGGCAAATTATGCCCTCCGAGATTCAGAGTCTGCGCTTCTTCCACCGACATTCCGGCTGAGAATTGATTGCCGATTTGCTTGGCGACGCGGAAGCCGTATTGCCGCTCCCAGGTGAAACCGACCGAGTACTGCGCATCGATTGTCAGCGGAATCGCTTCCCGATTGTTGAGTAATCCGGATCGGTTTTCAGTGGCCAGCGACCACATTTGCCCGCCGGTAAAGAACCAGCCGCTGTTCAGGGCTGCTTGTGCCCACAACTGGCGCTGGCGAAACGTGTAACTGTTGCTCTGATTGTCGTTGGATGTGATACCCGAGGAAAGAAAATCGCCCTCGTAGTATCCGCGCAAACTACTGCTCGCCAAGTGGCCTTCAGCGAGTAACGAGACCCGCGACTGCCGGCCGCCGGCATTGAATTCGGAGAGCTGGCCTGCGGTCTGGCCCGAGAATGGAATTCCCGAGAACTGAGTATTCAAATCGCCACCGATACCGTGCTGCCGGTCAACGGTCTCAGCGGCCACAAACCCGCCAGGTTTCAGATGGATTCCCATGAAAGGTATGGCATCTGGCGACTCGGCTCGTTTTTGATCGGACTGAATGGTGTCGGCAACCGAGGTCGTAACCGATTTCAGATCGGTGACAGCGCTTTGCAGGCTCGCAACCGCTTCGTTATGCTGACTGATCGCGGTCTGTTCGTTCTGCAGGTCCTGGCTCTGCTGCTGTTTGAGCGCGTCGATCTCTGCTTGAGTGTCCTGGGCTTTCTTCTCCGCCGATTGCAATTCCGCTTCGCGGTGCTGAGCCTCCGCTTTCATGGCAGACATCTCTTTTTCCAACTGATCGTATTTGTCACTCAACTTCTCGAGATCGAGTTCCAGTTGCTGCTGCGTCTTATGCTTCGCCTTGGTGGCGTTTGACGCGGTTTGTTGGGCAACATTCTGCTTTGGAGCGGCGACTGCGCCGACTACGAGAAAAATCATGCCCAGTACAACCGTCTTGTTGATCATTCATCTTTCTCCTTGGTCCTGGTCTCGATACCATTAGTCACGAAATACTGATAATCACCGGCGGTGCCTTCTTTAGCGCCATTTCGCTATTGCACACAATGCTTCTTTTCCACCCTCGAGACGAATGCTACAGGTTCATTGATTTATCCAATGGAAGCTGAACGAGAACTTCCACCCCGGCATGCAGATCCTCGTTCGGATGCCGGTGCGCAGTTCGCGCCGGATTTGTCTTGCCGAAATTCGCGGCCCCGGTCATCATGGTCTGGTTCCTAGCTTGTTTTTCTGTACTCCGACTGAAAGCGGAGTCACTACCGGAACGGCCACTCCGACAAATTCAGTCACCCTGCTCGGACTTGACCCACCCAGGACCCAAACGTTGCCCGAGGCGTCCACGGCGATGCTTGTGGCGCCATTGAGGCTCGGCGCCGTAATGCCTGGAACAAGCGCATTGGCGTTAATGCTCTTTCCCGAACGAGTGATTCCAGAGACAGAGATAGGCGCGGATTGATAGTTGCCAGTTGCATTAGCCGGGTTATTCGCCACCCACAGGTTTCCCGCTCCATCTACCGAGATGGGGGTAAAGATAGGGGAATTTATCCCAATTACTTGGCCTAAACCACCTTCATTCGAGGAGGATCCACCCGCGAGCAGTTCGTAAATCGCTCCCGCGTCACCCCCGGTTGCGTTGCTTGGAATGTAAATGTCGCCCGAATTATCGATGGCCATGGAAACGCCGAATCCCGTAGGATCATTAACGGGACAGTTGCCTACAAAAAGAGAACAAGGTGGATTGTCCGGATTGCCGGACACGGGATCGATTTGATCTCCTTGGTCGGTGTCGAGAAAGCTTCCGTTCGCGTCGTTCAGCGACACTGCCGAGGTATTGCCTTGATTCAGGGTCCATACGACAACCTGCGGTTGGGTTTGTCCGTTTTGCGTTCCGGTGGGCTCGATTGCTACGGCGATTGCCCCATTCGGGTTGTTGAGCCCATTCGTGTAGCCCGCCCCGGCGGGTGACAGCGGTGTTCCGGCAGGGAGACCCGTTCCACCACTGGTTGACTCGCCAACGTATCCAAGGTATTCGGCCACGTCGCCGGGAGTCCCCGAATCTGCGACCCAGACATTTCCGGTCCCATCGATAGCGATTCCCGCGCCCGTGTCGGCGGGGTTTCCTGCTCCGCTGAATCCGCTTGAGGGGCTCAGTGCCGCTCCGGAAGGAGCCAACTCGGTCAATGTATTGCTTATACTCAGGACCCAAGCATTTCCGTAGGGATCGATCGCAATCTGTTGCGGCAAGCGAAGGCCGCCGCCAGTGAAGCCGCCAGCCTTTGATTTTGTCTTCCCGGTAGCAAACGGCGACAATGCCGCGCCTTGGGCAGACAACTCCGACACTGTCCAACTGTTGCTATTTGCTACCCAGACATTTCCGGAGGCGTCGATCGCCATCGAGGACGAGTGCGCCGACGCCCCTCCCTGCCCCTCCATTCCACCGCCTGAATAGCTGATCGCAATGCTCCAGTCATAAGGAGCCGCACCTAGGACGGGCGTGAAAGGATCGCTGGAAGCGGAGCTTGGAAGTAGACTGAACAGGGGCCCGCCGCTCGCCGTTTCTAGACCGCTAGATGGAGGCGCACCAGGCACCTGCGCCACTTCCAGCAATGCCTGAAGAATACTGGTGGGCGCGTTTTCAACCACTCCTTGGGGTGGGTTGACGTTGGATGCCAGGAAGAATGCACTGCATGCACTGCCGTCGCCGGGTACGCCTCCGGCGGTTGCGGCGCATGTATCGATCACATCAGCTAAGGTGTTGATTTCTGCCTGGGGAACAATCGTCGTGGGGGTATTGGTCCCAAGAACAAACGAGTTCGCAGGCGTAACCGGTAGAGCGATGCCCGTGGTGATATCCACCAGGTTGTTCACCGTAACAAATGCGTTCGCAAGCCCATTGTTGTAGTTGGTCGCATTCGAGGGATTGGGCCCGTTGTTGTAGTTTGAACTGCTGGCTCCAATGTGCGCGTAATCGGCCCCGGCGAACGGAGACAATGCAAAGACCGAAGCTACAGTCGTGACTTCGTTCACGATTAAAGGAACAGATCCATTCAAATTGCTACATGGACCGATCGCATTCATCAATCCGAGCTGAGGATTCGTTGGTCCTTGGGGACCGCCGGGCTGCCCCCCAAGCGCAACAAGGTAAAGCAGAGTGTCGAGGCTTGGGCAGACATAGCCCGCAGGAATCGCAAAGCTCCCATCGCTGGCGGTGGTCACGGAGCTGCCCCCGCCCGAGATAACCAGCGGCGTCGCAGCTGAACCATAGCCCGTATTTCCTGCAGCGAAAAGCTGCACCGTTGCCCCCGATACCGGAAGATTTCCGGCCTGCACTTTTCCACTCAATGCGGGACCGGTGAGACTATTCGAAATGGTCACGATCTGGCTTTCACCGGCGGTTGGATTGGCGGTTGGGCTTGCCGTAAGCGTCACGGTGCCGCCGGTGGGCATTTGCGTGGGCGGTTCATAGACTACAGCCTGTCCGCTGGCCGCATGCACCATGGTCGAGTAAGGCCAAAACGCAGGCGGAACATCGGCTGATGTCGCTGTTTGAACCATCTCCGGCGATTCCAAGAACTGCCCGCATGCGGCTGCAGAAGCACTGGCGCAAGACACCGTCCAGTCCACCCCTTGATTCGTCGAGTCGCCTACCACGGCCGCGATCAAATTAATTAGTGTGGGCGACGGTGCGTTCGGGTTCCCAATTGGAAGATTGCTGGGCACAAACGGTACGAATAACGCGAACGCCGGCGAGTTGACCGCAACCTGTACCGGAGACGATTGCACAACGGGTGGAATTGTCTCCGAAGCGGTCGATGTGGCTGTAATTGTCACCGTGGGATTCGCGCTCGACCATCGAACACTGGTCGGAGGAGTGTATGTAACACTTGCGCCACTTGAAGTGTGATTGGAGCTAAATGTGCCGCAAGTCGCGCTCAGGCACCCGGAAGCCGTCCAATCGACTCCTCCTGATGCGATGTCGTTGGTAACGGTTGCAATGAAGGTCGCAGGGACTCCGGCCGTGATTGGCGACGGCGGCGGCGTGACTGTAACGGATATCGGCTGGTAGAGGGTCACGGTGGTGGACCCCGATCCGGTGGGGTCGCTCGCCGGAGCAGCAATCGAAGTTGCAGTGACTGTGATTGGCAACGATGCGTCGTTTGCTGGAATAGGCTCTGACGGCACGAACTGCGCTGTGTAGGTCGCGGTGCTATTTGTCGTACTCGTTGGCGCAGACGAATTGGCAAGCGTACATGCAGGACTGCATGTCCAGGTTACTCCGGAATCACTGAAATCGTAGGAAACCGTGGCCGCTAGCACTGTTGTCGAGAAGACCTGCATCGCGCCCGGTGTGGCCGTGACGCTCACGCTAATTGGCGGCGGTGGAGCAATTGTAAAGTTGACCGTACCGGACTTCGTCGGATCCGCCACGGACGTGGCGGTCTCGGCAATCGCGAGAGTCGTGGTCCCAGCCGGTAGCGACAGAGGAGCAGTGTAGGTGGCACTGCAAACGTTTGTGCTCTGGCTTCCAGTTCCATTCACCACGCAGGACCCTGGGCTAACAGAGCCACAGGCGGAAGACCCGCATTGTGGAGCAGCCCAAGTCACTCCTTGATTCATTGCATCCCAGGTGACCGTCGCGGTTAATGTGGCATTCGACGATGCGGCCACCGGGTTCTGCGAAATAGTCGTCGCAACCGAAATCGGCATAATTTGAATGGTTGAGCTGACTTTCTTCGTATTGTCGTAAATCGACGTTGCGGTAATCGTAACGGTGCCGTTGGAAGGAATGACTGCCGGCGCGGTAAATGTCGTCAACCCACTGCTTTGGGTAGCCGCGATGCTAAATGAGCCGCATGAACTGCTGGCACAGGCTACAGACCAGTTCACCCCCGCGGCAACCGGATCATTTGTTACGTTGGCCGCAACCGATGCCGTCCCGCTCGCGGCCATCGCTGACGGAGGCAAAAATCCTTGAGTAAATTGAATGACTACAGGCTTCGGTACGATCGTCAGCGTCACGCTCACCGACTGCGAGGGGTCGCTCGTCGCAGTCGCCGTCAACGTAACCGTGTTACCTATGGGGATATAAGTCGGCGCGACGTAAACCATATTGGCGTTACTGCCCACGTGGACGGGAGTAATCGTTCCGCAAACATTGGTGGTAAAACCGGGAACTGCGCTGCCTCCGCACAGTAGGTTCCAGTCAACCCCTAAGCTGGTCGTACCGTTGACTGCCGCCACAGTGACATTCACCGACGTGCTTACAATGACCGATGTCACTTGCCCCGTGGTTCCCCCGCTCGGGTCGGTAACTGAAATCGCGCCTATACGCGGCATTGGATTGCTGCACCCAGCCAAGCTGACCGCAATGAGAAAGGCGATAGGAAGAAGCACTCCAACTTTGAGAGCACAAAATGTCGCAATGTTCCAGCGGCAAAAAATCGGGGTGCCGGCTCCGATCTGGAAAGCGGCCCAGAATCGTTCCACCTGAATCCTGGCATCCAACCGCGGAAGGCTGCCCTCTCCGCTTCCCGGCTCCCGCTTGTAGCTTGGCCTTTTCATTTTTGTCGTTGGTTTCCTGCGGGCAAGCCCCGTTTTCAAGATTGGGTTCTAAAACCCCGCGCGTTGCGCGCTGTTCGAAAAGCGCTCCGTCGGTCTCGGTATCGCTGGCGAAGCTGCTTGTCCCGCTGGCTCAATGGTCAGGGCCACGCTTGAAGTGACCGACTGCAAGCTGGTCGCGTGTGCAGTGATGGTAACGGTGTTTCCTTTCGGGATCGCTGAGGGCGCTGTAAACGTCGTGATGAATCCCGTCGCGGGATAGGTCGGAACCGGGCCGGAAAAGGTCACCGCCGGGCTACAGATTCCGCATACCGTGCTGATGGTGTCGTTCGTGCCGCTGACGGGTGGCAGAGAACCGCAATTGACTGTCCACGTTACTCCGAGCTCTTCGTTGTCGTTGGTAACGGTCGCTACAAGATAGATTGTTCCGTTCACGTCCAACGTAGATACTGGTGGTAGCGGCGCACCCGATAAGGTGACGAATTGAATGGAGCCTATGGCTAGCTTTTCGGAGTTTGCGCAGCCGATGAGTAGCGCGAGAAGCAAGGCAAACCCCGCATGAATATAGACGCACCGCGACCCAGGTGTTGATTGTCTTGCAGTGCGCAACTCAGTAATCAACGAAGCTCCTAACGGATGAGTATGGCGCGCGAGGTTCTTCGGGAACGTTAAGTTCCGATGAATTATGCGCTCAATTGGGTGGGCGGCCAAAGAAGATCAAGAGAACTTGGCCTAAGGGCGTTACACCGCTCGGCCCAAACCGGCCAACTGGGAGGGGCCGAGCAGTGTACGGATATTGATCCTGAAAGCTGGCTAGAGTGACCCGGCTAAGTGCTTACTTGCGGCCGCCAAAGCGATTCCGCAGTTGGTTGATTCCAACTGCGGCCATTCCAACAAGAGCCAGGATCGCAGTCGGGTTTTCCGGCGAGTCGACGCAACCGCCGTCCTGCGCATGTACGCGCGCTGTCGCTGCCAAGATGAGCAACGCCACGGGAAGGATATAACCGAATTTCTTCATGGTGGTTCTCCTTAAGGAACGATGGCTTTCGGGCCATCTGTCAATGTTTCTGTTTCTCTTTCGCCGCCAGCCCGTTTCATTTTTCAGATACAGGGCTCGCGTTCCCGAACTTCGCTCGCGGGGCAGGCCTGGAAAAACTGGCTTGGGTCAGGTCTGCCCCGCGAAATCAATCCATCGATCCCCGTTTACGGAGCGACCCCGTAAGCTCCGGCGGCGGTGACACCACTGGCTGCGCCAGTCGCCGCATTCTGCGAATAAACCGGATTCACGGGCTTTGCGAGGCCGACGAACTCGGTCACATTGCCGCAACTTCCACCTGTGTACAGATAGTGGGTCCCGTTCGAATTGGTGTAAGTCGGGTTCGTGTTCCTATTTTGCGTGTTGGACGAGTTTATCACCCACACGTTACCCGATTGATCGATACGCAGGCCGTTGGGGCCATCCAATGCCATCAGTCCGGAGCCTCCAAGCCACCCAAGACTTGCGGGCGAGAGCTCCGTTCCCGTTGAAGTAAAGGCCGTCACGTTGTTCGGGATGCCGCTCCCGCCACCGTTGGTGAAATAGAAGGTGCCGCTTCCATCCGCATGAATAGCGAGCGGGAGCTGCATGGAGTTGGGCTCGAATGTGGTCCCCAGCACCGGCGTTGCCCCGAGTTTGGCCAACTGCAGTTGCTCGGTGCCGTCACTCAGCAGGATCCCCAGTTCCAGCGTGCCGCCGATGTTGTCAAATGCAAAGGAATACGTAGGATCTGCAAGAGTCGATCCGGTGGTCGCGTACAGCGTTCCGTTGCTGTTGAGGGCGCCATATTCACCGGAGCCTCCATCCGCATACCACATGTGGCCGGAATAATCCGCTCCCATGGCCCCGGAAAGTGTATTCAAACCGGCGGTATATGGGAAGTTCGCGTTAAGAAGGGTGCCACCCGTGCCGCTGTTGTAGGACATCGCGGTGATGTAAGCTCCGCCCGCTACCCAGATGTTGTTGCTGGCATCCACGGCAACACCGTTGGCAGAGGTTCCAGCCGGGCAGATTCCCGAATTATAGGGAGAGCCGGTCAGCGGGGTTCCGGTTGGGCTCAGGCCGTCCAGGCAATTAAGCTGGTCGGCGACCCAGGCGTTGCCATTCTGGTCGATCTCGATCTGTTCAGACCCCGCCGCCGTGGGATATCCGCCCTTCGTGATCGTACTGCCGCCGGGTATATTCACTAGGGTGTTGGGCGACAGCGGCGCTCCCAGGTTGCTGAGTTCGGTCACAGAGTGAGCCTTATTGTCGTTCACCCAGACATTGCCCTGCTGATCGATGGCCAGGTACGACGAAACCGACTGGTTCGCGATGGCGGCGCCGCCCAGCCCGCCGCCAACATAGTTGACTGTCATCGTCAAATCGGTCGGCGTTCCGGTGATCACCGGTCCAAACGGCGCCGTCGCCGGCGTCAATCCAAGAATCGCGCTCACGTTGTTGCCCGGATTGTGGGCGATATAAAGCGCCGCATCCGCGGTGGTCGAGACGCCGCCCGTCAGGCCAAAGAGCATCGTGCAATACGCGCCGTTTCCCGAGTCATTTTCGTTCACGCAACCAGACAGGTCATTCGCCAACGTGTTGATCAGATCCTGGGGAACGATGCTGCGGAAGGTGTCCGGGGAGGTGTTTGCCGGGGCGGATACGTAAGCAGGAGTAATGCTGTACGCCGTGCCCAGGCCCAGGTTCACCAGGTTGTTGACCGTTGCAAATGCGTTGGTCAGTCCAACCAAATTGCCTGCGCTGGTGCCCACATTCTGGTAGCTGGTTGCGAAGCCGGACAGCGCATACTCTGTCACCACCGTGCTCACTTCGTCGATGTTCCAGCTGTGCGTGAATTGGCTGCCGCACGGACCTCCCACCGAGGTGAGAACCAGGGCGGTGTTCGCGGTCGTGTTGCCGATTTCCATGCCGCCGGAAGCCACCAGGTACAGCTCATCCTTCGAATCCGTGCAGGCCTTGGGGGTCATTGACCAATTGCCGTTGACATCGGTCGTCGCGGTGCCAAGCGCCGTCCCCAGGGCTGCACCATAGCCGGCGGCTGTCGTCGTGTCAGCTCCAATCTCGTAGATAGACACGCTTGCACCCGTAACAGCAGACTGGCCGCCATGCACAGAGCCATGCATCTCATCGAGTGTCGCCGATTGGCCGACCTCCTGTCCGGGGTTGAAGGCCGCGCCGCATCCAGACAGGAGCAGCACGCTTGAAGAGGCCAGTAGCATTGCAGGCAGAAGAACCTGGCGCTGGACACCCCTCACTATGGTAGGAACGTGGGAAAATCTGGTTTCACTCACGGATTAGCTCCTTGCTTCAGTCACGGCAATCCTGCACGGACCGTCTGTGTCTTGTTGAGTTGAGGCAAAAGTGAATTGGGCAATCACGAGTTGAAAGAACCTGCTTCCGGCTCCGCAGGATACTTTGCCTCTTTCGGAAGTCAAGGATGCAAACCCTGCAACACGCATCGGCTATTTCTCCTGCTTGTGGACCGGAATCTGTCAATATCGCGAAAACGATGGAATGAACTGCTTAGAGAATTCCTGCGAGAATACTAAGCTGTGTCGCGGAAAAGCGTTCATGAAAAAGAGGTCAATTCTGATTCACCCCGGGGAAAAGAAGAAAACCAATCGTAACTGCCCTGTTCTGTATTGCATGTGTCTGACGATCGCCGGGTTGCGTAACACAAATGAATGACAAATTCAGTTTAGGAATTGCGCAACGCAGCAGTTTCAACAACCGCTCGAACCAGATGTGATTTTTACGTTAATTCCGAGAAATTCCACCGGAAATTCAAACTCCTGACTACTCGCTCGAAGTATAAGGGATGGCTGAGGACGTTGTGCTGTTATGGCGCAAGTTTCACCTCATACTTTGAAACCGTCGCGGTGATTCCCTCAGCAGTGCGTGAGAACCGCAAAACTTAACGACCACACGATAAGGAGCAGCAGAATGAAAATGAAATTTACGTTCGTCGTTGCCGCTGCGGTTTTCGCATTCACCGCGGCCAGCGTTAACGCCCAAATATTCATGTCCGGCTCGTCGGCCATCTTCCTCGAAATGGGCCAGGCATCTCTTGCCTCGTCTGCCGGCGCTAACACCCAGTGCGGGTGGTCCGACGGCGGGAGCCAATCGAAGCACTTCACCCTCACTGACACCCGCCCATCGGAACTGACACCTGCCGGCGCCAACCTCACAGACACAGGCAATCAGGCATGGGTTACCTGGCAAGTAGCTTCTGGCGCCAATTGCACTACGGCCGCCATAATTGCCGGTACCGTCAACGTCTTTGTCAACGTTGACTCCGGGGTCGGGGACCGGTGCTTCTTTGCCAACCCCAGCTGCGAGATAACCACCACTGCGACCGGTGGCGAAGCCGACGGAGGCCTCATCGGCACTACAGGCCATCCCGCGTCGGCATTGAACGCCAATGTCGTCACCTTGATGACTGCGCCGGCCTTTTTGTCCATCAATGCGGCCGCGTCGGATGTACGTCCTGAGGACGCCAATTTCCAGATGTTGCGCGGTTTCAAGTCGTGCGGAACGCCGATGGTTGCCGGTTCACAATATCTGGGAATCGGATACCAGACAGCTCCCCAGGCCGATGAGGCTGGCTTGGTGGGGCAACAGATCCACTTTGGCGCCGGAAGCTCCAACGTCAAAGCCGGAGCTGGAGGCCCGTTTAATCTTGCCGCTTGGAACATGACCGGCAGTGACCCCTTCAACGCAGCTAAAGCTGTACCTGCCTTCACCGTGATTCCCGTCGGCGCTGTGCCGGTTGTGGTCTTCGTTAACCCGCAGAACGAATCGGGATTCGGGAGCTTGCAGGTTTCGAATATCGATCACGGCGTCCTGGCGTCCTATATCGACGGCAGCTTGCAGAGGGTTGTGGACCCGCTCACCCAAGGTTATGGGGCCAGTTCCGCTTATTCGGTCACCTATATCCGCGAATTCCTCTCCGGAACCTACACCACCATGGAATTCAACATTCCCAACAGCCAGGCGAACCAGTCTTCGACGGACGTTGGTCTTGCAGCACTCAATTCTTTCAACGCTGGCCTCAACCCGTATCCGCCTTTTGAGTGCGCGTCGGTCGGCGGCATCACCAGCACCGCTCCTGGCGCTGGGATCAACGATCTGGGTGCTGGTACCCCCAACCCTTACCGGGTGCGCACCATCGGCACGGGTAACATGACTGCGGAGGTGTACGGACAAAAGGATGCCCTGGGCTACGCCTTCTGGAGCTCGGCCAACTTTGCCGGGTCAAGCGCGACCACTGCCAAATATCTCACCGTGGACGGGGTCGATCCCATCCAGGAAGTCTGGTCGGACGGCCTGCTTCCCACCTCCGGCAACGGAACCCTTGGGAATGTAAGCCTTTCCCACGTCAAGGACGGGAGCTATCCCATCTGGTCGATCGTCCGGGTGCTTTGCACTCCGTCGACGACTCCCTGCACCGATCTAGCGACCCTGGTAACATTTGCACAAAGCCAGAGCTTCGTTAACTTTTCCCAGCCCGACTTTGTTCCTGCCGGCACCTTGCAAGTCGTGCGCTCCCACTTCTCGCCTCCGACCGTTAACTACCCTGCTAGCGCAGCCAATGCCAACGGCTCAACCCCGGCCAATACCCCGTCCAACGGTAATCCTGCTGCTGCATCAACCGAGTCCGGTGAGAACGGCGGCGACGCGGGCGGCGTGGTCTACACTCTGCAAGCTGATGGCGATTTTGCCGTTGACTCAGGAAATGCGGTTGGCGAAGTCGGACACCGCAACTAGAATCTCTTAACCGAAAAACTCACAGATGGTATCCACGGGCAGGCTGGCCGCAATGGCTATCCTGCCCGTGGCAGGTTTGGGCAAGTGTCAGAGCTTTTTGCTGAATGATTCACCGCTGTGCCGGGCTCTCGGCAGCCAATCTAATACTCTATTCTCAAAGGTATCCATCATGCTTCGCTTCTTCGCGCTCTTTCTGTTCTCCGCCCTCTTCCTGACAGAGTCCGCCTTCGCTCAGGCCACGCAAGCGCCTTCCGACGGAAAGGCTGCTCAGACATCCACGGATCCTTCCGTACAAGCGCAGTCGCCCAATCCGGCAAAAGAGGACTGGACGAATGTGAAAGTGGACCGGTCGGTGATGCCGATGCTGATCGGCGGAATGCCGTTCGGCGGCGTGTACGAAACACCGAACTTCACCCGCCAGGAGGTTCGGCTGCAATGGCGGGCTGGCGACCCCATCGATATTTTTGTCGTGATGCCGCGGGGTGTTGAGAAGCCGCATGTGGCGCTTTACCTATACAGCTTTCCCTCCGATATCGATCACTTCAGAGACGACAGTTGGTGCCTGGCAGCTACTCAGCATGGACTCGCTGCGGTGGGATTCATCTCTGCCCTGACCGGCGAACGCATTCGCGCGCCGCGTCCCATGCGCGAGTGGTTCATTCCCGAATTGCAGGAGAGCATGGCGAAATCCACCCACGACGTGCAGTTGATCATCGATTACCTTGAGCGGCGCGGCGATTTGAACGTGGACGGTGTTGGAATGTTCGGCCAGGGATCGGGCGGCGCCATCGCAATTCTTGCAGCGGCTGCCGATCCGCGAATTCGAGCGATCGACCTGCTGAACCCCTGGGGCGACTGGCCTGATTGGCTGAAAAGCTCGCCGGTGGTTCCCGAGGAGCAACGCTCCACCTACCTGACCCCGGAATTCCTGGAGAAGGCGTCCTACGTCGAGCCGATTACCTCGATACCGGCATTGAAGGACCGCGCGTTTCGCGTTCAACAGATCATGGATTATCCCAATACCCCTCCTGCGGCAAGGGACAAGATTGCCGCGGCGGTTCCGAGCAATGAGTTGGTGCAGTACAAGGATCGCGCAGCACATGCTGAAGCATGGAAGACGTCCGGACTAAGCGGGTGGCTTGCACACCAGCTCCAGCCGGAGTCCGGTAAACCGGCGGAGAGCGCGGGGAAATAGCCGCCATTGTTTCATGGTGACCTTCGATACCTCTCGACATCCCAGGGAAGTAATCCGTCGGTAGTGGAGCGCTCCATCAACTTCTTACCGGGAAATTATTCATCAGGTTGTCATGCTCGCTGCGAAGGAGCCTCTTTATACTTCAATCTCATGCAGGTAAGAATGAGCTTGTGACGGGCTCGTGAAGAATGGCCAAAGCTTCTCGCGCTCCAATTGGTCATCTGCCTGACGGTCTATAAATTGAGATCGGCGCGAATAGATGACAAGTCCCAAAGCCGCGTTGAATCGGTTCGCTCGCGCTCACAATTCTTTCTGTAGTACTTGCTCGAAGGTTGAGTTGCCAGGGCGGCGTCAAGAGGCACACGGGCGGGAGTCCAGCACAATGATGGGAGCGATTCACAATACTCGAATTGCAACACCCGCAATTGGATCTTTGCTTCTTTCGGTGACTCTGATTGCCGGATGCGGTGGAAGAGGATCAATCGATCAGAACTCGATTTCTACGCAGGCTTCCGCTGCGCTCAAAGGCAAAACGCTCGGCGGACAATTCCCTGTGACCGGCGCGCAAATCCAACTCTACGCTGCGGGATCCACCGGATACGGCGTTTCAGCACAGCCATTACTCTCGCCCGCTGTCACAACCGACAGCAACGGCGATTTTACGATTACGACCTCGCAATACACTTGTCCATCTTCGACTGCTCTGACCTATATAGTTGCAACCGGGGGTGATCCTGGCCTCGGCTCGAACAATCCCTCTATTGCACTGATCGCAGCTCTTGGTCCATGCGGCCAACTCAGCTCGATCCCCTATGTCGTCGTGAACGAAGTAACGACCGTCGCCTCGGTGTGGGCGCTGGCTCCGTTTCTTGGGCCCGGAGCACAGGTTGGTACAAGTTCTACAAACGCACAGGGATTGACAAACGCATTCGCGAATGTAAATAACGTCGTTGATATCACCGAGGGAACTTCGCCGGGGCCTTCGGCCCCAACTGGTGCACTGCTGCCTGTGGCGAAGATCTACACTTTGGCAAACGTGCTGGCATCCTGCATCAATTCCACCGGCTCAACCGCATGCAATGCGCTGTTCACCGCAGCCAAGCCTCCATCCGGAGCGCAACCGACAAATACCCTTGACGCCGCATTGGACATTGCCCGGAATCCGTCCAACAATGTTGCCACGCTCTTTGCTCTGCCAACGCCGCAGGCCCCATTTCTGCCGGGTTTGATCGCCGCTCCGAACGACTGGACGATTGCCATCTCGTTTATTGGCGGTGGACTCAACTATCCTGCTTCAATCGCCATCGACGCCCTCGGGAATGTGTGGGCTGCAAATTACTGTGGATCAAATAGTCCTTGCAGTTCAGTAACTGAATTCTCCAGTTCAGGCCAGCCGTTGTCACCATCAATCGGATTCGCCGATAACTCGCTCTGGGAGAGTTATGGATTAGCGATCGACATTCACGGCGTTGCCTGGGTCACGAATCAACAGACGTCTGGTGGCAACGGCAGCGTCGCAGAAATGAGCTCATCCGGTAATATCTCCTCCACGTTTTCCGGAGGAGGCATCTACTTTCCTGTGGCAGTTGCGACAGATACGGATGGAAGCATCTGGACCGCCAACGAAGGCGATAGCACCGTCTCCAAAATCTCCAATACAGGTAATCCGATATCCCCGAGCGGTGGATGGGGCGCCGGTCAAGTCTCCGGCCCTTCCGCTGTTGCAATTGATGCCAATCACTATGCCTGGTTAGCAAACACGGAGGCAAGCTCCGGTTCGGTGACATCAATTTCGCCGAACGGAAGTCAAGTGACCGACATTGCGAGTGGTGGCGATGTGCCTGTCGGCATTGCCACGGATGAGATTGGCAGTGGGCACGTTTGGATTGCGAACTACTTTACAAGCAGCATCAGCGAATTGGAGATAAACAGTGGCGGAACGGCGACTGTGATCTCCAGCGGCTACACAGGAGGCGGGATCAACCATCCCAATGGCATAGCTGTCGATGGATCGGGAAACGTGTGGGCGACAAATTGGGATGGGAAAACACTGACTGAGTTGCAAGGAGCAAGTGGCGCAAACCCTGGCCAACCTGTCTCACCGGCTTCTGGCTTCGGTGCGGACGCGAGCCTTCTTAAGCCTTACGGCATCGCCTTCGATTCAAGCGGAAGTATTTGGGTCTCGAACGCAGGCTCCAATACAATTACGCAGTTTCTGGGCGCTGCGGCGCCCGTCAAAACTCCGCTCGTTGGTCCACCTCAAGTTCCGTAGGTGAAATAGGATTGCCCTATTCCTGTCTTCCTCGATTAAATGCTGGCCCAGCCCAGACGCGAAGTGGTGGGGCTTCGATTCATGACGATTGACGAGCAAGACAACTCAATCCTGAGACTGGTGAGGGAACGTCGTGAAGTGAAAAGGAACTTGGCTGCGCTTGAAATGAGAGCGATCCCTCAGGAGAGCGATCGTGGGAGTTATGATTCCCGGCACCTCGGTTGCGTCGTGCAATCTTGGACTTTTATTCGCAGCGCTGCTTTTCGCCACGGGATGCGGCGGAACGTCGTCGTTCACCCGGAATTCAACCGTTGCATCGGCTTCCCTCGTAGTGATAGGAATACTCCCGGCCAGTCAATTCATTTAGGCGAGGCGCAGCTCCCATCCCGACTCCAATTTCGCAGAATTCCGCCACTGCAGGGTCTGCGGGGTGGTCCTAGACATGGGTGCACTCAAATACGATATGTGAAAGTCCCTGGCTGGCCGCTATGATTCGAAATTTCATTCCCGTTTCCGAGAGGAATTCATCGAACGCTTTCAACTCGTGATTTCGAGACTGGAATTCATCGAAGTATAGAAGAGTTCCTACAGAAATCGAATGCCTGATGAATTCGAGTACCGTCTTGGTCGACGAATAAAGGTCGGCGTCGAGATTCACAACCAGTCGTTCAGCAGGAGCGATCACATACTGGGGAAGAGTCTCGTTGAACCAGCCTTTAAAAAATGACACTCGTTGATCCGCCATTACCGGAACCCGGCCATTCGTCGAAAAGCTTCCCTTCCGATAAGCATCCCAGGCTTCCGGAATACCTTCGAAACTGTCAAAGCCGTGCAGCTTTGAGCCGGGGTTGTGCAAAAGCTCAGACCAGATTCTCATCGACTCGCCCTTATGGACACCGAACTCCAGGTAAAGCACCTCCTGATCGCAGATCTGTTCCGCAACCGCAGAGAACACCTGATCCCTCGAATCCACACGAGGCGGCACAACAAAGCCCTTGGACTTGATCCAATAACCGACCCACAGGTAATTTAACAGTCGGTCCAATCGTTCAACCGTGGAAAGCTGGCACTTAGAGCCAACCTCACACATCAAACGCTTCACCGCTCCACCCACGCTTGGCACTATTGAATCCTCCCAATTACCGAGACAATATCGTCGACTCCGAATCCGCCAAGAATACGGAAGCAGGGAAAGTGAAATTCTGCGTGACGAGTAGCAAAATTGGTGTGTAGACAGTCGCTCGCGCGTTGTACCGAACAAACGCCAGAGAACTGCGCTCATTTGCGCAAGAACATAGTGGAGAGTAACGCCACGATGGAAAACAGCAGTGACAGCAGGCTGATGGCCACTATCAGCTTGCCGCCGCGTTGTGGCCCCCGCGCAGGTTGTTCTTGTGCGGAAGATGCGACTATCGGATCCGGCGCTGGCGCAGGCTGTCCATTGGAATGCGCGTTGAAGACGGCGACGGCATAATCCCGGGTGTGGCTCAGGCTCAGGGCTCCGGCCAGCGGCTTTCCATCGACTTTTAGACTGGGCTTGCCGTTTGTGTCGTGCGCCACTTCAATGCGCGTCCAGTCAATCGTTGCAAACGCGGCAACTGCCTTGCGCAGAGCCTCCTTGGCGCACCACATGGCCGCGAAACTCTCGCGGGGAGCAGATTGCAGTAGCGCATAGGCGATCTCGCTGGGTGTAAAGGTCGACTTATAAAAGTCCTCTTCCCAGTAGTCGCTGGCTATGGGCAGATCGGCGATGGATTCGAGATCCACGCCGAGTTGCACATCGCCGGGCATCGTTTGCAATTCGAAAGCGGTCTCGGTAAGGGGAGCCCGACTTCCATTTGAAGCGGCAGGGTTGCCGTCCAAGCCCAACAACCCGCGCAACTGACTCACGGTTGCCGCCTGGTAGATACGCGGTTCCGAGATCCCGCACCGGAATTGCAGCGCGGAAAACAGTTTGGCGCGCCCCAGCGAGCCAGCCAGCAGCGAGTTCAGCGGCGTGGAATCCTGAATTTGCGCACCATCCTTGCGGCTGATGGCGGCAAGGATTTCCAGCAGATTGTCATTCGTCATTCTCAATCATCCCATGGCGCAAATTGTGCAAATGCAGCCTTCCGGTTCGGCGGAAACCAGGAGGTAGTGGTTCACCTTCCTCAGTTCACTCGCTGGGCGAAAGCATTGCGAGCAGAAGGCCTGCTGCCTGGCTTCTTCCGGCCGCTGTTGTGCCGTCTCGTAGTTTCGCAGCCGCTCTTTCAGATCGTTCAGAAACAGCGCGGCAATGCGCCCGTTGCTCAATTGGTGATCGAATGTAAGAGTCATGGTGAAGAATCCATACTCTGCGCCCGGAGCGAATTGCTCGCCGCCAATACCGAGGATGCCTCCCTGGTTCTCGCTGATCAGCGGCATAAAACTCGAAACGCCCAGTCCGGAGAGGTCGCTGACGATAAAGGTGGCGTTGGAGATCTGTGCCACCGTCAGCCTGTCGCTGAGATAGGCAACCGTCAGGTCCCGCAAGCAGCCGTCGATATCCTGCAGGGAAAGCTGGTCGCAGTCGGGTATCGTCGCAACCTTCAGGCCACGTCCGTCATCCATGGCAAAGCCCACGTTGACCTGCTCGTACTTCAATATGTGGCCATCGCTGTAGGTGGCATTCAGCGTGGGATACTTGCGAAGCAGCCGGCTCACTTCGTAAACAAAAACAGCGAAAGGGTTGCCGCCGTTCATTGTCGAGGCCAGAATCTGGCGCAGTCCGCGCGTGAACGAAGTAACGGTGACGGCGCTGGCCACCGCATTGCCCATGCCCGCGGCCAGGTTGGCGCCTTCGCTGCGCTTCATCCTCGAAAGCTGCGTTTGTTGGTAAGGCTGATTGATGCTCGTGCGAAGAGCCGCGGCGCGAGAAGGAGCCGCCGAAGCCGGCTTCTCCTCGGGCGGATAGAGATAGTCAAGCACGTCCTGCTTGCGCACCACGGATAGACCGGTAAAGACCGAAACGCTGATGCCCTTTTCGGCTATCATCCGCACGGCCACCGGCGAAATGCGCTGCTTGTAGCCGGCCGGGGAGAATCGCGGATCCGGCCACGATGTATGGGACCGCTCAACCGTCGCAACGGTTGAGGCCGCCTTCGCGGCTGCAAGCTGCGCAGCCGGCACGGAGGGCGGCTCGGTAACAATCTGGCCGATAGCCGCCGAAACCGGGACATCGGCGCCCTCGCGGTACAGCTGTACGAGGTATCCTCTGGCCGGAGAATGCACTTCAACGTTGGCCTTGCTGGTCTCCACTTCGGCCAGCAGCGTATCCACCTCAACCAGCTCGCCGTGTGCTACCAGCCACTGCACGAGTGTGACGGACTCGTCGTTGACGTTATCGCGTTCGAGAATGATGGGAATGGTCGACGTCATCGCAGGAGCTCCAGGATTTCGGCAACCAGACGATCGGCGTCTGGCAGCACTCGAAGTTCCAGCGGCTTGGCCGAGGGAATGTGCTGCGGATGCGAGTAGACGCGGCGCATGGCGAGTGAACGATCCAGTTCACCCAGCGTGGCCATCAGTTCCGCCGTGAATCCGCAGAAACCGTGTCCCTCTTCGGCCAGCAGCAGGTGTCCGCTGCGTTGCGCCAGCGGTAGCATGGCCTTGTGCTGAAGCGGATAGAGCTGCATGGGGCAGACGATCTCGACCACTAGGTCATGCTCCAGGAAGAGCCGGTCGACCGCCTTCTCGGCGTCGGGCAACAGGCCGCCGTAGCAGGCGATGGTGGCGTCTGGACGGCCTTCGGCGCGCATGTAGCTGATGGGGAAATCGTGCGTACTGTGAAACCACTTGAACCCCTCTACCGCATCCGGCGAGGCTTTTTCACCGTAGAGAACCTTGTTCTCGACGACAATCGTGGGGAGTACCTCCACCGAGTCGCCCAGCAGGCGCGCATAGACCTCGGCGGGATCGAAACGATGGTGCAGCGCCACCACCCGGGTTCCGGGAATGCCCAGCAGATGCTTTTCGAGCGATTGGCTATGGGTCGGGCCGTAGCCGCGCTTGCCGCCCATCGGCGTGCGCAGAACCAATGGGACCTGCACTTGGCCGGCATACATGTAGCTGAACTTGGCGGCGTGATTCAGAATCTGGTCGCTGGCCAGCATGATGAAGTCCCCGAACATGATCTCCAGAACAGGCTTCATTCCGGAGAGCGCCAGCCCGTTGCTGATGCCCGTGATGGCCAGTTCGCTGATCGGCGTGTTGCGCACGCGTCCGGGAAAGATCCCACTGAGATCCTTGGTCACTTTGAAGGCGCCACCGTACGGGCCTTCAATATCCTCACCCAGCAGGAAGACGCGCTCGTCATTCTCAAGAGCCTTGCGCAGACCAGCATAGATGCGATTGACGACCCGCTCGCCGCCAGCAAAGACCGTCTCCTGCCACTCTGGTTCGGTTTCCGCCGGAGGCTCCTCCAGTGTTTCGGCCAGAGCGGACTTCCCGGCTTCGATCACCGCTGCATCCAGCCGCGCCAGCAGGCGCTCGCGGATCGGCTCCATCAATTCCGGCCGGGTCTCCTGAGCCCAATGCAAGATGTCACGCTCCCAATAGGCGGCCACCTCTTGCGGATCGCGATTGTCATCGCTCTTCGAGTGCGCCATCAGACGATAGGTGTCGACGCGCAGGAAGAGCGGGCGCTGGCCCTGGCGCACCGCTTCGACGGCTTGGCCCATGACCTCAACCAGTTCCAGGGGATTCCAAGTATTGGCGCGTAGCCAGCGGATGCCGAAGGCTTCGGCGCGGGCTTCAATGCAGCCACCCAGAGTTTGATTCTGCGAGGTGCTCTGCGCATACAGGTTGTTTTCCAGAATGATCAGCAGAGGCAGATCCCAGATCGAGGCCAGGTTCATTCCCTCGTAAACCGCGCCCTCGCCCAGTGTGCCATCCCCTATGAAGACTGTGCTGATGGCGCCGCTGCCGCGCAGCTTGGCCGCCAGCGCCATGCCGGCCGCCACCGGAACAATGCCGCCCTGAACGCCGTTGCTGAAAACATTGCTGTCGCAAATGTGCTGGCTGCCGCCGCGCCCACGGCAGATACCACTCTCGCGGCCCATAATCTCCGCAAAAAGCCCAGTGAAGTTGCCGGTCCGGGCCAGATAATGACCGTGGCAGCGATGATTGCTAAACACTATGTCTTCGGAGTTCAGGTGCTCGGCCAAAGCCACCCCGGTCCATTCCTGGCCTATGCAGGTGTGAACGGTGCCAAAGAGCAGTCCTTCACTGAAGAGCTTGAGAAGCCGCTCTTCGAATAACCGGATGCCCAATGCCTTTTCCAATAGCCTCGCTTCTGGAAGCTGATCCAGCTCGGCAGATTCATTCGGATTGGCTGTCTCGATTTGGAACATCGTATGAACTTTCCGGCACTATGTAGACACCAACACAAAACTCTGGCAGATGATCGTGTCGTTCATCTTGGAAGCCCCAAAGGGTTCCAGCGATTTGCGACCTTAGTCGAGTAACTACGATGCTCGAAGAACTAAAGGCGCTGGAGGTCAGGTTGGCTCAATTCAAGTGAATTGCACCTGAGATGGGCATTGATTGAATTCGTAATAACGAGCAATTTGATCTCAAGTCAAACAGGTCCCCGTGACCTATTCTGCAATCGACGTATTCACAATCCCTGGCAGCTGATAATGGAGCATTTACGGCTCAGGAGCCCACTTGACTCCTGCGAGACCGGAGTGTCAGGATATTCAGTCCCAGGAGTATGCCGGCCGCGACCCCAAGAGCATTGATTACGATGTATTGAATGTCGGGCGAGCGCCCATCCAGAGTGGCGCGGACTATCTCCAGTCCTGTTCCAAGCGCCACCATTCCCATGGAAAGGGCCACTCCCGTATTCCGCCGCCAGGCCAGCAATGGAAGAAACGATGCGGCTACATAAGCGAGAAAGTGAACCCAGTGGCCATTGAAGTAGGTATCAAGGAAGTTGGTATGAATACCCAGGTATGGCAACAGTGACGCGAGCACAATCATTCCCACCAGCAAGCCCCAAAGCTGTTGCAGGCGGGAACTAGTCGGCTTGAGCATATGCAGGCAATTCCGATTCGCGTGGTTTCAACTCGTCAAGTCTCTCGGAGAATACCCGTTCGATGCAATCGACAAACAGGATTCCCGCAGAAGACGACTTTCGGGATCCGCTTGCGCGCGTGAGAACGATGTAACCGCGGCCTGGAAAATCTACTCGAATTTGCCAGCCCATGCCAGTTCTTCTGAGCTGAACCTCGTCATCGATTCGCAACTCAATTACAGCAAATCCGAATTCGGGGCTGTCTCTGCAGAGCAACTCCCAGATTTCTTCGAGTGACTCGCTTGCCATTAACTCCTGCTCAAACTTCGCAAGATTGAGCTGCCCATTCAGAAGCCGATGGAATCCTCCTCCGAAGATGACTCTACCCGCGACACCCAACTCCGAATACCCAAGATGTTGGATGGCGAGCCAAGCCACTAGAAGAACGATAATGACAACGAAGCTATGGTACGGGATTTGCTTGGCAGTGAGGATGAGGCCGGCCACACCCGCAAGTCCGCAGAATCCATAGAGGATCAGCGCCACGCGCCAGGGTGGCAGGCCTTGGGAAAGCAACTTGTGGTGAATATGCCCGCGGTCGGCGCCGAATATCGGCTGCTGTCGAAGAAATCTACGGACGATTGCAAGACTCGCGTCAAGGAGTGGGACAAAGAGCACGATTAACGGCGCGACCATGCTTAGCACAGTTGTCGATTTCTCGCTCCAAACTATGCCGTAGCAGCCGAGCAGAAACCCCAGCGTCAGGCTGCCGCAATCGCCCAGGAAAACAGATGCCGGGCTGAAATTGAATCGCAGGAACCCGAGTAATGCACCCACCAGAGGCACCGTCGCAAATGCGAGTTCGATGTTGTGGTGAAACAGGGCAGCAATGAGCGTAGTGACCGAAGCAACCACGCCTACGCCGGCCGCGAGCCCGTCCACTCCATCAATTAGATTCATCGCGTTCGAGCACGCCACGATCCAGATGATGGTTAGCATGAAGCTCAATATGACCGGGAAACCGTGCATCCCGATGGAGCTCAAATGGATGCCACTCTCCCAGGCTAGAATTGCCGCGGCAATCTGAGCGGCAAGCTTGTACATCGGCCGAACTTGAAAGATGTCGTCGATCAATCCGACGCAAAAGATAACAGTGACCGCCGGCAGAAGGCGAAGCGCGAATGGCGCGTCAGCCGAAAGAACCAGCCCTGCCCTGAGTCTGAAAAGGAATAAAAGGCAAAAGGCTCCGACAACAGACACTGCAATTGCGACTCCTCCGATTCGGGGGATGGGCACGCTGTGAATCTTGCGATGGTGGTCTGGCTCGTCCACCAATCTAAGCCGGAGCGCGAGGTTTCGGAATAGGGGTGTAAGAAGCAGCGATAACGCAAAGGAAGCGGCGGCAAGAAAGATCATCGAGTACATAATCAGCCTCCGATTGCGGGTGAAGTGCGCTTGGAGCCCTGTTTGTTGGAAGCACGTTCGGCTTCGATTATCTTGAGAATACGTTTCACCCCGATTAACCTCTCGAAGTTCTGATCGAATGCCATTCGCCCGCGCTGGCCGGCATTAGAGACCGCGATATTCCGATTCATTATCCCAGGAGTTGAATCGAACCGGCTGAAGGACGTTGAGCGCTGTGGTTACGCGAAAGAAGGCGCTTGGGAAAGGCGCCCTGGCGTGGAAGATGCAACCTGACGTTCGATCCAGCGATAGGTAATCTCGAGGCCATTTCGAAGCGGTTGCGATGGCTGCCAGCCGAGTCGTTCCTGGATAAGCCGGTTATCGGAATTGCGTCCGCGAACTCCGGTTGGACCCGGAATATTCCTGATAAGCAGATCTTTGCCGGCTATCTCCATGACCAGTTGTGCAAGCTCGTTTATGCTGATCATCTCTTCCGAGCCGATATTCACCGGTCCTGCGAAGGATGACTGCATCAGCCTCCGCACACCTTCAACGCACTCATCGATGTATAGGAATGAACGCGTTTGCAGGCCGTCGCCCCAGATTTCTATTTCTTCTCCGGACTGCGCCTCGGCGACTTTGCGGCAAATCGCTGCAGGCGCCTTTTCCCGGCCGCCGCGCCAAGCTCCTTCCGGTCCGAAGATATTGTGGAATCGCGCCACCCGGACTTCCACCCCGTAGTTACGCATGTAGGAGAAATATAACCGCTCGCTAAACAGCTTCTCCCAACCGTACTCGCTGTCTGGAGCGGCGGGGTAGGCCGAATCTTCAGAACAATTCGGATTGTCTGGATCTAGTTGGTTATATTCCGGATAAATACACGCCGAGGAGGAGTAGAAGAACTTTCGCACGCCAGCAATGCGACCGAATTCGAGCAGGTTCAGGTTAATGGTCGCGGAATTATGCATAACAGCTGCATCGTGTTCGCCGGTAAAAATATAGCCGGCGCCGCCCATATCCGCTGCGAGTTGGTACACCTCATCGATTTCATGCACAACCTCTCGAGCAAATTGCGGATCGCGCAGGTCACCAACTCTAAAATCGTCGGCCGGACTCGACGAGAACTCGTTCTTTTTCAAGTCCGCGACTCTTACCCAATAGCCCTCACCTTTGAGACGCTTCACAAGGTGGCCGCCGATGAATCCGCCGCCACCCGCAACAAGTATTTTGATCATGATCTTTGCCCAATTTCGCCAAGTGGCTTTGCCTGGAGTGAACTTAAGACCGGTTCTCCAGATGCTAACACCCCTAGCTCCTTATGCCAGTGGTCCAGTATTCGTTGTCTCGAAAAGTTTGCTTGATAGACGCTGTGGCAATGACTGAACAACTTCTCCAGAAGTGCCCTGTCTTCAGCCAATTCCTTCAGTTCTCTTACGATTCGTCGAACCTCCATCTGGTAAGTCGCGTCAGACGATAGCCCGGTATCAAGTACCCAGCCGACACTGAGATCTTTTACCCAACTGGCGATTCCCGAAGATGCGCTGCCTATGAAAAGAACTGGCCGACCCGTCGCGATTGCTCCAAAAAACTTCGACGGAACTACCGCCCCTGTCCATTCAGGGCGCAACGTTACGATATGAACGTCCGCTGCCGCCAATCGCTTTTCCAGGTCCTCGAGTGTGGCAAAACCAGCCAACTTCACATTCGGCGGACCAGTCTTGATTGCTTCGATGAGCTCTCCCAATCGATTCCCTCTTGCGCCGAACACAAACTTGGCCTCGCGTGGAGAAAACCCGCCGGCAATATCGAACACTTCCTTATAGGAATGCGCCTTGCCAAAGTTGCCCGAATACAGCAGCGCCAGCTTGGCATCGCCAAACAGGCTTTGCCGTTCCGTTTCGTCAACCGAGACGGGAACCTCCGGCTCCACAATTGCCCATACAGGTACTGTCGTTGGAGGATGCTCCGCTCCCATGTAGTTCGTCAAACGCGCCTTCATGCACGGACCCAAATCTGCCACCAGATCGCATTGACGATATGCGGCTTTCAACAACCTCATGAGTATCTTTGCAATGAATCCGTTTTCAGGAATAAGCCGGTCCGCAATCGCTGCTTCCGGATAAAGGTCAAAGCACCAATGGGCGATTCGTACCCGCGGTCGAAGAAGTTTCCACGGGAGCGCCACGAGAATGCTCATGACAGGATCGGTGCCAATTACCAATTGGGAAACGCGCAAAAAAGGATTGAATGCCAGCAGGCTCCACATTACGATCATCCATGCGGAGTTAAGAAGACGCCCGCGTGAGCTGGATTGAGGGAACCCGGGTCTCCATATTCTCCTGATCTTCACCCCATTCCAGGTAGTCGCCGACGGAAAAGTAAGTCGAGGATCCCGGCAACTGCGAGTACAACAATACCCCGTGACATCCCAACCCCGTTCCACTAGCCCTTGGCAAAGGTCGCTAAAGTGCACGGAACTGATGACGTCGTCGGGGTAGAGGTAGTGGTAGAAGACAAGTGCTTTCATATTTGAGGAACGCACTAACGCTCTGGGATGTGGGTGATGGCGATGGGGTCGGCCAGGAAAAAAATTAATTCGAGAGCACGATCCGTGTCTGCCGTGTGTTCCTTAAGATAAGCCCACTTATGCCGATTTCCTGTGAATATTAGAGAAATTGAATATCGGTATTTCAACTGTCAGACAATTATGTAACTTTATCTTCAAAATCGAACAGAGCAGCTCAACGCCAAGCGTGCAATTTGCGCTCGCTCACTTCACCGGACTTGCATCTGAGTATTCTGCAACACTGTCTGCTGAACAACGTGCGTTTGGCGGAACGTGCGCCGCTCCACGAAGTGTGCCGGATTTCCCGAATGCATCTCAAACGCCGGTATGGATTTCGTAACAACACTTCCCGCTGCAGCTACTCCGGATTGTCCAATCGTTACGCCGGGACCTATCAACGCTCTTGCGCCCACCCAGGAGCCATCCTCCAGTACGATCGGAAGCACCTGAAGTCCGAAGAGTGGGTCAGACCAGTCGTGACTCCCGGCGCAGAGGTAAGCCCCCTGGGAAACACAGGCATTCGCCCCAATCCTGATTTCAACGAGATTGTCGATCCAGACGTCCTCTCCAATCCAGCTGTGCTTACCGATGGAAAGCCGCCATGGATATTTAACTCGTACTCCCGGCTTGAGGACAACGCCGCGTTCCACCTTTGCGCCGAAGCAGCGAAGAATAAATCGTCGAACCGAGGAAAACGGCAACAATTGCGAGCGCACGATTGGCGCTCCGACAAAAAACCACAATGCCCTGACGGCACTGCTTCGGCCCGGTGAGTACCAGGAATTGTCATACGAAGATAAATCTGGCTGAGACAAACCACGTTCCTCGAAAATCAATTCAGCACACAAGAGGGTTGCGGTCCACCGCCAAGAATCCAGTCGTACACCTGCGTCATTTGTTCCGCAACGTGTGGCCACTGGAACCGCTCTTCGACCAGGCGGCGGCCTTTTGCTCCCATGGCCTCGCGCTCAACGGTATCCATTGAAAAGAGCCTGCTCAATGCCCCGTATATGCCATCCACATCCGCGTCCATCATGATGGCGGCTCCGGCCCTTGCCCCCTCGGGAAGATTACAGTTTGTTGTCATCAAGACGGGCAAGTGCCAGGACCAGGCTTCCAGGATGGTCATCGGCAAACCCTCGCTCAAGCTGGGCAGGATGAATGCGGACGCACCCCTCAACAAGGCTGATTTGGCCTCTCCGAACTGAGGACCGACAAATTCGATACTTGAGCCCGAATGGAGTTTCGCTGCAAGCATCTGAAGTTCCGATTGATGTCCAAGTTGGTCCCAACCTGCAATAAGCAGGCGCCATCCCGACGATTCTGCCATCCGCTGAACTCTGCACCATGCTTCCACAAGCAGTGGCAATCCCTTTTTCGGATGCAGCCTTCCCAGGTATACGAGATTGCGATTCCCTTCCCGCGTAGGCTTTGCTTCCGGCTCGACCGGCAGTTCCACCCCGTTCGGAATGACGCAGATTGGATTGGTGAGCCCGTAGGCACGCATCGCTTCCGCTTCAAGATGGTTGAGGGCGTGCAGACAAGCGGCGCCGCGCAGATGCCGGTCCTCGTACAGCGCGGCGCTGATACGTTTCTTCCATCGGGAATTCTTCAGTGCCCACGGGTCCAACATTCCATGCGGACTCACCACATACGGTCTGGTGCAACGCGACCATCGAATTGAGGCGACCGATGGATACATCCATAAGCCATGAATATGGAGAAGAACGGGATCCTTCAAATACAATGCCCTGGATAATTCAGGTGCATAACCGAAGAAACCGGGGCCGCGAACCGGGAATGCTTTGGCCTCCACTTTTCCCCACAGAGCCCGGTCACGGTCAAAATTGGGTTCGCTGAGCCCCATGACTGAAGGTAAGTAGCGATTCCCATTTCCGATTTCCAGTGCGAGATTCCGTAGCGCATCAAATAGGCCGCCTGCGGAACGAGAGATTGGGCCGGTGAGATAAACCATACTCGCCCGCAATTCCCGCTTTGGAGCTTGCTTCCCGTCGCCCGCAGTTAGACCCTCGCTCCCGGGAAAATTCTGAAGGCAGTTCACAACGCTCGCAGCTTCCTTTGCTTTGTAGGTTGCAACGTCGGCCCCGGAATGAGTTGCGGTAATGCGAATCGAGAGTGCCGAGTCCATTCCATTTTTGCCGGCCGCTCCTTCTCCATGGCCGCGTCTGGGTTTTCTCTTACGAAGCAGTCTAATGTACGGCTCCAGTCTTCCGCTGAAAATAGCCGGTGTCGTGCGGCAGCGGCTTGACCGGCCTTGCTGGACTTCCTGCATAAAGGAAGTACGTCTCACTGTACTCCTTATTCAACAGCGAACCAGCGCCGAGCACCGAGTAATCTGGCAGTGAGCAACCGGAAAGAACTATGCTACCCGTCCCAACGAAACAATAGTCGCCAATCACGATGGGCTTGGACTTTTGCCGGCACTCGTAAAGGTCAAGACTGTGGGTGAGTATCTGTGATCTCGATCCAGCGAACGTCGCAAACTTCCCGATGCGCACTGAATTCGTGCAATCGATAAGGTGGCGTTCCGTGACCGCAGCGTGATTGCCAAGAATCAGTTCTGGCCGTCGGTCGCGATCGGCGCGGAAGCAACTCGCGTCGCCTGCCGGAAAACCGGTGATCTGGTTGAGATTTCCGATGGACGACTCCTCTCCCATCTGCAGCAATGAAAGCCCCTTGCAGACGGTGAGATTTCGAATTCGCGAGCCAGGCCCCATTTCCAACCTCTCTGGCAGGATGATGGAGAACCCAATTCGCGCGGTCGAATGAATCTGAAAACCAAAGATTCTGATCAAGATCAATCTTCTTACCTGCCAAGGTACGGCAAACAGAAGGATCGAAAGCAGCGCCTTCAAAGCCATTCCGCTTCCCTCGCTCCAGATTCAAGATTCTGCGAATAAATTGCAATACGGGAAACCAACTCTGCTCCGTTACTCAATACATGAAGAATCGACACCGCATGATTGACCGCTCAGGGTCCCACCTTCCGCAACAGAAGAACGGAAAATCCACGCAAAAGTCCGATCACGTCCCTAGCTAACCATCGATGGAACAGCCTGAAGGGCATTTACGAATCGCTCGCCGTATCTTTCCACCGTATATTCCGCAGAGCGTTTCAGCGCGTTCCTGGACATTGTCTCCCAAAGATCGCCATCGTCCAGAAAACGCTCGATTCTGTCGACGATTGCTGCCCCGTCACGAATCGGCACAATGAATCCATCGATTTCATCGCGCACAACGCTGCCTGCGTTGGGGGTCGTAATCACGGGCAGGCCATAGGAGAGCGCCTCGTAGCAGACAGTTGCCGAGCCCTCGCAGAGTGTCGGCAATAGAAAAACATCCGCCCACTCAAACTGCTGGCGGACTTCCGAGCGCGGCACGCTGCCAAGGAGCATCACATGCGAACTAAGCACTTTCTGCGCATCCGATGAAATGTCCAACTGACCCGCCATTCGGAACTCTGCCCGTTTTCCCAAAGTTCGCGCGACTTCAAGAACGTAGGGTGCGCCCTTCCGCAACCCAACCGCCCCGACAGTCAAAACACGCAGGGGACTCCGGCGACGCTCCCTTGGCTTGATACCGGGCGGGAGGCGGACTCCGTAGGGTACGACACGGCAACGTTCAACCGGCCCGCGGCTTGCGCGGATACTTTCTCGAACGAATTCCGAACCACAGAGAATGACGTCGGCTACTTCCCACTCCGCCTGCTCACGTTGGGAGAAAGCGCTCCGAAACGGATCCTTGGCACGAGGAAGCTCCCATCGGGAATAGTCGGTCTCCTCCGCTTCAATCAACTTGTCCTCGATTTCCGCGCAGGCAATTGTCTGCTCCATTACGGTGCGAACCCCAGCCGCGCGCGCGTGTTGCAGCAATTCCAGTCCGGCACCGTTGTAGGTGAAAACGCTGCTTGCATTCCCTAAGCCGCATTGGATCACCCGACGGCAGAACTGCGGGCCAACCCAAAGGTTGGCGGCGGTAAGAGCTCCAGGAGTTGCTTCGTTCCTTCGCTTGTAATATTCAAACGCCATTGCATTAAAGGAAATAATTTTCTCTGAGGGAACGCCGGCAGGAATTCGCCCCAACCACCTGCGAAGGGACGCGGGACCAACCTGGGCAGCCACCTTCAGGAATGGCCGTAGTCTGCGAGGCGCGCAGATGTCTGTGTAAAGCCGCTCGAGCAAACCCGCTCCTTCAAGGATCGCCGGAACCGCGTAATGCATGCGTGCGCCGAGCTGCGCTACGATGACCATTGTTCTCCGTGCACCCCGGCAATCTTCCGCAGAAACACGTCTCGTTGCCGCCGAAGCGCTTTCTGGCGCTTCCAAAGCGTCAGCCACGCGAATAGCATCACCGGGATCATTGAGTAACAGAAAGGCACAAAGAGGGCGCCAAACCCTTGTGCAAAGATGTTCAGGCTAAGCGCGTAGACCATCACATAGCCCACCGTGGTCAAGGGTGAACTGAAGTTGCGCGCGAGCACAAAGAGTCGGCGAAGCCCGAAACCAAGGCCGAATAGGAACAACACTGAGAGAAGGTGAAATCTCTCATACAGGTCCGCGACAATTCCAGGCGCGGAACCGGGAGAAATGGCAATTGACGTTTGTTCGTAGATGTCCCCATTGCTAATTCCGTACCAATCTGCGTTAGGTTTTGCTGGCCACAATAATCTGGGGATCGGGTTGATGAAGAAGAATTCGACCCAACCTCTTCCCCAATCCAGCTTCCCGGTTTGGTCGACGGTCTCCAGAACGGACGCATGAAAGAGGAACTCCTGCGAAGCCTCCCCATGTTCTTGGTCATACTCGCTCGTCCCAACCAAGTCGTTGAGCATTTCAGGGGCAGCATGGGTCGAGTTCGAAACATCATTTGCGCCCAAGTGGATTTGCTCTCTGTTTGCAAACACGACAGCTATTAGGCAGCCGACTACGAACAACACGCCAGCGGCCTGCTTGAGATTTACTTGTTTTCGCCGCGCAATCGAGAAGCCGACGAAGGTTGCCGAGGCCACAGCAAAGAGCGGGCCGCGATCTCCACCCATGATCGCGTTTGCCAAAAACGCACCCAAAAAACAGTAAGGGACCAGAGTCTTCCATTTCCGACTCAGAGATCCCTGTTTGGCCAAGATCATCATCACTGCGCCGCTCAGCATGAGCCAGGGACCGTCGTAGATGTACGCGGTGTTGTCCGTCCAGGCCATAGCTTCGCCGTGCCCCCGGCTATAGGAATGAACGAATCCGCCCGAACGCTCGAGGAAGATCACATATAGAATCAGCCCAATGCAAGCTGCTGCAAAACCGAATCGCCACATCGATTGCGGATCCCAGGAAATGCTCAATTGGACCCTCGTCCGGCTAGAGTGAAGCCAGCCCCACATAAAAAACGCCAGCATCAATGCAGCAACGAGAAGGGCTTTTGTGATCTGCCAATCAGTGAGAAACAGTTCCGCAGTCCCGGACCTGATGAGCTGCAGCGGTTGAACCACGTACAGAAACGTGAACGAACCCAAAGCTACCAATGGGATTCCAAGGGCATCTCCCCGGCTGTTTCGCAATGTCGCGGCCGACACCACTATCGTGAGAATCATCACAAGAAAGCCGATCCAGATCATGCGATTTGCGCCTCCCGGCTGCCTCTCTCGTAACACCCGAATAAACTCATGTATTCATCAATGACCTGCGCACGATCGAAGCGGCGCATGTAGGCCTGTTGAACGTCTGCCGGACTCACCTTGCCTTCGAGTGCCCAGCTTCCGGTGGCCCTTAAGGCACACGCATAGGCATCAAGGTCGTTCAGCGGGGCAACACATCCCAGCAGACTCTGTAAGAACTCGGGAAACGCCCCCACAGGCGTGCCCACGACAGGCCTTCCTCGTGCCAGTATCTCTAGCGCTGCCAGACATTGCCCTTCGGTGCTGGAACTGAAGGCAAAGAGATGGCAGAGGTCGATCGCAGCGGCAATCTCGTCCCTGCGCCTGCTTCCATGAAAGCGAACCCGATCGGTCAGTCCCAGTTGCGCTGTCAACGATTGAAGCGCATCTCGCTCCGGCCCGTCGCCGTAAAGGTGCAGACGCGCTTCCGTCCCCATTTCATAAAGGCGAGAAAATGCGGCGAGAAGGTACTTCACGTTTTTGTCGGGAACAAGTCTGCCCAGAAAACCGATCTGCAACAGACCGTTTTGCGGCCATGGAGCCGGCTCGCTGACGCCGGGCGGCAGATATGGAAGGGTCACGATTCGTCCCCTGTATCCCAATGCCCGCAGGTCCTCTTCGAACGAGGATGCCTGCACAACAATCGCTTCAAATGAATTGAGGAGCAAATCGTCCTGACGCCGTCCCCTCCACATCTCAGCCGGACGATACGGCGTAATCAGAATCATGCGCTTGTGGAGTCGTGCGAGCCCGCGGTGAACGTCCTCGTGCAGTAGCTTTCCAAACACCAGGAGATCCGCATCAACCAGATTCTTCCATTCCTGGCGAACCATTACCTTGTCCGGCCATCCCCAGCGGCAACCCCAACGCCATTCGGAGCTATGAACCGAAATGCCCGCGTTCAGAATGTCGTCAAGAGTCCGTTCCGCATCGCCGGCATTCCAGCAAATCAGCCGCACCGGGATTTGTCGAGCTCGGAGCCCGCACAACAAATCGCTCGCAAAACTTTCAATCCCCCCAACGCTCGAGAATCCACCCTGAACGAAGGTAATTCCAGGCTCGCCATGGTCTTTCAACGTCTTATCGCCTCCAGATGGCGCTCAAGATAGGGAATTCCTTGGGTGTACATAAAATCGCGTATCGGCTTGATGTAGTGCTTCATAAGCGCATTTGGTTCGATCTTTGCCGACATCGTGACGTCGTAATCGCTGCCGAGGAAGGTTGTTCTCTTCTTCCCCGCATACATAGCCCAAAGCGTTTGCTCGGTCCACGGGTGATTTTCAATTGGCGCCCTGCCGAGCCATCCCTCGATCTTCGCGTGGTCAAAATCCGAAATGTCCGCCTGCATGATGCCGCAGTTTACCTGCGCGGCAACTTCGATGTTGAATACTTCCGCGATCCGTTCCCTCGAATCGAAATAGGCGTTCTGCATATCGCGTTCAAAAACAAATAATCCGGAGCGAGGCGATTCGAGATGACTCATGAGTTCCTCTGGCCGTAAAAAGAAAAGTATGTCCGAATCAAGCATTAGGATCGAACGGGTCTTGCATAAGATCGGAAAATCGATGATTCGCCGCGCACAAGGCTGCGCGGAACGGAATCTCAGGCAATTCGGAAATTCTGAGAGCTTATCAGACACCTCAACATTTACATTTGCCGGCTCGACGATTCTCGCATCCGGAAACACGGTCCTGATGCTTTCCATCTGACCGCTGCTCAGACTCCCGTCGCTGTAGATTAACAACGGCAGGCGAAGGCCGCTGAACCTATAGAAGCTTACAAGCGACCACAAGCACATCAGCCAGTCATGTCGGCTAGTGAGCACGCAAACTGTAATCTCCGCCGCTTCTCCGGTATGAATGCTGGCCTCTTTTAGAATCTGCGCCGGACTGACATACCTGAGCCACGGATAACCTGGGCCGTGTTTGATGACCCGCCTCGCTTCGCGGTACCCCGCTTTCATCGTCTTTACGTATGATATTCCCACGCATTACTCCTCGGCAGAACCCAGGTCCCTCGTTGACACAGTCTCACGGTAGATTCTCTCGGCACATACGTTTCAGCAACGCGAAATTCGCTGTCGTGTCGTAGCCAATTCCTAGTTTCCTTGAGCTTGCCTATCTTCACTCCCGACGCGCCAAACCGTGCGAGTTATGAAAGCTTCTCCGTCCGCTCCATTTTCCACAAGCGCCGAGAGCCGATCGTACCCGCGGGTTCTCATGAAGGCATCGATTTCAGTTGGCTCTATGCCTCGGCGAATCAAGAACGTATTGTGAACCTCCATATGCACGACGGGCATACATTGTTCGATAATTCTTGCCGCCCCTTGCAGCACCTCGTATTCGAACCCTTCCACATCGATCTTGATGTGGGTCGGGCGAAAACCAAGCTCGCCGCACAAAGAATCGAGAGAGCGCATTTGAACAGAGATTGGCGAATTTGGTGAGGCCTCGAAAAATATACCTCGATTGTCCACCACTTGGAGTTTACCGTCCTGAGCACCCGCAGCGACGGGACGGATAATGAATCGCTCGCCGCTAAGACTATTCATCCGCTGAATTTGTCTAAGTATCCGAAGACTCCTTGGATAGGGCTCGATCAGCAAAGCCCGCGACTGCGGCCATGTCAGTGCGACCAAGGAAAAGGCACCGTAGGACGCGCCTACATCGATGAGCTGCATGCCCGCCTTGCACTGCCCTATGAAAGCATTCATCTCTTCCTCTACATACGCCCCCTCAGCGAAGTTAGAAAAGCTCCACCTCCATGCTGTCGGATGTGTCCTAAAGCGAATCCCGGGACGAAGTGTCTTCAAAACGCCTCTGCCAAAGGTTAGTAGGTAGATCCCACTATCCATCACGTCAATCGCTCGCGTCATGAGCCGACGAGCGAATCTGACCGATGGAGTCAGTCCAGGGAAGCGATGCTTGACCGATTCCTTAACAGCTTGCAGGGTGATTTCCATGACGTCCACCTATTCGCGGGTGCTGATTTGACTGACAAAGATGAAGTAATCCTTGTTCGGTCAACTCGAGCCCAACCTTATCGTTGTAAAGAGAAAAACGGTGAAGACGAACTTTGCCTACCGACTACCGGCAATGAGGCCTTCGTACACCTGAAGAGTCCGTTGCGCGCACGAGGACCAGGTGAACTGTTTCGCGCGCTCAGTTCCCTTCCCGATCAGCGACAGCCTCCGCTCCGGATCCTGAGCGCGAAGAATAGCCCTTACACACCCGGCAGCATCCCGCGGCGGGAAAAACTCCGCAGCATCTCCGCACACTTCGCGTGAGGAGGGAATATCGGAAGCCACAACCGCTGTGCCGCAACTCATAGCCTCAACCAGAGGGAAACCGAAGCCCTCATAAAGTGAAGGGAAGACCAGCGCAACCGCCCCCGCGTAAAGTCCCCGAAGCTGAGCATCCGTCGCTCGCTTCACATGCCGCAGCCTCGAGAGATCCGCCTCTGACCAGGCCTGCGCTTCCTCGACCTTTTCGCCTCCCCCAGCCAGCACGAGATCGAGACCGCGTAAAGCGGGATCCGTCATCGCCTTTGCAAGTACAGAGAAATTCTTGTGCTCGCCGCGATGGCCAACATACATGACAAACGGACGATCAATTCCGAATGTCTGGAGCGTATCTCGAATCTCCTCTTGCGAAGGCTGCGTGAAGCATTCTTCGACGCCGGGATAGGTAACGTGCAACTTCGATGGGTCGGTAGACCAGACCTCGGCAATATCGAAGCGCGAAGTATTCGAAACAGTAAGGACCGCGTCGGCATGCGTCGCAGACCATCGCCACCACCGGCGCCCTCGGGAATGACGTTTGTTAGAGTAGAACTCCGGCACCTTTTCCACGATTGCGTCGTGGATGGTCACGATAGTGGGGCACATCGGGAAATGAAACGGCCGCGCCAACGTGGAATGAAGAATGGTCGGTTTTGCTTTTCGAATCTGACACTGACGGTTGCCGTAATTCAGAGGCAAACAGCACCATGACGGACGGAAGTGCCGCCTTCTGGAGATCCGGATGTTTGCGCCTGAAGGCAGCTGCGCGGTTGCGTTTCCATCGTCAACGATATGAAGGTCAAAAGCCCACTCCGGGCGAAGGCGCGCCATCTCCTCGATCAATCTCCGGAAGTAGCGGGATATTCCCCCCGCCTTCTGCGAAGTGAAGATCGTCCCGTCGTACACGATTCTGACTGATGCGCTCATCGCGTTGAGGATGCCATCATGACCGCCTATTTTGCCGCCGCGACCACCTGGCGGGACAGAAGCAGGTCGGCTGGGGCCCCGAGTTTGTCATGCTGTACGGGACGTGCAGCCGCCGATAAGGAAGAACACGTCAAGATAGGAACAAACAATGGTCGTCTCAGAGAGTACCGAATCGCTTCCCCTGATTAAGAACGACAGTCCGAAAGTACAGCGCCTATTTAGCCACAAATAACCTGAAGGTGCCGTTCAACTATGCATTCTCGATCGTAGATTTCTATTGCGCGCTGTCGAATCGCATCTCTGTCCACGGCGCCCTTTTCGATTTGATTGACCATCTGCAAGACGGCTGACAAGACCGATTCTGCATCATGTTCCATGAGAATAATCTCGCTACTGTCGCCGGCAAGTTCCGCGCACGCGCCCACGTTCGTGGCAACAAATGGAACTCCGCAGGCCATGAGTTCAATAGCAACAAGTGGATATCCCTCGACTATCGAAGTAATTATTGCGAAGTCAACCTCGGCAGCGTTCTGCGCAAATGACCCTTCACTATAAGGACCTCGGAACTCCACGTTCCTCAAGCTCAGGCTCTCGGCTAAGCGCTCATATTTCCCATCATGATCGTTACCAAACAGCAGAAGCCTAATATGCCTTAGCTCTGGATGTGTCCAAAGCCTTAACAGACGTTCGGTGCCTTTCTGCGGACTCAGAGTTCCGAAAGTGCCGCATGTGATCGTAGGCAATCGTTGTGGCCAAGGATGTTTTTGGGGCGCAGGTAGACAACACAAGGGCGGAATGACATGGATTTGGCTCTTCACTAACTGGAAATTGAGAAGATTTCCGCAACCGCGTTGGCTGCCGGTAATAACCGCATCTACCTTGTCCAGGAACAACCGGAACGGCCACGGATAGCGTTTTAGTCCAGGTGGTGAGAATTCCTGCTCGTTGGAGATTGTTTCCCCGCCCGAATAATGATCGTGCCAAACAAGACGTGCGTTGTGCCTTCCAGCCGTCGCAACCATGTGAGACATTCCCACTCCATGGCAGACAATAACGCCGAACCTTCCGAGATCGCCTATCTTTGGTCGAAGAGATGCAAGATTGACAGTCTTGTTCAGTCTCCCGTGCGCGCTCTCCCCTACGTTCAGGAAATCAGCGCCCCGCATAGAGAGCTCACGCCTGTTTCCGGTATGCTGGCCGAACTTGGGACATACAGCGAGAGTAACTTCTATGCCGCGCGACAGTAACTCGACGGTAAGTAGATGGATGTGTGTTTCCAAACCACCGCCCCAGACTTGAGGCGCATGCATCAGTACTCGTGGTTGGTTCATCCGTGGCATCAAGAATTCTACGACGATAACCACGAAAATCGCGCGGAAATAATCTCGCGAGAGAGAAGCAACGGCGTGCAGGACCTCGCAGGCTCGGTGCGCAATGTGCTGATGTCTCCGTTCCCATCAATAGGCACAAAGTCTTTCAATAGATGACGGTAGGTCGACACAAAGTGGCCGGCTACCGCCGATGAGGTGATCTCTACACCGGGCCGCATCAGCAGCATGCTATCCGAGCAAATCAGTTTCGTAGCACAGCGCACAGCTAGCGCGCTCCAAATGGTCTGCTCCGCCCACGGCGGAAACCGCGCAAATGCACCCGAGTAACGGCTGAGAATCCACTCAAGAAAATCAAGATCGTACCGCTCTTTTGCCATCAGGATGAAACCTGAATTCAGGCTGCTGCAGAGTCGCAACGGCCTGGGACCCATCAAGTGCCAGGGACGTACAGAGTATGCCTCTGTAATGTCTTTCATGAAGATAGCATCGCACTCGTAGAATGGGCGATTAAACGCGGAAGGACACGGCCGGAAGAAAAGTATGTCGCTGTCAATGTAACGAATGTCGTTGTTTGACATGAGAGGGATGGCGAACGTTTTGGCGCGGAAGACGCTGCCTTTCCAGAACTGCTGGCAGGCCGGCTTTGTCCGAATGTGATCGAGCACGGGATCAGCGTAATTTTTATAAGGGACCACGATCGCCGTCGGGAGCGCATCCATAAGAATCGCAGTATCGTCCCCTGAAAGGGTGCCGTCGTCAAAGATGTGCAGCCGCACACCGCAGTTTGCCGCCACGGATTTGAGGCATTGAACGCCAGTTTGGACATTATTGTGGCATATAAGCGTAGACACCCAAATTGAGGAATCAGGAACTGAGGAGGCATCGATCATTTTTCTATCCAGTTCATTTTTGGAGCAGCGGTGGAGTAGAGGAAGAAACGCCTAGGAATCGAATTCAGGTGCAATCCGAGGTAGGCTGATCAAGCCGTGCAACCTCTTCAGATCCAGGAGCCCTATCCCTCCGGTGAGGATTAGAATCCCAACATACGAGAATGTTGTTAGCGCCAGGCAAACCACAGGCGCGCTCCACCGCGTCGCCAAAAAGACTCCATATGCGGCTGCCCCCGCCAGCGCGGGCTTCGTGACAGCTTGCAGAACCCTTAGTTCCACCTGTTTTCTAAGTGCGACAATCAAGTAAGCGGGCACGGCGATTTCCGCAAGCAGGTTGCTAACCGCCGCACCTCGTATTCCCATCCGGTGTACGGTTGCGGTGCAAACGACGAGATTTACAAGAGCACCGAGAAAAGCGGATTGAACAAGGAGATTGTTCTTTTTAGCGGCGACGGTGAGCTCGACCCAGTTGTGGCCGATGGCAATGATGACTCCGGTCCAGATCAGGATCTCAAATGCTGCCGCGGAACCTCCAAATGGCTTTCCGAAGATCTTGACTAACAGCCACGGTCCAGCGCTAGCGGCTACAAGACCAAAGCCAATAGTGGTGATCGCCGTCAACCGGACTGATGTCGAAAGCATTGAGCAAGCCTTCTCCGGAGAAAGTGCCCAGCACTGCATCAGCGCTGGGACCATCGCGGCGAAGTAAAGCCAAATCGGCTGATAAAAGAGCTGGCTGAGCCGGATAGCCGCACCATAGAGCCCGACATCGGACTCGCCCCGCACATAACCCAAAATAAGGTTGTTGGCTTGCGTATACAGCAGAATTGCAAGCGACGAGGCACAAAGCGGCAGGGACTGACCCAGGTAATCTCTTGCCTCCCTAAGTGTGAATATAGGCCATGCGTGGTAACCCTGCCCGCGGAGAACGAAAATGCTTAGAAGCGCGGCAACTGCGGCAACTGCCGCGGTAATTCCGCCCACACGCAAAAGATCCCGCGGATCGCGCACCAAAGCAACAGTTAGAAGCAGAGTCAGAATCGCGCCCACGATCTGCAAGATCGTATTCCAGTACATCCGCTGAGTGGCCCGGAAGACCCACTCCATGCTCAGCGCCTGAATGGGTAAGGTGAACAGGTACAAATTGAAAAGGGCGCGCGAGGATTCGGAAAAAGGAAGGTACGGCGTCACGGCCAGCCCGAGAAGCGATGCGGCAACTGACAAAGCCAGGCGAAGCCCGAGCATGGATGAGATTACGCGTTGTAATTGGCCGGGATTTTGCGCTCCTTCGCGAAGTGCCACCGTCCCCAATCCGAGATCGGAGACCAATCCAAAATACAGTGTTATGCTTTGCGCGATCCCGGTCACGCCGTATCCGGAGGTCGAAATCCGCCGTGCAAGAACCGCGTTTGTGACAAGGCTGATGAGTCGACTGCCCGCGGCGCCGGCGCCCAACCAGCCGAAGTTCCAGAGGATCGTTTTCGCGCGCGAAGGTGCATCGGGGATTTCGATCAATTCCTGGAACGCTTCACCCGTAGCGCCTAGTGGCGAGGAGATCTCATCTATTTCCATCTGTGATTTTCAATTCCGGTCTTGGAGCTCTCTTGGCCGAACTGCAGAACAGATTCTGTCTCCTGCCTGTCGCGCTACCAAGAAAATTCGGGGAAGGTAACTGCTACAGTTAGCCAACAGCTCGGGTGCTGGCTCGCGGATAAATTCTGCTACACCTCCAGCTCACACTCGAGGCGTATGGATTAGATCGATTCTACTTGCTGTCGATCCGGCAGAGCATGTTTGTTAGTCATAACGATGCGTCGCAAGCATTGATACCCTCTGGGCGACAGGCGTCTTCTGACGCGATCTGGGTCGAGTGTCGCCAACCAGTTGGGGTCAATATTTTGCTCTATTCGCTCTGCACTTTCTAATGGGACTGGTTCGGCGATGGATTTCCCGAGATTGAAGATCGAATAACCCTAGCCAGCAAAAAGCCTCGACTCGGCTGATAAACACACTCGGCCCGATTAAACCATTCAATTATTGACCTGTTCATAGTCGGGCATCAGCGTTTCCAATGGGCCCTCGCGCTCGAGACAAACTGTGCTTTTCCGTTCCGGTATTGGAGTTCGTCCAGTCTGCGAGGCGGGCGCGAATCGGACCACGCGCTGATCGCGATGTTTACCCGCGTTGACCAGGTTCGGATGCCAGCAGGTCAGTTCTGGAGCTCCAAATAGCGCGCAATCCGCTGCTTCAACTCCCTGCATACAGGAATGGTCTTGATTTCCGACCTCATAGCGCCAGGCGCCAAACCTTCCTCGCGACAATACACCCAACGATTTCAGTTTTGCAAGGATGCTGTTCACGTGAGTATCCCGATCGACCGTCGGTGTTGGATAGCCATGAGCAGCGTGGTAGTGCCATGTGGAAATGACTCTATCTTCTGCGGCAAGAAGCTTTGTGTTCATTGCCCCTTCGAGCACCTGTTTTTTGACTGTCGAGTGATCCACTGGCTTGAAGGGCGATTCCGCTACCTCGGCCATGAGCGACCAGTATCCTTCCCCGGGGACGTTGTTCGGTGAATAATTCGAAAACACAGTCACCCGATAGAAGGGGCAATTGTGCTCGGGAAAATAGAGCCAATTCTTCTCTTTCAGGTGCGCTGGAGGGCTTCCCTGAATCCCGATCCCAACCACATGGGTACCGGAATAGCGGAGCTGAGAAGCCTCTGAGACTGTTTCCCTATCGCCTACGAGCGCAGCGATCGCGTCGATCGGGAGGGTCGAGATGAGCACATCGTATGGATACTCATCGCCGCTCGATGAAATTACTGTTCGAGCACTTGCGTCTATTTTGGCGACGCAGCAATTAAATCGAAACCTCGAAGCTGGAATCAAATCCGCAACTGCGCGCCAGATGGCCCCGGTTCCGCCACGCAGCGGAAAGCGAAAGGTATTGTTCGGCCCCCAGGCCGGGTCATCTCGCTCAAAAAGAATGTTGTCTGAAATGCGCGCTAAATCAACGCTGGCCACTCGTTCGCCAACCCACTCGAAGCTCATCTCCGCTGGGTTGCAGGCCCATACCTTGGTGTTATACGGGAGAAGAAAAATGTCGGCGATACCTCGCCCAAAGGAGTTGACGATCCACTCCTCAAAGTTTCTTGGATGGACGTGTCCATTCTCTCGCGCGGCAATCAAGCCCCGCATGCAGGCCGCGAGATCCGCCGCAGGCAGAGAACGAATGTTGTTTTGGAAAGGGTAGGGAATATAGCGGTCGCGTATCCATATATATGATTGGCGCATGTGATTGAGCCAGGCTTGCCCGAGTGCCTTGTCCATCAACCGATCGAAATAATCATAGTGGGAGAATTGGACGTGGCCACCTATATCCCAGGTGAAGCCTTGCTCGTCCACGAATGATGTCGCAAGCCCTCCCGGATAGCTGTTTTGCTCGATTACAAGAAAATCAGTGTGGCCCAATTCATGGAGACGATAGGCGGCGCCAAGACCTGTGCACCCAGCTCCAAGTATAAGAACTCTCATTCCTTCTCCATGGCTATCCCCAACATCGGCCGCCTGTCAGTGGTACAAAATCTTGCCTGCAAGTATCCCGTAAACGAAAGCGTCGCAAAAACTGTGACTACTTTCCCTTCTCGTTTTGCTGATAGCCGTATTGGTAGCCATAGTACGAGTATCCATCGCTGGAAGTTTGCTGAGTGACTCTGTTTAGAACGACTCCGATGATGTTGGCCCGAATCCTCTGCAACGTGGACACGACAGTCGCAACCGTCTTTCTCTTGGTCTCCCCTGCCCGACTGATAATGAGCACGCCGTCGGCGGCCGACGCCATTTGCAGGCATTCTGCAAAACCAAGCAGTGGAGGCGAATCCAGGATCACGAGGGAGAAATCCTTCGCGAACTCGTCCAGAAGCTCGGAGAGACGCGGACCGATCAGATCAGCGGCGCGATGCGAACCAGGACCCGCGGGCAGAATACTCAAATTCGGCCTGCCATCGATCGAAAGCAGCGCTTCTCTCCAGGTCAACTCGCCGGTTAGGACATTGGAAAGACCCAGCTGCTGGGTCAACCCAAATTTTGAATGAACGCTTGGCCGCCGTAGATCCCCATCCACAAGCAGCGTCTTCTTGCCACGCGCAGCGTTAGCTACTGCAAGGTGCACGGCCAAGGTTGTTTTTCCTTCTCCGGGTTCTGCACTCGTAACTGCGATCGACCGCAATCGCTGCTCAAAGTCAGACAATAGGATGGTGTTTCGGAGCGTTCTTATAGCCTCTTCGAAACCGGAGATCGACCGGTAATATCCACCTTTCCTTCGCCCGTCTTTGTTATCGCCAGATGCGTCTTGCGGTACCAGTGAAGCTTCTGCGAGTTCCGGCTTCGGAGACTTGGGTAGTATGACTGCACCTTGATCTAAAGGCAGCGTTCCAATCACATCTGTCCTAAGGTACCTGCTTGCTTCTTCAGGATTCCTCAGCGTAGTGTCGAGTCTGTCCAGGAGGAGCGCGGCAGCTATGGCGAGGACGCTCGAAATGATCAGGGAAAATGCCAGGTTGGCGATCATGTTCGGAAAAACGGGGTACAACGAGGGGCGGGCAACATCGGCAATTCGAATATTGTTGTTTCGAAAGCCGGCATTAATGTCGGCCTCGCGAATTTTTTTGATGAGCTCATTGTACAGCGCTCTGTCCGCGTCTGCCTCCTGCTTTAGCTGCTGGTATTCAAACGATCGAGTATTCAGACCGTCCCATGCGGCTTTCGTATCCGCCAGCGCTTTTTGGATCATCTGCTCTCTGTTTAGGCTTTCTTTGTATTCCACGCCTACTCTGTCGCCGATGCTTCGACGCGTGTCATCAAATTCCTTCTGCACTTCCGCCAGATCGGAAGCCGCTTTTCGGTACTCGGGGTGACTCGTTCCAAAGGTGGCTTTGACTCGCGCGAACCGCTGCTGGGCTTCGTTCAACGACTCGGTCAGCCTTGCAAGCGATTGCCCCTGGGTGGAGACTTCGGCTGCCTCAACTGACCCCGAATTGATCGCATTCCAGGCAGCTTCCTTGGTAACCCGATCCGCCTGTGCGTTTGTATATTCGGTGTTCAGTTGCAGGAGGCGTGCGGAAAGAATATTCGTCTTCTCTTCAGGATTGACGACGTCAAGATCCTTTTCAAATTTGGCAAGCGCGAGTCCGGACTTCTCCATCTTCGCCTTCAATTCGTCAAGTTGCTTTTCCATGAACGACGATAGGCTGGCCGACGATCCGATTCGAATCGCGTACGAATCCGCCAGATAGGAGTTTGCAATCGCATTTGCGACGTCCGCCGCCAAGCGCGGGTTCGTTGAGCGGTAACTGATTAGCAGTAAATACGTATTGGGAGGTCTCGTCACTTTCAGACCCCCGATGCCCACGGGAGCTTCTGCATCCCTTTGTGCCTGCTCCGCGGTCACTCCCTGTTGTCTTCCGGGAGCGGCCAATAGATGGTATTGTTCGGCTACCGGCCGCAAGACAGCGTCCGATTGGATCAGTTTGATTTGAGTGGCGAGAAATTGATCTGGACTTCTGACACCTGAAGATGAGCGCGTTGAGTCCTGGCCAATCACCTCGGATGGAGCCTGGACGTCGACGTCTATGGTCGCAGTGGATTCATAGATCGGCTTCAGCCTAGCGGAAATGATGAAGGTCACTAGGATGCACGCTGCGATAAACGCAGTCATCATCCACAGGTGGCGTCGCAAAATCCAGCGATAATGCGAGAGGGGAACCGCGGGTGCTTCCGGTTCAATATCCAGTCCGGGTGGATAAGTCACATAGGGCGACTGTACATTCTGGAAGTACGAGGGCCGCACTGGCATTTCAACTGGTAATGCTGTCTGTTTTGACATGGCTTTCGCTCGATTCCTTCTAGTGATAGATGTAGAGCAGGGTGGTACCAACGGACGCGCCGAACCCTGAAATTCGATCCAAAGCTGTCAGCGTGGCTTTGCGGCCGGACGCCTCAGGGACATAGAGTATGTCGTTCGGCAAGAGAGCTACGTCCGGCGCCTTTCGATCCAGGATTTTTTTTAACTCAATCGGGATTTCCTGGCGACCGCTGGTGGCGACTTCCGGACGATAGATATAAGCGACGTGCGCGGTAAAGTGATCCTGTCCCTCGGAGAGCGCCAAGGCCTTCAAAACTGTGCTTTCAGATCCATCCGTGATCGAGAACGCTCCGGGCCTGTGTACGTTCCCGAGCACATAGAATTTGCCGGCCTCCGGGACACGCACCACTTCTCCCCCTTGCAAAATCAGGTTCAATGTGGGATCCGCCGCGTTAATCAAGCCGCGCACGGGGATTCGGCGGACTAAGGGTGCGTCCTTCGAGTCACTATTCGCCGGCTTCTCGCTTACCAGGATTTCCGGTCCGGCGTTCTCGGTGAGTCCACCAGCTTGGGAAATCGCGTCGATCAAGGTCATCGAGCCGGTCGCCTGAAATGTGATGGGGTTGCGAACTGCGCCAACCACGCTGATAGGCCTGCTGCGATATTCCACAACCGTCACGGTTACAACCGGATCAACGAGCACGTGCTCTTCGACGAGTGCTGACGCGATTGATTTCTCCAGCTCCGTGGGGAAAAGCCCCTTGGCGTTGATGGGCTGCCGCATCATCGGTAGTCGGATCTCCCCGTTTGAGTCCACACGAACTGTACGGGTTAGTTCGGGAGAATCGTAGACTGTTATCCCAATGAGATCGTCGTTTCCAATTCGCTCGATGGGGAGGTCGGAGGAGAAGTTCAAGGAGGCCGCACCCGCACTCACTGCATTCGGCGTACGCTGCATTTGCTGCGCGGAAATTGACCCAGCCAGGGCGATTGTCAGGAGAATCGTTGCAAAATACCTCATCGGAGAGTCCTCTTGGGATTTCTGTAAACATCTTGAGCTTACATTCACATCGTTGTCGACACCGGCATCAAGCCTGGGGCTTGCATTGCAGTCGCGTCAATTCCGCCTGTCTGAGGCGGCAACTCTTTCCACAAGCTCCTCAATTCTGCGACCCAGGCTGTTCATCTGGTCACAGAATTCGCTCATACGGATGTGTAGCATCTCTTCGCGAGTGGTCCCGCTTAGAAGTGCATGCATCGCGCTCCGTGTCAGGTCCGATACGCTTCTCGCGCCCGACGTAGAGCACAGCTGCCGAAGAGCCTGATACTCGCTTTCGGAGAGTCGCACGCTGACCATGCGTGATCGGGTTTTTAGGATAGTCATCTTATGCCGGTTTTTTGCTGAAGGTTTTGATTGCCAACCTGCGAAACGATTGTGAGGATTGCGCTTAGCGGAAGCAACGAGCCTTATTTACCTCGTGAACAGTGTCCCCTTCCCGTTCTAATAGGGCAGGCTTCGCCCCTGTGAGTCCCATCTCTGGAACCCTCCTGAAGCAAGAAACCGGTTCCGCGGGTGAAAGAACGTTGGGAACCCGAGCGTCACTCCAAACAGCGGCGCCATGCCCTCATTAGCGGATCTTCATTACCGGATTCCCACACCCTACTATGCCACTGTTAACGAATGAACAAAGGAGTAGGACAATTGCATGACAATTTCTATCCGAATCTAGAACTAGGTTCTGGCCCGCTCAAGGAGGACGGCTCCCACTCGTGGATGCTCAAATTTCTCTTGTGAAAACCGGCGCAAAGCTGCTTACCCCGATCAACCAGAATTGGCGTCGCCGATCAGGCAACAACCAACCTGTGGCAATTCGTATAGCTGAAGATTTCGACCATGGAGCTCGCTCGGGCCGAGAACTGCTTACTGAAAATCCTGGCTCAGCTGCGTAAAGTCGAGATGAGAGAGAAAATCATCGCATTCAATTGACAGGGCTTTGTAGGCAGTTTCACTCCCAGAGTCGGTGTGGGGCACCTGCATCTTGAAGAAAATTGGGACTACGCGTTTACCTCGAGTCGTATGATCGACCGTTTCGATCATGGCAAGGTGAACGCCGTCATTCGGTCGATATTGGCCTGACTGGCACGAGTAGGGACTGCAATATGTATCACCGGTCAGAGTATCGGTAAAGCCGTCGTCGTAGAACGCAGTGTTGAATGGAACGGTTCGTCCCGCGGCTGTGCTAAACCGCGCGATCGCCTTTAATTTCGGCATTTCTCCATGAGTCATCAGGCTTTGCTGGATGCTATGATCACTCGGCGCCAGCCATATGCCTAATTCGATCTCACCTGATCGCCCGTTTTCAAATGCAGCGGTTTCTAATACCAGAGTGCCGGCTTGTTGTTCCTGCCAAACCCGAACGAGTCTGTACGTCCCAACCTGAGTTGGTATTCGACCATTCAGTTCCGTTCTATTTGTTTCACCTCGGCGCATGGCCCATGCAGAGTTTTCAATGCTTATTTGCATAGCGCGAACAGCCGGCACCATGGCAACGAGCACCAAAAGGGCCAGGGCTGCGGCTCTCCAGTAGGTATTTTCCTTATCACTGGCGCGGAGGGCATTGCTGGTGTCAGCGGGGACACTGGCAGCGCCGGCGTTGTGTTCCTTCCGGAATACAATCCAAAAGAGTAACGCCGCTATACAAAAGAGCAGGGCGCCAATTACATAGTCCGCTTGCTTCGCTGCATGCTCAAGAACTGTGTGCCCCACTGCGACCCGATAGTACAGTACTAATGCGCAGAGTCGAACCAGGTTGAAGAGATGTCCAAGGAGCAATGCCCCGATCACATAGATTGACCACCTCAGAAGGGATAGACGTTTCAGATAACCGAGAATCAGGGCCCCATACCCCAGCGTGATGGCCCCGCGCAGGCCGTCGCAGCCTGGAGCAATGAACATCCCAAAATCCGGAGCAAACATCAGACGCAACAACTCAGTATTGGTCGGGGGGAATCCCAGAAGGTTCGCGAACGATCGCGCGATGTGCGCGGAGAGACTTTGCATTGGAAGGTCGAGAAAATGGACAAATGATTCGGGAACGGGCTGAACACAGAGCAGTAGTGCCAAAGGAAACCACACCCTTCGCCAAACCCGAACCCCGGCAAAGAGCAAAACAATGCCCCCTGCGTAGAAATAGATTGGCCACACGCTGGGAATGAAATTGACCCTTACACCCCGAAAGGCCCAGAAGAATTCAATACGGCGCGCGCAGATCAATGGAGCAAACGCCAGCCCCACAAATAGTAGCCCCCACCAGGAGCCGCGAAGTTCCCAAGCGCTTTGGCGCCAAACATAAAGGATCAACGCAATACTTGTGGGTAAGAGGATGATCCCGATCGAACGCAGCGGATCTGTCGTCCAGATTTCCCACAGTTTGGGTAGCTGGGGATAGAACCCGAGAAATCCCACAATGGTCAACAGCCCTATCCATGACCGTACCAGGGGGCTAGCGCCGGCGCGTTCTCGCTGGCCGGACTTATCTCCTGAGCCGCTTGCCGGACTCAAAGCAGACGAAGAGGGTCTCGTTCGGTCTGCTATCAGACGCGTGCTACTGCTCGCGCTCATCGTGATGTCTCCTCATGCGATCCCTCAGGGTCCTTTGCATTCCGGTTCACGATGATGCCACCAGGGGTTATACCTGCTTGCATCGCTTTCTCGCAAACTGCACGGCCGTTCTTGTTTGCCAGGACGATTCTTGGTGCGCTGTCATGACAGATTAAACGACGACGATCATCGTACATTGAGGAATGAAAAGGTTTAACCAGAATTTATTGGGCCGGGCTTCGGGTGCCCGCTCGCCGGAGGAACCCCTTTTTCCTGATGGGCTACGGGCGCTTTGTCCGGCCGCCATCAGACAGCGTCAGATAACATGTTCGGTCTCCAAATCATCCCGCTCGATTGGTAATCGTGGAGATCGCATCCCGGTTCCTCTTGAAAGAGCAACACGCTCGAACGAAAGAGAGGAGAATCCGCTTCGCCCAATCTACCCTAAGTTCGTTGCAGAGATGTTTGTATGACAAATGTAAGACGCAACAACCGGATTCATACAAATGTAAGACACCTATGTTAATTTCTTAATGTGATTTCTGAAGCCCTATCGCCAACCTGTGAAAACCAACTTGTAATATCTGAGGGGAAGCACACGTTGGCAGGTCCAATGTAGCGATGCCTAGGAGGGCGCGATGCGTAAAGGGTTCGTTTTTTTGGTGGCGGCGTTGTGCGTAGGTTCTTACGCAATGGCAGCCTCACCTTCGATCGGCAGCGTGACCTCACGCGGCGAATTGAAGATTGACAACTATGTTGTGGCTGGCAGCGGCACCGTCTTCGATGGGTCCGTGGTTGAAACCGGCCGGACTGCAACTTCAATTGCAGATCTGCGGCTTGGAAACGATGCAACAATCAGTCTCTATGTCGATTCGCGCGGCACCCTGCACCGCAACCGTTTTGAACTCCAGCGCGGAACGGTCGAAGTCAGTTCAACGAGTTCTTTCCGTGTCGAGGTCAATGGGTTGAGTATCGCAACTTCCCAGGCACATGCGAGCGGAGAGATTTCCATCGAGCCTGGCAACTCTGTCAAGGTCGTTGCCAAAACTGGAGATTTGGACGTCAAGGACGCCGCCGGAAGAACCATCGCCTTCGTGCATCCAGGGCATTCCTTGGAATTCAGCTCGCTCGGCGGCAAGCCCTCTACTGATTTCATGGCGGCAGGCGTAGTGAGCTCCGAGAATGGCCACTACTATTTGAAGACCTCCGAGACGGATGTGAAGTACGAGCTGAAGGGCGACAATCTCCGCAACTTCGACGGCTCTTCGGTCGTCGCTTCCGGAACTCTTGTTCTCTCAGCCGAAGCAGCCCCTGGCGCAGCAGGAGTGATCGAGACGAATAAAATCGATTTGCGCGCCTCCAGCGTCTACACATTCCCGGGACAGTCAGCCCAATCCCAAACCCTGATCGAGGGATTGTCCATTGCTCAAGCGAAGCCGGCAGTTTCCGGCTCGGGCGGCGGTAACTGTAAGCAAAATCAGATGGTTCCCTGCTGTCCAGTTCAACCAGCTGTTCTTCCTCTGTGCTGCCCGGGCTTCCTGTACCCATCGGATAAATGCCGGCACAGTTATTAGGCCGATCTTCAGTCTCATTTTCGAAGCACAACCTGCCAGCCCTTGTTTCCGCGGCTTCCCCGCAAAAACATCGGCTGGCACTTTTCTTTGCGCACATGGGCGATTGCGGATGGCAAATTGGCGAAGCTTCCTTGCGCGACTTCAGCGATGACGACAACGACAGCGATGATCATGAACACCGTCATCGCCACTATCACCACAGCCGCTGACGCGAAGCACACTTTGATCGGATGCACCATTCCCGGACGTCCTGAGTTGTCCAAAGCACAAGGGACCAGGACCAAAGGCCGAGGTGCTGCGGGAATCGAGTTGATCCTGTCAGCTTCCGTGCATTGTTACGTTTTTGTGAAATGTATGCCGAAAGATCGGAAAAGGAGAGCCCGGGTGTTAAGCTCTCAGCGGGACTGACCCGGATGTTCAATCGAACTCCATTCTTCGCTCTTGTTGTACGGGCATTGGTAGTGTGCGCCTGCTTGCTGGGGGTTTGGGAATCCTGGAAAACGGCTCGTGCGGACGATCTGTACTTGCAAGGCACAGCGGAATCTGTTCGAGCTTCCATCCGTCTTGAGCCGGACTCTTGGTGGTATTACGTTCAACTCGCGCGTCTGGATGAACCCGCCGCTGAGCAACTCCTTCAAACCTCTTTGCGGCTGAATCGATACAACAGTGATGCGGCCATCGACCTGGGCCTGCGATATGAGTCCGACGGCGATTTCGATCGGGCTGAGGAACTCCTTCTCCAGGCATTCGAAGTGGATCGTACTTACGTACCACGCTGGAGCCTCGCCAACTTTTACTTCCGCCGGGACAACCTTCCTGCTTTCTGGACGTGGATCCGCCGGGCCACGGAAACGCCTGCGGAGGACATTGGGGCTCTCTTTGAACTCTGCTGGCGGGTATCGCCGGATCCGAAAACGATTGAGGCGAACATCGTCGAAGATAACCCGGACGTCGCCCGCCAGTACATCGTATTTCTGATCGGCAAAGATCAGCCGTCGGCAGCTGTCAATCCGGCTCTCCACCTTCTCCGCGCCGGCGAGCAAGAGTGGGATCACACCTTACTTTTCACTCTTCTCGACAAGTTAGTCCACGCCAACGATTCCATCGGTGCGAGCGCTGTATGGAACAGGCTCATCGGCCTGCACAGGATCGTGGCCGACGCTTCGTTTCCCAACAATCCTCAATTCTCGCGCGATCCGTTGCCCGTCGATTTTGATTGGAATTTCCCGGAGTACAACGGACTCCATTCCTGGCCAGGGTCAATCGGTTTGGAAGCCGAATTCACCGGTGACGAGCCAGAGAATTGCGCGATTGCCGAACAGACCATCTTTTTGCCTCCGGGAGACTACAAGCTGGAATCGTCCTACCGCACTCGAAACATCCGCCCAGATACAGGAATTCAATGGCAGATATTCGAGTCCAGATCGGATAAGATCCTTGCTAGTTCTGTGTCTCTTTCCAGCGATACGCCTGATCGCGTGGTCCTGCCCTTTGTTGTCAGTCCGGACGAGCAGCTTCTGCGACTGCGGCTCACTTACAATCGTAGTCTCGGCACTTCCAGAGTTTCTGGGACATTGGTGGTAACATCAGTGAGAATCCAGTCAGGATCTTCGTCATGACTTGTCCACAGTGCACCAGCTCCGACATTCGACGCTCCCACGACTCAAGTTGGAAAGACGTCCTTCAGAATGTTCGGGGGCGACAGGCGTTCCGGTGCCGGAAATGCCGCCATCGCTTTTTCGCACTCCCGTCGACGCAGCTTGCTGGGAACGATTCCGGGCAGCCCGGTAGCAAGATCCAGCCCGATCCGATCGGCAAGAGAAGGAAGATGAGACGTCTTTTCCGCAGGATTATCTCGGTCGCAGTCCTTGTCGTGGTGTTTTCATTGTTTGGGCTGTTCCTCCGCTACATCTCTGTGGATCACGTCCCTAAGCCAGCCGAAGATGACCCTTATACATCTACCCAGTGATTCCCACACTTTGCCCCGAATATCTTTGTCGAGATGAGCGGAACCCTCTATATCGCAGAGAAGTCCGACAAGGAAATTCGACGATTCCCTTTCCGGGCATTCCTGCCCCGTTGCAGAGCTAAAGGCTCTTGCAATGAAGTGCAGTTACGTTTTTCTGCGTGCCGGGTCTGTCGGTCGCTCCACCACGCTCCGCGTCCGGTTGCTCTTTCCGCTCATATTTTCGTGTCATGTACAGCGCTGCAAGAATCATGAACATCCAGCCCGATACCGCCGGGCGCGGAAATGGGTAATCTACGCACGCATGCAAAATGATTGCGACTAAACCAAGTCCCCATGGATGCCGGAACGCCAATGGAATCGCGGCAAGAAAGGGAATCGACACCAACGCGAGAAATGGTAGACCTCCGTCCGCCGCAAATTCTGCCCAATCGCAGTGTGCGTGATTGGCGTAGAAAGGATAGAAATCCTTGATCGAGTATTTCTGGTAAACCTGCACATATGTCCCCAGGCCATACCCGGTCAACGGCCGGTGTCTCGCCATTTCGACAGCGCCGAGGAAATATTCGCGCCGAATCACGAACGGGTCGTCGTCGTTGAATCGATCCAACGTGCTCTTCCAACCAACTGCAAACGTGAATGCGCCTGCGATAAGCGGCACGATGAGGACGGCTGCAACGGATGATCGAAATGTCGCTCGCACTGCAGAGCGGCGTAATCTCACCAGCCCCATCGTAAGGATCGTTATGAATTCTCCTGTGCAAAGCACAAAACCGGCGCGCGAAGCCACTGCGACGGCCGACGCATAGAGGACGCCTCCAGCAAGCGCATACCGCCATGAGCGCCGCCCCTCGCTCACTGCGCCCCAGACAGCGATGGGTAGAGCGACCTCCACAAACTGCACGTAGTTGTTCTTGTTTTGAAACGTCGCATAGATAGGTGAAAAATTAGTAGGGATGATCCAGAGTATGTGGCCATCGGAAGTGTTGAGTTGCATCAGGCATAATACCGCCATTCCCGTTGCAAAACATAGACTCGCATTGAGCAGTTTCTGTTGGCTCTCCCTGGAACGAGTCACTGTCTGGCTCAGATAAAAGACTCCAGTAAGGGCGCCCCAGCGTAGAACTTCTCCGCGCGTCTCAAAGGTGGCCGTGGTGGTGTGAAAAACGATCTGAACTATACCCCATAGCGGTATCAGGTAGACGAGCAGCGGAATGACCCCATCTGCGATGTCCTCCTTTTCCTGGCGACTCCCGTTGAGCACTTGAACAACGACCAGAGAATAAATTCCGATCTGGAACCATTGCAGCGCCCATGCTTCCCTGACCCATACGGTAACTGTTGTAAAACAGAGCAGCAGAAAAAGAAGCACGCCGACCGACGCGTGTATACTCCGTGACGCCGAACCTGACGTGCGGGCTCTTCCGGAATTGGCAAGTATTTCTTTAGTAGGCAACGGGCTTATTGTAAGCTTGCCCGATCCTTTCCAGGAAACTTAATTCCGCGGGAACCAATTGCGCGTAAGAACGCCGGGCGCCCAAGAAGTCTCGGTTTTCGACCCGCCTGGATAGGAAGCGGCATCAATTCCCAGACAATGAATGGCAGCACGAATTGTTGACGGGTTTTTAATCGAATTGTAATGTTTCCGGTTCAAACTACGCAGAGTAGAATCGGTTTCTTTCGGTTACTAAGAGTCGTGATTGATAGTCGAATTCAAGCCATGCACCGTTCGTCACGTCAGGAGACATTCAAAGTGAAAAGGATTTCTGTTGCAGTTCCGGTGGCAATACTCTTTCTGACGACAGCCGCGTTTGCGCATGCTCTAGGTGGTGGATGCGTGGACTCGCCCGAGAACCCAACCGCAGTTTTCGGGGTTATTGCGGCGGCGGTTTCGTTTGGGCTCATGCGCTTTCGCAAACGCTCCGGCTCCCGCGATAAGTAGAATTATTTGAATTTGCTTGGCCTATCCAACCAAATCCGTGGGCATCACACTTGGGTTTTCGCGCAAGCGTATTCAGAACTCGGTGCTGCGCATGTCTCGTAAAGACTCGCACAGCTGTCATGCCTGAAATCGTCATTGCTTTATGAGCACCCTATCTTTCCCTGCAGCTCTTTCAATTCAAGGCCAACGGACACGTCGGACCGGGCTGCGGACCGTCGCGCTCGCGGCTGCGATCCTCGCGATCTCAATTGCGGCGCTGCTGCCGGTTGAGCTTGCCGCACTGCACGTGTGGAAGCACGACCCGCTGCGTTCCATTGGCGTGTTCTTCCCGCTGGCGGCGGTCGTGCTCGCACTGCGGGCGTGGAGGCAAATGGGCTGGGGTTTGTTCGGAAGCTGGTGGTCGGTGCTTCCCCTTGCCATCGCGGCGACTCTGCTTCAGGTACGGGAACGCTTCGATGTCCAGCTGCTGATTGGGCGGCAGGTTTGGATCATCCCGAACGGAGTCGTGCTCTCGCTCTTCGCCTCTGCAGTATTGCTGGCGATCGGCGGCTTCGCCCTGCTCCGCAGATGCCTGCTGCCCTTATTCCTGCTTCTGATGGTAAATCCGGTACCGCCTCGGTTCAATCAGTGGCTCGATCTGCCTCTGCAGCGTGTATCGGCCGATGTCGCCCGATCGTTTGCAGCTCTGATCCAGGAGCATCCCGATGGCGCCGAGCTGCGATTGATGTTCGCACCGGATTTCGGCATGTTTATCGCCCCGGGCTGTGATGGAATCCGGGGTGCGGTCACGCTTGGATACCTGGGTATCTTCGCCGCGCTATGGAACCGTTGCAGCGCCTTGAAGGTGGTATGCGCAGGCGCGCTGGGTGTATTGACCGGCTACATCTTCAACTTGGTGCGCCTTTGTGTGCTGGTGGTGTATTACAAGGCCGGCCGCTGGTTCCCGTCGATCAAGCCCTATGGCACGCAGGTGGACTATGCGATCGGCGCAACGCTGTTTCTGCTCGTCTGCATCGCCATGTGTTCACTGCTCCAACGAAAGCATGAGGCAACAGTTAGCCCGGCAAAGCCGAGCTCGAACGCAGCAACCACCTGGGGGCCGGTGTTGCTGCTGGCGGCTGTGTCGACTGTGTTAGCCGTACCGCAAGTCCTTGCTGTCGAGCGCCATGTGCAGCAGTTTGGATGGACGGCAAAGACAAACAACCAGCCCCCTCATCTGCCGCAGAAGATTGGCGCGTTCCGCCTGGTCTCTGAGTGGGAAGAAACGTATAACGACGGAACGCCTTTTTACCGCTGGGGACGTTATACCGATGGCGATCCCTCCCGTGACCTTCAGGTTGGCCTATATATGCAGCAGGGCGGTCACTTGCCTTTGTGGTGCCACCTGGCTCGCGGAGAACAGGTCACCGAAGGCGAGCCTGTGCTGCACTACGAGCGCGACGGAAGCCTGACAACCTACGGGACATTTGCCTACAACGACGGGATCAGTGACGTCTTCGAAGCATTTACTATCTGCGAACGTTGCGGGACAAATTCGGGAACCCGCCAAATCAGTCCGCTGCGTGTCGTTTCACTTGCCCAGACTTCCGTTGTGATTAAGACGGAAGCACTTCAGAAAGAGCGCGTTCCGCAGCCCCAGATGCGGCAACGAGTCACTGATTTTCTGACCGTATTCGATGCGCAGAGCCTGGTGCCGAGGCAATAGATTTCTTAAATTGCAGGGAATGTCTCTTTGTAACTGGAGATCGGTATCCGAGAGGTGCGAGATCGTGCAGTTGACGATGCGGCCGGCTCTGGTTACTCTGTCAGTCGTTCGGATGCGCCGCTTGAATCCTATGAAGACTGCATGAATCGACAAGACGCACACAAAACACAGATGACAGGTACTCGCGCTCGACTTTAAACTATGTTCAGACCGCGGAGCGGAGAGGGTTGAAGTGAAAAAGACATGTGCCCCGCGCACAATTGCAATCCTTCTGGCTACGGCGGTGGCCAGCTGCGCAGCTCAGGTGGTTCCCACCGGGCAGCAAGCATCCCCCACCGTCCAGCAGACCCAGGGTTTTGTTGTGCATGGTTCGGCGCGGTCGATCAGCTTGCCGCCGATCCCTGGGCAATCTGCCGACAGTTCGCCGCTTCAGCTCAGCGCCACCGATAGCGCTGGTTTGCCGGTAACTTTCGCAACTTTGACGCCCTCGGCTTGCACAGTATCAAACAATGTCGTCACATACTTGTCGAGCGGAACATGTTCCATCGCCGCCGACCGTGGCGAGAACGGAATGTTCGTTTCTGCGTCGAAGGTCACCCCAAATCTCTCGGGGTGTACCGACTGTTTGCCCCCGCCCCCGCAATCGATCCCGACCCTTCCCCAGTGGTGCGCCATCGTCATGGGGCTGGTTCTGATCGGCCTCTCTCTCTTCCTGATGCGCCGTTCAAAGGCCTCACCAATCGCCTAGCTTCCACATGGTGCACAGCGATGAAAGACCATAAGTCCGTCGACTCGACTCCGTCGCCCGATAAGACGCGTACTCGATTCGGCGTCATTTATGTTGTGCTGTTTCTCGCAATCTTCGCTGCGCTCGATTACGGTTATTACCTCACCAGAGGCACCATTGTCGAGCACCTGGTGGTCGACATATTGACGGTCCGGCCGGCCGCGACTGTCCTCAATGCCGTAGTTCCGGCAGTATCGGCGAGGGCCAGCGGGAACAGCCTGTTCACTCGCTTCGGAAGCGTCAATATCCTGGAGGGATGCGAAGGCAGCGACGGAATGTTTCTGCTCATAGCTGCAGTGTTGCCATTCCCTGCCCGACGGCTCTCGAAACTAATTGGAGTTATCGGCGGCGTGGCCCTGATGTATGCTATGAACCAGTTTCGCATCCTCACTCTTGTGCTATCGCTGCACTGGTGCCCGGATTGGTTTGCTTCCCTGCATGGACTCATCGCTCCCACGTGCATCGTAGTGGCGGGCTGTATCTTCTTCTTCGCCTGGGCGAACTCCGCTGCCCCGCGCGTCAATGCGTAAAGCGCTCCAGCGCGTTCTTTGGGCAGTTACCATCTATGCTTCGCTCACTGCCTGCGCGCTCGCCGCAGTCAATCAATACGCAAAACTGGTATTGCCTTTCTACCGCTGGGAGCTGGGCTGGATCGCACCTCAGTACGAGGTCGAGAATCTCGATCTAGTTATCGCTCAAGCGCAGCCTGCGTTTAGCGTCACGGCAAGAAACAGCCACTATTTGTCCTCCGTCGACGGGGATTTTCCCCGCGCAGCTTGTTTTTTCAATTTCAGTTCCTTGTCATGCAGGGTCTCGCGCACGTGGTGATGCTGTTGTTCGTGCCGCTGGCCTGGCCCGGCCTCACTTGGAAACGCCGCGCTGTCGCCCTGGCCTGCGCCATACCGATTCTATGTCTCGCTGAGTCCGCCGACGTGCCGTGGGCATTGGTTGGTGGGCTCGACGCTGTGAAGAGCCGCTTCGTGCCGGCCTCTGATTCTTTGCCCATCATCTGGCTTCACATCATGGCCAGTGGGGGATCGTTCGCCCTCGGGCTGGCCGGTGGATTGCTGGCCTGCCAGATGTCCGCCATCTTCGAGAATTCCCGACTGCGGAAACTTCGCGGAGGAGAATCTGGCAAGCGTCCGGCTTCGAGAAAGCGCGGAAAATATTATGTGCGACTCTTGCGTGCTTTGGCAGCTCCCGGAACGATCTGATAGGTAACCGCAAAGGCAGAAGGGCAAAGGAATAGGGTTCCGCCTGGATCGTTGCTAACTCGGAAGTTGACTACTCTTCAATTAGACCAAGTTAGTTTCAAGTCAGTTTATAGTGTGGCTGTCCGATTGGTGTTAGGCTGGAACGTGGGAAGCGGCCAGACTTCGGGCAGCCAAGATTTTGAAAGGCGAGACGGAAGAAGCCGACTCAAAGGAAAAGGTCGGGCCCTTGACTTGCCGGTTCCACGACCTACGTTGCACGGCAGTTTCGCGGATGCTGAACGCTGGTACCCCGGCTGCCAAGATCGCCAAGATTGTCGGCTGGAGCAATTCCACGATGGTGACTAAGGCGAAAAGGCACGGGCACTTTTCCCTGGACGATTTGCGGGAAGCGGTCGAGAGCATCAGCGGGGGCGAAAATGCAGCGGGGTCCTTGGTATTTTCCCCGGTATCGGAAGATGTTTCGAAAGGGAGTCGTCCCTAACTAATTGATTTTCTTGGTGGACGCGGTAGGAATCGAACCTACAACCTGTCGGTTAAGAGAACAATAAACAACGTAATATCAACGACTTACGCGGAACGGCTGGCAGCCTAAAGTATTGAAAAGAAACGATGGGGAATGGTGAGGAATTGGTAGCGTGGGTACTTTGTGGGGTTTTGATTAGAAAATTCAAACCGCAATCTCAGCGCGTCTGCGAGTCGCCAGATCACAACCCGGACACCAGCCGATTTCGGCTAAGGTCTCAATGCCAAAACTCTAATTGACAACCTGGAAGCAGGCGAGTACCGTTGGTCCACTGCTAGACCTTTCCACTTCCCAATCTGTAAACGAAAACCTCTCAAAGACTACCGAGGGGCTTTCGTGCGTTTGGACAGTCACCGCAACGGCGGCATCACTTCCACAGCCGGTCTCGTTTCAGATCGCAAGGCGTGCCAGTTGTAAACCCAGTGACCATCCTCGTAGTAGACAGGCACCTGTCGCTTACAACAGTGACACCATCCGCGTCGGGACGGTTCATCCACCAAGCATGATGGAAGTCTCAGGTCGCTTGCTGGGCAGTAATCGTGTTCGACAAAGCTCTCCATGCTGGCCCGCCTACCCATTGATTGGGACATTCGCTATTCATGGGCGGGGAATAACAATCTACTGGCTGAGGACCCTCGCGGTCTTTGTCCTCACTGTCGTAAGCCGTCAACATTTGCAATTCAGGCTTCGGTGCTTTCGCCGTCTTTTCGAACGCCTAACACTAACACGCACTGGATTCGCCTTATCCTCCGGTGCAACTCCATCACCTGTGCGAAACTCACTTACGTGGAAACCTCAGTCTCAAATAATCTCCAGATCAACCGAACTGCGGATGAGTTCTTCATGCACCCCTCTCGTGCCATCGACCCAGACCACCCAGCCGTCCCGAAATACATCGCAGATGATTGGACGGAAGCACAGAAGGTTATGGAGGCCGGTGCTCCAAAAGCTGCAGCAGTGATGTGCAGACGGGTTCTGTACGATGCGATCTTGGATAAAAAATGCAAAGAGCACCCGTTAAACGAGGGCCTTAAGCAGCTAATCAAGGAGCAGCGACTTCCCGCAATATTCGACGAATGGCTCCCCGCAATCAAGGATGACGGTCATGACGCAGCACATCCGCATAGAGCTTTAGAAGTCAGCACGGAGAACGTCTCCGAAACGATGGCGTATACCGCAGAACTGCTCCGTTTCTTATATATCGAACCGTATGAGTTCCAGCAGCGGAAGGCTCGGAACGCACCGAAAACAACACCGTAAAGGCCATTCAAAATCAATTCAGCCAGCCGTGCCCGTGTGAGTGAGAGGGAGAGAACCTTGAAATTCACACGCAATCGGTATCAGAAGGGAAGTCTACGCAGAGTGTCCCGCAAATCTGGAGCAGATGTTTGGGAGTATCGGTACCGCAACCACGCGGAACCGAGCAGCCCCTTGCGTCAGATCACCCTGAGTGCTCTTGAATATCCTACAGAGGCTAAAGCAATGGTCCGTCTGCAAGAGGACTTGCTCCGAATCAACGGGCCACAAGCCTACAGATCGCAGAACCAGCCGACGTTGGGATTGGTCATCGACCGATTCATGAGAGAAGAGCGGATTGAGGACATTGTGAAACAGCAACCTGGAGAGACCACCCTCACCGACGGCCTTTCCTACAGCACCGCTCGTGGTTATCGGAGCTACCTCACAAAGCATGTCAAGCCGAGATGGGGCAGCACCCGACTGTCAGCGGTCAAAGCACTCGAAGTAACCGAATGGCTCAAGTCGTTGCCACTGTCACCTAAGACACGCGGACAGGTCAGAGCACTTCTGCATCTGTTGTTTGAGCGGGCAATGTTGTGGGGGTTGATTGAACTGCAACGGAACCCGATTGAACTGGTCAAGGTGAAGGGCACCAGCAAGCGACAGAAGAGACCGCAGATACTTGCTCCTGAGAAATTCCAAGAGCTTGTGGGAACTCTGCGAGAGCCGTACAAAACCATGGTCATTGTTGCGATGTGCAGCGGGTTGCGAGTGAGCGAAGTCTTGGCGCTCCGCTGGGAACACATCGACTTCAAAGCTTGCGCAATGATGGTTCAGCAAGGTGTCGTCAACGGGCGAATCGGGAGAGTGAAAACCGAAGCGTCCCATGATGAAGTCCCGTTGGACCCAACGTTCGCCGAAGCCCTGCTCAAGTGGAAGGGTGACCGCAAAGAGGGCCTTGTATTCCCCTCGCACGTCACGGGCGGCTGCTACTACTCCGGCATAATCCAGAGGCAGATTCTCAAACCGAAAGGCGAAGAGATCGGCATTCCTGGGCTGGGCTGGCACACCTTCAGGCACACGTATCGTTCGCTTCTGGACGAGACGGGCGCTCCAATCGGTGTGCAGCAAAAGCTGATGCGTCATGCCAACGTTTCGACCACGATGAACGTGTACGGAAACAGCACCCTGAGAGCTAAGCAAGAGGCAAACTCAAAGGTAGTGCAGATGGTGATGAAGCAAGAGGCTGCCTGATGGTTTGCGGCTGTCTCGCTCTTACGGTGGGGTTTTGTGGGGTTTGGCTCTTACTGAAGTTCTGCTAAGTCTTTTGTTTTCTGGTGGACGCGGTAGGAATCGAACCTACAACCTGTCGGTTAAGAGCCGAATGCTCTGCCAGTTGAGCTACGCGTCCATTCAGTCGGGATTTACCATGCGGCGGAGGCTTTCGCGCACAAGAGTAACAGGCACGGATTCTCTGCTGTCCCTTGAAAAATATAGCACAGACTGAAGCGGATTCCAAAGGCGCGGGGATTCCTTCGTCAGCCCAAGCCGCTTCATCCAACGTCAAGAAGTATGCGGGTCATGTGCTGCTCGAACGATGAATAAACCATCTAGAAACTGAAAGCAACCCCGCCACCAAAACTGCGCTGGTGCGCGGCAAACACCAGCAGCGATCCGTCGCTCAAAAGGTAGGGCCGGTATCCCTGGGCAAGCAGATTGCGCAAATTGACAAGTGCTTCGAAGCCGCCTGTGCCATCGCGGCGAATATGAATCGGCTGGCGGAACTGAAGGTTGAGATAAGGATCGGCAGCATCCTGCGCAAACGCTGCAACTGGGGTCACTGTTGCCTCCGGCTGCCATCGATAGGTGGCTCGCCAGCGCGTCCCGCTGCCATCCAGCGTTCCGGAAAGGGAAATCGAATACGTCTGTGTGTGGCGTGCACGGGGTGAAGCAAGCACCTGGGCCAGCCCCGCCGACTGGGGCGAGCCGGAAAGCACCAGCGCATTTCCATTTGCATAGCTCACCCGAACCTGATTCCCCCTGGGCAGCTTGCGATTTACGGTCGCCACCATTCCCGCCGAGGAGAACCCCGGCCCCGCTGCCCGCACCAGCCCGCTCTCGGGGTCATAAAGCACGGCTCCAGGCGCAGAAGCCGTGACCGAACTCCCTTGAGCTGGCCTGCCCATTGCCTGCAGTATCGGATTATCGATCTTGTCTGCGTAGACCAGCACAGCCATGTCCGAGTTTTCGGTGCTCCGTTCCCAGCCGGCCTCCTGGTGCAAGCCGTGCTCCAAAGCCAGTTGCCCATCGCGCATGGAAAGCGCCGGCAGCCACGCCTGAGCCTCGGTATCTTCCGCGTCCTGCGCAGCCGGAACCGAGGTAGCCATCCGGTAGTGAATCGTCGAAGCCCCGTCGTGCCAGGCCACACTCGCGAACGGCAGCGCCGCCAGCACGGTATTCGGCGAGTTCTGCGCAAATCGCGCCAGTACCTGCGTCGAGCCAACCTCGCCCTCGAGTTCGTCGCCCAGGCGAATCGTCTCCCACGACCGCATCGCGGCTTCGTCCAGCCCCTCGCTCCCGGCCGCATCCACCTCGGGGTGAATAGCCATGGCGGCAACCGCCTGGACCGACCCGGCAAATCCAAGATCCTGACGGAAGCCCAGCATGGACTCCATGCCCGCCGGGGAGTCGGGATCGAAATCGACCTGCGCCAGCAGTTCGCGGCTATTGGCCGGCGTCTCTTCCAAGGCCACTGAGACGCGTTCGCCGCTCTCGCCAAAGCTTCCCTCTTGCCCGGTCGCCACCAGCCGCGCCTTCAGCTTCGGCGATCCGCCCGAGCTGTCTGACACCACCACCAGCGGCCCGTCTTCCAGCCAGCGCAGCAGCGGCCGGTTGGCCGCGGCGCGCAGCGTCCACTTCCAGTCGTCCTGTTGCGCATTACCGGCCCGCGGTTCCGCCGGAAGCCATTCCATCACTTCATACAGGGTATTCAGCGTCAGGTTGACCACCGTGCTCGAGCGCACCCGGACATCTTCACGCAAAGATGGAAGGAAGGTCGCGCCCATGGCCTTCACGGCATAGCGGCCGGGAAGCACCGGTGGCAGTTTGTAATGGCCTGTGCTATCGGTGAAGACGCTGGCAATCACGGTCAGATCGGGGCGCAGCAACTGCACCACCGCGCTCACCTGCGCCACTCCCTGGGAATCGCGCACCACGCCGGAAATCGCCCCAGGCGCAACTCCGTAGACCGGAGCGCTTCCCAGAGCGATCAACGATAGCAACAAAACGAGATGGGACCGGCTCATGATCACATTTGGTGACTTGGCGTCGTCCCTGGCGGAACTCGTACAAGTTTTGCCCGCGCGGGCTTCCGAATCTGCCGTCCGGTAGCCCCTGTGTGCGCGATACATACTATTCCACGACAAAAGGTGCCGATTGCGCAATCTCTTGTTTCGAAATTGCGTCATTTATTTTTACCGTTACCTTGTACTTGCCCGGAGGCAGGCCGCCGATCGGGAGGCTTTTCTCCACAGTCAACTCGTCGCTGTGAGCTCCCAACTCCTTGGAATCAACCTGCTTTTCAAGGAGCACTGTGCCTGTGGCCGTATCGGTAATCTGGAATGTGACCATGGCCGAATTGCTCTTTGTGGCCTCGTCGATGCCCAGGTTGTAGAACTGCAGCCAGAAGTTCAAATCCTGGCTGCGATGAAACTTGACCGGAACGGAGGGATTGGCGCTGACCCTGGGCCGGACGAACTCGCCTCCGATGATGAAGCTGCCGTTGCCGATTTCGCGCGACGAGACGGCGTGCATTTCGTCTGCCAGGATAAGCGAAGATGCGCCCAGCTTTTCGTCGTGATAGACGGGAACGTCAATGCCGCGGCCGTAGTAGCCGATGTGATCAGGGTTGTTCACGTCCTTGATGGCAATGTCGAGCCGGTAGAGGCCCGGCACCAGCGGAATGGCCTTCCAATAGACTGACTGCCGGTCGAGGCTCTTTTCAAGCAGCTCGGCTGGTTGATCCACTTCCACCGTGTCTTCCTGGGTCTGGACAGTCTTGCCGGTAATGGTGGTCACCTTCATGAGGATGTTGACGAGGCCCTTGGCCACGCCATCCTTGGTCTGGAAGGTGATGTCGCGGTTCTTGATCTGGAGGGTGAGGGGCACCATGTCCATGCTTTCGGTCACCTTGACAAAATCAGTGCGGACGTCAAAGGGGAAGACCGGCCCGGTGAGCAGCTTGTGCTCTGACACAAATGCGTCGAGGTCCTTGAACTTGATGGGCGGAGGCGCAAACAGCTTTGCGGCCAACTCGATGCGGTCGAATTCCTTGCCCTGGGCTTGTTGGCCCTCGGGCCCGCCACCAATGTTCTCAATGCCGCTGCCGTTGAACCGGTCGGTTTTGTCCTTGTGGTTCATCTCCTCATACTGGGTGAGGCCGGCGCCGGGAACGTGGAGCAGGGCGTCCTTTTCACCGCGGTCCATGGTGAGACGGTACTCACCGGTCTCGGTATTATCGACAAACTCCAATTCGACGTCATTCCCGATGCCGTCGATGTAGCGGTATCGCCA
>JBKQNU010000027.1:0-41786 GCA_052145815.1 Occallatibacter sp.
GGCCCGGTTGCGCCAATCGGTTTTCCGTCCATGGTGTCGGCCACCATCACCGTACCGTCGTGTACGTCGGGAGTAACTTCGCCTCCTGAATAAACCACCTGGTAGCCATCGGAGCCTTCAGCCACGAGGCACAACCGGAACTCCTTCCCATGTGGCTTCTCCGGTACGCCCAGCGGCTTAAGCAAGTCCATCAATTCCACGCCGGAATAGGTCTGGTTCGCCTTCACGTGCTCGTTGTAGAGGGTTAGCGTTTTGTGCGGCAGCGCCGCCAGAATAGCGGCGGTCCATTGGGAAGACTTGTCTCCAAATGTGATCTTCAGCGGACCGGCCGGGGGGCAGGTTTGTGCATCTGCATTCCAGCCATCTCGTTCCCGTGCGCGTCTGGTTGCGGCCCCTTGTCCGGCGCCTGCGCCATCGCCATTCCCGCTCCAGCGCAAATTGCAAATGCCACCAAACCGATGGTGATCCGCTTAGCGAAACCCTCTACGCTCATGAAACCCTCCAGCCTCATGAAACCCTTCAGGAAATCATCGTATACTGGGCTCATGTCGATTGTGCGCAACCTCGCCGGCATCGCCAAGGGCATGAGCATCACCTTCGGGGAGATCCTCGAACCCACCCAGGTGGAGAATTATCCTGACGGCAAGGGCCCACTGCGGGGGGCCGTCTTCGAGCAGCGTTTTCGCGGCAAGCACGTGCTGCAGCGCGACGAAAACGGCTTGGAGAAGTGCGTAGCCTGCTTCCTCTGTGCAGCCGCCTGCCCTTCGAATTGCATTTTCATTGAGGCCGCCGAGAACACTGAGGAGCAGCGTATTTCGTCGTCAGAGCGCTACGCCAAGGTTTACAACATCGACTACAACCGCTGCATATTCTGCGGCTACTGCGTAGAAGCCTGCCCCACCGACGCCATTACCCACGGCCACGGATTCGAGCTGGCGACGCTGAATGCCACCAATCTGATCATGCGCAAGCAGGATATGCTGGTGCCGGTCGAGGCGCTGACGCAGTCGAAATAGGCCAGCCCATCGAGATATCCGAGTGTCCAACGCCCTCTCTCAATTGTGATCTGCGTCGATTCTCTAGTGCGTTTCGGTGTATAGTCTTTCTCAAGCGGATGAAAAAATTCCTCCAATTCGTCGCCGCCGTTGCGATCGCTTTCCTAACCGCTCAACCGGCCCTCGCCGGGCTCACCTGCGGCATGGGGACTATATCCAGCCTGCCCTGCGCACCCCACTGCCCCATGGCCATGTGGCACATGGGCTTGGACTGCCAGATGCCGCTCGATGCCTCCCGCATGGGCTGCCAGCAGGATTGCTGCCGCCACATTTGGCCGCAAGCCGTAGTTCGCTCCATTGGGGGGTCCAGACCAAAGGCGATTGGGACAGCCTTTTTCATGGCCATTCCACCCGCAATGCCGGGCACAATCACAGTCTCCACGGCTCCCCCACCGGGCGACCTTGTCGCAGCTTCTCCGCCGCGGCACATCCTCTTCCGCGTATTTCGGATTTAAATCACTCCTGACGTCCACGCAAACGATGCGCCGCAAGGCCAATCCCCTTGAGGCACGCTCGTGAACCGCAATTCAACGTCAAAGGAGACATCCATGAAACGCACAATCGCTTATCTTTCGCTCATGCTCGCACTCACTGTTGTGGCATTCGGCCAGACTTCGCAACTGAAGCAGGCAAAGGCCGGCTGCTGTGCAGGCTGCTGCCCCGACGGCTGCACGCAACACTGCTGCAGCCATTGCGACGGAAGCTGCTGCCAGGGGAAGTAATTGCACCCTACCAAAACCAGGTCGATGAAGGCACGCTGCTCCTTCGTTGTCCGTAAGCCAGAGATCCGGATCGTCGCGCGATCCGGATCTCTTTTCGTCTGGGCAAGCGATCCGGCAGCGTGAGTCATCGACTCGAAGATTCCCGTGCAAGGCTCTGTTCCCGCGTGATCGTCTGCGGCATCAGCGCCCGCCGCGCAATGTCTTCAGAGAGTCTCATCGTCGGCCGTTCCAACACCAGGTGAACGATGGCCGCCAACAGCAGGATGATCACCACGCACGCGGCCGTCTCCGCCATGTAAGTCGGAAGGCTTAAAGCATGGATTCCACCGCGCAACTGCATTGCCGAGTAATAGACCATGCCATGCACAAGGTACATCGGATAACTGATCACGCCCAACAGTCGAATCGCGCGACTGCTGAGAAGGCCGAATAAGTCAGTACCCTGCACCACAAGCGCAAACGCCGCCAAGACCAGCACCTGCCCTGCTGTCGCGATTCCAGGAATCAGGAGATAGCCAAGATAGCAGCCCAGCACTATCCAATTTCGCCACGGCAACATGCGCTCGAACCGATTTCGCAGCCAGGGTTCCAATGCGGCAATCAGAATCCCTCCACCAAACCCCACTAACATGAACTTCGAATATTCCGCCACAATCGAGCTCGCGGAATGGAGGCTTTCTTCATCCATCGTTCCCGCGCGAAAGTACCTGCTCAGCAGAAATAACAAACCAAATAACAGCGCATATAACGACAGCCGCTTCGCATTCCTTGAAAACCAGCCGAGAAAGGGAAGGGAAAGATAAAACAGCCACTCCAATACCAGCGTCCAGGTAACTCCGCAAGTAATGCGCGCTATGTCTGCATGATTCACCTCGCCCTGCCCTCCCAGCGAAAACAGGATCCACGGGAGTAGCGAAGTCGCAAGCGTCCCAGGCGAAACTTGTAACTTGAAGCCGGTAACAAGAAGGCCGACAGATATCGCCGCCCCCACGCAGCAGTAATACACCGGACCAATGCGCACAAAACGGGATAGATAGAACTTGGGCCTTGGAATCCGGCCAGTCTTCATAAGCTTTCGCCAGAACAAAAAACCGCTCAGATAGAAGAACTGGATAACCCCGAAATCAGCCAGGCGCGCAAACAACACACTGGCGCCCGTAGTCCAAACTCCATTCTGCGTGTAGTAATACCAACAGTAAGCGTGATGCATCACAACTGAGAAGGCCAGGATGCCGCGCAGCCCTTCGAGCGCCGCGAGTTTCTGCGATGCGGGATTAACTACATTGCCAAAATATCCGCCCCATCGATCGAATAGAAGGTTCAACGCGCCAGCTAGCGCCATCGCAAATGCGAACGCGAGCATGGCGAGAAGAGGATCGAAAGCGAATCGCTGAATAGCTTCACTCACGCGCGGATGTCCTTGCTGCAATGCAACCAGGGCTTGAAAGCGAACTACAGTAAACTATACCGTGCAGCCGATCCGGCGCAGAGATCAAGCGCAGACTTGAGTCATGCAGTGAATGACGATGCGTCGCGCGGACGAGTTACCTAACGAGCAATCGACAGGAAGCCTGCCAATGAGCGCGAAGCACGCAGCCAAATTGCCCAAACAGCTCGCCTCATCGCGCGGCTTCGACAAAGAGCTTGCGGAACTGGAATCGCTCAGTTCCGCATTGCTTCCCGGCTCGCCGCCAGACCAGGCCGCAGTCGAATACCTGCGCAAAATGCTTGGCCACCGCAACAACTTCCTCGTTTCCAAGGCCGCAAAGCTCGTGGCCGATGCGGATCTCGTCTCGCTGCTGCCCGACGTGCTTGCGGCCTTCGACCGCTTCTTCATCGACGCAGCGAAATCCGACCCGCAGTGCTGGGCCAAGAACGCCCTGTCGAAAGCGCTTGTCAAGCTCGGCCATCGCAGCAAGGACGAATACCTGCGCGGCATGCGCCATCATCAAATGGAACCTGTGTGGGGCGGTCAATCCGATACTGCCGGAGCCCTGCGCGGCACCTGCACCCAGGCGCTGGTCGATTGCCCCGGCATTTCCGATGCGGATCTGCTCACCGCGCTTCTCGAGCCGCTTACCGACAAGGACAAAACCGTGCGCATGGAAGCCGCTCGCGCCATGGCCCAGGTAGGGGGCGTAAGCGCGGCGCTGCTGCTGCGTCTCCGCGCGCTGCTTGGTCCGGCTCTTGGCGATCTGGACGAACCGGAGGTGCTTGGGGCGGTCTATTCTTCGCTGCTCTCGCTCGATGGACCGGCTGCCGTCCCGCTGGTTGCCGGCGCCCTCGAAAACGGCGACGACCTCTCCGCAGAGGCTGCTTTCGCCCTGGCCGATCTGCGCTCGCAAGAGGCTCTGGCCGCGCTGCTGGCTCGCCTGCGCGCCGGCGCAGACACGTGGTTTGCATCGGTGTTGCTGAGCGCCATCGCCCTCACCCGCCTGCCTGAAGCGATGGATTTTCTGATTGCGAAAATCGCCGGGAACGCACGCGAGGCTCAGGAAGCCATTGAAACCATCGGCCGCACTGCACCCTCGGCCGAGTTGCGCGCGCGCGTCGAACAGGCTGTTGAACAGGCCGACAGTCTACGCCTGCGCCAGGCCTTCCGTGAACACCTGCCTCCATCTCCGGAATGAAACTCGACTCAATTTGGGCCGCGCCAAATTTTGTTGTCCGGCTTTTGCGTAGAATTATCGCCGCTTGTGCCACAGTGGAATCAAGGCAAACGAGAAGATGCGTGTCCTCCTTGAACGGCCGTGGATTTGGCGCTTTTTGGGCGCCAATTCTCGCGGCCGTTCGATTTTTCTGCAAGCCGGTTGCAGCGTGTTTTTCAGACACCAGCAAGCTCATGATTGACGTATCCATTTGACAGTGGTTTCATGGTTGCGGCGGAATCGAGAAAGTTGATCCGGCGTGAACGGGGGACCGGAAAAATGCGAGCAGGACACGATTTGCTGGCAACGATTTTTTTGTTGGGAAGTTTGTTATGGGGATGCGGCAGCGGCGGGGGCGGTGGTACTACGACCACGCCGACGGCGGCTACCCCGACTTTCACCACTTCAGTGAGTAATGGAGCGCAGAATGGCGCGGTCATTGCATCGCTGGCTACCACAACCAACAAAGCCACTATCTACTTCACGCTTGACGGTTCAACGCCCACAACCTCCTCGCAGATCTACCAGGCGCCCATCCTCGTCGCCTCAAACATCACGATCAACGCCATTGCCACCGCCTCCGGCTACAACAATAGTGCCCTAGCCACGCAGGCGTTTTCTCCCAACATCGCGTCCGGTACCCTGGTCTGGTCCGACGAGTTCGCGAACTCCGGCAACGCACCCGTCCAGCCCAACCCGGCCACTTGGACTTACGACATCGGCACCGACTGCTGCGGCAACAACGAGCTTGAGACCTATTGCGCCTGGGCTTCGACGACTGGCCCCTGCAACCCATCCAATCCCAATGCCTTTCTAGCCCCCGGCGGTGGGCTGAACATTGTCGCCGAGCAGCCCACCCCCGGCACGGCCACCTACACGTCGGCGCGCCTCAAGACGCAGGGCCTGTTCAGCTTTCAGTACGGACGCATCGAGGCAAAGATCATGTTGCCCGAATCGCAAGGCATGTGGCCGGCCTTCTGGGTGCTTGGCAACAACATCACCACCATCTCCTGGCCGGCCTGCGGCGAAGCAGACATTATGGAGCATATCGACGGCAGCAACACGCCGTTCGGAGGCCCCGGTACGGGCGCTGCACCCGGCTACGACTGGATGCAGTCATCGATCCATGGAACCGGCCTGAACGGCAGCACTCCCTACACGGCCGCGGGTTTCTCTGCAGCCGCCTGGCACACCTACGGCATGATCTGGTCGAAGGGACAGGTGCGGTATTACGTTGACTCCCCTAGCACCATTTACGAAAACTTCACGCCGAACACGCAGTCGGGCACATGGCCCTTCGATCAAGGCCCACAGTTCATCATCCTCAACCTCGCCGTCGGCGGGGACTGGCCCGGATCCCCAAACGCGACTACAGTGTTCCCGTCGTCGATGCTGGTGGATTACGTCCGCATATACGCCAATTAGCATGGGTGTAATTATCTTGGGTGCCCCAAGTCTCGATCTTGAAAATTGGGATTCCCATTTTCCATGCTGCCACTTTCGTTGCAGTAATGAACCATTCGCATGCCTCTGCGCCCCGTTCGTTGCAAACGCGCTTGCGTTGACTCCGCCTCTGTGGTAAAACAAAATCATTCAAGTTTGCCCCCAAGGGCAAGCCTGAGTTTCATGCAGAGTGGTTGAGGGACGAGCCCTGTGACGCCACGACAACCTGCCCGCGCAAAACGGGAGTATGGTGTCAACTCTTGCCCGGAGACGGGGAACATGAGATTCGGGGGTCGCTTCAGCACTCTTGGCTTAAGCGGCTCGCAAGGCGATTCGAGTCAACTCACGTTCGCTCTTTTGGAGCCGGTCACTGCTCGTAGACCTTCAGTCACTCGCATTTGAGCGAGGGACTCTTGACGACTGCTTACGAGTTGCGATGTCGGGAATGCGGCAAATCTTATGGGATTCAACCGCTTTCCATCTGTGACGATTGTTTTTCCCCGCTTGAGGTGAACTTCGACCTCGAGTATGCCCGCACCCGCTTTACCCGCGACGCCATCTCCAAGGGACCGCTGAACATGTGGCGCTATCGTGCGCTGCTGCCGGTGCCCGACACCTACGAGCCGCAGACCCCCGCCGGACTCACGCCTCTGATGAAAGCCCCGCGCCTGGGAGCGCGCATCGGCGCCAGCAATCTCTACATCAAGAACGATGCCGTCTGCCTGCCCACCCTCAGCTTCAAAGATCGCGTGGTAGCCGTTGCCCTGGCCAATGCGCAGGCCTTCGGCTTTGACACCGTCGGCTGCTCTTCCACCGGCAACCTGGCCAACGCTGTCGCCGCGCAGGCCGCGCGCCTGGGACTGAAGACCTTCATCCTCGTCCCCGCCGACCTGGAACCGGCCAAGATTCTGAATACGCAGGTCTATGGCGCGACGCTGGTGCGCGTCGAGGGCAATTATGACCACGTGAACCGGCTCTGCTCGCAGATCGCCGACCACTACAACTGGGGCTTTGTGAATGTGAACCTGCGCCCCTACTATGCTGAAGGTTCGAAGACGGTTGGCTTCGAAATCGCCGAGCAACTGGGCTGGCGTTTGCCGGACAACATCGTCTGCCCCATGGCCGGCGGCTCGCTGATCACCAAAATCCGCAAGGCCTTCAGCGAACTGGTTGCGCTTGGACTCGTCGAGGACAAGCCGGTCCGTTTCTTCGGCGCGCAGGCCACGGGCTGCTCGCCGATTTCGACCGCCGTCAAGAACGGCACGGACGTGATTGAGCCGCAGCGGCCCAACACGATTGCGCGTTCGCTGGCCATCGGCAACCCAGCCGACGGGCCTTATGCTTCGCGCGCCATTCGCGCTTCAGGGGGGTGGGCCGAGGACGTGTCGGATGTCGAGATCGTTTCCGCCATCCAGGAACTGGCGGAGACCGAAGGCGTGTTCACCGAGACCGCCGGCGGCGTCACCACCGCGGTCACGGCGCGGCTTTACGCGCACGGCCGCATTCAGCCTAATGAACTCACCGTCGCCTGCATCACCGGCAACGGTCTCAAGACCACCGATTGCCTGCACGACAGCTATGAGCAGAACAAGGCCATCCGTCCGCGGCTCACCGATTTCGAGAATTTTGTATACGAGCGCAATGCCGTGAATGAGGCGCTCCGCCTGGTAGGAGAAAGCTATGTCTGTTAGAGTCCTGTTGCCCAATGCATTCCAGAAGCACACCAACAACGTGCGCGAAATTTCCTCAACAGCCGCCAACCTTCCCGAACTGGTGACGGAAATTGAAAACAAGTTCCCGGCGCTGCGTCAGCATCTGCGCGGCGAAGACGGCCAGATCCGACGCTTCATCAACTTCTATGTCAACGAAGAAGACATCCGCTTCCTCGGCAATGAAAAATACAGCTTCAAGGATGACGACGAGATATTAGTTATTCCCTCGATCGCCGGCGGCTGCTGGTAGCGAATCGGTCCGGCCCAGAAAGAGCGCGGGATGAACCGCCGCATCGTCGAAACGGGCGTGGGGTTGCCGAATGGCAACAGTCCGTGACTACGCGGAGGGGCGTAAAGATCGTATTGCGCACCAATTTTGCACCATATTTGCAGCATTTTTGCACCAAATTGACCGTCCTTTGACACAATCCAGCCCATACTGTATACGTGATCCCGACCACGCGGCACGAAGTCCCGCTGAAGCTGGAGATTGGTTCCACTCCTCTGGTGGAGCTTGCTGTTTCCACTTACATCCCATCGCTCGCTCCGGCCAAACCGCGCATTCATGCCGAGGTGGGGCGATACACGCTGCGACTTGCTGAGACCGCCGAAGATCGCGACGCTGCCTGCCGTCTGCGCTTCCGCGTGTTCAATCTCGAACTTGGCGAGGGCCTGGAGACCTCCTACCAGACAGGCCTTGATGTGGATCGGTTCGATCTCTGCTGCGAGCATCTGCTTGTGGAAGACAAGAACTCGATCAATCCCATACGCCGCATCGTCGGCACCTACCGGATGCAGTCCGGCGCAACCGCTGCGCGCAATCTGGGCTACTACTCCGAGCAGGAGTTCGTTCTTGCTCCCTACGAGCCGCTCCGCCCCGGCATTCTGGAACTGGGACGCGCCTGCATCGACCGCGAACATCGCACGCCGGAAGTGCTGATGCTGCTGTGGAGAGGCATCGCGCAGTATGCTACTGACATGGGACTTCGCTATCTTGTCGGTTGCTCGTCCATCAACTCCCAGGACCCCGCGGAAGGCTGGCAGATGTATCGCCAGCTGGAGCACTACCGGGTCTCTCCGGAGTTTGAGACTGTGCCGACGGCGGCGTACGCGTGTCCCATCGAGCATCAGGGCGCACAAGCACAGACCTCGCCCTGCGATTCCGAATCGATGCCTGACGCGCCGGATCAACCTCCGCCGCCGAAGGTTCCCAAGCTGCTCAAGACTTACCTGGCCATCGGCGCGCGCATTGCCGCGGCGCCCGCCTGGGACCGCGAGTTTGGCACCATCGATTTCCTTACGCTGCTCGATCTGAAACTGCTCTCGCAGTCGGCGCGCAATCGGTTCCTCGCTCCGCTGACACAGTGAGACTGCGCGCGGCCCGGCGCGCTGTGGCGCTGGGGTCGCTACTCATTTTTTGCCTTCTGCGTTCGTTCTGGATGCGCCTTACCGGTCCAGACACCATGGAACGCCGCGCCCAGTGGATTCATGAATCCGGCGTGCTGGTCATGAAGCGCATGGGCATCGTTCTTAAAGTGACGGGAACCCCGCCGGCGAGCGGTCTGCTTGTTTCCAATCATCTGAGCTATCTCGATATCCTCATCTTCGCAACAGCGGTTCCTTGCTATCTGGTTTCCAAGGTGCAGATCGGGCGCTGGCCTTTCTTCGGAACCCTGGCGCGCGCAGGAGGGACAATCTTTGTCGACCGCTCCAGCCGGGCCAGCGCCGAGGCCGTGACCGTGCAGATCGCTGAACGGCTCAAAGGCCCCGTGCCGGTTCTGTTCTTTCCTGAAGGCACGAGCACAGACGGAACCGAGTTGCTGCGCTTTCGCTCCCGGTTCTATACGCCTGCTGTCGATGCCGCCGTACCGGTGACCTCGGCCGCCGTCCGTTATGTCCCGGAAAACGGCGCGCCTGAGCGGGATTTGTGCTGGTTCGCGGATGCTGCGTTCCTGCCCCACATCTGGAAGGCCCTGGGTGGTCCCGACTTCTCTGCCGAAGTTCACTTTGGCGAGCCGCGCATTTACACCAGCCGCCGCACCGCCGCCGACCAGACTCACGAGGAGATACAAGCCATGCGCGAGCAAGGCGCGCTCGCCCTGCAACGCGCCGGGTAGGTCTTTTGAGCGGCGACGGACCGGCAAATCAACTGGCCGTCGACTTACCAGCTATACGTGTACCCAATGCTGGAAGTTGTGCACCAGGGGATCGGTAACTACCTTGCGCTAACCGCCGGTGCAGCCGTCGATCCCCGCACCACCAGGCTGGTGGATACCAGGAATTCGCGCTGCAGTTTCGGGTTGGCGGGATCTTCAGCCTGCTGGCGCAGCGCCTCGAAAGCCGCCCGCGCCAGATCGGCTCGGGATAGCCGGATGGTGGTGAGCGGCGGCAGCGTGAACTCGGCAAAATCGATGTCGTCGAGGCCGATCACGGAGACGTCGTCAGGCACTCGCAGGCCCTCCATATAAGCGGCGCGCAGCACGCCGATAGCGGTCATGTCGTTCGAGCAGACAATCGCGGTTGGACGGCCGGACAGCGCCCGCAACTGCGCAAACCCTGCCACGCCGCCCTTGAGCGTATGGTCGCATTCGATCACCCATTTCTTCTGGGCCGTCAGGCCCGCATCCAGCATGGCCGCGCGGAAGTCATTTTCGCGGGTAATGGCCGAGTGCAGCTTATGCGGCCCGGCCAGGAAGGCGATTTTGCTATGCCCCAGCTCAATCAAATGATGAACAGCCGCACGAATTCCGGTCGAGTAATCCAGCAAAATGGTGCTCACCTTGCGATCGTCGAGGCGAAACTCGGCCAGCACCATGGGTATGTCGCGATTCATCAGTTGATCGAGCACCGGCTCTTCCGCGCCGAAGCTGAGCACCGCCACGCCCTCCACCTTGCGCTCCACCATGCGCCGGATGCAGGTTGTCAGAACCACAGGGTCGCCATTGGTGGAACTGACAAGAATCTCGTACCCATGCGCCACTGCAATCTCTTCGAAGTTCTGAATCAGCTCCGGGAAGAATGGATTGGTAATGTTTTCAACAATGATGCCAAGAATGCGGCTGCGGCCCGACACCAAGCTGCGTGCATGAGTATTGGGAAAATAATTCAACTGCTCGATAGCCTGCCAAACGCGCTTTGACAGCCGGTCGCTCACCGCAGGCGAGTTGTTGATGGTTCTCGATACAGTGGCAATGGAAACCTTCGCCAGGGCGGCTACGGTGCGAATGTCAGGCGTCTTGGCGACTGTCTTGCGTGTTCCTCTTCGTACCACGAATCCATCCTTGAGGGCGATTTGAAAGCCATGTTAACGCATCGGGGCGATGGTTGCGTAGGCCGACAGGATTTGCAGGCGTTTGAATCCGTCGCCAGTTGGCTGGAGCCATAAAGCCTGCGCCGGCCGTTAGGCGTCAGCTGACTGGATGACCGGAGATTGCAGCCGGCCTAATCGTTCTCCGCAATAAAAAGGCGCAAGTCCCGCAAGTTATGCCCCGTCGGCCCGGTCACAACCGAGTCACCCAGCGCGGTGAACATGGGGCACGCATTGAACGCTGCCAGCGAAGCCTTCAGGTGAAACCCGAACGCATGCGCGCGAGACACCGTCGTCGGGTCGGCGATAGCTCCCGCGGAGCGCGTGTTTCCGTCGATGCCGTCGGACCCCGCGCTGAAAACCGTGAGACGCTCGCCCATATACTTCTCGAGATCCAGCGCGCACGCCATCACAAATTGCTGGTTGCGGCCTCCAGCGCCAGGGGTGCGGTCCAGTGTCACCGTCACCTCGCCCACGCTGATCAGGCAAAGCCGCTTGTGAGTCTTGCGCAGCGTATGGAAGAGATCGAGCAGGTAGCGCGCGGCGTCAGCATAGTCCCAGTCGTCGCAACTGTTGTCCACCGCGACGAAATAGCCCGCTTTCTGCGCCAGGTCGCGCGCGCTCTCCACCAGGTCGTGGCTGGAAAGCAGAATCTCGAAGACAGAGTCGCGAAAGGCCGGGTCTTCGCCGCTCATGGTAGCGGCAGCAGTCACGCGGCGCGCAAGCACCGTTTCCGGCTTGGGGCGCGGGAAAAACGGCGCATGCCAACCCTTGTTCCCGGGCGACTCGGGCAGATCTTCGCGTTCGAAAAACTTGCGGATCGAGGGCGGCAGCTTGGGATTCAGGTTGTACTTTGCCAGCAGCTCGCACACATCGTCCACCGTCGAATGGTCGGGCGAAGTGGGCCCGGAAGACAGCGCATCCAGCGAGCGCAGCGGCACGTCGGGCACCAGCAGGCTCACCTTGGTTGCCTCCGGCGCAGCCATTGCCAGCCGCCCACCCTTCACCGCGGAAAAATGCTTGCGCAGCGTATTCATCTCGTGGATGGGCGCTCCCGAAGCGAGCAGCAACCGGTGGAATTCGATGGTGTCGGCAAGCGTAATTTGCGGGTCCAGCGGCAGATCAAACATGGCCGAGCCGCCGCCCGAGATGAGGAAGAAAATCAGCGTGTCTTTCTTCGCCCTCCTGAGCAGTGCCAGCGCGGCCCGCGCCGCAGCAAAGGAGTCCTCGTTGGGCAGCGGGTGGCCGCCTTCAAAGTAGCGGAAGCGCCAGTTGCGCTTTTTGGGCAGCTGGTTTGAGCAGCAGATGCCGCTAAGACCCTGGCGGCGCGGCATGCGCTCCAGCAGCGTATCCAGCATGGGCCCTGCAGCCTTGCCCAGCGCGATCACGAAGATGCGCTTGTAGGAGCGGAGATCGATCGTCGCCGGGCCGCTGCCGTCGGGCAGAAGCCGATGCACCGTGTCGCCCTCAATTCGAAGGCGCCTGTCGAATGCTGTGGGAATGTCGCAGGCGGCGAGTGCGCCCTTGAAGATTTCCGTGGCAGTGGCGTGTAGAGATTCCAGCGCCAATTCGCTGACCGGGGTCATTGCAGTTGCTCCTTGAGCCAACTGCCCAGTTCCTCTTGCAAGGACTCCAGTTGACCAGTAAAGAAGTGATCGGCTCCAGAAATGAGAAGCAGCCGTTTCGGTTCGGCAGCGGAGCCGACCACCCGCGCGAGCTGCGTGGCTGGCGCATATTGGTCGCGATCACCGCTGAGAAAAAGTTTGGGAAGAGCACAACCGGCGAGAAATCTATATCTATATTCGCGGCCTTCGGCTTGTGTGGGAAGGCCAAGCGCGGCTACGGCGTGGATTTGGGCCCGGTGTTCGCTCGCGCGACAACAAGCCCTCAGCGCCATGGCCGCTCCAAAGCTGAACCCGGCCACCACCAGCGGAAGTTTGTATTCGTTTTCAATCCAATCGATGGCTGCCAGCACATCTTCGCATTCGAGCTTGCCGTCATGCGCGCCTTCGCTCAGCCCCGTGCCGCGAAAATTGAACCGCAACACCGGCAGCGCGAATCCCCATGCAGGATCGTTGAGCACCCTCATGGCGTGGTACACAACCTTGTTGTGTATGGTTCCCCCGCCCTTGGGGTGGGGATGGCAAACCAACGCCGCGAACCGCGCTTCGGGCGAGCCCTCGTTCAGCACGGCTTCCAGCCTGCCTGCCGGCCCGGTCAAATCAATACTACGCACCTTGGCTGGCCCCGCGGCTGACGGCGATATCGTGCTGTGCGGGGTTGTGGGGGTGACGATCATTCCACTCAACATTCTACGCTTTTGCGCAGATTTTTTCAGGCTTAAGCGACATTCCTGGCGGCAGCGTTCCGCTTGTGGTACCGCCCGACCGGTTACCAGGCAAATCGCTTCGCTACTGGAGATTACTTCAATCGGGCAAAGCGCGCGTACGCCGTGAGGTATTCTGGCTGCACCATGTCCCATCCGCTTCCCACCGAAGCCCTCGATCCCGTCCAATTCACCCTTGCGCTGTGCCGAATCGATTCCACCACCTACTACGAGGGCGCTGTAGGCGACTTTCTGGCCGATTTTCTTGCCTCGCGCGGATGGGCCGTCGAGAAAACCCCTGTACCTCAGCCCAATGAAAGCGCGACGGCCGGCGCCCGCTGGAATGTCTACGCGGGTAAAGCCGGCGAAACACCGGACCTAGTCTTTTCCACGCATCTCGACACCGTCCCACCCTTTATCCCGCCCGCCGAAGATGCGGGGTTTCTCTATGGCCGCGGCGTCTCTGACGCCAAGGGAATTGTTGCCGCCCAGGTCGCTGCCGCGGAGGCATTGCGGGCTGCGGGCTATCGCATCGGAGTTCTGTTTGTGGCCGGCGAGGAGCGCGACTCCGCAGGCGCAAAAGAAGCCAACCTGAATCCCAAGGGCAGCCGCTTCCTCATCAACGGCGAACCGACAGACAATCGCCTCGCCCTGGCGTCCAAGGGCTCATTGCGTGCTGTGTTCAAATCCAGCGGCAAGATGGCCCACTCGGCCTACCCCGAACTGGGCGAGAGCGCCGTGCACAAGCTGGTGCAGGCGCTCGGCAAAGTTCTCGCCCTGCCGCTGCCGTCGGTCGAAGACGTGGGCCCCAGCACCCTCAACATCGGCCTGATTCATGGGGGCCACGCGCCCAACGTCATCGCCGACAAGGCCGAGGCGCAGGTGCTGGTCCGCCTGGTCGGAGACTCAACCCCGCTGCGCGCCGCGCTGCTAGAAGCCGCAGCCGGCCTGGCAGAAGTCGACTTCACGCTTGAAATTCCCTTCGTTCGCCTGCGCGCCGTTGAAGGCCTGCCGACGATGATCGCCAAATTTACGACTGACATTCCACAGCTGAGCAACTGGGGCGAACCGCTGCTGCTTGGTCCAGGCTCGATTCACGTGGCGCACACTCCCTACGAGAAGCTGGCCAAGCAGGAACTGCTCGAGGCGGTTGAACTCTATATCAAGGTGGCGAAGCAACTGCTTGCCTGAGGGACCTCGATCTCTCTCCCTCCCCGCGTAAGGAGACAGCCTCCTGATCCGCCGCTTATATGATGGAAGAGCAGTCAGGAGAATCCATCATCATGAGCGCATCGATTCTAGATATTCCGGTAAAGAAGATCACCGGTGAAGACACATCGCTGGCCGAGTTCAACGGGCATGTTCTGCTGGTCGTCAACGTAGCCTCAAAATGCGGGCTCACGCCGCAATATGAAGGCCTGGAAAAGATCTATGAGCAATACAAGGGCCAGGGCCTGGTAGTTGCAGGATTCCCGGCCAACGACTTCAAGACGCAGGAGCCGGGAACGAACGAGGAGATTCAAACCTTCTGCACCACCAACTTCGGCGTGAAGTTCCCCATGTTTGAGAAGATCACCGTCGTTGGACCGGAAAAGCATCCGCTCTACAAGGCGCTGATCGCCGCACAGCCCAAGGCCGTCAGCGTGTCCGATATTCCGTTCCGCGAAAAGCTCAAGGGCTACGGAATCGAGGGAAACCCAGAGCCGGAAGTGCTTTGGAATTTCGAGAAGTTTCTCGTCAGCCGTTCCGGTGAAGTGGTAGACCGCTTCGCACCGGACACCCAGCCAGATGCACCCGAGTTGAAAGCTGCCATCGAGGCGGAGTTAGCCAAGAGTTAGTTTCCTCGTTGTGCCAGGCGACCAGAAACCTTCGGATGGCGATATCAGCACTGGTGAGTTGGATCCGGAACTTTCTGGCAGTTATGACCTTAACCCATGTATTCTCAGGCCATGCATCCGGACTTGGAAACCACGCCTGCTGACGCCAACTCGCTCGCACAGTCCGCCTCTTCCTATCTGCGCTCGGCACGGCACCAGCCGGTGCAATGGCAGGCATGGGGCGAGGCGGCTTTCGCCCGCGCCCAGGCGGAAGACAAGCCCATCCTGCTGGATATTGGCGCGGTGTGGTGCCACTGGTGCCATGTCATGGACCGCGAGTCGTATGAGAATCCCGAGATTGCCGCGCTCATTAATCAGAATTTTGTTGCCATCAAAGTGGACCGCGACGAACGGCCCGATGTGGATGCACGCTACCAGGCCGCGGTGTCAGCCATCAGTGGACAGGGTGGATGGCCTCTTACAGCCATTCTGACGCCCGACGGACGGCCCTACTTCGGCGGCACGTACTTTCCTGCCAGCGACCGATACGGCCGGCCCGGCTTCGGCCGCGTCCTGCTTACTATGGCCCATGCTTGGCGTGAGCGCCGTGACGAAGCTCTGGAATCAGCCGGAAGCGTCATGGCCGCCATCGAGCAGAATGAAACCTTCTCCGGCCGCAGCGGCGAGCTGACGCTGGCCCTGGTCGACAAGATTGCAGCATCCGCCTTGAAGCAATTCGATCCGCGGTTCGGAGGCTTCGGTTCTCAGCCCAAGTTTCCCCACCCTTCGGCTCTCGACCTGCTGCTTGAAGCGGCCATGAACCGGGACAATGGCGAGGCTGCCGTGGCCTTCGCCGTGACGCTCGAAAAAATGGCCGCCGGCGGCGTCTACGACCATCTGGCCGGCGGATTCCACCGCTACAGTGTGGACGAGCGCTGGGTGGTACCGCACTTCGAGAAGATGCTTTACGACAACACCGAACTGCTGCGCAATTACGTACACGGGTTTCAGAGCTTCGTCCGCCAGGATTTTCTCGAGACTGCGCGGCAGATCGTCCACTGGCTCGATACCACCATGACCGACCGCGAGCGCGGCGGCTTTTACGCCTCGCAGGACGCCGACATCAACCTCGACGACGATGGCGACTACTTTACGTGGACGCTCGACGAAGCGCGCGCTGTGCTTGAACCGGCCGAGCTGGAATTCGCCAAGACGTATTGGGACATCGGCGAACTGGGCGATATGCACCATAACCCGGCCAAGAATGTGCTTCACGTGAAAGTGAAGCTCGAAGAACTTGCTACCGGCGCCGATCTCGAAGCCCTTCGCAAATTGCGCGACTCGGCAAAAGCAAAGCTGCTGGCTGCGCGCGCCCGGCGGCCAACGCCCTTCATTGACCGCACCCTTTATACCGGCTGGAATGCGATGGCGGTTACAGCGTATCTCGAGACAGCCCGCGTTCTGCGTCTGGACGGCGTGCAGGAATTTGCCCTCCGCGCTTTGAACCGCCTCCTCGACGAAGCGTGGGACGGCGACCAGACCTTGTTCCATGTAATCGCGTATGGCGAAGGTGTAACCGCGGACAAGATCCCCGGCACACTGGACGACTACGTCTTCACCATTCATGCAGCCATCGATGCTTGGTTGGCCAGCGGTCACATGAATTTCTACCGCGTCGCCGTCAAGCTGGCCGACGCCATGATCGACCGATTCTTCGACCATACCGCCGGTGCGTTTTACGATACTGCCGCGCTGCTGGACGGCCAGGCGCCGCTGGGCGTATTGAGCGCGCGTCGCAAGCCGCTGCAGGACTCGCCCACTCCGGCCGGAAACCCCACTGCCGCTTCGGCCCTGCTGCGTTTGGAAGCCCTCGGCGGTCATCAGCAGTATCGCGAGATTGCCGAAGACACTCTCGCCTCCTTCGCCGCCGTCGTGGAGCATTTCGGCCTCTACGCGGGCAGCTACGGACTGGCTCTCGAGCGCCTGCAGCTTGATCCCGTGCAAGTGATCGTTGTCGGATCAGGCCCGGAGGCACTTCGTCTTGAGGCTACCGCCGTGGCGCGCTTCGCAGTGAACAAGACGGTGATGCGTCTCTCCCCCCACACGCTGGCTACCGAAAGCCTTCCTGAAGCGCTCGCAGAAGTGCTCCCGCACGTCCCCCAACCTGAGGGAGCTGCCGCCTGGGCCCTAGTGTGCACCGGCCGCACCTGCCTACCCCCCATCACCGACCCCGAGGCGCTGTTGGAAGCGCTGGAGCGCTAGACGGATGAATCTGTTTTGAATGTCCGCGCATTCTAGGCAGGTTTTCAGCACACGTCCTTGGTGTTGCGAATAGCTCCGATTTCCGGTTTGCCTGCCAACAGGATTGGCGATAATGGCAGGTATGGCGAGAACGCAAACCCAGGAACAGATGGTCCAGCGGGGCTTGAAGTCCTCGCTGATCGGCATTGGGTTCAACCTTGTCCTCGCCTTGTTCAAATGCACGACCGGGTTCATTGGACATTCGTTCGCCTTGATCGCGGATGGTATTGAGTCACTATCCGATGTCATCAGCTCGACCGTGGTCTATCTTGGCTTGCGCCTGTCCATCAAGCCGCCCGATGAAGATCACCCCTATGGCCACGGAAAAGCCGAGCCCGTAGCTGCAATCATCGTGAGCCTTGCGCTGATTGTGGCGGCCATCGTAATCGGGGCCGAGAGCATCGTGCGTATCAAAACCGCTCATCCTTTACCCGAGCCCTATACCCTATGGGTTTTGTTGGCGGTGGTTGGAATCAAGATATTGCTGTCGCGCTATGTCTCATCAGTAGGGAAGGGAATCCACAGCACCGCAGTTCGCAGCGATGCGTGGCATCATCTGAGCGATGCAATCACATCGGCCTTCGCGTTTGTCGGTATCTCGATCGCTTTGTGGACCAGAAACCCTGCGGCAGACGATTGGGCCGCGCTCTGTGCCTCACCGGTCATCATTTTTAATGCGTGGCGGCAACTTCGCGCGCCCTTCGCTGAACTGCTCGATACGGCGCCTGCTCCTCAGTTGGAACAGGAGGTGCGCTCCGTTGCCTCAACGGTGCCGGGAGTCATCGGTCTTGAGAAATGCCATGTCCGAAAGGTCGGCTTCCGCTATTACGTGGACCTGCATATCGTCGTCGAAGGAACTCTGTCGGTGCGTCAGGGCCATAACATTGCACACGATGTGGAGGATGCAGTGCTGCAGCAGGTGCCGCAGATTGCGGAAGTTCTGGTGCATGTTGAACCCGAAGAAGAGCTTCTGACCCCATCTCTCAAGAGATAAATATGGCCGGGTCGCTTACAAAGCCACTTGCAACCCTATAAGCAATGCACGTTTCATGGATTGGCGCTCTTGCAGATCCCCAAAGAATCCACCCAGGCAGCGGCGGGAAACAGGGAACTCCTACTCGCTTTTGAACGGGTTCACGTCCTGGGACTTGAGCGTGGTCGGATCCGGTGCGGGCGCCTGCTCCTCGGCAGGATGTTGAGAGCGTTGGGTTTGCGTTTCTCCGAACGTGCTGAACACGCGGTTTGGATCGCCCGGCAGCAGGTGATTGTCTTCCAGTGCCAGGCGCACCCGGCGCTGGAACTCCCGGATGGGTCCATATTGCTGGGTAGCCTTGGTTTTGAAGACAACCGGGAAGATCAGCTGCGAGCCCTTCATCGAATCCACGCCCAAAATCTGTGGATCGGCAAGGAAGATGTCCTTGAACGCATTGCTGTTGCGCAGATCCATTGCAATCGTTTTCAGAATCTCCTGCACTTTATCGGGATTCGCCGAGAAGTCCACGCTTACGTTGACCGTTGCAACTGAGTAGCCGATGCTCAGGTTGGCCACCGTAGTGATCTGCGAGTTGGGGATAACGTACAGGGTCCCGTCTGCGTCGCGAACGGTGGTCTTGCGCAACGTCATTCCCTCCACGGTTCCCGCCAGGCCGGCCAATCTCACCGTGTCTCCCACATCGAACTGGTCTTCGATCAGGATAGTTACCCCGTTCAACATGTCTTTCACGATGCTTTGCGCCGCCAGACCAATGGCCACTCCGGCTACGCCCGCCGAGGCCAGCAGCGGCGCCAGGTTCACCCCCATGGCGGCCAGAATCTGCATGGCGGCAATCGCGCCGATGATGGCGTACCCGGTGGTACGAATGACCCCGGCCAGGGTCTTGACCTGCGAAATCCGGCTCTTGCCGGCGGCATGCATCTCAGCGATGCGCATCATTCGCGACGTCACCAGTCGAAGCAAACGAATGAGAACGAAGGCGATAAGTGCCACAACCACCAAGTGGGGTAGCTTGGTGCGAATGAACTCCTGGGTGTCGCCGACCCATTCGTCCAGCACCTTACCCAAAAACCGGCCTTCGGCAAACCAGCCTGTTCTTGCAGCAAATAAAAAAGGACGCATCCCAAAACTCCCAGTTCTAGACTAGACTGTGCGCAGAGAAATCCGGCGGTGAAAAGCCGGTAACATCGGCAGATGCACCGCGTGAGCCGAGCCGCATCGCGAGCAACCCGGGAGGTTCCCCATGAAATGGACGAGGAATCAAGATCGTTCAGGAGCGCCGATCGGGTGCTCCCGGTGGCCCCGAAGGAGGCGCGGACCTGCGGCCGTGCTGGTGATTGGAGCCTTCCTTGCTGGGGTAGTTATGGCGGAACCGCAGCAGGCTCCGCAAAGCGGCCTGCAGCAGGCCGCCGGGAGCGCGCCCGCACACGACACGGCATCTAGCCCGGTCTCGACCCCGTCGACTATGGCCGTACTACAGTCGTTGCAGAGCGGACCTCGAAACCCCGATGCCGTGAACGCCGACCGGAAGAAGCAAATAGCTAACGAAAGCGCAAGCCTGCTGAAGCTGGCCACCGACTTGAAGGCTGAAGTGGACAAGACCACCAAGGACACGCTGTCGATCAATGTAATTCGCAAGGCCGACGAGATTGAAAAACTCGCTCACAGCGTGAAGGAACAGATGAAGGCTACAGCTACACCGAACTAAGAAGTTTGCCGCCTGCCGGTTCGGCAGCCGGAGAACAGGATACAAGACGATGCAGAGAATGCGCGCCAACTCGATGCTCAAGCGGTCAGGCAAGCCGGCCTTCCCCTTAGCAATTGGAGCGATTTGGCTGGCCTGCCTGCCGTTATGCGTTGCGTTTCTTCTCGCGTTGTTGCCGGGGCAGCCATGTGGTGCGCAAAGCGCCCCCGGAACGGTGCATGCCGCCTCGATGCCCCAGCCGATCGGTCAGCGCGTGGGTGACTCCGATCCTCTCCCTGGCGTCCCTCACACGGACAATGAAAGGCTTCTACGCGCCCTGAACGCCGACCGCCAAAAATCGTTGGTTTCCGACACCAACAAGCTGCTCCGGCTGGTGAATGAGCTGAACGCCGAAATTGCCCGCAGCAACACCGGCTCTCTGACCTCGGTACAACTGCACAAACTGGCTGAAATTGAGAAACTGGCGCACAACGTGAAGTACAAAATGAGTACTTCCGTGCGCAGCACACCGGCATTCCAGCCCCCTTTTCAGCCCGTGCGGTATTGATGCGGCGAGTGCGGTCGACCCCCCTTCCCAGAGCAGTCCCGCAGCGTGGGTTTGCCTCCTGTTCGATCCCGCCCAAGGTTGTTACAATCACGTTGGCGTCTTGTAAGAAATGGATTTTGGGGAGGGACGGGAATGGAAGTGGCAATTTCCAGCACTCGTGTGCCCGATTCGGATGCAACCTCTGGAGGTCTGGGTCCTGAACAGGGAGCCCTCAGACCCGAGCAAATGATTCAAATCTACCGGCTCATGTACCTCTCACGCCGTGTAGACGACCGCGAAATCCTCCTCAAACGCCAGCAAAGAATTTACTTCCAGATATCCGGCGCGGGCCATGAGGCTCTGCAGGTGGGTGCCGGATTAGCATTGCGTCCTGGGTACGACTGGGTTTTCCCTTATTACCGCGACCGGGCCTTGTGCCTGGCGCTGGGCGTAACTCCGACGGCGATGATGCTGCAGGCCGTTGGCGCGGCTTCCGACCCAGCCAGCGGCGGCCGCCAGATGCCCACCCACTGGAGCAGCAAGCCGCTGCACATTGTGAGTACGTCTTCTTCCACCACCACGCAGTTGCTTCATGCCGTCGGTTGCGCCGAGGCTGGACGCTACTTCAGCCGTCATCCTGAGGCCGCAGAGAAGGCTGCGGGCGATTACCGCGCCTATCACGATGTCGAGTTCCACGGTGACGAGGTGGTCTTCACATCACTCGGCGAGGGGTCCACTTCCCAGGGAGAATTCTGGGAGGCGCTCAATACTGCTTCCAACAGGAAGCTGCCGGTGGTGTTTTGCGTGGAAGACAACGGCTACGCCATTAGCGTGCCGGTCGAGGTGAATACGACGGGTGGAAATATTTCGCGGCTGATAGCCAATTTTCCAAACTTCCACTTTGCGGAGGTCGACGGCACCGATGCGGAGGCGTGCCTGCGGGCTTTTCAGGAGGCGGTGGCGTATTGCCGCGCGGGCCTCGGCCCGGCTTTTGTGCATGGCCACGTGGTGCGGCCCTACTCACACTCGCTTTCAGACGACGACAAGCTCTACCGCTCCACTGCCGAGCGCGAAGCGGACGCCATGCGCGATCCGCTGGCAAAGCTGCAAATGCGACTGTTGCGCGAGGGCATTCTGACCGACGAACAGATCAACGCGTTGGAGCAGCAATTGGACCACGAAGCCGAATTGGCTGCCGAACGCGCACTGGAAGCACCGCTGCCCAAGGTTGAGGGAATCTCGGCGCACGTCTACTCCGAGGATCTTGACCCGACGAGTTCACTCTTCGCCACGGAGCAGGTGCAGGCGCCAGGCTCCGCGGGCGGAGGCAAGACCGGCGGCGAAAAAGGCAGCGCGCCGCGCACCATGGCCGACTTGATCAATGCCTGCCTGCACGACGAGATGCGCCGCGATCCGCGCATCGTGCTCTACGGCGAGGACGTGGCCGACGCGAGCCGCGAAGAGGCGCTGGCCGAGGTTAAGGGCAAAGGCGGGGTCTTCAAGCTGACCGCCGGTCTGCAAAGCGAGTTTGGATCCGAGCGTGTCTTCAACTCTCCGCTGGCCGAGGCCAACATTGTGGGCCGCGCGGTAGGCTATTCCGTTCGTAGCATGAAGCCAGTGGTTGAGATTCAGTTCTTCGATTACATCTGGCCCGCCATGCACCAGATTCACAATGAGCTTGCGCTCATGCGCTGGCGCTCCAACGGCACCTGGGCTGCGCCTGCTGTAATTCGAGTGCCCATCGGCGGCTATCTTACCGGCGGAGCCATCTATCATTCGCAATCCGGCGAGAGCATCTTCACGCATATTCCCGGCCTGCGCGTGGTGTTTCCCTCGAACGCGCTCGATGCCAATGGCCTGCTGCGCACCGCCATTCGCTGCGACGACCCGGTGCTGTTTCTTGAGCACAAGCGTCTCTACCGCGAAACCTACGGACGCGCCCCTTATCCAGGTCCGGAGTTTGCTATCCCGTTCGGGAAGGCGCGAATCGTGCGCCCCGGTGAGCACATCACGCTGGTGACCTACGGCGCGATTGTCCCACGCGCTTTGCAGGCCGCGCAGAAGGCGCAGCAGCAGGGAATCGACGTCGAGATTCTGGACCTGAGAACCCTCAGCCCTTACGACTGGGAGGCCATTGCCACCTCCGTCCGCAAGACCAGCCGCGTGATCGTTGCACACGAAGACATGATCAGTTGGGGCTACGGGGCGGAAATCGCCGCGCGCATCGCCGATGAGCTATTCGAGTATCTGGATGCTCCGGTGCGCCGTATCGGTTCCATGGATACATTCGTGGCCTATCAGCCGTTGCTGGAGGATGCGATTCTGCCGCAGCCGGAGACGATTCTCAAGGCGATTATGGATTTGAAGGCGTACTAGCGAGCTTTTGAATTGGTCCCTTCTCGATCCAGTTCATCCCTTGGTGCAGCCTGCTTTCAATTGTCCTCTTGGTACAGTAAGGTAATTCCAACTGACCAGGAAAGGACTGTATGCCCGGAAAACTCTCGCGCGCGCTTCAGGACGATCCGGGAAGAATCCCGATGCGTCTTTGGGGCGAGCTTCGGGCTCTGTGGCTTTCCTGGCAATACAACGTTTTCATCGAGGGCAAGGTGATCGTCCTTGGGCGCCCGCTGATTGATATCCGCAAGGGGAGCAAGCTCTATCTCGGCAACGGGGTGATTCTGACTTCGAGAAACAAGGGGTATCACCTGAACATCCAGGCGCCGGTGAAGCTGTTTGCGGACCGGCCGGGCGCTGAAATCAGAATTGGAGAGCAGACCCGCATTGCCGGTTCCTGCATTCATGCGCAGCGGTCGGTGATGATCGGCAAGCGCTGCCTGATTGCCGGCAACTGCCAGATTATCGATGCCAACGGACACGATCCGAGTTTCCCAAATGTGGAGCGCAGACTGCACACCCAAGGACCCAGTGCGCCGATTGTGATTGAGGACGATGTGTGGCTCGGAACCAACACGGTTGTGTTGCCGGGGGTCACAATTGGGCGCGGCGCCGTGATTGGCGCCAACAGCGTGGTGAGTTCGAATATACCCCCCATGGTGGTTGCCCGCGGCAATCCAGCTGAGGTGGTATTGGACTACCGGCTAGATTATGGCGAACTGGCCGCGTCCGATGTTTACGACCTGGATTAGGGCCGCGACGAGGAAGAACGGGATGAGAAAAAGATTCAGCTCTGAATCGTGGGACACTCGAGCGGCACGGACGATCGCGGAGGGCCTCTGAACAGCCCGCTCAAGCGCTTGTTCAAGCCGGTCTGGGTGGTCTTCCGAGATGCCCTTCCCGCAAAAGTGCACGTCCAGCTCGACCATCTCAGGAATCATGGGTCGCTTCCAAATCTGAAGCGTCCGGCCACATTCAGCGAGAAGATCGCTTATAGAAAACTCTACGATCGCGATGCGAGGATTCCATCTCTTGTGGACAAAATCACCGCCAAGGAGCGGATGTCTTTTCGTTTCGGTGCGGATTTCGTCATCCCTACGATGGCCACGTTCGACACCGCGGCGGAGATTGACTTTGCCGCTCTTCGGTATCCATGCGTGGTGAAGCCGAATCATGCATCAGGGTTCAACGTGTTTCTGCAGGAGCGGCCCGAGCATGAAGGCGAAGTACGCCGCAGGCTTGGACGCCTGCTTCAATATCGCCACGAGCGGGCGTCGGAGGAGTGGGCCTATTCGCAGATTGCGCCGCGCCTGCTGGTGGAACCCTGGCTCGTGGAGCCCCCGCTTGTGGATTCCCAGGTCGAAGGCGGCCAACAAGGCCTCATCGATTACAAGTTCCACACCTTTGGTGGACGGGTGTTCTGCATCCAGGTCGATGTCGACCGCTATACCAATCATGCGCGCTGTTTCTTCGATCCAACGTGGATCGCGATGCAGTTTGAATTGCTCTATCCGAGAGCGTCTTATGCGATTCCTCCTCCCGTTGCGCTTAAGGAGATGCTTCATTACGCCGAGCAGATCGGCGAGGGATTTGCCTATGTGCGCGTGGACCTCTACGAGGTTGCGGGAAAGGTAAAATTCGGCGAAGTAACCTTTTATCCGGGGGCGGGGCTGGAGGTTTTCAATCCGCCGGAATTCGACGCGCTGTTCGGGGTGCTGTGGAGCTGAAGATCCCTTTCGACCGGCGGTCGCGGTTGGTTGCCGGAAGGCTAAAGTGCGGAGGCATGGAGTTCCAGAGGTGAGACAGGATTTGGAGAGACACTTTGCAGCCTGATCCAACCATCCGCAGAGTTCTGATTCATCGCCTCGGCAGCCTGGGCGATACGGTGGTGGCGCTGCCCTGCTTTCACCTGATCGCGCGCGTGTTCTCCAATGCCGAGCGCAGGCTGCTGACCAACTTTCCCGTGCATGCCAAGGCTCCGGCATCGGCCGCGGTGCTAGGTTGCTCGGGGTTGGTGCATGGGTACATGCGGTACGCGGTGGGCACGCGGAATCCACTGGAGTTGCTTCGGCTGGCGCAAGAGATTCGCCGCTTTCGCCCCGACCTGGTGGTCTACCTGATGCATATTCGCCCGTGGAAAGCGATCCGGCGCGACCGGATGTTTTACCGCTTGGCTGGCGTGCGGCGTATCGTCGGCATGGCTGCAGAGAAGGAGATGAAGTTCCGCTTCGATGAGGACGCGGGTCTCTTTGAACGAGAGCCGTTCAGGCTGGCGCGGCTGGTTGGGGAACTGGGCGACGCCGAACCCGCGAAACTTGCAAATTGGGACATGATGTTGTCCGACGGGGAACGCGAGACAGCGCGCGAGGCGGTGAGAATGCTCGGAGACTCCCCATTGATTGTCTGCGGACCAGGAACGAAGATGCCGGCCAAGGACTGGGGTCCGGACAACTGGCAGGCGCTGTTGGGCAGGATCGATCGGAAGTACCCTGGGCACAGTCTTGCATTGGTTGGCGCAAATGAAGAGTTCAATGTCGCCGAGCACGCGGCAAAACAATGGATGGGACCATGGGTGAACCTTTGCGGCCGGCTAGCCCCGCGGGGGACGGCGGCACTTCTGCAGCATGCGAAGATTTTTCTGGGTCCCGATTCCGGCCCCATGCACCTGGCGGCCAGCGTGGGCACGCCTTGTGTAATTCCATTCTCAGCTGCGTCTCCTCCGGGCATCTGGTTCCCGTATGGCAATAAACATCAAATCGTCTACCATCGGACCCGTTGCGCGGGATGCTACCTGGAGAAGTGCAATGTCGACGGGCATCCGTGCCTGACATCCATTTCTGTCGAAGAGATGGAAACAGCGGTGGACCGGGTCATGAACGGGCAGGATGGACTCCGCACATTGACAGTGATTGCATGAAGCGAGACTGTTGTCGGCGCCGCCGAGGTTCAGTCCTGGGGAGGGCAGGTGAAGATTGTGCCCATCGTCGAGCGTTATTCCACGACCCGGCTGATTGCTCGAGGCTCAGGTTCCTGAAGCATCGAAGCGCCAATCACCGGCCAGCCGGATACAATACTGGGATGAGGTTTTTGACTCTATCCACGCGGGTGGACTCGACGTCCTTCGTCCGCGAGGCGGGCCTGCCGTCATGAAGAATGTGCTGCGCCTTTTGCGCTATGGGCTGCCGTACTCTTTGGAGTGGCTGCCCGGCGTAGTGCTGCTTGCGATGGTGGGCGTGCTGGACACGTTTCGCACCCTGCTTTTCCAGCCCATCTTCGACCAGGTCCTAAGGCCGGACGCACCCGAGGGCCCGATTCTTCTCGGTCTTCGCAACAGCAGGTGGCACTTCGACCTGAGGATCGTCGTTCCCCATTTCATGCACATGCATAATGCGTGGGATGTTGTGGCTTTTGCGCTGATCGTCTCCACATTGCTCAAGGGGATCTGCGACTACCTTGGCACCTATTTGGTCAATTACGCCGGCTTCGGGATGATTACCGATCTGCGTAACCACTTGTACGAAGCCACCATGCGCCGGTCATCAAGCTTTTTTTACAAGCACGCAACGGGCACCATTCTTTCGACGCTTATCAACGACGTGGATAAAGTGCAGTTCGCACTCAGCTCCGTGATCGGCGAGTTCCTGCAGCAGTTCTTTACATTTGTTGTCGGTCTCGTCTTCGTCATTAAACTGGGCGGACAGCTGAGCTGGGCGCTATTGCTGTTTGTGCCCGTAGTCATAACCTCGGCACGCAAGATTGGCAGGGAAGTTCGTACCCGCACGCGGACCGGCCAGGACAAGCTTGCTGAAATCCAGAACATTCTGCACGAAACCGTGACCGGCAACCGAATCGTGAAGGCATTCAGCACCGAGTTGTGGGAGATATTACGCTTCAAGAAGGCCGCCAGCCGCCTGTTTCGCGCCAACCTGCGCAGCGTGCGCATTCAGGCAATCAGCTCGCCACTGATGGACAGCCTCGGCGCCATCGCGATCGCCATGTTCCTGTTCATCGGGCGCGATCAGATCCTGCATGGCCGGATGACAATGGGCATCTTCGCCGCGTTCATCATCCTGCTATTCAAGCTCTACGATCCTGTGCGCAAGTTTGCTTACTTCTATAACAGCTTCCAGCAGGCCGTGGGTGCTTCGTCTTCCATCTTCGGCTTCTTCGATACCAAGGACGACGTGAAGGAGAAGCACCACGCCGCTACGCTCAAGGGCTTTACGCAAGCGGTCAAGTTTGAGGATGTTGGTTTCTCCTACTCGACCGAAGAAGGCGAGCATCAGATTCTGCACAACGTGGATTTAGAGGTCCGCGCCGGCGAGCTGCTGGCTCTGGTGGGGCCAAGCGGCGCGGGGAAGTCCACGCTGGTCAACCTGATTCCACGCTTCTTCGATGTCACTTCAGGACGCATTCTCATCGACGGACAAGACATTCGCGACCTTACTCTCACCTCGCTGCGACGCCAGGTTGCGCAAGTCACGCAGGAAACCGTGCTCTTCAATGACACGGTACGCAACAACATTGCTTACGGCCAGCCGGATGTGAAGGCCGCCGTGGTTCAGCGTGCCGCGATGAATGCGCTGGCCCATGATTTTATTCTGCGCATGCCGCAGGGATACGACACCGTAATCGGTGAAAAGGGATTCCGTCTTTCCGGCGGCGAGCGCCAGCGCATGGCTATCGCCCGAGCAATCCTGAAGGATGCTCCGATTCTCATTCTGGATGAGGCCACGTCTGCGCTCGACGCGGAGAGCGAATCGCTGGTGCAGGCGGCGCTGGCCAACCTGATGCAGGGACGCACGGTGCTGGTGATTGCGCACCGGTTGTCCACCATACGCCGCGCCAATCGGATCGCGGTGCTTGAAGATGGGCGCATCACCGCGATTGGCTCGCACGAGGAACTGCTGGTTTCTTCACCTACCTATCAGCGCCTGTACCAATTGCAGTTCATGGATATTCCCGAGACTCAAGGGACGGAACCTCAGGAAAAGGACCCGTCTCAATTACAACTCGCTCTTTCCACCGGTCCACAGGAGTAGCAAGAAATGCCGATTTATTCCATGACCGGTTATGCGCGGGTGCAGGTTCGCATTCAGGATGAACTGAGTTACACGCTCAGCATTAAGACCGTGAATCACCGGTTTCTCGATGTGCAGTTGCGCGTTCCCAATGGCCTTGATGCGCTGGAGATGGAACTGCGCAAGGCTATCAAGGACACACTGGTTCGCGGCCATGTCGATCTCACGCTCTCGGTCGATCGCACTGCACAAACAAGGTCAGGCTATAATCGCGAGCTTGTGGCCGGATATATCGATGCATTCTCTGCCGCCCGCACGGACTTTGGCCTCACCGGCGAGCCGGATCTCAATGCCATCCTCAAAATCCCCGGGGCATTGCAAAGCGACAACCGCGGCGACGACGATCTTTCCGTGCTGGCAGAAAGCGTGCGCGGCCAGATTGCGCCGCTAATTCATGAGTTGAAAATCATGCGGGCGCGCGAAGGCGAAGCGCTCAAGGAGATTCTGAACGCTACCCTCGACCGGCTCACCGAGGCGACGAATGGCGTGGCTGAATTGCGGCCTGAGATTGAGCAGCGCTTCCAGGACCGGCTCACGCAGCGGCTGCTTACAGCGACGGGACCGGAATTCAATCGGCAGCGGCTGCTTGAAGAGGTTGCGGTGATCGTGGAGCGCAGCGATGTGGCTGAGGAACTGTCGCGCATGCACACCCACATTTGCCACTTCCGCGAACTGCTTGCTGCCGGGGGCGAAGTCGGCAAGAAGCTGGATTTTCTGCTGCAGGAGATGAACCGTGAAGCCAACACCATGCTGTCGAAGACTGGCGGCGTGGGCGGCAAGGGGACGCGCATGACGGAACTGGGACTGGCCATGAAGGCGGAGATCGAGAAGGCGCGCGAACAGATTCAGAACGTGGAATAAGACAGGGATCAGAGATCAGGGATCAGGGGTCAGGGCGGGACAGACGATTGGGGAAGATCATTCTTTACGGTTGGAACATCGGCTTCAACAAAGTTGCGCATACCAAATTACTGCGCGCGAAACTTGGCTATTCTCTTTTGCAGGCTAAGTCCATAACTGATTCAGTGGTGGATCGCAAATCGGTCACGATCGAGGTGGCAGACGATCAGATAGAACACTTGGCACTCGAATTGAATGAACTTGGTGTGAATTGTAGAGTGGATGGAATCGGTCGGCTAAACCAGGGGCAAACCGAAGCTCCTTGAAGGAAGATCAAGACGTGGCGGGAATTCTTTTCATCATTTCGGCGCCTTCAGGATCGGGCAAGAGCACATTGGTCAGCGAGCTACGCAAGCAGGTGAGCGGCGTAGACTTCGCCATCTCCTGGACGACGCGCGCCCCGCGCGGCTCGGAGGAGAACGGGCGGGAGTACAACTTCACTTCGCGTGCGGAGTTCCAGCGCATGATCGAAGCCGGAATTTTTCTCGAGTATGCAGAGGTGTTCGGCAACTTCTACGGCACCGCGCGGGCGTCTCTGGACGAGGCGCGGGCCGCCGGCCACGATCTGCTGCTCGACATCGACGTGCAGGGCGGCGCGCTGGTGCGCGCCAAAATGCCCGAGGCCGTTAGTATCTTTGTTCTGCCTCCGAACCCGAAGGTTTTGCGCACCCGGCTGCGCAATCGCAGCCGCGCCGAGGGTGTGGTTAACGAGGCCGAGCTCTATCGCCGACTCTCGGAAGCGAGCAAGGAGATTGAGAAATATCGCGAGTACAGTTATATTCTGATCAACGACATCCTGGATCGGGCGGTAGCGCAACTGGAGGCCATTGTGCTGGCTGAGCGCTTCTATCGCAACGGCGAGGTCATCGCTTACCGTTCGCGCCGGGTGCTGGAAGTGGCCGCGGCCTGCCTGCAAATGAACTCGCATGAGCGGCTCAAACCGGTGCTGGAGGCCTTTGGCATTGATGGTTCCGATGGCGGCCAGCAGCAACTCGACTTTGGGGGCGGCCCCAAGGACGATGACAGCGACGACGATGACAGCGCAGAGGAAACAGAGGGAGGACAAGGACACCCATGACGATTGAGACCCAGTTCGACTCGAACTACCGCAAGGTGCTTGTGGCCGCGCGCCGGGCTCGCCAGTTGCAGAACGGTTCCCACGCTCTGGTCCCCAGCCAGTCCAACAAAGTCTGCCGCATCGCGCAGGACGAGATCAATGCCGGCAAAATTGCATATGTAAAAACAACGACAGAATTGCATAAGCCCCTGGTCGAGGGCCCGGCAATCCCCATCTTATTGGGTTAGGCTCACATAACTTTTCCAGCTCGAAACCGGCTACAATCGAGCTATGAGAGTCACGGTTGGCGTCTCGGGTGGAATAGCCGCGTACAAGGCGGCTGAACTGGTGCGCGCACTGCAACGCCAGGCCCTTGAGGTGCACGTTGTGATGACGGCGGCTGCGGGCAAATTCGTCCAGCCGCTCACTTTTGCCGCGCTTACCGGGCATAAGGTCATCACCAGCCTGTGGGACGATTGGGGCGGCGATACAGATGCCGCTCCCCAAGAGCAGAGCGGCATTGAACACATCGGCGAGGCGCAATGGGCCGACGCGCTGGTCGTCGCTCCCGCCACGGCCAACATTCTGGCCAAATTTGCCCACGGCCTTGCCGACGATTTCCTGACCACCATGTACCTTGCTACGCGCGCGCCGGTACTGGTGGCTCCGGCCATGAACGTGAACATGTGGGAGCATCCGGCCACCCAGGCCAATCTTGAAATCCTGCGCCAGCGAGGCGTGCGCGTGATCGAACCAGGCACAGGATCGCTGGCCTGCGGCATGGTCGGCGCGGGGCGCATGGCCGAGCCAGAATCGATTGCCGACGCGGTGCTAAGTGCGCTGGGAAGGCGGCATGACCTGGCCGGCGAGATCGTTCTTGTAACCGCGGGGGGCACGCGCGAGGCGCTCGACCCGGTGCGCTTTCTCGGCAACCGTTCCAGCGGCAAGATGGGCTATGCGCTGGCCGATGCGGCGCGAAGCCGGGGAGCGAAGGTCATTTTGATCAGCGGGCCTTCGGCACTTCATCCTCCCGCGCACTGCGAACTGGTGAAGGTGACCACCGCCGAGCAGATGCGTGAAGCTGTGCTTGCGCGCATGGAGGAATCCACGCTCATCATCAAGGCTGCAGCCGTGGCCGACTATCGTCCCGTGGTCGTCTCCGACCACAAGCTCAAGCGCACCGGGCCCATCACCATCGAACTCTCGCCTACAGAGGACATTCTGGCCGAAGTGGTGCGGCGACGCCAGCCGGGGCAGCTCGTGATTGGATTTGCCGCAGAGACCGAGAACCGCATGGAGAATGGCCGCGCCAAGCTGCTGCGCAAGGGCGCGGATGCGATCGTGGTTAACGCGGTTACGGGCGATGGCATTGGCATCGAAGCCGACACCAACGCCGCAACTTTCCTCACTCTTACCACCTCCATCGAGCTGCATGAGATGCCCAAGCGGCAACTTGCCGATCGGATACTGGACGAAGTCCTCGCACTGCGGCACCCCCGCCCGATGATGTTGGAGCTGGACGAACAAGTGGACGAGAAAACGCGCCAGGACGAGGTGCTGGAACAGGCTGCTCCACTCTCTGCCAGCCGCCGGGAACTGATTGTGGAGTAGAGCCGTTGGCGCAATCGTTCGATCCAGCAACCCGCGAAGCGCTTCTTGCGCGCGTCCGCTTCTATCGCGACCTGGGGCTGACGGAGTTCTATCGTCGCCCGGTCGATCCGGGGCTGGTTTCGCAACTCGAATTACAAACAGCCGCATCGCAGTCGCTCCAGCCTGCAGCAGATGGGCTGGGTGCCCCAGGGCTCGCTTCTGAGACCTGGGATACGAATACCCGTTCCCAACCTCAGGAGGATCATCCCATCGCTCCCCGCAAGGCCTCTCCTGCTGCTCCTGAAATCACCGCCGCTGTTCCCGCTGCCGACCGCGTCGCCGCACTGCAGATAATTCGCGAAGACATCGGCGACTGCACTCGCTGCGCACTTCACAAAGGGCGCAACAAAATTGTCTTCGGCGATGGCTCACCGACGGCGCGGCTGATGTTTGTCGGCGAAGGCCCCGGCGCCGACGAAGACGCGCAGGGCATTCCGTTTGTCGGCAAGGCGGGACAACTGCTCAACAACATGATCGCGGCCATGGGCCTGAAGCGCGAGGAAGTTTACATTGCCAACGTGGTCAAGTGCCGCCCTCCCGGCAACCGCACGCCGGAGCCCGACGAGGCCAATACCTGCTCGCCGTTTCTCTTCCGGCAGATCGACGTGGTGCGGCCGCAGGTATTGGTGGCGCTGGGCGCTACGGCGGCCACCTATTTGCTGGGTGCGCGTCAGCCTCTTGCCGGCCTGCGCGGGCGCGTTCATGCGTTTCGCGGCTCGCAGTTGATTGTTACCTATCACCCGGCGTATCTGCTGCGCGATCCGCGGCAGAAGAAGGAAGCCTGGGCGGATTTGCAGATTGCCATGCGGGAACTGGGGTTGAAGATGCCGGTAAAGGGCTGAACGACTCTGCTGACGGAAGTAAAACCGCAGATCGCCGTTTTGCAACGTGGTGTTGAGTTCTTCGATCCCATGTCTCGCTTTTTCGGCGGCGAACTCACGCGGCTCGAACCCGTTCGACGGCGAGGCGCAGGCCCATTGCTTTAAGGATGGCCGACAGGCTGCGTAGCTCTGGGTTTCCCTCTGCGGATAATGTTCGATAGAGCTGGGTTGGATTCAGGTTTGCCTTTTCCGCCACGTCCTGCACACCGCCAAAGGCTTTGGTCATCTGGCGCAGGGCGATGAGCAGTTCTGCCTGTTCGCCGTCTTCGAGAATGGCGTTCAGCAATTCAACGGCGTAGGCGGGGTCTTCCTTGAACAACTCCGCCATGGCCTCGTCGTGAGTTCTATCCTTCATCGCTAGTTTCTCCGCTGCCAATCCAGCCAGTACTCGCAGGCGCGGTTGATATCCGCATCCTGGCTTCGCTTATCGCCCCCGCAAAGGAGCAGGACCACCTGAGTTCCAGCAACGGCGTAGTAAACTCGATAGCCTTGTCCGACATCGATGCGCAGTTCCCACACTCCATCGCGGCAAAACCTGTGATCGCCGAAATTGCCCAGCTCAATCCGGTTGATTCTCCGGTCCAACGCGAATCTTGCATTGGTGTCGCGGAGATGGCGACGCCATTCCATATAGACGTCTTTCTCGTTCGGCGTCAGGTAATGGCGGATCTCGAACACAAATGGATTATCGTTTATAAACGAATCTATGTCAACCAAGCTGCGAGTACATTAATCGAAACTGATCCTGACTACGCCTGGTCCTTCCACAGATACACGCCGCCTAGAAGGCCGCTTTCGTTGGAGACGATCTCTACGTTTTTGGGAGGCACAAAGTCGATCTTCTTGGTGTTGCCGCCGCCGAGGTAGAGGTGGTCCCAGTTGAACAGGGCCTCGGTCGTCTTGATGGCTTCCTGAAGGAGCTTGTTCCACTCCTTTTTGCCGAACTTGTCCAGGCCGCGGCGGCCGAGGTAGTCCTCGTAGGTCATGTCCTTCTTTCGCCAGATGTGGTGGCCGATCTCCAGTCCGGGACAGAGATGGCCATTGGTGAAGAGAGCTCCGCCGAGACCGGTGCCCAGTGTCAGCACCAGCTCTACGCCGTCGCCCTTGATGGCGCCGTAGCCGGCCACGTCGGCGTCGTTGCCTACGCGGACAGGCTTCTTCCATCGCTTTTCCAATTCAGCCTGCAATGGGAAGCCGCCCGCCCAGAGCGGATGGAGGTTGAAGGCTCCGAAGGTGCAACCGTGCTTGACCACGCCGGGGAAACCTACCGAGACGCGGTCGAATTCGTCCATAAGGCCGTGCAACTCGTCCAGGCTTGTAAGCACGGCGTCGGGTGTAGGGACTTCCGGTGTGACGACGCGCTGGCGTTCGCTTACAGGTCTGCCTTTGGCATCGAGCAGCATGGCTTTAAGGCCCGAGCCGCCGATGTCGATGGTCATGGTGATGGGGTGGGATGAAGCGGTGATCGGAAAAATGGGCGGGGTAGAAGCGGCGGAATCGGCTTTGGGTGTCATCAGCAATGAATTGTAAAGGGTTGGACCGGGATTGTGCTGATCGGAAAATCGATTATTCAGGGCAATCGTATGAATACGGGTTGAGGGCATGGTCTGGGCTCGTGCCGCCCGCTACGGGGCGGGACTTTGGGGCCGCGCCGCTTTCCCAGCGGCGCGTCCGCCGCGGCGGACTTCCGCAGGGCTATTTTCGACCTCTCCCTCCGGGAGGAATTGCTCTGGGGCCGGCGCAGACGGCGAAATGAACCTGCTGGACAACAGAAATCTGTCATGCGATTGTCCCGATTGATTATTCACAGCGTGTCAGATTCTCGAAGCTCGATCCCCTAAAATTAGTCTTGCCCTCCATGCCCGAATGCTGCGAAGTCGCGTTGCCTGTTCCACTGGACCGTGTGTTTACCTACGCGGTGAGCGATGGCCAGCTTCCGTTGCGGGGTGCGCGCGTGGTGGCGCCTTTCCGAAATGAAAAGCTGATTGGGGTGGTGACGGCTGTGGGCGTGCCGACTCCGCCGGATATTGAGATTCGCCCTCTGGAAGCGGTGCTGGACGACAAGCCGCTGCTGAGCGAGCAGTTGCTCAGCCTGGCGGAGTGGATGGCGCAGTATTACCTGGCTCCGCTGGGCGAGGTTCTGCGGGGCATGCTGCCGCTGATGGCCGAGGTGCGACGGACGGTTTATTACCGCATTACCGATCTGGGGCGGGATGTGCTGGCGGATTGTTTGGATGGGAAATCGGAGGCCTCCCACCCAATCGCCGATGAAGCTGGCGAATGGATGGGGCACAGCTGGAAGGGGCACGGTGGGTTCGGGGCGGGGAAGCGTCCTCCGGGGTCGAAACGGCGGGGGAAGTTGTCGCCGGAGGAGCAGGACCTGGAGCATCGCGTGATGCTCAAGCTGGCGCATGGCGAGCCGGTTAAGGTGTCCACGCTGCGGACGGCCACGGGCGCCACGCTTCAGGTGCTAACGGCATTGGTGCGCAAAAAGTGGATTGCGCGCGAGACGGCGGCCGCTGAGCGGGATGCGCGGCGGACGGAGCGCTTTGCGGTGCTGATTCCAGAGACGCGGCTGCCGGCGTTGACTGAGAAGCAGCAGGCGATCCTTGCGGAACTGGCAGCATGCGGTGGGGAACTGCCGCTGGCCGAACTGCGGGCGCGCGATCTGCCTTCATCGACACTGCAAACGCTGGTGCGCCGCGGGCTGGTGCGCATTGACGAGCGGCCGGCGGCGTTCCGGCTGGGAGGATTGCAATCTGCCGCCGCGCCTTTCTTGTTGAATGAGCCGCAGACGGAGGCGCTTGCCTCGATTGCCACGGCGCTGGGAGGGTTTCATCCGTTCTTGCTGCATGGCGTCACCGGTTCAGGAAAGACGGCAGTCTATCTGGCGGCGATGCAGCGGGCGCTCGACAGAGGGTTTTCGTCCATTCTGCTGGTTCCGGAGATCGGGCTGACGCCGCAGACTGCCGGCCTGCTGGACCAGGCCTTCGGACAGCGTGTGGCGCTGCTGCACTCCGCATTGACGCCGGAGGAACGCAGCGAGCAGTGGCGGCGCATCCGCTCGGGTGACGCGCCGATCGTGGTGGGCACGCGGTCGGCCATCTTTGCGCCTGCGCCGAATCTTGGCCTGATCCTGGTGGACGAAGAGCACGACCAGAGCTACAAGCAGGAGGAGACGCCGCGCTACAACGCCCGCGATGTGGCCGTGATGAGGGCCAAACTGGCCGGGGCCGTGGTGGTGCTGGGGTCGGCAACGCCGTCGCTGGAGACGTGGCAGAATTCGGTGCAGGGCAAATACGCGCGCATCGAGATTCGCGAGCGGGTGATGAACCGGCCGTTGCCGGAAGTGGAACTCATCGACATGCGCAGGGAGTTTCAGGAGACGGCCAAGGATGAGCTGTTTTCCCGCGCGCTTGTGACGCAGACGCGCGAGGCTCTGGAACGCGGCGAGCAGGCTCTGATCCTGCTCAACCGGCGCGGCTATTCGTTTGCCGTGATCTGCCGCGCGTGCGGTGAGAAGCTGGAGTGCCAGAATTGCGCTATTTCGCTGACGCACCACAAGCCGCCGGCTGACCGCCCCACGGACGAAGACCTGTCCGTGGGGGCCCCACGTGAAGATGCCGGTCCGGCACGCGAGGGCCAGCGGCTGGAGTGCCACTACTGCGGTTTCCGGCGGACGGTTCCGGCGCGCTGCCCCAAGTGCGACAGCGAACATCTCTATTACCTCGGCGCGGGATCAGAGCAAGGTGAAGCCCGGCTGGGCGAGATCTTTCCCACGGCGCGCATCGGGCGGATGGATCGCGATACGGTGCGTGGCAGGCACGACCTGGAACGGTTGCTGGCGCGGCTGCATTCGGGAGAGATCAATCTTCTGGTGGGTACGCAGATGATTGCCAAGGGACACGACATTCACGGCATTACGCTGGTGGGCGTGGTGGGCTGCGACCACTCGCTTTCCATGCCTGACTTCCGCGCGGCTGAACGGGTGTTTCAACTTTTGACGCAGGTTTCGGGGCGTGCAGGGCGCGGGGATCTGCCGGGACGCGTGGTGGTGCAGACTTATTACCCGGACCACTATGCGATTCTTGCTGCGAGCAAGCACGACTACCTGAGCTTCGTCGACCGTGAATTGAAATTCCGTCGCTGGCTTCATTACCCGCCCTTCGGCGTGCTGGCGAATGTGCTGGTGCAGTCGCAGAAACTGGAAGAGGCTGTGGCGTGGTCCGGCGAGATCGGCAAGTGGTTTAGAGATACCGCGCCGGAGGGCGTGCGAGTGCTTGGCCCATGCACGGCGCCGATTGCGCGGATCAAGGGGACTTACCGGTTTCATTTGATACTGAAAGCGTCTTCGCGCAAGGCGCTCAATGCGGCGCTGCGCGCGATGTTGGCGCATGCCGACGAGGTGGGAGTGCCGCGCAGGAATCTTGTCGTCGACGTGGATGCGCTGCGGTTGATGTAACCACCTGCGGTGGGGCAGACGCGGCTTGCGCCGCATTGGAGTTTGTGGTTTCCCACCCTTCGCTAGAAAGAAGCGAAGGATGGGGCACCCGGCCACCTGCGGTGGGGCAGACGCGGCTTGCGCCGCACTAGGATTCGTGGCTTCCCACCCTTCGCTAGAAAAAAGCGAAGGATAGGGCGCCCGGCCACCTGCGGTGGGGCAGACGCGGCTTGCGCCGCATTGGAGTTTGTGGTTTCCCACCCTTCGCTAGAAAGAAGCGAAGGATGGGGCACCCGGCACCCAGCTGACGACTTCGGCCTGAATCTTTTGGCGGTCGCAGAGTGGATAATCACCCAATCCGGTTCAATGGGTGCTCCTCTATGGCAGTCCCATATTCAGGAAGATTTATGTTTCCAAGCTGTAACAGCAACCGGGGTATAATTTTTTCTTCCAAGGAGGGAAAGATGGCTACCCCCGCGTTCATGTTTCAGAGGCAGCAGAATTTTCGATTTGAAAAGACCGATCCCATCGTCGCTTATTATCTGGACGAATCCGATTTGACTGCAATCACACACTGGCAAACGCAGCTCGGGTATACCTTCGAGTTTCATGAGATGCACGATATCGGGAATCCGATCTACATCAGGCCGGACGGCAACACTTCGACATCGAGCATGACAAAGATCGACACGAAAAACATTCCCGATCCCGCCCTCCATTACAAGAGCAAGACGAACACTAAACAGCCCTGGATCGAGAATATTGCGAACTACAGCGTGATCAGCAGGCTGGGAACGCCCAAGATCAATGAGATCGTCAGCATCGCGACCCACGAGTGGAAGTATCTTCAGAAGTTGGCCGACCGCAGATGGTCGGGTTGGAAAAAGCCGCTGACCCTGATGGAGCGGGCTCTGCTGACCGGACAATACCCGCCGCCGCCGCTGAAAAACCAAGGGAACACTTAGAGCATCAATACACGAATTCATTGAAGAGACCGGCAGCATCGCGGGCCTGATGGACATCCGCGCCGCTGTGCGGGTTCGATCCGCACCCTACGGGGCGGGGCATTTGGACTGGAACGTATTCCCAGGGGTGTCCGCCGCGGCGGACACCCCCGGGCTATTTTCGCCGCCTCCCTCCGGGAGGATTTGCGATGGTCGGTGGTTCAAAGGTAAACGGGGTCTGCCTCAGTAACAGATCGTTCATGCGATTGCCCTGCCGTCTGCCCCCAACCGCAGATGGCTAGGGTGCGGTGCGGAAGGGATCGAGGTGGAGGAAGTGCATCAGGGAGCTGTCGTAGAAGGGGGTAGGCGTAAAGGTCAGAAGGAAGATGGCCAGGCCGATGACGGCAAGGGTCAGGCGGCCCTGGCTCAGGCGGGGAGCAACAGGAACCTTGGGGTGACGCATGGCTGGAACCATGAGGAACAGGCCCCACAGCAGCCACCCAACCCAGTACAGCGTTCCCATGATGAACAGCAGCGGAGGCAGGAGGTTGGTGAAGAGCCTGTGCGCCCTGGGTGAGACGGCGTAGAGGATGTGTCCGCCGTCGAGCTGTCCGCCGGGAATGAGGTTCAGTGAGGTGATGAAGAGACCGATCCAGCCGGCCACGAGTACGGGGTGGGGGGCGATGTGGTCGAAAGCGGGGATGGAGGGGTTCCATTGCACCAACAGGGCGTGAACCAGGCGGATGGTGGGCGGCTCGCTGCCGAATACGACAATGGCGGCGGGAGCGTTGGCCGCGGTGTGGTAGCTGAGCGCGAACCCGACAGCCACAGCCACGGCCGAAGCGAGATATCCGGCCAGCGGACCGTAGATGCCGATGTCCATCAATGCGTTGCGGCTGGAGATGCGTCCGCGGATCTGAATGATGGCGCCTGCGGTACCGCTCAATGTGGGTGCCGGGAGCACCCAAGGGAGGGTGGCGCGGATACGGTGCCAGCTGCAGGCAAAGTAGTGTCCGAACTCGTGGACAAGGAGAATCCCCAGCAGGGACAGCGAGAAAGCCCAGCCGGTTTTGAACATCTCGGGGTGATCGGAAAGCCATCCCCAAGGCCACAGATCGCTGTCGCGAACCACCGGGGCCATGCCTTCGACAAAATTCTGCATGAACCGCGCGCCGTTGGCGGTTGTGGTGATTATGCTGGCGCCCAGCAGCAGCAGGGGGAGGCCGTACTCGCGGAAGAACGAGCGCGCCGCAGCCCGCTGAGGCTGCGGTTGCGGAGCTGCGGCCGTCTCCGGAGAATCGAGTCCGGATTGCGCTGTACCGGTTGCGCTCATCCGCGGGCCGTCAGTTGAAGCATTTCTGCTTTCTGCATCTTCAGGTGCGTGGCGCTGCACCGTTTTCCAGCGAATGAAGTTCCTTGCCCGGCTTGAATCGAACGGCTTTGCCCGGGGTTATGCTGACTTCGGTACCGGTGCGGGGATTACGGCCGATGCCGGTTTTGCGGGCGCGGACGCTGAAAACGCCAAATCCGCGCAGTTCGATGCGCTCGCCGGCAGCCAGGGCCTGTTTGAGGCCCTCAAATACCGTATCCACCGCGGCCTCGGCCTTGGTACGCGGAAGGCCGGTGCGCTCGATTACATGATGGACAATGTCCTGTTTAATCAAAGGGGTAACCTCGCAGGGCGACTTGATTGACTGTACTACGACTTACGCTGCCGATGCTACAGGTTTTGCCGCATTTAGGGAATTTCGGGAGCGGAGTTGCACTTTTTCTCCAAGAGAAAAATGAGAACCGCGCCTCCGGTTGACGCCTCAGAGCGGCATTTTCCGCGGAAATCCACAGAGGCCGTTGTCATTTGGGGTGCGCTTTCGTAAAATCGGGTTGCTGGAATTCCCCAATTCTCAACAATTTGACCGGACAGAGAGAATCTTGTCCAAGACAAAGAGGCGTGTTGAATGAATATGAGCCTCGGGGCTGCGGACAGGCCGTCGAACGGTGGAGGAACGGATCTTCCAACGAAAAGGAAGTGGAGGAATGGCTCATCCCCCTTGGCCTTTCTCCCTGCGGTAAAGACCGCAAAGTTTCAAATGAACATTTCCGTATCCCCAAAGATTCATTGACGATCTGCGTTTGAAGAGCGACCAAAGCGTGTTGCGGAACGGCAAGTGAACGTGACGCCATTCGAGCCGGAGTAAGAGAGGTTGGTGACTTTCGCAGTCTCTACCCGCTACCGGCCCAGGTAAACGGCAACGAAGGGCTGTGCCAATTTTTGTTCTTTCGCCTCGATCAAACCTGAGTGATTGGAGATTTCGATCGCAAAGGGAAATATCAAAGGCTGGGAAATGGGCTGTGCAAGCTCAAGGGCCATTTTTTGGTGAGTTGGTTGAACGATTCATTAAGGCGCAAGGACATGTAAGGCGACAAGGGGAACTGGGGTCTCCTGCCGCCGCGCTCAGCGCTCCTACCCTCCAAACCGGGGAGTCAACATGTCCTCGACTCGCAATCCCACGCCGGTGTACATCGGCCTAGTGTCCGATGAACCGATACGGCTTGAGGGCCTTATCAGCATCTTCGATCAGCCGACCAGCGATGGCCATGCTCCGCTGTTTCCGGTTACCGGCAGCCTTGCGGAAATGCTGGCCCGCGAGTCTCTCAAATACCTGGTGATTGACATTCATTCGTCCCCGGGCGGGTTGGCCATTCTTGACACCATCCGGCGCGCCCGCCCTTCCCTGCGGCTCATCGTCATCGGTCCAGAAGGCAATGACGAACTGGTCCTGGAATCCATCATCGCCGGCGCCAGGGCGTATCTCGATTTGAGCGCCGATATCGATATGGTCCGCCAGGCCATCGAGGTGGTGACGAGCGGTTCCATCTGGGCGCCGCGGCGGCTGCTTTCAAAACTCATCGACCGCCTGCTGAAAATCCCCGACTCCTCCCTCACCAACGCTCCTCGTCTGACGGCACGCGAAAAAGAGGTTCTCGACCTGATCCTGCAGGCCCGTTCCAACCGTGAGATCGCGCGCCAGCTGGGGATTGAGGAACGCACCGTCAAGGCACATGTCGGCCGCCTGATGCGCAAGACGGGGTCGGACAACCGAATAGAACTGACGATGCGCACGCTGAATCGCCCGGCCCCGGCGCAAACGTCCCCTGACACCCACCAGGAAGCGCAGAGGGGCAACGCTTTGGAGCGATCGCGAAAGCAATCTTCGAATGAGTAGCCTTTCTGTTCTATGAGAAGCCTGCTTCCCGTGGAACTGCTGTTTCAGGTGTCTTTTTCCACAGGTGAAGGACATGCAATGTGAAGTGAACATCAGTTTGTTTTTTTGCAATTTGCCTGGGGCTGAATTCTGACGGAATTGTTATTAACTATGAACCAGATGAGCCAGTCCGTGCCGGTGCGGTGGTGGGCGGCCCGGCGGATGCGGTACATCAGCGGGTCACGCAGGTTCATGTTGGGGCTGGCCATGTCGATCTTCGCCCGCAGCACCCGGGACCCGTCCGGGAAGGCCCCGGCGCGCATGGCCCGGAACAGCTCCAGGTTCTCCGCGGCGCTCCGGTCCCGGCCCGGGCTGGGCCGGCCGGGCTTGAAGAAGTTGCCCCGGTACTCCCGGATCTCCTCCTCGGACAGGTCGCACACGTAGGCCTTGCCGGTCTGGACCAGGTACTCGGCGTAGTCGTACAGGAACTGGAAATAGTCCGAGGCGTAGTACTCCGCGGCCCAGTCGAACCCCAGCCAGCGCACGTCCTCGCGGATGGAGTCCACGTACTCCACCTCCTCCTTGGCGGGGTTGGTGTCGTCGAAGCGCAGGTTGGTCGTGCCGCCGTACTTCGCGGCCAGGCCGATTTTGATGCAGATGGTCTTGGCGTGGCCGATGT